>JAQVCR010000003.1 GCA_028689665.1 Muribaculaceae bacterium
TATCATATAAATATTATATATAGATTTATTTTGAACAATTCTTTATATCTTTGCTAAATATTGAAGCTAATAGTGAATTTATCTAATGTAATAATTTTTGCTAAGGGTACGTCGTTTATGTATCTTATGATTGCATCGTTATATTTTTTATTTATAACGAAAGATCGTGTACGCAAAATTTTAGGAGTAGTTCTGGGATATTGGTTCTTGCTTGGCCTTAAAAATCTTGTTCTGATATCGTATGATGTGAGCCTTTCGCCTCAATTTGAAGACTTCCTGAAGCTAATTGATCTATTAGCAGTGCCTTTAAGTACAGCTTTTTTAATAGAATTAGTAAGCCCGGGCTGGGTCAAATTACGGAATATTTTATGTATTTTGAGCCCGTTTATTGTCATTATAATATTGTTTTTATTAAATCCACATAAAAACAATTTTGAAACATTATTCATCACAAGTATCTTTTTTACTTTAATAATTTGGAGCGTATTGGTCTACAAAATACCTCATTATCATAAATGGCTTAAAAATCGATATTCTGATGCACAATATTTGAGCATTGCATGGCTATGGTCGATTCTTTTTTCGTTTATGCTCTTTTATTTGTCTTGGCTGGCAAAGTGTTTTATTTTTAGTCCGGAAATTGAACTTTTGTTTCATTTTATGGTGCCTCTATTATGGCTTATTGTGTGCTATTTTATTTATAAACAGCAGAATGGGATTAAAAAAATAGTAGATAATGATTATATTCATTCTATTGACGAAAATGGAGATGAGGAAGTAGGGGGGAAGTGTGCCGATGACTCTATTGATCAAATATTTCAACATTGTAATTTTGAATCAAGTCTGAAGGAGCTTTTTGAAAAAGATAAAATTTACCTAAATGCAACATTGACATTATCTGATTTAGCTAAATTATTAAATACTAATAGAACCTACATAAGCACATATCTTAATAATATACTTTCTACGACATTCTGTGACTATGTAAATGAATATAGGCTCGAATATGCTTCCAAATTATTATTAGAAGATGTTAATGCTAGTCTTGAGATAATAGCCGAGATGTCGGGCTTCAATTCGCTTACTACATTCAGACGAGCATTTATCAAAAATTTTAGATGTACCCCTAAGGAATATAGAAGTAGTAATAAAATGATAATTTAGCTGTTGAAATTATACAATTTGTAAAAATATAGACTATGTAAACTTATAAATAGCTATATATCAGCAGAATATTCAATCTGTGTGTTTTTAAAATATAGACCAACAAACTAATAATGATGATTAACCATATTAAATTATTGTATTTTTGAACATTTTTTTATTTTATGACACACTCTAATGTTTTTTTACTATCTATTTTTGTATCGAAATAACAATAAGCGTTGTGCCTTAGGAAAGTCTGCAATATGACTTTATTATTATTGAAATTATTATTGTTACTAATATATGATATAAAGTCTAATCCGATTAAAAAGACACTATTAGATTATATTGAAAATTTTGAATATAATGTGATGCAACTAAGATTTAAGCACTATGGGGTTTCGAAATTGTGAAATTTTGGAGCCTTTTTTATTTAAAACCATTTTAAAATTTGGTTTCTGATTTCATTATTAGTATTTTCGTAGAATATTTTTAATATTTCTCAATCATGCAAAAACTAATTTTAATAGCATTACTAGTGCTTTCATCAGTTTTGGTAAGCGCTGAAGACCATTTAGTAATTATCCACACAAATGATACGCACAGCCAGATTGACCCGGACTATGAAGGAAAAGGTGGAATATTGCGACGTAAGACGTTAATAGATAGTGTCAGAAGCCATAATGAGAATGTCCTTTTGATTGATGCAGGCGACGCCGTACAAGGTTCATTATATTATACTCTCTTTGGTGGCAAAGTAGAATTTTCGTTGATGGATAGTTTAAAATATGATATGCAGATACTTGGTAATCATGAGTTTGACAATGGTATTGATAGTATATCTACTTTTTATAGAAAGCTAAAAGCTGTAAAATTGTCATCTAATTACTGCTTGGAAAATTCTAAGCTAAGAAACTTATTTAAAGAGTATGAGATAAAAGAATATAATGGGAAGAAAATTGCTTTCTTAGGAATAAATATTGATCCGAATGGAATTATTCAAGATTACAAATACAATGGATTAGTGTATCGAGATGCATTTGTCGTTGCCGATTCTTTAGCTACATTACTTAAAGGAAATAAGATGGCCGACTACGTTGTCGTAATTTCGCATATAGGATATAGCAATATTGATAAAAACAAGGTTACAGATACCGAGTTAGTTAAGCGAAGTCATAATATAGATCTTGTAATAGGAGGTCATTCACACACCTCTATAAATCCGGCTGATAGTAAAAGCGTAGCTTATAAAGTGCGAAATGCCGATAATAAAGAGATTCTGATCTGCCAAGCTGGACACCATGGAAGAACTGTAGGCATTATAGATATTGATTTAGACGATTTTGAAGCAGAATCGAAATTATTAGTGATAGAAAAGAACTTTGATTATAATGTTGATAATAATTTAGTTAACTTTATTGCACCCTATAAGCACGTTGTAGATTCATTGATGAATAATCCTATCGCGTATGCTAAGCAAGACTTAGGTATTGGCAGCCGAGTAAGAATCATTAACTGGGTTGGAGATGTAGCGATGGAGATAGCACCTATTATATATAAAGGTAAAATTGATTTATCGGTAATGAACAAAGGAGGAATTAGAGGGTCGATAAAGAAAGGTGTAGTAACCGAAGGCGAAATCGGATCTTTATTTCCTTTTGATAATGCTGTATGGATATTGAAGATAAAGGGTTCTGACTTATTAGAAGGGTTTAGCGTGATGGCAAGACGCGGAGGCGACGCCGTGTGCAAAGGCGTAAAAATTGTATATGGTAAAGATTATAAGATAAAGTCGGCAACACTTAATGGAAAAGAAATCAAAAAGAATAAATATTATGTGATAGCGACTTTAGATTATTTGGCTAATGGTGGCGATTATATGGAATCGTTTAAACGGGCTGAAGTGTTAGCCAAAGACGATATTCGTTATGGTACGAGAATGCTCAATTATGTCAGAGAACAAGGCGAGAAAAATATAGAAATCGACTCAACCGACGAGTCAAGAATGTATTCGATTTATTAACTATAAATATTGAAATATCCTGAGAAAATAAGCATAGTATCTAATATAAAATGCAATTATCTTCAAAATAATTTATCATGTTATCTAAATGCAATTATATAATTTCTTTACTTTTATTTGTCGTTTTTTCGATAGAGCTGGGTGAAGCAAAAGAGCCTACGCTTTATCGTAATGTTGATAAATCTAAAATGAACCAGTGGGTTGATTTTACATTTAATGCATTGACCCCGCGCGAAAGAATTGCACAACTAATGATGCCTGTATTATTTCCTAATGAAAGTGAAACTACTGCAGGCGATTTAGTCCAATATTTAAAAGTTGAGAAGGTCGGTGGTCTGCTTGTGTCTAAAGGAACGATCGAAAATTATGTTGAATATGTAAATAAGGCACAATCTATGAGCAGCACCCCGTTGTTGATTTCTATTGATGGGGAATATGGATTAGCAATGAGATTGAAAGAAGCCATACCATTTCCTCGTAATATGATTCTTGGAGCTATTACAGACGATCGCTTGCTTTATGAATATGGCAGGGCAGTGGCACGACAATGTGAAATGATTGGCATTAACATTGATTTTGCTCCGGTCCTTGATGTTAATACAAACCCGAATAATCCCGTAATTGGCTATCGCTCTTTTGGCGAATTACCTGAGATGGTAGGTAGAAAAGGTGTTGCTTATTCAAAAGGATTAGAAGATGGGGGCGTATTGTCTGTCGCAAAGCATTTTCCAGGACATGGGTCGACCGATCAAGACTCTCATAAGACTCTGCCGACAGTGAACAAGTCGAAAGGAGAGATACAGACTGTTGATCTTGTGCCATTTAAAAAATATATTAATTCGGGACTAGGAGGAGTATTAGTAGGCCATTTAAATTTGCCGGCATTTGATAAATCGGGAATTGCCTCTTCGTTAAATCCAAATATAGTAGAACGTTTGTTGGTTAGAAAATTAAATTTCGATGGACTGATTTTTACCGATGCACTGGGAATGAAAGGTGCGAAGAGCGAAAAATCACCATCGGTTATGGCTCTCCTTGCCGGAAATGATGTTCTGCTATGTCCTTCAAATGTAACTCAAGAAATAAATGCGATAGAAAAATCGATAGAGACCGGCGAGCTTACACTCGAAGATATAAATAAGAAATGTAAAAAGGTATTGAGCTATAAATATATTTTAGGACTAAATAAACCTAAAGTGTATGATAGTAATAATATTACTAATCGTATAAATGATGCTTCCACTAAGGCAATTATCAATAAATTATGGGAGGCATCGATGACAGTATTTATAAACAATAATAATATATTACCGATAGGCTCGGTCGAAAAAGGAAAAATCGGTTTATATCCCACTGAGAAAGTGGATAAATTCGTTAATACTTGCAAGCTATATTCCAAAATAGAAATATTAGATGCAAATAATCTAAGCACTACCGATGCCGAATATATCATTGTACCAATTACAGGAGATAATACCAATTCACAGAATGTGTTGTCGCAAGCAGTGTCGACAGGGAAAAAAGTGATAGCAGTGTTTATGATGAGTCCATATAAAGTACCCGGCTTTAGAGCCAGCCTTAAAGCCGATAATTTAAGCGCCGTGATGGCATTTGAAAATTGTGATATGGCACAGTTATATGCTGCTCAAGTTGTATTTGGAGGAATCTCGGCGAAAGGTAAAATGCCGGTATCTATACTAGGAGTTGTAAAAGCCGGAGCCGGCAACACATATAAAGCTACACGATTAGGTTTTTGTGAGCCTGAAGAAGTAGGCGTAAACTCACGATTACTTAATTTTGTAGATTCAATAGCTCAATTAGGTGTAAATAGCAATGCTTTTCCGGGTTGTCAAGTACTAATGGCAAAAGATGGAAAGATAATTTGTAATAAGAATTTTGGACTTACAGATGCAACATTAAATGTGCCGGTAGACGACTTTACTCTTTACGATTTAGCCTCAGTATCCAAGGCCAGTGGAACATTGTCCGGAATTATGAAAGCATACGATGAAGGATTGATAGATTTAAATGCACGAATAAGCCAATATATACCCGAGTTGGCAACTACCGATAAAAAAGATATAACAGTAAAAGAATTATTGTTTCATGTTTCGGGAATACAGCCTTCGCTCAATATGTTTGATATTATGTTTGATAAGAAATCATATGCCGAACCACTATTTAAAAAGAAGCAGGATAGAAATCATACAATTTTAGTACAAGGGTCGACTTATGGCAATAAAAATGCAAGAATAAGGACAGATATAGTATCAAAAAAGAGAAGCAAAAAATTTGATATAGAATTGTGTAAAGGTGTTTTTGGCGGGCAAGTTACATACGATACAATTATGAATCGCATTTATAATAGCAAACTTCGACCTACAAAAAATTATGCTTATAGTTGTCTTAATTTCTCACTATTAATGAAAATAGAACAAAATTGTACCGGCACACCACATAATATATATGTAGAGAATAACATTTTCAATCTACTTGGTGCTTATCATAGTGTGTATCGGCCACTCGACTATTTCCCTTTGGCTATGATTGCTCCCACCGAAGATGACAACTTTCTAAGAGATCAAAAGCTACAAGGATTTGTTCATGACGAATTAGCTTGCTTTTCGGGTGGTATACAAGGAAATGCAGGCTTTTTTTCAAATGCAAACGACTTAGCAAAACTATGCCAAATGTGGCTAAACAATGGAGTGTATGGCGGAAAGCGAATATTATCCGAAAAAACAGTCAAGCTGTTCACCACAACATCAAGTAACACATGTCGCCGAGGTTTAGGCTTTGATAAACCAGATAAGAAAAATGAAGATAATTCACCTACATGCGAGTCGGCAACAGCAGAAACTTATGGACATTTAGGCTTTACGGGAACTTGTTTTTGGGTCGATCCTGTAAATAATATGTTTTTTGTCTTCCTATGTAACAGAGTTAATCCCACAAGAAACAATGAAGCTTTTAATGAATTAGACATACGGCCAAAATTGTTCCAAGCTTTATATGATAATTTAATAAAATAATAAACATCACTAAATACTATTCTCCTGTGTCGAATTAATAGGATAACGACGATATTTGTTGCAAAAATGTATAAAATGGGCAGAAAATATAATAAATTATTACGGGAATGCAGAAAAAAATGATAAAACGCTATTCGTATTCCAAATTTTTATTATATTTGCAGTCGAAACTAGAATTCATATAAAAATATATTATTCAAAATGAAAGCAACAGAAGTATTAAACGATTTAAAACGACGTTTCCCAAATGAGCCAGAATATCTTCAAGCAGTAGAAGAAGTATTATCAACAATCGAAGATGCTTACAATGAACACCCCGAATTTGATAGATATAATTTAATAGAGCGCCTATGTATACCCGATCGCATTTTTTCATTCAGAGTATCGTGGGTAGATGATAAGGGGAAAGTTCAGAATAATATGGGTTATCGCATTCAGCATAACAATGCAATCGGCCCATATAAAGGAGGAATCCGTTTTCACTCATCGGTGAATCAATCTATTTTAAAATTCTTAGCTTTCGAACAAACATTTAAAAATTCACTTACCACTCTTGCAATGGGAGGCGGCAAAGGAGGATCTGATTTTAGTCCAAAAGGGAAATCGGATATGGAAATAATGCGTTTCTGTCAAGCTTTCATTGCCGAGTTATGGCGTCATATCGGGCCTGATACCGATGTGCCGGCAGGAGATATTGGCGTAGGAGGTCGTGAAGTAGGCTTTATGTATGGAATGTATAAAAAGATGGCAAGAGAAAATACCGGTACATTTACAGGAAAAGGAATAGAATTTGGAGGCTCGCTAGTGCGCCCCGAGGCTACCGGTTATGGCAATGTTTACTTCCTATTAAATATGCTAGCCACACGCAACATTGACATCAAGGGTAAGACCGTCGCAATTTCAGGTTCAGGAAATGTAGCAACATACACAGCAAAGAAACTTCTTTCATTAGGGGCAAAGGTGGTAACGATGAGCGACTCAAATGGAACGATTTATGTTCCCGAAGGAATCTCAGAAGAGCAACTAGACTATATATTTAAATTGAAAAATATATATAGAGGACGCATTAAAGAATTTGCCGATGAATATGGTTGCGAATACTTTGATGGAGGAAGACCATGGAGCGTTAAATGCGATATAGCAATGCCATCGGCAACGCAAAATGAACTAGATGGAGACGATGCAAAGATGCTACTTGCCAATGGGTGCTTTGCAGTATCTGAAGGCGCAAATATGCCATCTACACGTGAAGCAGTACACGAATTTATAAATTCTAAAATACTTTATGCGCCCGGAAAAGCAGCAAATGCAGGAGGCGTATCAGTGTCAGGGCTAGAAATGGCACAAAATTCACAGAAATTAGTGTGGACAGCCGAAGAAGTAGATTCAAAATTGAAGCGAATAATGTCGGATATACACACACAATGTGTGAAATATGGCAAAAATGAAGACGGCTACACTAATTACGTAAAAGGCGCTAATGTAGCAGGCTTTATGAAAGTAGCCAAAGCAATGATGGGACAAGGAATTTTATAAAATATAATTGCATAACAAAATTTAATTTTTACAGTTTGATTCTTTAGTATGTATAGCCTTCTAGCGTGAGTTAGGAGGCTATTTTTTATTATCAAGAATTAAAAAATATTTATTAAAAACAGTAGGATAGTGTACAGAGAAGATTAAGACAATCATTTTTATACGCTACAAAATCTAGAAACAGCAATTATAAATCATCGTTTAATTAATAGATTTCTCACTAAAATAATATAAAAAACGCCCAATATCAATAAAAATAGGCATTATACGTTGCTCTATTGAAATATTTATAATACATTTGCGTTAGTTTTATGTGATTTGCTTACTGCCTACAACACTTAATTAATGATGATTGGCGATAAGCAATCATTATTGACTAGATTTTACACTGGAGGTTAATACCTGATTTTACGCAGTATCTTTATCTATATCATGTTGGGTGAGATGTGCTTATTTATCATATTATACGATGCTAAAGGTGTGATAATAAATGAGAAAGAGAAATAGATTTTACATAAACAATTAAATTATTTTTAATAATCAATTAACAATTTTATTCTTTAAATTATGGAAGCTCAAAAGCCTATCACTCCACAAAAAACTGTTGCTCAAAAGCAAGAAAGCAACGTGCGTGGTATTAAAAATGCATTCTTGGTTATTGTAGCCTGTCTAGTAGTAGCAGAGTGCGTATTTCATTTCTGGTTTGGTCATGGATCACACTTTGATGAAGCAGGAAACTCAACCGACCTATGGGGTACAGTTTATCATGGTGGTTTTATCGTGCCAGTTCTACAAGCATTGTTCTTAACAGTAATTGCATTGTCATTTGAACGTTGGTTTGCACTATCATCAGCAAAAGGAAAAGGAAGCACAGCAAAATTTGTTGCTGAAATCAAAAAAAGTCTTTCAGCTAACGACATCGCAAAAGCTCAAGATCTTTGCAAAAAACAACAAGGTACAGTTGCAGCTATCGTTTCTGCAGTATTAATCAAATACAAAGAAATGGATGCAAACACAGCATTATCGAAAGAACAAAAACTAACAACTCTACAAAAAGAGCTAGAAGAAGCAACAGCATTGGAAATGCCGGCATTGCAACAAAATTTACCAATTTTGGCAACAATGACAACTCTTGGTACTCTAGTAGGACTTTTAGGAACTGTAATCGGTATGATCAAATCATTCCAAGCTTTGGCAGCATCTGGTGCACCAGACTCAACAGAACTTTCTAAAGGTATTTCAGAGGCACTTATCAACACCGCATTCGGTATCGCAACAGGTGCATTTGCAGTAATTTCTTATAACTTCTACACAAATAAGATTGATAATCTTACTTATGCAATTGATGAGATTGGATTTTCTATAGTTCAAACATTCTCAGCAACTCACTAATATTAAGTAAATAAATTATCAATTAAAGTAATAAACCAAAAATATGGGAAAAGTTAAAATCAAAAGGAAAAGTACACTTATCGACATGACAGCGATGAGTGACGTAACAGTACTTTTGCTTACTTTCTTCATGTTGACATCTACTTTCCTCCAGAAGGAGCCAGTTATTGTTAACACACCATCTTCGGTTTCCGAGATAAAGGTGCCCGACACTAACTTGGTAACTGTCTTGGTAAGCCCAAAAGGACAAGTTTTCTTGTCATTAGCCGGCGACCGCGATTCTACTTATTCAAGTGAGAAGATGAGGGCAGAACTTTTGAAGACTGTAGTAGCAGAATATAATAAACTTCACAAAAGCAATCCTGTAAAATTTACAAATGCACAAGTCAATACATTCTCGAAAATTAACTCTTTCGGGTATCCAATGTCAAGACTTAGTGAATTTTTGAACCAACCACAGGTGAAACAAGATGAATTAATAGATCCAGCAAAGAATCCTAATGCAGGTATTCCTATTTCGATTAATTTAGATCTTGATCACCCAAATGAATTCCAAATTTGGATGAAAGCATTGTATTCGTTAGATAATGAAAATCTATCGGCAGCAATCAAAGACGGTTCGGGAATAGCAGTGAAGGCCGACAAAGACACTCCATACGAAGTTGTACAAGTTGTAATGGATAATCTGCAAACAATGAAGATGAATAAGTTTAGTTTAATGACTGCTCTAAAATCAGAAGGAGAATAACGATGGCACAAATAGAACAAAGTAGCGGCGGAAAAGGAAAAAAATCTCGCCAAAAAAAGATGACTATTCACGTTGACTTTACGCCAATGGTGGATATGAATATGCTTTTGATTACTTTCTTTATGCTTTGTACCACAATGATCAAGTCGCAAACGCTACAGATCAGTCTACCTTCTAATGAAAAAGTAGATAAAACTGAACAAAACAAAGTAAAGCAATCAGAAGCGATCACTATCATTCTAGATAGCGAACGACATGCCGATGTTAAAGACGAATTGACAGGAAAAATGTTAAAAGGTCAGGTTAAGAAAAACCTTGTATATTATTATGAGGGACAACCAAACATCGTAGATGAGAACAAAGATGGTCTAATCGATGCAAACAATATGAATGAAACAGAATTTTTACCTAATTCGGGAGGAGTACCTCAAGGAATACGTGAAATCATTCATGACCGAAATAAGCAAGTAATCGAAAAGATTAATGTTCTTAAAGAACAATGGCGCGATAAGAAACTAAGCGATGAAGAATATCAAAAACGAGCAAAAGAGATTCGTAATGACTCAACTCTTACTCGTCCAATCGTAATCATAAAAGCAACTCCAAATGCTTCTTATGAAAATCTTATCGGAGCTCTCGATGAAATGCAGATAAACAGCATCAGCCGCTATCAAATAGATAGAATGAATGCTACCGATTCAGCATTGATGATGGATATTAAAGCGAAAAATTTAAGAAAATGATGAGTAGGTCACACTATTTCAATTTTAAACACTAAAAAGTTTTTTATTATGGCAAAAGATGTAGATCTTTCATCACAAGAATGGCGCGATTTAGTATTTGAAGGCAAGAACAAGGAATATGGAGCATATTTAATGCGTAAAAATTCCGACAGTCGCCACAACAAGGCTATGGTATTAGTAATTATTATTATTATTGTAGCGTTGGGGTTATTGTTACTTGTAAAAGCATTGCCAAATACTATAGATCAAGATATTCTCGATCAAGCGGGTCAAGAAATGGTACAATTTGATGCTACCGAAGAGGAAGAAGAACCTGAAGAAGAGCAGGCAAAAGTAGAAATGCAAGAGCCGGAAGCACTTCCCGAAGAGATTCTTAATACAATCAAAGTAACAGAATTAGCAATTGTACCCGACGAAGAAGTTACCAAAGAAGATGAGATTAAGTCGCAAGATGAGCTTAAAGAAGCACAGACAGCATTTGGTCAAACAAACTTTGATAAAGGTACCGATGACCGTAATGTAGTACGCGAACATAAAAACGAAGTTATTGTAGAAGAAAAGAAACCTGTAAAAGAAGAAGTATTCCGCGCAGTAGAGCAGATGCCTCAATTCCCGGGTGGAGATGGTGAGCTGATGAAATATTTGAGTTCACATATCAACTATCCTACAATGGCAATGGAAAATAACGTACAAGGCCGCGTAGTAGTTCAATTCGTTGTAACTAAGACAGGTTCTATCGGAGAAGTTAAAGTAGTTAAGGGTGTTGACCGTGATCTTGACCGCGAAGCAATTCGTGTAGTTAAGAGCTTACCTAAATTTATCCCAGGTAAGATGAACGGACAAGCTGTAAACGTATGGTATACATTACCAGTTAACTTTAAATTACAAGGGGTATAAAAACCTTTATAATATTAGAAGAAAGGGGTGCTTTATAGCATCCCTTTTTTAATTAATGAATGTTGACGTATTACACTTTTCAATGGCTTAATCTACTATTATTTGATACCAATAATGAAAAAATATATTCATATATTCATAATTGAAAATTATTCGTTAAGATATTATAATATAGAAGATGTATGATGTGTTTTTTTCTTATTTTTTTATATCTTTACGTTGTGAAGAATGATAGATTGCACAAGAATAAAACAAAATCGTTTGTCGTACAACCTGATTTCTACTTAATTTGTTATATCTTAAAAGATTAAGCATATATGGAAGACGAAAAAAAAGAAGTGCCAAATGCAATGAAAATTATTTTTGGTGCATTTATGGTATTAATTTATTTAGGAATGGGAATCTTGATGCTAATCAATTTCTTTGATTGGCAATGGGCATGGGCAAGATATGGATTAGGCTTATTATTTATTGTCTATGGATTCTGGAGAGGTTATCGTGAATACAAAAAGAGATAAATCGATGAAAAATATATTATATTTTTGCACAACGCTGTTAACTGCATTAATTATTTTCGTATCTTGTGATACGAAAAAGCCCGCATCAACAAGTACGACGGGACTAATGACAATAGTGTGTGATGAGAGTTTCCAAAACATACTAAGTCAAGAAATAGATGTATTTGAATATACCTATCCTAATGCAAACGTAATACCTTATTATGTCGACGAAAAGTCGGCAATCGACTCATTGCTTAAATTTAAGACAAAGATAATAATCACCGCCCATGAGCTAAACAAGAAGCAAGTAGAATATCTCAAGGAGGAAAAAGGGGCATGTCGTACACAACGCATCGCAGTCGATGCAATAGCATTAATAGTAAACAAAGACAATCCATTAAGCGTATTGTCGATGAGCGAAATAGAAGAAATAATGAGTGGCAAGGTATCACGTTGGAATGAGTTAGCGCCATCAAAGCTCGATTCGATACGAGTAATATTTGATAATCAAGGCTCAAGCACCGTTCAATATATGCGCGATTCTGTACTACGTGGCGCAGAATTTACAAAAAATGTGTATGCACAGAAAAACAATGCAGAAGTTTTTAAGGCAGTATCTAAAAGAAAAGATGCCATAGGAATAATTGGAGTAAGCTGGATAAGTGGCGATATGAAAGCAAAAGAATTGTCGCTCGATGAAAAAGTGAAAGCATTGCAACACAATGACACGACTACAACAGCTTTCGATAACACAATAAAAGTACTTAAAATAAGAAGAGATGATTCGGTAGAAGCATTCCAGCCATATCAAGCCTATATTTATGATGGAAGCTATCCATTATATAGAAATATATATGTAATTAGTAGTGGCGCCGGAGGAAGCTTAGCACACGGATTCTATTCATTCATTACAGGATTTACCGGACAAAAAATCATACAACAGACCGGAGTTCTGCCATCGGTGGTACGCCCACGTATGGTGAATCTTAATTAGAAAAACAATAAGAAAATAATAAGTAATCAATTAAAAAATAAAAGAACATGAAATTCAAATTCGTATTATCCCTTTTTTTGTTAGGCGGTGCATTCTCAGTATTTGCACAAGGCTATAAAGACGGAGTAGAATATTATAATGTTAATCAATTAGAGAAAGCACGTATTTTACTTCAACGTAATCTAGATAAACCAGAAACAAACAAGGCTCAATCATTTTATTATTTAGGACGTATTGAGTTATCAAACGGCAAAAGCGACAAGGCAAAAGAATTCTTTGACAAAGGTATTGCAGCCAACGAAGATGATGCTTATAACTATGTAGGTATAGGAGCAATAAGCCTTAAAGCCGGAAACAAAAAAGAAGCAGAAAGCAATTTCAAATCGGCAGTATCAAAAGGCAAGAAAGATGCAAAATTATATATTGAGATAGCTCGTATATATTATATGGTCGACCCTGTCCTTTATGCAAAAGAAATAGAAAACTATATAAAGAAAGCAAAGAAAACCGACAAAAAAGATCCGGCAGCATATATCTTTGAAGGTGATATGCTAACAGCACAAAAAAAATGGGGCGATGCAGCAGGATATTATGAGATGGCAGAGAGCTACGACAATAATTGCAGCGAAGCCTATGTGAAATATGCAAACACATATTTTAATGTAAGCCCTAAAGTAGCAATTAAGAAACTTGAAGAGCTAGTAGCTGTAAATCCTAATTCGGCACTTGCACACCGCGAATTAGCCGAGAAATTATATGAAGACGATCAATGGACAAATGCAGCCAAGGTGTATGGTGAATATATAAAGAACCCAAACCACTTTAAAGAAGACGAAGAAAGATATTCAGTCCTATTGTATTTTGGCGAAAATTATCAAGAATCTTTTGATCTTGCATCAAAGATCTTGTCGACAAATCCAAATTCGTTCTTAATGAAACGTATGGTATTCTTAAATAAGGCCGCATTAAAAGATTTTGAAGCAGCAGATAAGTTAGCACAAAATTTCTTTGGAAGCACAAACCCTGAAAATAAATATTCATCTAACGACTTTATTACTTATAGCGATGTGTTGAAAGCTCTTAATCGTCCTGCTGAATCACTAACTCAAATAGAGAAAGCAGTCGAAATCAATCCGGAGAAGACAGAACTATTGAAAGATTTGAGCTCGGCTTATGGATCGAATGAAGACTATGAAAAATCTGCCTTATACTATCAAAAATATGTAGATGCAGGTGATTATAGTACTAATGACTTATTCGTATTAGCAGGAAAATATCAAAATGTTATGGCAACTGCTAAAAACGACACAATAAAGACAGAAGCATTAAACAACGCAATAAAGTATATTGATATTGTAATTGAAAAAGTGCCAGAGGATTATCGTATTCAACAACGTAAAGCACGTATCTTAATGGTATCAGAAGGAACCGAGAAAAAAACCGGCAAAGCACTTAATGCATATAAAGCAATGCTTGGACTTCTCGATAAAGATGCTGAGAACAAGGTTAAAAATGCCGATGCTTATAAAGAGGCTTACAACTACATTGCAGGTTATGAGCTAGAAATGGGTAATAAAGCAGGAGCTAAAGAATTTTATTTGAAATTCTTAGAACTAGATCCAACAAATACTGCCTTAAAAGAATATATAGATAAATTGAAATAATAGAATATTATCATTATATAATAGCCCGAAGACTTAAAGTTTTCGGGCTATTTTTTAGTGTATAATATGGTTAATGCAGTATAATACTATATAAATTGTACATATTTGTATATGATCTGTGCTTATTTCACTTAACAATCATATAATCAAATGAAAATTATAGTCAAAATAATTTTTATCATTGTAATATTTTGTATCTTTGAAGCCCTATTTTTAAAACAATAAAGATGAAAAAGATTTTACTTTTAGTATTTATTTTATCCAGTTACTTACTTTCTGAGGCAGATAGTAAGTATTCTGCTCGATCATTAAACTTTTTTGACTATTTAAAAAATTCAAGTTTAAATGTTGACGATAACCTTAGAGTTAATAATGCCAAGGCTCTAGTAAAAGAAATTAATGGTGAGAATTATATTGATGTTTTTATCGAACTCAGTAAGCCTGAAGATGCAAGTTTACTAATAGAGAAAGGCGTAAAAATCGGTTTCCAATATGGCAATATTATAACAGCAAATATACCGGTAAGTAAGCTAGACGAAATATTAGATTTAGATATAGTAGAAAAAATAGAAGCTCCACATCAACTACGCAAAAAGAACGACGTAGCAAGGGTATCGGTAGGAATTGATGATGTCCATAAAGGCACAGGACTTTCGCAGACTTATACCGGAAAGGGCGTAATATATGGCACTGTAGATGTCGGAATCGACTTCAACCATTATGCTTTTAAAAACGAAGATTTAAGCAGTCGCATAATCAAGGCATATTTACCGAGCGATTATACCGGGACTAGCCCAAAGGGTAATGTATATGATGAAAATGGAAATATAACAAAAAATGGAACTTTTCCAGGCAGTGCATACGACAAAACTAAAATTTCTACATTATCTACCGATACAAGAAATGAAGCACATGGAACACACACCATAGGTATCGGAGCCGGTGGCTATAAAGGAAATAACTATTATGGAATGGCACCCGAAGCAGATATTATAGCCTGTGGAACATCAAATCTAACTGATGTAAATATTATGAATTGCATCTCATATATGTTAGGTAATGCAGCCGAGCTAAATCAACCGACAGTTATAAATCTAAGTCTTGGAGAAAATATAGGATCACATGATGGAAATTCTTTTACAACAAGATTGATAGATGAATTAGCCGGAGCCGGAAAAATATTTGTTATCTCGGCAGGAAACGAAGGCGATGTAAAACTATATATAAATAAGGTATACCAAAACGATGGAGATGAATTAAAATCATTCTTTGCCGATTATGAAGGTGGATATTCTACTTTATCTGGCGACTTTGATGCGTGGTCAAGAACTACATCAAAATTTAAAACCAGTATCGTTGTATATAGCAATTCAACAAAAAACATTGTGTATCAATCTTCAGAATTTGTTGGTGCGGATAATGGTTCTAGCTTAACAATTAGCAGCTCCTCAGATTCAAAATTGAAATCCTACTTTAGTGGATCAATAAGTCTAAATGGTGCAGTATACCATAATAAATACAATATGTACGGCTCGATAAAAGGAACAGCAAAGAGCGGTTATAAAGTAGGTGTAATATATACAGCCGATAGAGGAACGCAAATGGATTGCTGGACAGATGCCTATGATTTAACATTCTCTGATGGCTCTGTTTCGGGTTGGACTGATGGAAGCACCGACTGCTCAATAAACGATATGGCAACAGGCACAAATTCGATTAGCGTAGGAGCTTACTCTTCGCGAAAAGAATATCCCGCTATCGATGGTAATACTTACGAGTTTAACTACTCTACTCTTAAGGATGTCGTTCCATTTTCCAGCTATGGCCCAGATGCTAATGGTGTAACAAAGCCCGATATTGTAGGTCCCGGCTTTTTCTTGATCTCTTCTATCAGCTATTACGATACAAGTTATGGCACAAGTGGCTCTTCTCGATCAGATTTGTCACTAGAAACCACAATAAATGGTAAAAAACAACGCTGGGGCTTGATGTATGGCACTTCAATGTCGTCGCCATGTGTAGCCGGAATAATTGCAACATGGTTGCAAGCCGACCCCACACTTACCCCACAAGCTATAAAAGACATATTTAGCAAGACAGCTAAACGCGACAACTATGTATCGGGAGGCGATCCACGCAAATGGGGCTATGGAAAGATCGATGCTTATTCAGGACTTGTAGAAGTGCTTAGAAGCTCATCGGTAGCAGGCGCAATCAGTGATACTAAACCGGTAGTAATTTATCCTAATCCATCTGAAGGCGAGTTCTCTTTTATGTTGCCATCAGAAGTGGGAGCGGTAAATGTAAATATCTACGACATCAATGGAGCATTAGTTGCTAATAGAACAATGACAGCAACAAATGATTTACAACATATTGATGTGAGAGGAGAATTATCTTCGGGAATGTATATAGTTCAAATTACAGCTAGAAATACAAACTATACATCACGATTAGTGATTAAATAAAGAGCAGAACACAAAATAATTTTCGGAGAATCGTCAATATATATTTTGACGATTCTCCATTTTTATAGGCATTATAATTTCGACTATGATTAATAAATTGTATTTTTGTATAAAAAGAAAATAAGAAATATGTTTAGTTTTGCCGAAATAATATTGCCATTGCCCCTTTATGGAACTTACACATATCATGTTCCCGAAGAACTTAACGCCAAAATTAAAATAGGTTGTCGTGTGCTTGTTCAGTTTGGACAAAAGAAATATTATACAGGAATAGTATATACCCTTCACAATAATAAACCCGAAGATTTTGTAACAAAAGATATAGAAGATTTACTAGATGATTATCCGATATTGCGCTATCCACAATTGAAATTATGGGATTGGATTTCAGATTATTATTTATGTTCGCTTGGCGATGTCTTTAAGGCAGCTATACCGGCAGGCTTAAAAATAGAGAGTGAAACCGAAGTGAGAATCAATCCCGACTTTGAGGTGATGCAAGATGAAAACTTAAAGGAAAGAGAATTGATAGTTCTTGATTTTGTATCATCGAGAGATAGTGTAAAAATAATAGATATAGAGAAGGCTACGGGTTTTAAAAACTTAGCAACAATAGTGATGCGGCTAATAGAACAAGAAGCCGTATTTGTAAATGAGAAGGTAATAAATAATTATAAGCCCAAAATTGAGGTATATGTAGCTCTTTGTTGTGATCGTGGAGATGAAACTTCGGTGCATTCTTACTTCGATTTGGTGAGGGCTTATAAGAAGCAGGAAACGCTTTTATTGACTTATTTAGAAATGTCGCATTGGATGCGAAAAAGTGATACGAAAGAAATATTAAAGAAAGATTTACTATCTCGCTCGGGCATCACACAGCAAGTGCTATCGACAATGATAAAGAAAGGAATAATGAGAATCTATAAAAAGGAAATAAATAGATTTAAATTAGCCTCAATGGAGATAGAGACATTGCCAACACTAAGCGAATCGCAGCAAAAAGCATATTGGGATATCTTAGACTCATATAAAGAGAAAAATATAACACTATTGCATGGTGTAACATCGAGTGGAAAAACCGAGATTTATATAAATTTAATTTCTGAGATGCTAAGACAGAAGAAACAAATTCTGTATTTAGTCCCCGAAATTGCACTGACTACGCAATTGACTTATCGTCTAAAGCGGGTATTTGGAGAAATGCTATTGATATATCATTCTAAATTTAGCGATAATGAGCGAGTCGATATATGGAAAAAGTTGCTTAAAAACGGTTCTCCTTGTATTGTTCTCGGTGTGAGGTCGTCGGTGTTTTTGCCATTCAACAATCTTGGGCTGGTAATTGTCGACGAAGAGCATGAAACGAGTTTTAAACAGCAAGATCCATCGCCTCGCTATAATGCCCGAAATGTAGCAATGGTATTAGCCTCAATGCACGGAGCAAAGACATTGCTAGGTACAGCCACACCATCAATCGATAGCTATTACAATGCAACACATGGAAAATATGCGTTAGTCGAATTGAATGAAAGATATGAAGGAATAGAGTTGCCTGAGGTGAGAGTAGTAGATTTAAAGCTAGCTCGAAAGCGACGAGAAATGAAAGGCATTTTTAGCCCAGAGCTATTAAATGTAAGTCGCAAAGCACTAGAAGAAGATAAGCAAGTAATATTATTCCAGAATAGGCGAGGGTATGCGCCAATGGTAATGTGTAAAGAATGTGCGTGGGTACCTAAATGTGATAATTGTGATGTATCGCTTACTTATCATAAATATACCAATACCTTAATATGCCATTATTGTGGCTTTACATATCAGCTTCCTCAATTATGCCCGTCGTGCAAACAGCCAACTCTAGAAATAGAGGGCTATGGGACCGAGCGTATTGAAGATGATATAGAAACAGTATTTCCCGACACTCCAATATTAAGAATGGATCTTGATACAACTAGAAATAAGAACAGTTATGAAAAAATAATTGAAGATTTCTCTAAAGGTACTTCAAAAATATTGGTTGGGACACAAATGGTAACAAAGGGGCTAGACTTTGCCGGAGTAAAAGTAGTAGGTGTGCTAAATGCTGATAGTATGATAAATTTCCCCGATTTTCGTTCTCATGAACGTGCCTTTAATATGCTAGAGCAAGTCTCGGGCAGAGCAGGTCGAAAAGATGGGCGAGGGGTTGTTGTGATTCAGACAAGTAATCCTAATCACCCTGTAATTAATTATGTATTAAATCACGATTATGCAGGCTACTATAACAATGAGATAGAAGAGCGTGAATATTTTAAATATCCACCATTTACAAAATTGATTAACATCTATCTAAAGCATCGAGATGACAATGTGTTGACCGAAGTGTCGGTAAGATACAGCAATATGCTGAGAGAAGTATTTGGCTATCGTGTTTTAGGCCCTGAGGCTCCGATGATTGCACGCATTCAGCAGTTGCATATACGCCAGATTGTTCTAAAAATTGAGAATGAGGCATCTATGCTAAAGGTTAAGAAAATATTGCGACAGGTATATGAGAATATAATAAAAGTCGACTCCAGAATGAAATCGACTATACTATATTATGATGTAGATCCTATGTAATTGCGTTTAACGCTACTTAAAGAAATAAGTAACTGTAAGTTTCCATGTGCGATTCTGTGCGCTGAAGTCGTCGAGTAGATTTGTCTTTAGTGCATATGTCATACCCCAGCCATAGCTCGCTGCCACTTGAATTTTGTTATACAGCTCAGCTCCAATACCAACATGAAGCTCTAAATCCATACCGGCATAGCTAATAGCATCGATTTTGTTATGAGCGGCTAGGAATGAGAATGAAGGACCGGCAAAAACAAAAGGTGCAATTGTATTCTCAATACCATTAAGATTAGAGTATTTAAATCTTACATTTATAGGCACTTCGATATAATGAAGATAAGAGCGAGTGTTGCCATATCCTTGTGATGCCCACACTTCTTTCTCTCCCAAGTGCATCGTAGCACCACGCTGAGTGTAAAGTAGCGAAGCATTTATCCCAAATCCTATACCCGGAATATTAAGCTCGCCCATAATACCTGCAGAGTAGCCGAGCGATTGGTCGACTGTGAAAAGATTTTGATCAAATTTAAGAGTAGAGAGGTCGGCACCAATTACAGCTCCTAATCTACCTTGTGCTTGAGTGTTTGCAATAGGGAATAAAGCGATAAACGCTACTATACTAAATAAAAATTTTTTCATCAAAAAATTATGTTACGTTTTATGTTACAAAACTACCATAAAAAAAGTGTTCTCGCAAAAAAAATCGGTATTTTAGTGATTTCTGAAAACAGTCTTCACTAAAATACCGATAATATTATATATTATTATGCTAATACTTAAAATAGGTAAGCGGCAGTGATTGTCCAATATCTATTTTTACCTTCAACCTTTTCTTCCAATCCGGTAGTGGCTTTAGTGATACCCCAGCCATAACTAGCACCTACTTGTAACTTACGGAATAGCTGTAGACCAACACCTAAATTCCATGCTACATCGAAACTTTTATTTTTAAGAATTGTATTTGTATCGCTTACCAAGAAGCTAAAGCTAGGTCCGGTAAAAAGATAAGGAGAAATGATATTACCAACGATAGGTAATCCAATTTTCCATTTCAAGTTGATAGGAATATCAATGTAGTCGCGATCGGCATATGTCTTAGATCCTATGTTCTTAATATCAAGCTCGGAACTGCGATGCACATACATAACCGACGCATCAAAACCAAGATTCAAAACAGGAAACATTAATTCAGCAGTAAGACCACCTGTGAATCCTGCACGATTATCGTTTGATATAATCTCATTAGCGATGTCTTTGTTGAAGTGAAGATTATTCACGGCTACACCAACTTTAGGTCCCCACGAGAATTGTGCCATTGCAGGCATCGCACTTACCAATGTAAGAGCAACAATAATTAAAATTTTTCTAATAGATTTCATATTGATATATTTAAAATTAGATTAAAATCTTTTACAAATATATAATGTTCCAATCAATAAACAAACAAATAGGTGCAAAAAGTCATATTTCATATTCTAAGAGTTGATAATATTTCTAATTATATTAACTTTGTAGAATTATGGAAGAAAGAGAATTAACGATAGAAGAAAAGGTAGTGGCGATGCTGAAAACCGTCTACGATCCCGAAATACCTGTTGATGTTTATAGTCTGGGTCTAATCTATAATATAGAGGTAGACGAACAAAAAGTTGTGCATATAGATATGACTATGACAGCTCCAAATTGCCCTGCATCAGAATTTATAATGGAAGATGTAAGAATCAAAGTTGAGAGCATCGACGGGGTTAAGAATGCTGATATAAAATTAGTGTTTGAGCCGGAGTGGGATAAAGAAATGATGAGTGAAGAGGCAAAACTTGAGTTGGGATTTCTATAATAATTACAATGGAAAAAGGAATCTATTTCATATCCGATTTACATCTAGGCGCAAAATATCTTAATGATGAGCGAAAATATGAGCAGCGAGTGGTCTCGTGGCTCGATTCGATTAAGAATAGCGCAAGCGAGATTTATCTTCTTGGTGATATTCTCGACTATTGGTATGAATATAGATATGTAGTCCCGAAAGGGTTCACTCGCTTCTTTGGCAAAATCGCCGAATTGAGCGATATGGGCATAAAGATATATTGGTTTATTGGAAACCATGATATATGGATATTTGATTACTTGCCCAGTGAGCTGGGAATTGATGTGATTGACGGATCGATGGTCAAAAATATTTATGGCAAGAAATTTTTCTTATCGCATGGCGATGGCGTAGGTCATTTAAAACCAGGGTTCAGGCTTATACGTTCGGTATTTAGAAATAAATTTTGTCAATTCCTATTTAGTTCAATCCACCCGCGTTGGACAATTCCTTTTGCACATTCGTGGTCGTCAAAGAGTAGAGATTCGCACGAAGGTAAAGACCCTGCAATTGGTGATGAGATAAAATCGTTAAAACAATTTGCAATAGATTATAGTGAGCACAACGATATAGATTATTTTGTCTTCGGACATTTACATTGTATAGTGAACGAGAAAATAAATGATAAGTCGACAATGGTAGTTCTTGGCGATTGGATTAATCTTTTTTCTTATGCTTATTACGATGGCGATAGTCTAATAGTAGAACGACTTAATAAATAATTTATATAAGTGTAAATAGATTCTAAACGGAGCATTATTGATTATTTATTATCGTTTTTATTTATACTAAATGCATAAAAGTGAAGCCGAAATATACTTTTTTCTAGTAGGTAATGCGGATTTAACAAATATTAGCTATTAACAATTTTATGCAAGCAGATGGCCTAAATAGCTGAATATTAGGTTTGTAATAAATTTTAGTAAATTTTGTTGAAATGTTAATGTTAAAAACATATTATATAACATGTTTTTTAATTTGCGGGATAGAATTTAAAGGGTGATATTTGCATCATAAACCTAAAACAATCTTTTTTACCTTAAAAAGTTATACCTATTTGAAAACCATAAAAAGGAACATTTTTGAAATAAAATGTTCCTTTTTTTTTATTTTCGGCACTCATTTGTTTACTTTGTAGTAAAATAACAAAAGAGAGAGATGGCAGCAAATAAATATGTAATAATAGTGGCTGGCGGAAGTGGAATGAGATTTGGTGCAGAGATGCCTAAACAATTTCTCGAATTGCATGGAAAGCCAATACTAATGCGAACAATAGAAGCATTCTTCAACTACGACAACAATATATCCATAATATTAGTGTTGCCTAAGAGCCATGTTGAATATTGGCAAAATTTATGCTTGCAACATTCTTTCTCTATCCCTTATGACATAGCTTTTTCGGGTGCAACACGTTTCGATTCGGTTAAGAATGGATTATCAAAAGTAAATAATCAAGATTGCTTGATAGCAATTCATGATGGCGTGAGGCCAATGATTGATAATGAGCTTATAGACGATGGATACAATTGTGCCGGCAAAAATGGGACAGCTATTCCGGTGATACCTATAGTCGACAGTGTGAGAGAAAGAGTAACCGATAAAATCACAAAATCGCTTTGGCGCGACAACTTGATGAGAGTGCAGACACCGCAAGTTTTTTCTTACGATATAATAACAAAAGCATATAACCTCGACTATAAAGATAGCTTTACCGACGATGCTTCGGTAGTAGAATCTCTTGGAATAAATATCACTACATATAAAGGCGAGGAGAAAAATATTAAAATTACTTATCCTATCGATTTAGTGATAGCAGATTACTATCTAAGAAATGAATAATTTAGCCAGACTTGACATAAAATTTCTATCAGGCGTAGGACCAAAACGAGCAGAATTATTATCAAAGCAATTAGATATAAGGTCGTATTATGATTTGTTGTACTATTTTCCATTTAGATACATAGATCGAAGTACGATATATAAAATTGCTAATCTGCAAGGCGATGTGCCTTATGTACAGCTAAAAGGTCGTTTTGTATCGTTTGCCGCACATGGCGAAGGTGCAAGGCGACGATTGCATGCGCTATTTAGTGATGGCACCGGTTCGATAGAAGTGGTATGGTTTAATCGGGTAAAACAGATACAAGAGAGTTATCACATCGGCGTAGAATATATATTATTTGGAAAGCCCACATTATTTAATGGTAGATATAGCCTAGCACATCCCGAAGTGGATATTTTAAAACCAAATAGCGAGCTGAAGGGATTGCAGGGGGTATATAATATTACAGAAATATTAAAAAACAGGTCGTTCACATCTCGAACTATACAGCAATTGGTCGATAATCTCTTATCTACTTTAAATAGAGTAGAAGAGACCTTGCCTGCGTGGCTAATCGAGAAGTATCATTTAATGGGAATAAAAGACGCTCTCTTTAATATACACAGACCGCTATCACTTGAGACGCTAGATAAAGCAAAATTTCGTTTAAAATTTGAAGAGCTATTTTATCTTCAATTAAATATTTTGAGATATTCAAAGCTGAGGAGCCTTAATATCTCAGGATTTAAATTTAATGTTGTAGGCGAGCAATTTAATGATTTCTACAATAACTTCTTGCCATTTCCGCTAACTAATGCACAAAAACGAGTAATCAAAGAGATTAGGCTCAATATGAAGACGGGGAAGCAAATGAACCGTCTATTGCAAGGCGACGTCGGGAGTGGGAAGACTTTAGTAGCATTTATGTCAATATTGATAGCGATAGGAAATGGCTATCAAGGGTGTATAATGGCACCTACCGAAATATTAGCAACTCAACACTATCATTCGATAAAAGAAATGTCGGAAAAGATAGGAGTTAAAGTCGCACTGTTGACCGGATCGGTGAAAAAAAAGGACAGAGTAGAAATACATCAATCGCTACGAGATGGCTCTCTAAATGTGTTAATAGGCACACATGCTGTGATTGAAGATGAAGTTGTGTTTAAAAATCTAGGTCTTGTAGTAATAGATGAACAACATCGATTTGGAGTGGCTCAACGAGCTAAATTATGGCAGAAAAACAGCACTCCGCCACACGTATTGGTAATGACAGCCACACCCATACCGCGAACTTTGGCAATGACAGTATACGGAGATTTAGATATATCGGTAATTGATGAGCTACCACCGGGGCGTAAACCGGTGCAGACTTTATTGCGCTATGATTCTCACCGCGAAAAGGTGAATACATTTATTGGTATGCAATTGAAAGAAGGTCGACAGGTATATATTGTATATCCGCTTATCAATGAGAGCGAAAATATGGATTTAAAGAATCTAGAAGAAGGATATTCATATATATGCGAAAAATTTCCCAAAAGAAAAGTATGCTTCGTGCATGGAAAGATGAAACCCGCCGAGAAAGAATATCAGATGCAACAATTTGTATCAGGTAATGCCGACATAATGGTAGCCACCACAGTGATAGAAGTGGGAGTGAATGTGCCTAATGCATCTGTAATGATAATAGAGAATGCCGAACGATTTGGCTTATCTCAATTGCATCAGCTGCGTGGTCGTGTTGGTCGTGGAGCCGACCAATCATATTGTATATTAATGTCTAACCCTAAAATAACGACAGATACAAGGAAACGATTGGAAATAATGACCGACACCAACGATGGATTTGTTGTAGCCGAAGCCGATATGAAGATGCGAGGACCCGGAGATATGGAAGGAACTCAACAGAGTGGGATAGCATTTGATTTAAAAATATCAAATCTCTCAACCGATGGACAAATATTACAATTATCACGCGATGCCGCATCCGAAATAATTGTAAAAGATACTACTCTTGATACTCCAAATAATAGAATACTAAAGGAGCAATTGAAATTTTTGTTTGAGAAAACAGTCAATTGGAGCCTGATTAGTTAAAATTTTTCTCGCTTTTTCGAGGCATATCGTGCAAAATAAGTTTAATTTAGCGTGAAATTATATGAAATAGCAATTAATATGTTGTAAAACATACTATTATGTAATTAGCTGAAACATAACAAGATAAGCTAATTAATTAGAATAAAATTACATTCGTTTAAGTAATTTATTATCAAAAAAGTTCCTCGTAATAATTATTATTCCTATATTTGAGAATCCAAAATGAATTAACGTAAAAAACTTAACGACGTGGAGAAAACATTAGTTATTTTAAAACCATCAGCAATAGCCAGAGAGCTTATAGGAAAAGTTATCACTAGATTTGAGGAAAAAGGTCTTTTGATTGTTGGTATTAAAATGATGAAGCTTTCGGAGGAATTACTTCGTGAGCATTATTCTCATCTTGTGTCGAAACCATTTTTTCCGTTAATTCTTGATTCTATGACTGCACTTCCCGTGATTGTAATGTGCGTAAAAGGAAAAGATGCAGTAGAGGTAGTTCGCCAGATGACTGGTACAACTAACTCTAGAAAAGCCGCACCTGGAACTATTCGAGGCGACTTTGGCATGAGCGGACAAGAAAATATCGTTCACGCTTCCGATTCGGTCGAAAGCGCAGAGATAGAACTGAAAAGATTCTTCCGGGACGATGAGATTTTTGACTACACTCCTGCCTTAATTAAATTTATGTATGCTTCGGACGAAGTTTAACCTAAAAGAATTAAGAAATGATTTTAAAGAAATTAACAGTAGCATTAACGCTCGGAATAGCAACTCTTGTGGCATTTCCAAGCAATGCTCAAAACCTCCAATCGGTAACGCATGGTAATGTACATGATGATTTATTAGCATCGCAACAACATATTCAAGATCAGATTCGTCTAAATGAGACTAAAGAGTATATGGATATTCTTCTAAAAGAGGAAGAAGAGCCGGAACTTGATATATATAAAGAAGGTTGGGAGAGTGATAGAGTTAACTCATACAAAAATGCTTTAGTCCCCAATTCAAAAACCATAGATGTAAGCGAATTTTCAATGCCTTGTAGAGGCTATGTTACATCACCTTATGGTTATCGCCCACGATTTCGCAGAATGCACAAAGGTATTGACTTAAAAGTGCAAGTTGGCGATACAATTAGAGCAGCATTCGATGGAAAGATAAGACTTACAAAATATGATAGAAGAGGATATGGATACTATGTAATAGTACGTCATGAAAATGGGTTGGAAACCGTTTATGGGCACTTATCACGCTTCTTAGTTCGTCCGGATCAATATGTTAAAGTTGGCGACGCTATTGCGCTAGGTGGTAATACCGGACGCAGCACAGGATCACACCTACATTTTGAAACTCGTTTCATGGGATATGCAATCAATCCAAGTGCAATATTCGACTTTGCAAATCAAACCACACACACCGATAAATTTACATTCGATAAGCGCACGTATGAGAATGGTCGTGATTACAGCCCAAATTCTTATCGCTATGCATCGAGTAAAGGTTCGAATAAATACAAATCGACAGGCTCAAAATCGACATATAAAGTTCGTAAAGGAGATAGCTTAAGTCGTATAGCAAGCCGTCATGGTGTAACAGTAGCAAAACTTTGCAAGGTGAATAATATCTCAAGATCAACTAAGCTAAAGCCGGGTAAAGTGCTAAAAATTAATTAAGATAAAATTTCTAATTAAAATACCTATACAAGTCCATTTGAGTAATACTCAGATGGACTTTTGCATATATTCAAATCAAAAAGCTTATATATGCCTTATTTTTAATTTTAGTGTGCTAGAATCGTTTTAATTTTTTATCTTTGTGTATAATCAAGGTATATAGAAAGAGATGATAGAATATATAAAAGGAGATATAGCCGACTTGACACCTACATATGTAGTAATAGAGACTAATGGTATAGGATATATGATTAATATATCATTAAATAGTTATTCACAACTACAAGGAAAAACGTCCGCAAAAATATACGTTTACGAGGCAATAAGAGAAGATGCACATATATTATATGGATTTGTTGAGAAAGCAGAGCGTGAATTATTTATCCTATTAATAAGCGTCTCGGGAGTAGGTGCAGGCACTGCACGAATGATACTTTCCTCATTAAAAGTAGATGAATTAAAACAGACAATAGCCACTGGAAATGCAAATTTGCTTAAATCGGTTAAAGGAATAGGCGCAAAAACAGCGCAACGCATAATTGTTGACCTCAAAGATAAAATAAAAGTGGGTGATGATACGTTAATTATAACAGCATCTACTAATAATGAGAATTTTGAGGAAGCATTAGCAGCATTGGTTATGCTTGGTTTTCCGCAACAACTTGCAAGCAAAGCTTTAAAGAAACTTTTCACTCAAGATTCTACGCTAGGAGTAGAAGATGCTATAAAGAAAGCATTAAAAATGATGTGATTTACTGCACATTTTGCAATAAATAATATTGTTGATGCAAAATGAATTGATTTGTCTGAATGAAAATACGGAGCAATAAGAATTTATTATTTATATTTTTAGTGTGTGGTTTACTAGTGTATTCTACATACAGCTTCTTAGGATATGCACAATATGTAAAATCTACTCTTCCGGCTCCACCTCCTGTAAATCCGAGCAATGCCCCCGCCAGTGGAGATACAATACCATTGCCATATCCCGTAGCTCCAACAGTACCGCGAAATTATCAAGAAATAGCTGAGCAAGAAACAGCCGTCGACTTAAAAACTCCATCAAATATCAAGACCGAAGCAGAATATGACCCCGTAACAGGCTGTTATGTAATCAGAACAAAGATGGGTGATATGGAGATTGCTACCCCATTTATGCTCTCTTCTGATGAATATAATAATATGACTTTACGTCAATCAATGATTGATTATTATAGACAGAAGAATGCCGAATTAGCTGTTAATAATGGAAAGAAAGAATTTAATTTCTTAGATATGAATTTTGCTCTCGGACCACTAGAAAAGGTTTTTGGTCCCGGTGGAGTTCAGCTAAAGACACAAGGCTCCGTAACATTGAATATGGGAATAAAGTCAAACAAGACCGATAACCCTGCAATTTCAGTTAATTCACGCCGCACAACTTACTTCGACTTTGACCAGAAGATTCAAGCAACAATAGCAGCGTCGGTAGGTGATAAGCTTAAATTTAATATGAGCTATAACACAGACGCTACATTCGATTTCGATTCTAAAAATTTGAAACTTCAATACGAAGGAAAAGAAGATGAGATAATTAAAAATATTGAAGCAGGAAATGTAAGTATGACTACCGGTTCTAGCTTAATAAAAGGTAGTACAGCACTATTTGGAATAAAGACAAAATTGCAATTTGGTAAATTGACGGCGACAGCCCTTGTATCTCAACAGAATAGCGAGACAAAGACCGTTAATACAAAAGGCGGAGTGCAAACTACCACCTATAGTATAAATTGTGATAGCTATGACCAAAATCGACATTTCTTTTTGAGCCATTTCTTTAGAGACAATTACGACACCTTTGCCTCAAAGCTGCCAATTGTATCATCAGGAGTGAGCATTACCAGAATAGAAGTGTGGGTTACAAACAAGCGTGGAAATTACAACGAAAGTAGAAATTTCGTTGGTTTTATGGACTTAGGTGAAAATAAAGTGTTGGCAAATTCTCATTGGGTCCCAAATACCACATTCGATAATCCTGCTAATAATTCAAATAGCCTATTAAGCTCAATTAAAGCAGATTATCCAAATGCTCGATATATTAATCAAGTATCGCAAGCTCTTGAGCCACTATCTGCTTATGAAATTACAGGAGGAAAAGATTATGAGAAAGTAGAGAGTGCAAGATTATTATCCTCAAGTGATTACACATTAAATTCTACCTTAGGATACATAATGCTAAAGACAGCACTAAATGCCGATGAAGTGTTGGCTGTAGCCTATCAATATACATATAAAGGAAGTACATATCAAGTAGGTGAATTTTCGGGCGATATTACACAGACCGATCAATCTCTCTATTTGAAAATGCTAAAAGGTACAACCGCCTCACCAAAGGTGCCAATGTGGAAGCTAATGATGAAAAATGTATATTCCTTAGGCGGTTACCAGATACAGAAAAGCAAATTTAAATTCAATATAAAATATTTAAGTGATACCACAGGAACAGAAATTAGTTATTTGCCTGTTACAGGAATGAATAATAAGACATTACTCCAAGTAATGAATTTAGATCGCTTAGATAATAATAATCAGGCTAATTCTGATGGATATTTCGACTTTATCGAAGGCTATACAATTATATCATCGAATGGGAAAATTATATTTCCGGTAGCTGAGCCATTTGGTTCACATCTTGCAAAGAAAATAAGCGATCCCGAATTGGCGAAAAAATTTGTTTTCCAAGAGCTTTATGATTCAACTATTGTAGTCGCTCGACAGATGCAAGACAAGAATAAATTTACAATGTCGGGAGAATATCAAGCATCTTCAGGCTCACAGATACGACTAAACGCAATGAATGTGCCGCGAGGTTCGGTTGTAGTAACAGCCGGTGGTGTTACATTAACCGAGAATAGTGATTATACGGTCGATTATAACATGGGGACTGTAACAATAATCAATCAAAGTATAATAGATGCCGGAACCAGTGTCAGTGTATCACTTGAGAACCAATCAATGTTTAGTACACAGAGAAAAACTTTGCTCGGACTAGATTTGAACTATGCCTTTAATAAAAATTTCAATATCGGGGCAACAGTGATGCATTTCTCAGAGAAGTCGATTACCGAGAAGGTTGGTATAGGACAGGAATCAATAAATAATACGATATGGGGCTTAAACTTGTCATATAATTCAAGTTTTATGTGGGCAACTAATTTATTGAATAAGATACCTACTGTCAATGCGACAGCTCCGTCAACAATTAGCCTGAATGCAGAATTTGCACAATTAATTCCTCACAAACAACAATCGGGAACATCCAAAGGAAGCTCCTATATAGATGATTTTGAAACTACACAGACATCAATAGATATGCGATCGCCTTATTCGTGGTTTCTTGCTTCCACACCTTACGACTCGGGAAATAATGCACTATTCCCCGAAGCCGGGCTGTCAAATAATATTGATTATGGAAAGAACAGGGCTTTGCTATCATGGTACTATATAGATAGAATCTTTACTCAGAAAAATTCATCATTAGCGCCCGGATATATTCGTAACGATCTAGAAATGCAATCGAATCCTTATATAAGAGAAATAACATCTAGAGAAATATATCCCGATAAAGAGCTGAACTATGGAGAATCGTCGACATTACAGACTTTGAATCTTTCATTTTATCCTAAAGAAAGAGGTCCCTATAACCTAGATGCCATTAATATTGATGAAGATGGAAATCTATTAAATCCCGAAAAACGATGGGGTGGTATCATGCGAAAAATGGATAATACTAATTTTGAAACTTCTAATATAGAGTATATCCAATTTTGGCTGTTAAGTCCCTTTTTAGATCCTGAAAATCCAAATTCTGAAGGTGGTGATCTTTATCTAAACTTAGGTGAAGTGAGCGAAGACATTCTAAAAGATGGAATGAAATCGTATGAAAATGGATTACCAATTAATGATGACACAAGTTATCTTGGCGAAACTGTGTGGGGAAAAGTCTCAAAACAGACTTCGTTGACTTATGCCTTTGATAACACTTCTGGTTCGCGTATTCGACAAGATGTTGGGCTTGATGGATTAAAAAATGATGATGAATTTACATTCTCTACATATAAAGCTTATGTAGATGCGTTAAGAAGCAGGCTGCCTGCCTCGACGATAGCATTAATGGAAGCAGATAAATTCTCTCCTCTTAACGACCCGGCAGGAGATAACTATCACTTCTATCGTGGATATGACTATGATGAGGAACGATTGACAATATTACAACGCTACAAGCGATATAATGGAGTAGAAGGCAACTCATTACCTTCTGAATTAGCCGATGATGCACTATATCAGACATCACGAAGTGTCCCCGATGTAGAAGATATTAATTATGATAACACTCTTAATGAATATGAGCGTTATTTCCAATATAAAGTTTCTTTACGCCCTGAGGATTTAGCTGTCGGAAATAATTTTATTACCGATAAGCAGGTTTCGACTGTCATATTGCGAAATGGCAAAAGCACACAAATGGAATGGTATCAATTTAGAATACCAATAAAAGATTTTGAAAAGACAGTGGGCTCGATAAATGATTTCTCTACTATTAGATTTATGAGAATGTTTATGACCGGGTTTAAAGCTGAAACGCATTTGCGCTTTGCATCTCTCGAATTAGTGAGGGGTGAATGGCGACCTTATGAATATAATTTAAACACTCGTGCCGATGTCCCTGCCGATGGTACTTTAGACGTTAGTGCTGTTAATATTGAAGAAAACTCGGGAAAAGTACCGGTTAATTATGTATTGCCTCCGGGTGTCGACCGTGTTGTCGATTCTGGACAAGCTCAAGCAACTCAGTTAAATGAACAATCTATGTCGTTGAAAATTACTGATTTAAAACCCGGTGATGCTAGAGCAGTATATAAAAATACAACATTAGATTTACGCCTCTATAAGAGATTACAAATGTTTAACCATGCCGAAGCCTTGATTAACGAAGAATCGATGCTCAGCGATGGCGACTTAGCTTTATTTGTCAGACTTGGAAGTGATGTTAAGCAAAACTATTATGAGTATGAAATACCTTTAAAAGTAACTCCTGCCGGGAAATATAATACTTATACGAGTGGCGATAGATATATTGTGTGGCCGCAAGAGAATATGCTCGATTGCGCAATTGAAGTATTTACAAATCTAAAGACCGAGCGTAACGAGGTTAAGCGTAAAGACAGCAACGTTACTTATGCAACGTTATATTCTAGTTACGACCCATCGCATCCGGCTAACAAGGTGAGCATTATTGGTAACCCTACATTGAGCGATGTGAGGGTAATGCTTGTGGGGGTACGTAATAAATCAAGCATTTCTAAAGCTGGAACTGTATGGGTGAATGAATTAAAGGTTACTGAATTTGACGAAAAAGGAGGCTGGGCTGCAAAGGGAAATATGAATATTGCGTTAAGTGATATAGCTACAATAAACGTGGGCGCACAAAAAGAAACTGTGGGATTTGGCTCGGTTGACCAAAGTTTGACAAATCGCCGAACAGATGATTTATTTAAATATAACGTAGCGGTACAAGTCGATTTAGGCAGATTCTTACCCGAAAAAGTAAAATTAAAAGCTCCAATATATTATTCAATATCCGACGAGAAGGTTACTCCGGAATATAATCCTCTTGATCAAGATATCTTGTTAAAAGATGCTTTAGATGCTTGCGCCACAAAGAGTGAACGAGATTCTATAAAGGCTTATTCTGTCGAGAGAAAACAGATCGAAAGTTTTAGTATATCAGGGCTTAAATTTGATATACAAAGTAAGAACCCAATGCCTTGGGATCCGGCAAACTTTACCCTGAGCTATTCGTCGAATAAGCAAAGGAATAGCGATCCTACAAATGCTTATGAAAACACCTCTGACTATCGAGGTAGTTTCCAATATAGCTATAATCCATATATGAAGCCATTCACGCCATTCAGCTTTATCAAGAATAAATCTAAGAACCTTAAATTTATAAAAGATTGGGATTTTAGATTATTGCCAACGTCGATAGGCTTCTATACAAACATATCAAGATATTACTACGAGCAACAGACGCGAAACGAGATAGATGTAAATATGCAATTACCAGTGTCGGTGAGCAAAAACTTTATTTGGGATCGCCAATTCCAATTAACATGGAATTTTACAAAACAATTATCAATGTCGTTTAATAGTAATACTACTGCGCATATAGATGAGCCTATAGGAGCTGTTAATAAGAGATTATTCCCCGATAAATATAAAAATTGGAAAGATTCTGTGTTCCAAAGCATAAAGAATCTTGGAACTCCATGGGCTTATAATCAGACTTTCAACGCAACTTACAAAGCTCCATTCTCAAAGATTCCTTGCCTCGATTTCTTAACCGGCTCGGTTACCTATAATGCTACTTATAAATGGGATAGGGGAGCGACAATCGAAGATGTAGAGGAAGGAAATACAATAACTAGTCAATCGTCGTGGAATGCCGATGCGCGATTTAATTTTGAACAGTTATTTAATAAGTCGAAATATCTTAGAGAGATAAATAGCCGATTTAGCTCAAATAACAGGAATGCTAATAAACGACCGGCAAAAGCCAAAAAATTTGAACGTACTTATCAATTAAAAGCCGACACGACATTCGTGATAAAGCATAATCTCAAGACAAAGAAGGTGAAGATTACTGCAATGACTACCGACGGAAAGCCATTAATAGTGAAGAGTAAAGCGGTAGATGATAACAATATTGAGATTCTGAACAGAGGCACACAAAATGTGAAATTTGTGGTAACTGAAATTCTGAATGAGGACAAAAATATATGGTCAGAGATGGGGCAATATACTTTACGCTTTATTATGATGCCGCGTAATTTCTCTTTCCGTTGGCGTTCTACTCAATCTTTGACTCTACCTCAATTTTCCCCTAATATAGGTGATATATTTGGGCAAAGCACTCATTATGATGCTATGGCTCCCGGTGTCGCTTTCGCTTTTGGTTTTGAAAACGAAAATTATATTACTAAAGCACGAGAACGCGGGTGGCTTATGTGCGACGAGACACAGACTTCTCCGGCTTTAAGCTCCCGTACTTCAGAATTTAATTTTGAGCTAAATCTCGAGCCTATAAAGGGACTAAAAATTGTATTGACATCAAATCGTACGGATAGCCGTACAAGTCAAATCCAATTTATGTACGATAATATGCCTACTACTTATAGTGGTAGCTATACTAAAACGCACTGTGCAATCACTACTGCTCTTGGCAGCTCATCTCCCGATGATAATTATCATAGCAATGCTTTCGATTCTTTCATAAATAATATTAGTACTATCTCTCAACGTATTAATAATCAATATGTAGGAACAAAATATCCAAATAAAGGATTTATTTCGCAGACAGTTTACGCCGATCAGCCTTTCGATCCAACTGTTGGTGCTGTGAATAATTCAAGTAGCGATGTCCTTATTCCTGCTTTTGTGGCTGCTTATTCGGGTAAAAATGCCAATACCATTACATTAAATCCATTCCCGGGACTTGCCGATATGATGCCAAACTGGAGAGTAACTTACGACGGTCTATCAAAAATTGATTTCTTAAAGAAATATTTCAAAACGGTTACACTTACACATGCTTATCAATGTACCTATTCGGTCGGCGCATTCTCATCGTTCCAACAATGGGTAGGTGTAGATGGAGATTTGGGATATACTCTTGATGAATTGACACAGCGTCCTATTCCATCATCGCCATTTAATATTTCTTCGGTATCTATTACCGAGAAATTTGCCCCACTTTTGGGCGTGGCGGTAACTATGCACAACAATTTGACATTAAATGCCGAATATCGCGATAGCCGTACGTTGACTCTTAATTCATCGGCAGGACAAATGGTCGAAGCTGCAACAAAGTCGTTGGTAATTGGAGGTGGCTATAAGATAGCAAACTTTAATACGGTGCTAAAAATGAAAGGCTCGCAACAAGGAGTCAGCAACGACTTGACTTTCAATCTCGATTGTACATTCTCTAGTAGCCAAGCGCTCATAAGAAGAATTGAATCGAATACTTCACAGGCTACTAGTGGAACAAAAACTTTTGCGTTGAATTTAACTGCTAATTATATTTTGAGTAAAAGAATAACAGTGGGCGCATATTTTGACCATCAGATTAATACTCCTATTGTGTCTACGTCGTCTTATCCTACGACCAATAGCAACTATGGAATATCAATTAATTTATCGCTAACAAAATAATGAAAGATATAAAAATATATTTAATAATATTTTCGTTAGTTTTCTTTCTTTCATTAGATGCTTCATCGGCGAGGAGAAAAAGTGCAAAGCGAGTAGCTAAAGAACTTGTCCCAACCAGAATAATGCAAGACAATAGTGCCGGAAAAATTCAATTGCAATTTGCCGACTCTTTATTGAATGTGGCTTATTCTTTTACCGGTTATCGATACGGGTTCAGAATGCCGGGATTTGGACGTTTCGATTGTTCGGGCTTTACTACTTATGTGTTTTCTCAATTTGGAATATCACTTAATCGTTCGTCCAGAGGACAATTTACTAATGGTAACCCAATTACTACATCGGCATTACTACCCGGTGATTTAGTCTTTTTTGGTGGAAGCAGGTATTCAAAAGCTATTGGACACGTTGGTATTGTAGTGTCGGTTAGCAACGGAGGTTTCAATTTCATACATGCTAGCCGCACAGGAATAAGAGTAAGTAAATATCCGCAAGAAGATTATTATTCACAACGCTATGTCGGGGCAAGACGTATTTTAGACGAATTTAAGCCTAAACCGGAATTAAAGACAATTGTAAAAAGAATAGAATCTGGCGATATTGGATTGGATGTAGATCTATATAAAAAGCCACATCATTATAATTTAAATTTTGAGAATGTCTTTTCTCAATAATAAGATTTATGTTCATAATTTTTATGGCGAGAATATCGTTTTTCTTAGAAAAAAACTCTAACTTTGCTAAAGTTTATATATGGAAAATTTTATTACACATACAGCTTATTCGTCGGCTTGTCGACCGCAGTGGATCCCAAGTCGGTCTTACTGGCTGTCGGCTAATAAAATAAAGGTCAATCGTTAACGCATGCTGTTATGATTGGCTTTTTTTGTTCTGTATTTTGAACTCTATTTTAATGCTTCATTGTAATTTTAAATTATGGAAAATAGCAGTTTAGTTTCTATTAATGCATTGACAAAAGATGAAATTGTAAGTCTTTTAGAAGATGCTAAGTATTTTGAAGAGCATCCTAATCATCGGTTTCTTGCAGGTAAGGTGGTTGCTACTTTGTTCTTTGAGCCATCTACTCGTACTCGTTTAAGTTTTGAAACGGCTGTAAACCGTTTAGGCGGACGAGTTATAGGGTTCTCCGATGCTAGTACTACAAGCTCTTCAAAGGGCGAATCGCTGAAAGATACTATAAAGATGGTGAGTAACTATGTCGATTTGATAATTATGAGGCATCATTTAGAGGGCGCGGCTTGTTATGCGGCCGAAGTGTCTCCTGTGCCGATTATTAATGCCGGAGATGGAGCAAATCAGCACCCGTCGCAGACGTTGCTTGATTTATATTCAATCTATAAGACACAAGGACGCCTGAATAATTTGAATATAACATTAGTGGGCGATTTAAAATATGGCAGGACAGTACATTCTCTAATTATGGCAATGTGGCATTTTAATCCTACTTTCAATTTCGTGGCAAGTGAAGAATTGAAAATGCCTAATGAATACAAAGAATTTTGTGAGGAGCATGGTATAAAATATAATGAAGTAACAGATTTCTCGGAAGATGTAATAAACAATACCGATATTATTTATATGACTAGGGTACAACGTGAACGTTTTACCGACTTAATGGAATATGAACGTGTTAAGAATCTTTACACTCTGCACAACGCAATGTTAGAAAACAGTAGAGAGAATCTGCGCATTCTGCATCCACTTCCACGTGTAAATGAAATATCTTATGATGTCGACGAAAATCCTAAAGCATACTATTTCAATCAAGCAAAAAATGGATTATTTGCTCGCCAAGCAATTATATGTAAAGTATTGGGCATAAAGATTAATAAGGAGGCAAAATAATGGGAGAATCAAAGAAAGAATTAGCAGTAGCTGCATTAGAAAATGGAACTGTGATTGATCATATTCCACCATCAGCACTATTTAAAGTTGTAAATATATTGGGCATTACTAAGCTAGATAATGGTATCACAATAGGTAATAATCTTGACAGTAGGAGATATGGCAAAAAAGGAATAATAAAAGTTGCCGATTTGTTTTTCCCCGAAGATACTCTAAATAGAATAGCTCTTATTGCGCCTAATGCAAAAATTAATGTAATTCGTGATTTTAAAATCGTTAATAAGCACACGGTTTCGTTGCCCGACGATATAATTGATATTGTGAAATGCAATAATCCTAAATGTATAACCAATAATGAGCCGATGAAAACTCACTTTGAAGTTATTGATAAAGAGAATGTTACTATAAAGTGCCATTATTGTGAACGTACTACTAACAAAGATGATATTGTAATTAAATAAAGCGATATGAAACAAAATTGGAAGCCGGGAACTATGATTTATCCGCTGCCTGCAGTAATGGTTAGTTGTGGATCTAACGAAGATGAATATAATGTATTGACTGTAAGTTGGACTGGTACAATATGCACCAATCCTGCAATGTGCTATATATCGGTGCGCCCCGAGCGTCATAGCTATGATATAATTAAGCGTAACATGGAATTTACGATAAATCTTACTACCGAAGATTTAGCACGTGCTACCGATTGGAGTGGTGTAAAGTCGGGAAAAGATTTTAATAAATTCAAAGAGCTCAATTTAACTCCAATATCGGGCGTGAAAGTAAAATCTCCATATATCGAAGAATCGCCATTGTCGATAGAATGCAAGGTGAAAGAAATAATCCCATTAGGCTCGCATCACATGTTTATCGCCGATGTAGTAAATGTGATTGCCGATGAACGCTATATCGATGCTGTATCGCAAGCATTTGATTTAGAGAAAGCTCGCTTGATTGTCTACTCGCATGGACAATATTATAAAATTGGTGAGCGTATTGGACGTTTTGGCTGGACTGTGCAAAAAAATAAAAATAAGTAATATAATATACATATAACCAACAAAGAAATTATGCAGAAAGAGAATTTAATTTTCGACATCATTGAGCGTGAACATCAACGCCAAAAGAAAGGCATCGAATTAATTGCTTCGGAGAATTTTGTAAGCGATGAGGTGATGCGTGCAATGGGATCGTGTATGACTAATAAGTATGCCGAAGGTTATCCGGGACACCGCTATTATGGTGGTTGCGAAGTGGTCGATGAGGCTGAAAATATTGCTATTGACCGCTTGAAGCAACTATTCGGGGCAAAGTGGGCTAATGTTCAACCTCATTCGGGCGCACAAGCTAATATGGCTGTATTTATGGCTGTATTAAAACCGGGTGATAAATTTATGGGATTGAATTTATCTCATGGTGGTCATTTATCTCATGGTTCGCCTGTTAACTTCTCAGGAATTGTGTTTAATCCAATTGAGTATAACGTTACAGCAGATACTAACCTTGTAGATTACGATCAGCTTGAGGAAGTCGCTCGTCGTGAACGTCCTAAATTGATTGTGGGTGGTGCTAGCGCATATTCTCGTGAATGGGATTATGCTCGCATTCGTAAAATTGCCGATGAAGTAGGTGCTATATTTATGTTCGACATGGCTCACCCTGCTGGACTAATTGCCGCAGGACTTCTTGATAATCCCGTTAAATATGCTCATATCGTTACAAGTACGACACATAAAACTCTTCGCGGACCTCGTGGTGGGGTGATTATGATGGGAGAGGATTTTGAAAATCCATTCGGAAAGAAAACTTTAAAAGGGGAGATACGTAAAATGTCGTCGTTGCTTGATTCTGCAGTATTCCCCGGAGTACAAGGTGGCCCGTTGGAACACGTAATTGCGGCTAAAGCTGTTGCTTTCGGCGAAGCATTACAACCAGAATTTAAAACATATCAACAACAAGTAGTAAAAAATGCAAAAGCAATGGCCGATGCACTAATTGCAAAAGGGTATAAAATCGTGTCGGGTGGTACTGATAACCATTGCATTCTACTTGACTTACGCACTAAATTTCCAGAATTAACCGGTAAGGTTGCCGAAAGGGTGCTTGTTGCAAGTGATATCACTGCAAATAAGAATATGGTTCCATTTGATAGCCGTTCTCCATTCTTGACATCTGGTATTCGTCTTGGAACACCGGCAATTACAACTCGAGGTGCAAAAGAACCATTGATGGGCGAAATCGTAGAAATGATCGATACAGTTCTATCTAATGTTGATAACGAAGCTGTTATTAAATCGGTAAAAGAAAAAGTAAATCAGACAATGAATGAATATCCAATGTTTGCTTATTAAGATATTGAATAGACAATAATAATTTTTAAAGGAGTGTACATTGTGTATGCTCCTTTATTGTTTGTTGGTGCTATAAAATTGACAGAAATCCCGTATCCCACACTCTAGACAGTTTGGCTTACGAGCCGTACAAACATATCTACCATGAAGTATCAACCAGTGATGGGCTGTGCCGATTAGCTCTTTTGGAATATACTTGATAAGAGTCTTCTCGGTAACAAGTGGATTAGGCGAATTCTTAGTCAGCCCAATGCGATTAGACACACGAAATACGTGAGTATCGACAGCCATTGTGGCTTGATTATAAACCACCGACAGTATCACATTAGCAGTCTTTCTACCTACTCCGGGTATTTTAATTAGCTCATCAAGACTAGAAGGAACTTCGCCATTATATTTATCTACAAGCATATTTGCCATCCCTAGCAACGACTTCGACTTGTTATTTGGAAAAGTAACACTTCTGATATATTTAAAAATTTCCTCAGCCGAGCTTTTTGCCAAGTCGTATGGCGTAGGAAATGCTTCAAACAATGCAGGGGTAACCATATTGATACGCTTATCGGTGCATTGTGCCGATAATATTACTGCAATAAGTAATTGATATGGATTTTGATAGTGTAATTCTGTTTCCGGCGATGGCATATTAATCTTAAACCATTCAATTATTCCCGTATATCTTTCTTTTATAGTCATATCTAATTAAATATTTTATTACCTATTAATATACCCATATAAGCGAGCACAATCCCTCCTACATTATTCAAAAGTATCGTGATGATAGCAGGTTGTAACCCAAATTCTTTTCCCGTTTCTATTGTTTCCAGAGCAAAAGAGGAGAACGTAGTGAAACCTCCAAGTAGTCCCACAAAGAGAAAAAGCCGAATAGCAGGGGAAAAGTAGAAATTAGAAGAAAGAGCATATAAAAATCCTATCAAGAACGAGCCAATAAGGTTAACTGTGATTGTTGATAGTCCTAAAACAGAATGTGTGCCACTATATAATAGCGACACACCATATCTTATCATTGAGCCAATAGCGCCTCCAATGGCGACGGCAATAAAATTTATAATTATTGCAGGCATCAAATCGTTATTTTAATGAGCTGGCTTAAATTCTTCTAAGAATCTAACATCATTCTCCGAGAACATACGAAGGTCTTTTACCTGATATTTTAAATTCGTAATACGTTCGATACCCATACCAAGTGCAAATCCTGAATATTCTTTACTATCTATTCCACAAGAATCAAGCACATTAGGATCGACCATACCACAACCAAGTATTTCTACCCAACCGGTGTGTTTACAGAAGTTACAGCCTTTACCTCCACACAAGTTGCACGAAATATCCATTTCTGCCGATGGCTCGGTGAATGGGAAATATGAAGGACGTAAGCGAATCTTTGTATCTTGACCAAACAATTCGCGAGCAAAATATAATAGAGTTTGTTTAAGGTCGGCAAAAGAAACATTTTTATCAACATAAAGTGCTTCTAATTGATGGAAAAAGCAATGCGCACGATATGAAATAGCTTCATTTCGATATACACGTCCCGGACAGATTATACGAATCGGTGGTTGAGTGCATTCCATAACACGACTTTGTACCGATGATGTGTGAGTGCGAAGTAGTATGTCAGGATTACTCTGAATGAAAAATGTATCTTGCATATCACGAGCTGGGTGGTCTTCGGCAAAATTAAGCGAAGAGAACACATGCCAATCGTCTTCTACTTCAGGACCTTCGGCGATAGTAAATCCTAAACGAGAGAATATTTCAACAATTTCATTCTTAACAAGTGAAAGTGGGTGTCTAGTCCCAACAGAATAAGGAGCTGCGCTACGAGTTAGGTCGATAGCATTAGCATCATCATTTTTATCCTCAAAAATTTCTTTTAGAGAATTGATTTTTTCAGTAGCAAGATTTTTCAGCTCATTTAGTTTTTGCCCAATTTCTTTCTTTTGCTCATTAGGAACATTTCTGAAATCGTTAAATAGAGATGTAATCTCACCTTTTTTACTAAGATATTTAATTCTAAGAGCTTCTAATGCATCAGCATTTGCCGCTTGTAAAGAAGATATCTGCTCTTTAAGATTATTAATTTTTTCTAACATTTCAATCGTGTGTAAAATTACGCTTGCAAATGTACGAAAAAAAGTAAATAGTTACTATTTTTGTGCTATGGAAAAATCGCATTTCCTTGAAAAGATAGGAAGTTACATAAATAAGCATCAATTAATCGACGATAATTGTCGTGTACTGGTTGCTTTGAGTGGAGGTGCCGATTCGGTGGCTTTGCTTATTTCTTTACATTCTCTAGGTTATAAATGTATTGCGGCTCATTGCAATTTCCATTTGCGTGGTGAAGATTCTAATCGCGATGAGCAATTTGTAAGAGAGCTGACACGAAAATTCAAAATTCAGGTAACAACAATTGATTTTGATGTCCCTGCTTATGCCAAATCGAAACACCTATCAATTGAAATGGCTTGCAGAGAATTGCGCTATGATTGGTTTGAAAACATAAGATTAAAATATAATTGCGATGCTATTGCAGTAGGACATCATAAAGATGATAATATAGAAACATTCTTTTTAAACATCCTTCGTGGCAGCGGAATTAAAGGACTGGCGGCAATAAAACCTATAAATGGAAAAATCGTTCGCCCAATGCTCGATGTTACAAGAATAGAAATAGAACAATTCCTCAAATCGTTAGAACAAAGCTATGTAACCGACATTACAAACTTTGAAACAGATTATAAAAGAAACAAAATAAGAAATATATTATTGCCACAGATATCTGATATGTTCCCAAATTCAGGACTCACGAGAACTTTAGATAATATAACATCGTGCAACGATTTCTATCAAGGCGCAATAAAACGTGCTAAAGATGAAGTGATCAAGCAAAACACAAGCATCGTTGTGATAGATACAAACCGTTTATTAAAAATTGAAGGCTATCAATCACTACTATTTGAGATTATAAACCAATACAATTTTAATTCCACTCAATGTGAAGAAATTATCTCCACATTGCACAACACCGGCAGCATTTATTTATCACCATCGCATCGCTTGATAATTAATAGAGATACAATAGAAATATCAAAGTCGGCAATCGACGAAAAGCAAGAATATAAATTCTATCTAAATAATTTACCCGATACTCTGCCAATAAAATTAGATATAGAAATTAAAGACATAGTTTTAAAATATGAAAACGACAAAAGAATCGCTTATTTTAATATGTCAATTTTATCAAAAGAAATAACATTAAGGCATTGGAGAGCAGGAGATAGAATGATACCATTTGGAATGAAAGGAAGCAAAAAATTAAGCGACATATTCACCGACAACAAATTGTCAATCTTTGATAAAGAAAATATATGGGTACTTGAATGCGCTAATGAGATAATTTGGATACCGGGGCTAAAACATTCTGCATCATTTAAATGCAAAGAAAATAGCGAAATAGTTGTGCTTAGAATGATATAGCAGATACAGAAACTTTAAGCAAAGAGTCGCTAACAGAAATAAAAATTTTATGAAAATCTTTGCAAATTAAATATTAATATCTATCTTTGCACTCACAAAACGGCTCCGTGGCTCAACTGAATAGAGCATCTGACTACGGATCAGAAGGTTACAGGTTTGAATCCTGTCGGAGTCACCAAGAGATTTTCATATAATTATGGAGGTCTCTTTTTTATTATGCATTACGCACACTAATAAGGTATATTTTTACGTTCATATATTAAATTGATTAATAAGTTTTTATTCGATAACAAGATTTGAAAGAAGTAACTGTAATAATAGTAAATTATCGTGTGAAATATTTTCTCACACAGACTCTTTATTCTGTATCCGAAGCATTACGAGATACTTCTCACGAAATTTTTGTAATTGATAATAATTCACAAGATGATTCGATAGACTATGTATCTCAACATTTTCCAGATATTAATTATATTCTAAATAAAGAAAATGTTGGTTTTGCTAGAGCAAATAATCAAGCTATTGAAAAAGCCGATTCTAAGTTTACATTAATATTAAATCCCGACACTATAATAACTCGACATGCTATAACTGCGGCGATAAGTTTAATGAATAGTGATGACAAATGTGGAGGAATAGGCACTAAGATGATAGATGGAAATGGTGCTTTTCTTCCTGAGTCGAAACGTTCATTCCCCACGCCATGGGTATCATTTTGTAAAATTTTTGGGCTGTCGAAGTTGTTTCCTTATTCTCCAATATTTGCTCGCTATCATGTAAGATATTTGTCGGATAAAGAAATCAATAAGGTAGATATATTGGCTGGTGCGTATATGTTTATACGTACATCTCTGCTAAAAGACGTTCATGGATTTGATGAGTCCTTTTTTATGTATGGCGAAGATATTGATTTATCATACAGAATAACCGAAAAAGGATATTCAAATTATTATTTGCCTCAAGCAATAATTCACTATAAAGGGGAAAGCACGAAAAAGGATTCATATAAATATGTCAAGGTATTCTATGAAGCGATGTTAATCTTTTTCAAGAAGCATTATCCGCATTATAGCTCTCCTTATTATTTATTTATAAAAGTCGGAATATTTGCCAGGGCATTTGCATCGTTGATTAAGCGAGCCATTTATGCTTTTTTGCCAAAGCATAAAGATGCTGATAATAGCAAATGGCTATTGTCGACTGATGATGCCGAGCCAATAAGAAAAATTTTATTATCCGAGAATGTTGAGCAATCAAATATAGCAATATATGAATCTGCACTGTCAAATGTTTTGAACGATAAATTACTAAATATAGTATTAGACAATAGAAAATATAGCTATGAACAAATTGTAGAGTTTATCCAATTTCATACTGATGCTAACATAAGATTCCATATATACTTCAGTCAATGTAACACAATAATGACCCCTAAAATGCAAAGCTTATGAAATCGATATTGCAAGACGATGAAATATGTCTTCGAGCGTTGGAACCTACCGATTTGGATATACTCTATGAGTGGGAAAACGATACGTCGTTATGGGATATTGGCAATACGATAGCTCCATATTCGCGGGAGCAGCTTTGGGAGTATTTACAAGGTTATGATGGTGATATTTATAAAAGTCATCAGTTAAGATTGATGGTAGTTTTAAAATCGAGTGGAGAGAGTATAGGTACAATCGACTTTTACGACTTCGATCCTTTTAATAGTCGAGCTGCTATAGGTATTCTAATTGCTCCACAATATCAAGGAAAAGGCTATGGCAAGCAAGCATTGAGACTGGCTAAAGAATATGCGACCGAGTATGTGGGGCTGCGACAATGTGTGGCATTAATTCCAATTGAGAATACACATAGCTATAAATTATTTCTGTCCGAAGGATTTAGTGTGTCAGGAATATTTAAAGAGTGGTTAAGAATAGGTCGTCGATATGTCGATGTGTATATTATGCAAGCATTTAATTAAGAGAAACTAGTGCCGGACATATCAGCCAAGGACGATAATCCTCACCTAGCTCCACAACGCGCTGTTCCCAATAGGCGTTACCACAGCCACGCAGATATTTATTTCTGTTGTCATCGATAGGCAACACTGCCCATGTGTTTTTTTGAATTTCCTCATGTAGTTGACTTCGATCCCAGCCACTATATCCCAAGAAAAATCGTAAATGTCCTTCAATTTTACCACCCGAATTGATATACGATTTAATAATTCTAAGATCTCCATTAATATATAATCCGGGAACGACCTCTACCGAATCGGGTATAATATTCCCGAGAGTGTGCATATAGAACAATCTATCGTCGGATAAAGGGCCTCCTATATACAATGGAATTTCTGTGTCAATTTCTATTCCTTCAATAACATCATTAAGTGTGCAATCGGATTTATGGTTTAGTACTAAGCCCATAGATGTTGTATTTTCATGATGTTCTACTAGGCAGATAGCAGAACGATGAAAGAATTTTTCGACTAAGAACGGCTCGGCAAGAAGCAAATCGCCCTTTGTCGGAAATTTCTGTTTAGCACGGAGGTGTAGTAAGTCTTTATTCACTGCCATAATGGTAATATTCGATAAACAAAAATAGCACAAATACGAACGTTTAGCAAAATTAAATTCAAATAGTTGCGAATAATAATACAATTTAATACAATAGATTCTAAATGGCACTCAAGTAATACACAAATTATTATTATCTTTACGTCGGAATTTATTTATATGTATTTTCTCAATCTAGGAACATTTTTTTAATCTTTTTCAAATATTTGAAACGGTAATGAAAGTATTAAAATTCGGTGGGACATCAGTAGGTACAGTAGAAAGCCTAAAAAATGTAAAAAGAATTGTTGAGGGGTGTGATGAGCAAGTAATAGTGGTCGTTTCAGCTCTTGGTGGTATCACCGACAAACTAATAAATACAGCGCAGCTAGCGTCGCAAGGCGATATTTCATATCTTCAGAATTATGAACAGATAGTAGAGCGCCACAATAATGTGATACAAGGAATTGTGCCGAGTGAAAAACAATCAGATGTACATTCGATAACCGATCCCCTACTCGATGAGTTAGGAAATATCTATCGAGGAGTGGCTTTGATTAAAGATTTATCTACGCGAACTCTTGATATTATTGTAAGCTATGGAGAACGTATATCATCGGTAATAATTAGCCGGGTAATTAATGATGCAATACATCTTGATTCTCGTGATTTTATTAAAACAGAGAGCCAATTTAATAAGCATATTGCCGATATTGAGCTTACAGAGAGCTTGATACATACTACTTTTGATAATTTTAACGGCAAAGTAGTTGTCGTTCCGGGATTTATATCTTCGGATAAAAAGAGTGGCGACATAACCAACCTTGGTAGAGGGGGCAGCGACTATACAGCTTCAATTATAGCAGCGGCACTTGATGCATCGGTATTAGAAATATGGACTGATGTTGATGGCTTTATGACAGCCGATCCACGTGTTATAAGCAGTGCTTATGTTATCGACCATCTTACGTTTATTGAGGCAATGGAGTTGTGCAACTTTGGTGCAAAAGTAGTGTATCCTCCTACCATCTATCCTGTATTTCATAAGAATATACCAATTCTAATAAAGAATACATTCAATTCCGAAGCTCCGGGTACGCGAATATGTGAGTCAACTCCCGGATTAGAAGGGAAAGCGATTAAGGGAATATCTTCGATCAATGATACATGCTTAATAACGCTTACCGGGTTTGGTATGGTTGGCGTGATTGGTATTAATTCTCGAATATTTAATGCGTTGGCACACAATGGGGTTAGTGTATTCCTTGTGTCGCAAGCATCGTCGGAACACAATACATCATTTGCAGTAAAGAATTGCGATGCAGATATTGCAGTGAGCGTATTAAAAGATGAATTTGCAATTGAGCTAGGTACCGGTGAAATTAGTGGAATCGAGCCTGAAAGAGATTTAGCTACTGTGGCGATTGTAGGAGAGAATATGAAACATACGCCGGGTATTGCCGGAAAATTGTTTAATACTCTTGGTAGAAATGGCGTGAATGTAATAGCTTGCGCACAAGGAGCGTCGGAAACAAATATATCATTTGTAATTAAGCTTGACAGTTTGCGTAAAGCATTAAATGTGATTCACGATTCTTTTTTCTTGTCGCAAACTCAGGTCTTAAACCTTTTTATAGCGGGTATAGGTAATGTAGGGCGCGACTTATTAGAACAAATTAAAGGACAACAAGAGAATTTACTAAAAAATAAATCACTTGAATTAAAAGTTGTCGGTATTGCTAATTCAAGAAACTGTATTTTTAATGGAGATGGACTAGATATTAATGACTTTAAATCGGAATTAGAAAAGTCAGCGATTATTGCAACTCCTGAAGCTATAAAAAATGAAATATTAAAGATGAACATCTTTAATTCTGTTTTCGTTGACTGTACTGCAAGTCCTGATATTGCTGCTATTTATGCCGACTTGCTCGAAAACAACGTTAATGTGGTTGCTGCTAATAAAATAGCGGCTTCTTCGAAATATGATAATTATAATAAGCTAAAGCAGATTGCTAGTAAGAAGGGGGTAAAATTCTTATTTGAAACAAATGTAGGGGCTGGCCTGCCGATAATCAACACTATAAACAATTTGATTAATTCGGGCGATAAAATTCTGAAAATAGAGGCTGTGTTATCAGGAACATTAAATTATATATTTAATGTAATAAGTAAGGATATACATCTTAGTGATGCCATTAAGATGGCACAAAAAGAAGGATATAGCGAGCCTGATCCTCGCATAGATTTAAGTGGAAAAGATGTGATTCGTAAACTTGTAATATTAGCGCGAGAGTCGGGATATATAGTCGAACAATCTGACGTTAAACGCAATTTATTTATTCCTCAAGAATATTTTGAAGGTACTGTCGATGAGTTTATGCAAAAGATATCTAAACTTGATGCCGAATTTGAGGCTAAAAGAGATAAAGCTCAACAAGAAAATAAACATTTTAGATTTGTTGCACAATTAGTTAATGGCGAGGTTTCTGTTGGCCTTACTGAAGTATCGCCGGGACACCCATTTTATTCGCTCGAAGGTAGCAATAATGTGATTTTAATCACAACCGAGCGATATAAAGAATATCCAATGGAAATAAAGGGTTATGGTGCCGGAGCCGAAGTAACAGCAGCCGGGGTATTTGCCGACATTATCAATATTGCAAATATAAGGTAAATAATTACAATGAAATATATTATAATATTAGGAGATGGTATGGCTGATGAGCCTATTGCGGAGTTTGACGATAAAACCCCACTTCAAGCCGCCGATACTCCTACACTTGATTGGCTGGGATATAATTCTAGACTCGGAACACTAAACACTATCCCTTATGGTTTTGAACCCGGCAGTGAGATAGCTCATCTTTCGCTCTTAGGGTATGATGTCGCTCGCGTGTTTGAAGGGCGAGGATCGCTCGAGGCTGCAAGTATGGGCGTCGAAATTAATCCCGGAGAAATGGCTTTGCGATGCAATCTAATTTGCATAGAAAATGACAAAATAAAGAATCACTCAGCCGGGCATATATCTACTGCTGAAGCTACTGAATTGATAAATTATCTGCAGAAAAATTTAGGAAATGATTCTGTTAATTTTTATCCGGGAGTATCTTATCGACACCTATTAAAGATAAAAGACGGGAATAAAAATATTCATTGCACTCCTCCTCATGATGTCCCTGGAACATTATTTAAAAATGTTATGGTGCGTACAAATGATGGAGAGGCAAAGCCTACTGCCGATTTGATTAACGAGCTGATAATAAAGTCGCAAGAGTTGCTGGCGCAGCATCCTATTAACCTAGCGCGTGTAGCTGAAGGTAAAGATGCCGCAAATAGTATATGGCCTTGGTCGCCGGGATATAAACCAACGATGGAAACTCTTAATGAAAAATATGGAATTAAAAGTGGTGTCGTAATTTCGGCTGTTGATTTAATACGTGGTATAGGCGTTTATGCCGGGCTAAAACCAATAATTGTAGAAGGAGCAACAGGCTTATCTGATACAAATTATGAAGGAAAGGCTCAAGCGGCAATAGAAGCTCTGAAAGATAATGATTTCGTTTTCCTTCATGTCGAAGCAAGCGATGAAGCCGGTCATGAAGGCGATTATATGCTAAAAAAGAAGACCATTGAATATTTGGATTCAAGAATATGCAAACCCATTCTTGATGCTACTTTGAAAATGGACGAGCCGGTTTCGATAGCAGTATTGCCCGACCACCCAACTCCATGTAGACGACGCACTCACTCGTCGGTGCCAGTGCCTGTAATGATTTTCCGTCCGGGACAACGCCCCGACAGAGTACCTTATTACAGCGAAGAAATGGCTCAATATGGCGATTTGGGAAAGATGAGCCGAGATGAATTTATGAAAGAATTTTTGAAACGATAACCTAATTCAAGAATAACAATATTAGAAATGGAATATTATAGTACTAATGATGTAAATGTCAAAGCCACGCTAAAAGAGGCAGTTGTGCGTGGTCTTGCGCCGGATAGAGGGCTTTTTATGCCCGAAAGATTAACTTCATTGCCTCAAGCGTTTTTCAATAATATTGCAAATATGTCTTTGCAAGAAATCTCGTTTGTAATAGCTAATACTTTATTTGGAGACGATATTGACTCAGAGGTGTTAAAAGATATCGTTTATGATACAATGAATTTTGAGATACCTCTAGTATATATTAATGAGAATCGTTATAGCCTTGAATTGTTTCATGGACCTACATTAGCCTTTAAAGATGTAGGTGCTAGGTTTATGGCTCGATTACTTGGACATTTTAATTCAAAAAATTCGGGTACTACAGTTAATGTACTTGTAGCTACATCGGGCGACACCGGAAGCGCAGTCGCTAATGGTTTTTTAGGTGTTCCCGGTGTAAGAGTCTTCGTCCTTTATCCACAAGGCAAGGTAAGCAAGATTCAAGAAGCTCAATTTACAACGTTGGGACAGAATATTACGGCAATAGAAGTGAACGGAACATTTGACGATTGTCAAGCATTGGTGAAAAATGCCTTTATGGATTCCGATCTTAATGCCGCAATGAAATTGACTAGCGCAAATTCTATAAATGTAGCTCGTTTCTTGCCACAGATGTTTTATTATTTTTATGCTTATGCTCAACTTGCTAAGCGTGGTCAAGACTTAAATAATATTGTTTTTTCTGTTCCTAGTGGCAATTTTGGAAACATTTGTGCCGGATTGATAGGAAAGGCTATGGGGTTGCCAATTAAAAGATTTATTGCTGCTAACAATCGTAACGATATATTCTTTAAGTATTTGCAAACGGGAAAATATGAGCCAAAAGCTTCTATATCGACCATTGCTAACGCTATGGACGTGGGTGATCCTAGTAATTTTGTCAGAATATTAGATTTATATAAACATTCTCATAGCTCTATTTGTGCCGACATTAGCGGGTGTACATATACCGATGAACAAATTTCTGAAACTTTAGCAACTACATATAGTAAAGAAGGCTATCTTCTCGACCCTCATGGGGCGGTTGCATATAGGGCTCTGCTAGAAAATTTGAAATCTGATGAAACGGGAATATTTATTGAAACTGCTCATCCCGCTAAATTTAAAGATACTGTTGAGCGTATAATATCAGATAATGTCGTAATACCGGCTCGCCTTGAAGCATTTATGAAAGGGAAAAAAGAAAGTGTCAAAATGCCGGCGACTTTCTCAATATTTAAAAATTATCTGTTATCAAAGGCGTAGATTCTTTAGCCTAAATACAAAATTAACTGCAGTAAGATGCACGGAGTTTGAAAAATAATTTCATAAAAATAGCTAGTCTTGACTAGCTATTTTTATATCTGTGTGTGCGATATGAAATCGGCTTCGTCGTTGCTAAAATTATTGTATTGTTGTTCTATACTTTATCACAACCTCTAATAACGCTTTAATTTATATTTACTTTGATTCTGTTGATGCTTCAATAGATATAAAAAGAAAGCACCTCGAATCACTTCGCGGTGCCTTAGGAAAAAATAGTATGAATAAAATGTGGTATTAGGGTTAACTTTTATCTTTAATAGATAAATATTAAATTTATCTTGTTATTATCTTCATAAATCTTCCTTGGATAATAGGAAGAGTCTTGTCTGGAATTAATCTTGCAACTTCCGCCATTATGTTCACTCAGGAAATCCCTGAGTGAGATTTGTTACACAATCGGAAGTGATAAAATATATCTTAGATATATTTAAGATTACTTACCTACGTTGTTTTTAGTGTGGCAAGCCACATAACAACTTCTGCGTGCCGATGCCATAAGTGAGGCATTCGGGTGGAACGAATGAGCCGGCATGCGTCTCAAATGTCCGTCATTGTGCATGTTCATTTCCATAATTTAATTAATTTACAACTTGCTCTCTTGCAAGTCAATCTAAAACAATCTATTATCGCAAATGCGAAATTAATAATTATAATACAAATCTAATCATCTCGATTGATTTTGTATTTGTTATGCAAAAATAGTTATAATATTCCATATTGCAAATTTTATGGAGTAAAAATATATAAATTGTCCATATAAATTATTTCTCAAAATTTATTATTGATGAAAATAATTGCTTATTTTGTAGAAAATATTGAGATACTAATAAATAATGAATATAAAGGGCTTATTTTTATCAGGCATTGTTTTTTGTTTATTATCCAGTTGTGATATCTTTAAACAATCAGATGATATAATATATGAAAATTCGAGCTATAACGTTACTAGAGAAAGTGTAATACAAGGCGATTATAGAGCGGTAGCAGTAAGTGATACTGAAATTAGGACTAATTATGTAAGTCCAACAGAAAATGATATATCTTCTGTTGTGGAATTTCGTCTTTCTTTTAATTCTAAAGACAATGAGTTCTATAATAGAAAGTCGCATTATGCAATAATTGGTGAAAGCGATAGCGTGATATATCATGTGGGCGAATCGCAAGATTATCCAACCACTGAAAATACAAAACTTGCAAAAAATGTGAAATGGGTTGTGAGAATAGACATGGCACCTGTCTTTGAAGGTTTTAGCAAAAAAGGCTTTTATGTAACTCCAAGCAATGATACTATAAATTCTGCCGATTTTAAAGGCGTTTGGATTGCCGGGAGTGTAGAGCCTTTAACGTGGGATTTTGATAATTTATACGCTAAAGATCAATTAAAATTTAAGCCTGAAAGTAAAAATTCTAAGATTTATTCGGTTGAGCTAACATTAAATCCGACTACCGACAATGATGCTGTATCAAAATCGTGGAAAATAGATAAAATTGATAAAAATTATCCGCAGGTTAATAGTGGAGCTGTATTAGTCGATGCATTATATAATATGGCTATTGAAAATTTAAAATCTAATATTAGACCTGATAGTACATTCCGTGCTGGGGCTGGTTGGGACGGTGTCTGGACTCGTGATGTTTCTTATTCTACATATTTAGCTCTTGCATATTTAAATCCCGATTTCGCTAAAAACAGCTTATTTAAAAAGGTAAAGAATGATAGAATCATTCAAGATACGGGTACGGGGGGATCGTGGCCTATTTCCTCCGATAGAATTGTGTGGGCTACTGCCGCATGGGAGATTTATGCCTTCACCGGCGACAGAGTGTGGCTACAATATTCATATAATGTAATAAAGAATAGTATTGCCGATGATGAGAAGGTTGTCTATGATTCTAATTATAATCTTATGCATGGCGAACAGAGTTATCTAGACTGGCGCGAACAAAGTTATCCGAAGTGGATGCAACCAAAAGACATATATGAATCTATGACTCTTGGAACAAATATATTATTCTCTCATGGTTATTTAATTCTTGCTAAGATGTCGAAGGAACTCGGTATCGTAGATAGTAATTATGAACAGAAGGCGAATCAATTAAAACAAGCCATAAATGAAAAAATGTGGCTAAATAATGAAGGCTATTATGGTGGCTATCTTTATGGTGGTGTATATCCTTTATTATCATCTTGTATTGACAATCTAGGACAATCATTAAGTATAATTTTTGATATCGCATCGGAGGGTAACGCTAAAAGTATTATTTCAAATACTCCTATAACTCATTTTGGCACAACTTCAATTTATCCAATGATAAAAGATATAAAACCATATCACAACGATGCTGTATGGCCTTTTGTTCAGAGTTTTTGGAACTTGGCGGCAGCAAAGGTGAAAAATAAATCTGCCGTAAATCACGGGTTGGGTGCAATGTATAGAGCTGCAGCATTATTTGGAACTCATAAAGAATTGTTTGTAGCATCGACGGGCGACTATAAAGGCACTGCAATTAATTCGGATAAGATGCTTTGGAGCGCGGCTGGCAATGTAGCTATGATATTTAGAATGTTTGCCGGTATGAATTTTGAAACTAGAGGAATAGTTTTTAAGCCTTTTGTCCCCGAATTTTTTGAAGATGGAATTAGAATTTCAAATTTCAAATATCGGGATAGCAATATTGATGTTATTATTAATGGATATGGCGATAAATTAGCGAGTATTACAATTGATGGGGTAGAAGTTGGTGATATGTGCTATCCGGCTAACTTTAAGGGCAGACATATTGTTGAAATAACCATGAATAATAACATAGATTCTGATGATGAAATAAACTTAAACTATGTCGTTGAGATGCCCGAATCGCCTCGACTAAGGTGGAATAAAATGACTTCAAAAATTGAAAATTTCTGTGATAGATGTTCTTACATGGTATATCTAAATGGTAAAAGATATGTTAAGGAGAAAACCCCAACCTATATAATGCCGGTAGCAAAAGTGCTGACTGTTGCAACGATAGAGGCTAAAGAAGGAAAATATACAGGATTTTCAAGTAAACCTTATGAACAAATTCCAATAGATAATGTTTTTTCTTTTTCCTTTAACAAATATGCTCTTTCAGGAACAATTTATATACCGGGAAATAAAAGTAATGAATTTGTAGAGACTAGTGTTTCAAAAAATACAATTATTGAAATTCCTATAAATATCGATAAAGAAGGCGAATATTTTGCCGATATTTGTTATTCTAATGGTAGCGGTCCTATAAACACCGACAATAAGTGCGCTATTCGTACATTATTTGTTAATGGAGAAGAAGTTGGCGCAGTGGTAATGCCTCAACGTGGACTTGGAGAGTGGCAAAATACGGGCTTTAGTAATCGCTTGCGTGTGAAGTTGAATAAAGGTAACAATATATTGAGCGTAAGGTATATTGTGCCGCAAAATATTAATATGAATGGAGAAATTAATACAGCTCTCCTTAAATATATAAGATTGATAAAGAAATAGTAAAACAATTTTAATTTAAACCTTATGATTACATTTAAAAAGACATTTTTAGCTGCATTAGTATTGTGTAGCTTTACATTAATGGCGGCAAAGGATGTCCCTCCTACGGCTGAACCTGCTTTTTGGTGGACTGGCATGAATGAATCGTCATTGCAAATAATGGTTTCTAAAGCTGGAATCAGAGATGCCGAGGTGAGCATTAATTATCCTGATGTGAAATTAGATAGTGTGGTGCGCCTTGACAGCCCCAATTATCAATTACTTTATCTTAACATTTCGCAAATTGCAAAACCGGGACGTTTTGATATTGTCTTTAAAATGGGGAAAAAGAAAAGTGTTTTATCCTATGAATTGAAAGCGCGTAAGCCTAGAGAATTTAAACCATTTAGCTCGGAAGATGTTCTTTATCTTATTATGCCTGATAGGTTTTCTGATGGAGATGCTACTAATAATAATATCAATGGTCTGCGCTTTCCTAGTGTTGTCGACCGTAATAATCCAAATGCTCGTCATGGCGGCGACCTTAAAGGAATAGAAAATCATTTAGATTATATTGACAGTCTGGGAGTTACGGCAATATGGCTTACTCCTGTGCTTGAAAATGATATGCCTCATGGATCTTATCATGGATATGCTACTACCGATTATTATAAAGTAGATCCTCGATTTGGGACAAACGATGATTATAAATCACTTATTGCATCTGCGCATAAAAAGGGGCTTAAAGTGGTTATGGATATGATATTTAATCACACTGGCGTTGCTCATAAATGGCTCGAAGATATGCCTAGCAAAGATTGGTATAATCACCCTAAAGGAGATGTAATGACTAATTTCCGCCTTTCGACGGTTAACGACCCTTATAAGAGCGATTACGATTACGATAGATCGGTTAATGGCTGGTTTGTTCCATCAATGCCCGACTTGAATCAACGCAATCCTTATCTTTTAAAATATCTTTCTCAAAACAGTATCTGGTGGATAGAAAATGCTCAAATCGACGGAATTAGAATGGATACGCACCCTTATGCCGACCTCGAAAAGATGGGGGAATGGCTTGCTGCAGTAGAAAAAGAATATCCGGGATATAATATTGTAGGAGAATGCTGGTATGGCGATGTGTCGGGAACTGCATATTGGCAAAAAGATAGTAGGTTAAATAAAAATTCTAATTCTAACCTAAAGACTGTAATGGATTTCCCGACAATGATATTGGCGCGCAAAGCTTTTAATAGTGAAACCACAAGATTAACCGGATTAAATGAAATCTATGATCGCCTTTCTCAAGACTATTTATATGAAGATTCTCAGCGTGTGTTGACTTTCTTAGAAAACCATGACAGCGATCGTTTCTTGGAGTCGCTACCTAAGTCGTTGGGATCATGGAAACAAGCAATTACTTTTCTATTAACAACACGTGGAATACCTCAATTATATTATGGCTGCGAGTTGCTAATGAATGGAACTAAAGAAGGTAGTGATGGCTATGTCAGACGTGATATTCCGGGTGGTTTCAGTGGCGATAAAAATAATGAATTTACGTCAATAGGAAGAAGTGATATGCAGAATGAAGCATGGAATTTTTTAAGCAAAATTGCAAATTGGAGACGTGGAAATGATGTTATTGCTAAAGGTTCGTTAAAACATTTTATGCCCGAAAATGGACTGTATGTCTATCAACGGAGCTATAAAGGCAAACGAGTAGTTGTGATGATGAATGGAAATGATAAGCCGATAACAATCGATGCCTCTATCTATAATGAGATTTTGCCTCTCGGCACTAAATTGAAAGATATGCTTAGTGATAATGACATAACAATATCAGCAACAATGACATTCCAGGCACGTGCAATATATATTCTTGAATAGAAATATTAGTCTGCTACAAAAAATATATAAACAGAGTTTTTTACTAATTAAAGAAAAAAACTCTGTTTTTATATTTAGAATATACCTTTTTTACATAATATGGCATTTTATAATGACAGATTATTATTAGAATTGAAAGAAATAAATTAATTTTGTATATTATTACTTGAAAATACGTGCAATATGAATAAAATCGTGAGCAAAGAGCACTTTTCTGAAAAAGTGGTTAAGCTCGTAGTTGAAGCTCCGCTGATTGCTAAAGCGCGTCGTGCGGGACATTTTGTTATAGTGAGAAGCGGGGAACATGGTGAGAGAATTCCTTTAACCATTGCCGATTCCGACACTGTAGCAGGGACAATTACGCTTGTTGTGCAAGCTGTAGGTGTGTCTACCCAGAAAATTTGCGCTCTTGAGCCGGGTGATTATCTTACCGACGTTGTCGGACCTCTAGGACAAGCTACACACATAGAGAAAGTGGGTACTGTGGTGTGTTGTGGGGGTGGTGTAGGTGTCGCTCCGTTATTACCAATCATTAAAGCTATGAAGCAAGCCGGCAATAAAGTGATTAGTGTATTGGCGGGACGAAGTAAAGACCTTATCATAATGGAAGATCAAGTGCGTGAAAACTCCGACGAGGTGATTATCATGACCGATGATGGCTCGTATGGCACTAAGGGACTTGTTACAAATGGATTAGAGGAGGTAATTAATCGTGAGCAAGTCGATTTGGTTGTTACTATCGGACCTGCTATAATGATGAAATTTGTTGCTCTATTAACAAAGAAATATGACATTAAGACGGTGTGTTCGCTTAATACTGTGATGGTCGACGGAACTGGTATGTGTGGCGCTTGCCGAATAACTATCGATGGCGTTACTAAATTTGTATGCATCGACGGACCTGAATTTGATGCACATAAAGTTAACTTTGATGAAATGTTGATGAGGTTGAAAGCCTATAAATAAGATTGAATAATGGAAAATAATAATACTCGCGATGCCAATTGGCGCGAAGATTTAAGAAAAAGTAAATCGGCTAAAGATCGTACATCAACTCCACGTGTGAAGATGCCCGAGCTTGATGGTAAATATCGTGTCGAACATCGTCTTGAGGAGGTGAATCAAGGGCTTACTGCCGAGATGGCTCTGATTGAGGCGACTCGTTGCCTCGATTGTCCCGATCCTCAGTGCGTAACTGGCTGTCCGGTTAATATTAATATACCGGGTTTTATTAAAAATATCGAAAGAGGCGAATTCCTTGAAGCGGCTAAAGTGTTAAAAGAAACCAGTGCGCTACCTGCCGTATGTGGTAGGGTATGTCCTCAAGAGAAACAATGCGAAAGCCGTTGCATTCATTTAAAAATGAAAAAAGAGGCTGTTGCAATTGGTTATCTTGAACGATTTGCCGCCGATAACGAGCGAATATCAGGAAATATTGCTCTACCCGAAGTAGCTCCATCTAATGGCATTAAGATTGCTGTCGTGGGTAGTGGTCCTGCAGGACTTTCTTTTGCCGGTGATATGGCTAAACGAGGATATTCAATAACAGTTTTCGAGGCTTTGCACGAAATTGGGGGTGTACTTAAATATGGTATCCCTGAATTCCGTCTGCCTAATGCCGTTGTCGACGTTGAGATAGACGGACTTCGCAAAATAGGCGTTGAATTTATTAAAGATTGCATTATCGGAAAGACTCTGTCTTACGATGATTTGCACGATATGGGATTTAAAGGAATATTTGTGGCATCGGGCGCCGGATTGCCTCGCTTTATGAATATTCCGGGTGAGAATCTTAATGGAATAATGTCGAGCAATGAGTATCTAACTCGCGTAAATTTAATGGGTGCCGGTTGTGATGGTTGTGATACTCCCGTGCTTAAAGGGCATAATGTGGCAATAATAGGCGGTGGAAACACTGCAATGGATTCTGTCCGCACCGCACGACGGATGGGCGCTGAAAGAGCGATAATAGTTTACCGCCGTTCGGAAGAGGAGATGCCTGCACGGCTCGAAGAGGTTAAGCACGCCAAAGAAGAAGGCATTGAGTTTATGACTCTTCACAATCCTATCGAATATATAGGCGATGAGAATGGTCGTGTAAAGGCTATGCGAGTTCAGCGTATGGAGCTGGGCGAGCCTGATGAGTCGGGACGTCGTTCACCAATAGCCATCGAAGGCGCAATTATTGAAATTCCGGTAGATATGGTAATAGTAAGTGTGGGCGTTTCGCCCAATCCACTTGTGCCAAAGTCGATAGCAGGACTAGATGTAAGCCGACGCAATACCATAGTAGTCAACGAAGACACCATGCAATCATCTATAAGTGATCTATATGCCGGAGGCGATATTGTACGTGGTGGCGCAACAGTAATCCTTGCAATGGGAGATGGTCGCCGCGCCGCGCAGCACATGCACGAAGCATTATCAAAATAGAAATTATAACAATATAGCTATTACGGAGTGGCTTTTTCGGTCGCTCCGTTTTTTAATTGTAAGCAAATAATGTAATAAGATGGCAGATAATTATCTTGAAAATAAATACGAAGAATATCAAGCACGAAAGAACGGGCTAGGTAAACCCACCGTTGTGATAAAAAAACAAGTACAGACTCCTGTCAACAAGCCTAAAGAAAAGAAAGTAAGCGACTATCGAGTATTTGTAACCGGAGGAGCCGATGGAATAGGAAAAGCGATAGTCGAAGCATATACCAATCTCGGCTGCAAAGTAGCATTTTGCGATATTAACAACGGGCTTGGAAGAATGACAGCCACCGACACCGGCGCATTATTCTATTGTCTCGATGTTACATCTCGCAAAGACCTAGAGAAATGTATAAACGATATTTTCACACTATGGGGCGATATAGATATAATAATCAATAACGTAGGAATAAGCAAAAGCGAAGACATTACCCAGAGCGACGTCGACGATTTCGACCACATAATAGCAACCAATCTACGTCCCGTATACATCACATCTCGATGCCTTGCAATGCACAGAAAAACCGATGAAGCCCACTATGGACGAATAGTAAACATCTGCTCCACACGCTATTTAATGAGCGAACCCGGCTGGGAAGCCTATGCCGCATCAAAAGGAGCAATACATTCACTCACCCATGCACTAGCAATCTCCCTAGCCGAAATGCACATAACAGTTAATTCCATATCACCCGGCTGGATACAGAATAATGAATACAACAAATTGACCCCAACCGATCACAGTCAGCACCCATCGCAACGAGTAGGGAAGCCCGAAGACATAGCGCGAGCATGCCTTTTCCTCACCGAAGAAAATAACGACTTCATCAACGGAGAAAACATAACAATAGACGGAGGCATGACAAAAAAAATGCAATACAAATAGCCAGCCACCAAGCCCCCAAACACCAAAGAGGCACCACCGCCAAAGCAGTAGTGCCTCAATAATGTATATAAATCTAATCCCCGAAATTCAATAGCACTCAAAAGATTGAGAATTAACAAAAGGAATTGTCAAATTTCAAAATTAGCTTTCATTGCATCTTCAAACTCTTTCTTTACCGATTCTGTATAGAATGGCATACCCCAAATTTCAAAATCTTGGTTCTCTGTATGGAATTGGATAAAACCTTCTGAATGGATTCTCTTTTGAAATTCTGCTTTCCATGAGTCTGTACCACGTAATTGAGGCCCTTTTGGCTCAATGAAAATCTGAATATTATCAAAGACTCCCTCGGTATATTTACGCCGCATAAACAGTACAAAGTCTGGTTCTGTCGCTCTACCTGTTTCAAAGTCGTATATCTTCAAATCCTTCTCGTTACGGACAAGATAGATTTCATTATACTTTTCTTCCAATTTATACATTATGCTCTCAATGTACTTGATAAGATATTTTTCTTCATCAGTTCCATAATTGTCATCGTAGGCAAACCAATCAGCTTTATCAACGTCAAAACGAAGAAGTAAATTAGTTGTTGCCTTTATTGATATTCCTTCCTCTTTCTTGTCTGATCCATCTGGAACTCTAAAAGTGTGGTCTTTAAATACATCTCTAACCATGTGCCCTTTAAAGAATTTTGTTCCTCTAGTACCAATCCCTCCTTTAGCGAGCATTGGTGTCATGTCTCTTAAAACTTGCAAAACAACATTGAGTTGTTCTTTCTGTGATAGGTTTTCTATAACATCTTTTTGACCTAACAATTTAACCCGAATTAGTGAAAGATAGGCGTCGCTTTCAATGAATTCTTTTACCGACTTCAGATTAGGGAAGAAATCGGATAGAGAACGATAGGTAAACTCAGGCAATCTATTGATAGCGGCTCTAATTATATGTTTACTAAAATCGCCGAGTTTCATAGATCTTTGTTGAAGTATCATAGTGTCTTGCACAGTAGCTGTACTCATAGCTGAGCTTTGTTCCATATCGCCACTCTTGATGCGAACTTGAAACTCTCTATCTAAAATATTTTGTCCAATACTTGTTATTTCCTTATTAAGTAAATATGGTTCTGGTTCATTGGCAAAGACATAGCCATCGGTATATAGACGAGTCTTTTTGAACCTGTCTTTTAGTTTCTCCGACACTTCACGACTTCTTGGAGCTATAATACCTGAGTTTGTCAACGCTGTATTAAGTTCCTGCACATATCTTGGATTTTGCGAGCTGTGATAGTGAAGAGTTTCCAATGCCCTTAATCTATTAGTGAGATCGTTATCATACTTTCGAGAGCCTACCGGTGCTGAAAGATCTACATTATCTTGTTTCGTAGATGTTGGTGTTTCAGTATCTTCTTGATTTGTCTTGTATTCCGCAGGTCCATCTTGAGCTATGCTTTTTGGTGCTACAAACGGCATATATCTAGCACCACGACCAATTAGCTGTGCTTCGGCATTCGTTGTCTTTCCCGGTGCATTTCCTTTGGAGTCACGAGTATCATAAAGACGTACAATATCAAAAAGATTGAGAACATCCCAGCCCTCATTCAGCATATCTACTGCAAAGACTGCTCGAAATTCATTGTCCTTTTCTTCTAAGGAGTTCAAAAATGACTGTTTTTCAGGGCTGATATTGTTCCCATCTACCAAAAGCAAATTGTCTTCTTTAAAGTCTTCCTGTAATTCCAAAAGTAGATTTTCGTTTGTGATACCTTTTTCCTCAAAATAGGTAAACGCAGACAAAATATCATCATGTGCGTGAGAACGTATGCGTTGCAGTGTCTCATCAGTCAAAGTCTTAACTGCCTGTACAAATTCGTCGTGGAATGCTTTGTTTGCAGCAATGGTCTTTGATTTGAACATCACAACTGGCTTCACGTCTTGCTTGATTGTTGTAAACAACTTCCGTCTATATTGGCTCAGAATTATTGCTTGTATTGCTCTTTCTAATGGTGATGCGTCGCTTTGTACCACAGCAATATCTTTTGAATATCCATCTTCTCTGAATTTCTTTAATGGATAGTCAAAGATTATCTTATCTGCATATTTGTCTGCAATATTTTGGTCGGTGAAATCTTCGGTTGCTGTAAATTCAAGCAGAATGTTGGTCTTGCAATCTTCCGGGGGGCGTTGGAATATGCGCATTACTGTTGTTTCCCAATCATCTGAAGGCTCAAAATCTTCATCATCAAACATAGCTATCTGGGTGGCTACATCAACTCCTTTCTTGGCTGCTCCATTCATGTGGTGGGCTTCATCGGATATAAGCACCAGTCCTTTCGTACTGAAATCATTGTAGCTCACACCTCCCTCTTTCGGAGTGTTGAGATCGCTATGTAGTCCTTGAGTTGTGGTAAGACACAAGTTAATACAGTCATCGTCTACCGCTTGGAAATTATCTACTCTGTGAATTTCAACTTGCTTGCCATCTATATTGATAGATTGAGCAAATTGATATTTAGCCGATGCAGCATTAAAGAAGTTATCTTCTGTTTTGCCTACCACATTACTACTACCCACAAAGAACAAGAAGTTGCGATAACCGTTTTTGTAAAGATACAGTATAAGACCTGCCATGATAAGGGTCTTTCCACTACCGGTTGCCATGTGAAACAGCAAATGTGGCTTCAGTGGCTTACCTTCATAGTCATTCTCCCAAAAGTTAATGAAATATTGGAACGCTTCCTTTTGATAGGGACGCAATGGCATAAATGGATTTAGTGAGGTGCCAAAGTACTCCGGCATCTCGGTACGTTCAATAGTCTTTCTTCCAAATTCCTCTCGCAACGTACTTTGAAGGTTGTTGCGAAGGTAGTCTTCCATACTAAATGCTTGTTTCTTTGCCATATCACTTATTTGAATAGAAGTCAGAATTCAAGTTCTTATCATTTTTGCTGATGCTAAATTCTTCATTGTTAATCTCAGAGTATGGCACATATAGCAGGTTCTTGTCAAGGCACTCCATCAAGAATCGTTTTTGATCATCGAGTGATAAATCCGCAAACTCTTTAATATTTTCATCTATCTCCTGCGGTTTTACTTTCCATGATAAGAAGCCTGTGGCTTGCATTTCAGTCCAAACAGATTGAAGCTCGGCTGTAGAAGTCGCTTTCTCGATTGAGTCAACAAATCGCTGGTTGGCTGTGGCTAATTCACAATATACAAATGAACCACCACCTTGCCAATTAACTGATTTTGAAATTCCAGTTTTGTCTGATTTTATTACGCCGCACAGCCTATGCAAAGACTTGTCAATCATTGAATCAAGTTGCTCAATCCCAATATATTTTCTTTTTAATTTATGAGCTACCGCTGTTGTTGTTCCACTGCCTATATGATAATCCAATACAAGATCACCAATGTTTGTAGACATTTCAATTATACGTTTAATTAATCGTTCCGGTTTTTTACCTCCCTTTAACTGTACATCTCCTTCTCTAGCAATACCTTCGTAAGGTACATCAGTCCATATATTTGAAAGCTGAATAGATGGTACTATCTCTCCTTCAATTTCTCGAAGTTTCTTCGAATAGAAAGCCATTTCTTGTGCTTTATGTACAAAAACATCATATTTATTTTCTCTTTCTACCTTTATAACTAAATCAGGATTTTTTTCAGATTGCACCTTTGCTTTTAAAACATCTTGTCCTGCATTACTATTAATTGCTGTATATCTAAAAACTATATCTCCATGTTTTACAGCATATTCCGAAACCAACTCGTAAAAAAACATTTTGCCTAATTCTGTTTTTGCTTTGTTTTTATCTTCAAATCCTTTTTCGATTGCAACGACAGTTTCAATATCTGTAAATTTCCAAGATTGATAGTCTTCTGTTTTGTTTATTATAACATATTTATAATTAGAGTCATAATTAGACTTTACATACTGAGTGTTATATGTCCACTTCGATTTGTTTTTAGCAAATCCAATAATATATTCTGCAGTCTCAAACAGACCCGCATTCACGCTAGCAAAACCTGAAGGAGATTTTGTCTTAATGGTAATTTTGTTGATAAAATTATTAACACCATATTTATTGAATACATCATTCATTAATCTGTGCAATTCAGCAACTCCATCATCACTGATTTGTACAAAAATCGCTCCGTCATCACTCAATAGCTCTCGTGCGATAGTTAGTCTATTTTTCATAAAAGTCAACCACGTAGAGAGTTTGAAATTTGAATTATATAGAAAAGTATCTTCATCACGATTCACTAAAAAATAGTATGGTGGGTCAATATATATCAACTTAATCTTTCCTTCGTATTTCTTCTTCAAGGAATATAAAGCCAACAAATTATTCCCCTTAATAATAAAGTTATCCTCTTTAGAAACACTAGTAACTTCATGCTCTCCATCAGCATCATAACGACGGAAATTATTCAAAACCTTTGGTTCTGTAAGTCGATTGATTTCATCGGGAGCAAGAATCTCATTCCAAAACACCTCATTGCGTTTTGCATCCTCTTTGGTTTGTCCACCTTCGAGCATGCAATCTTTATAAGGCCATGACAAAACAACTTCACGACTCTCGGACAGAAAGTTATCTCCATTTGCATCTGTGATGCCCACCTTGTTCTTAAAAGAAGTATAGCTATCCGGAAGGAAGCGCTTGTTCATTACGAATTTTTGGAACTTCACCTTATCGAATATTGTAAGTCCATCTACTTCTGTAAAGAAATTTTTACGAAGAGCTTCGTGAGATAAAAGCAATCGCAACAAGTCGGGGCGCATAGCAAGAGCAGCCTCTACAATGGCATTCTTCAACAGATGCCCATCCTCGGTACAATATCGGCTTTCATTGCGTAATAGCTTTTCAAGCTCCTTGAATTGGTTTAAATTGTCCATATATTTTATTTTTTTATTCTTGTTCGTAATAATAAGAGTAGTCAATTGCTTTCATAAAGGTCTCTCGGTCATTAATCTTATCGGTAAGAGCCGATAGAATGAGCTTCTTTATTCTGGTAGAGTCTGCCACACTGTGTGTCATTGCATCGAGATAAGCCTTTTTGTCTATTCTGCTCCAATCAATGCACTTTTGCATATTCTTTTTCAATATCAAGTCAAGCCAAATGCGTGTGGTGCGACCATTGCCCTCACAAAATGGGTGAGCAATATTCATCTCCACATATTTATTTACGATATTATCAAAGCTACTTTCAGACATACGTTCTACGTTTTCCAATGTTGTTGGTAGATATTGAGCCATTGCAAACTGAAATCCGCCTTTGGCAATATTCACTGTTCGTATCTGCCCCGCAAATTCGTACAGCCCCCCAAAGAGGTAAGAGTGTATTTGCTTTAGCCCTTTCACTGTTCCTACTTCTATACTCTCTATCAAGCTACTTTCAAAGAGTGCGTAAGCCTTCGATTTGCTACGCCCATCAATCGTTTCGTCGCTATTTGTGAACCACGCAACAAAGCGTGATGCCTTATTGTTTGGAAAACAAGCTGCAAGAGCAAGTACGCCATCCATATCAAGCATATCTGTTTGATATTTCTTTCCGTCGGCTGCAAGCAACTTCAGTTGGTTAGTAGCACTAACCAACTGATTCTCCTCTTTCTTAAGCTTAGTCTTTAGATACTTCCAATAGTTACGGTTTTTGCTATAATCATCTTGTGCATTAAGCACTCCGACAATATCGAACACCGAAAACCACCATTTCGATTGAACCTCGTCCCACACGGCACGCACTTCACGGTCATCGAAAAATCGAATTGATATTTTAGTATTCATGCTATTTAATCCTCCATTTTATTGAATACTCATCGACAGTTTCCACTTTCGCTTCGGCAAGGTCATAGAGTTTTGTTACCAATTTATTTTTTTCGGCTTTGAGTTTAGTTTTCTTTTCATCGAATTCACGCCAAGCTATGTCGCGCCTCTCGTTCAAAGCATCTTTCTCTTTTTGTATAGCAAGTTTCTTGCGAATATTTCGTTCCTTCACAAACTCATCACTCTTTTCTTCAATGGCTTTATCAAGGTCATTAAGCCTTTGCTGTAATGCTTTTCGATTATCTTCAGCCCAATTCTCAATTTTCACAATTTCCTCAGAAATCAAATCGCCATTGCGAACTTCTAACGCTTCTGTTAGCTCTTCTTCTCGTTTATCAAGTTCATCTGAAATAGCTGTTAGCTCATCACTTAAAACTTTATCTTCGGTTACCACAGCCGGGAGAAATAGAAGGCGTTGGGTAAAGTTGTCATCTAATACATTGCCATTATCATCTGTTGAAACAACAATGATGCGTTCCTCTTCTTCTTTTAGAGAATGGTATCGTAACAAACGGAATTTCAAATAGCCGGATGTGCCAACACGCTCTTTGATTACAGATACAATCTTCTTACAACCTGAATAATCAAACTCAACTTCTGCAATTGGTGTACAAGCATTGATGGCTTCATGAATAACGTATTGAGCCAATGGATGCGATATACGATAGTTATAACCATGACTTTCTTGCTTTGTCAGAGTATAAATTCCATGTGGTATGTTAGAGTTAATATCGTTTGCCAATAGAAACTCATATTTTCCTTTCGTGCTAACTTCTATTTTTGAACGAAGCACTCCGCACGTCAACTGCCACAACATTTCTGTATATTGATCAAGCCGGGTTGATTCTTCTTCTTCACGAATCTTCAGCTTTTCAATAACCTCTGCATCGAAATTCTCAAAGAGAGTAGCTTTGGTTTGCTGAATATTATCCTTTATATCATCACGCAATTCTTCCTGCAATTGGTCAAACGCTCGATCAATATCTTCGGTGGTGCGACTTTGTTTATATATATTAAGAATACGCTTCTCAAAATCTACACCATTACCTATAGAGCCAAGTACTTCATCACTTACGCCAAATACTCCTTTGAATAAATTAAACTTTTGGTCAAGCAGTTCATACACTCGTTGGTCGGCTCGATTAGATTTATTGATAAAGTTTACAACAACTACATCAAACTTCTGTCCATAACGATGGCAACGCCCAATGCGTTGCTCAACTCGCTGTGGATTCCATGGCAAATCATAATTAACTATTAAGGAACAGAATTGTAAGTTTACACCTTCGGCTGCTGCTTCTGTTGCAATCATTATTTCTGCTTTATCTCGGAAATAGTCAACTAAAGCCATTCGTTTATCGGCAGTCTTTGACCCGGATACTCGACTCGTTTCTTTGTTTTGATTGAACCATTCTTTGTATATTTCATTTGATCGTGGATCTGTATTAGAGCCATTAAATAACAATATCTTTCCTTTGTAACCTTGTTCTTCCAACAGATTATAAAGATATTGTTGGGTGCGTCGGCTTTCTGTGAAAATCAATGCTTTCCTTGGAGCATTCATTTCTTCCATATTTTTAAAACCTATATGCAAAGCCTTTACAAGACAATCTCCTTTACTATTTGCTGTGATTCTTAGTGCTAGAGTATGAATTTCTTTTAATTCTGCTATTTCATCTTTGATAGATTCTATGTCATCAGCAGATAGTTCTTCTTGTTCGCTATATTCAGCATCCTCTTCTTCCTCATCAATCCATTCATCTTCTATTTCTTCTATGCCGTCAAAATCATCAATTATAGTATCTGTGTCGTCAGAAACAGTACTCTTTATTTTATCGTCCAGTCGCTGAATGATGCTTTCCAATGTCCCAGCAATAGCAAAAGTGGAAGAAGCCAATAACTTATATAATACCAAAGTAATAAGTGTACGTTGAGAATTTGGCAAACCATAGCTCTCCTCACGCTCAAGATAACTATTAATCCTATTTGACAATTCTATTTCATCATCTGTTGGATAATACTCCTGTACTAACGGAATACGGTTTGTATATTTTACATAAGCTTGTACTTGACTTCTTAATGTGCGGTGCACGATTGGCAATATTCTTCGTCGAAGTTCTGAATATTTGTTATCATCACGCAAAGCTACTTTATTGTATTGAGAGCTGAAACTAGAAAGCTCACCGAAATATGCAGGATCGATTATGGATATTAATCCGTATAGTTCTTTAATATCATTTTGCAAAGGTGTCGCTGTAAGCAATAACTTCTTAAATGGTTGCAGTCCAAGCTTCAATGCTATTCCAGTTTTGTTACTGTTTCGATAAACGTTGCGTAAAGCGTGGGCTTCATCTATCACTACTAAATCCCAATTAACGCGGCTAATATGCATGATATTCTTTCTCGCAAATGGATAAGAGCATATTACAATATTGGAAGACGTATCAAATGGATTTGCGTATTTTTCTGCTAAAATCTTATCGAAGTTTCTTTTTTCTAGAATGATAGAAGAAAGATAAAATTTATCTTCCAATTCTATGCTCCATTGTTTACGAAGTGTCGCTGGTGCAATAATCAATATATGGCGCTTGCTTTCAGCCCAATTTTGACTGATAACAAGTGCGGCTTCAATGGTCTTTCCAAGTCCGACCTCATCGGCAAGAACAGCTCCCATACTTAGTGGTGAGCGAAAAGCAAACAAAGCCGCATCTACCTGATGAGGATTCAAGTCGACCTTTGCTTCTGATAGCACACCCGTAAACTTCTCGTCATCACTCGAACTGCGACGACGATTAAGCTGCCAAGCAATATACTTTGCTTGATATGATGTTATACTAGATATATAATTTTCTCGTTGTTCAATCATTTAAAAATGGCAAAGCCCACTCTGTAGCTCTACTGGGCTGACCAAAGCCATTTTTACTACAAAGGAGTTTCTAAAAATCGTCCGTATTAGCGACGGTTATTTCTTTTGTTGGTCATTTAGTAGATATAATTTTATTATCCGTAAAGTTAAAATAATTCAATCAACTTCACAAGCATTTACAAATTAAATCTTGCTGTGGGCGATATTCAAGCACATCAAAATTAAATAATATTAAATTAGTCGATTTGGATTGGCTTTTTCTGAATAGACTTGACTAGTTAGGGGGGCGATTAACTAATATGGTTTACAGCCTTGGTTTCGTTCATCTAAAGGCATAGTCAACTTTTTCAGAATTAGACTGATGAATTTGGAAAATTTAGACACAAAAAAAAGGCGGTCTATTGACCGCCTTGGTGACTCCGACAGGATTCAAACCTGTAACCTTCTGATCCGTAGTCAGATGCTCTATTCAGTTGAGCCACGGAGCCGTTTTGTGAGTGCAAAGGTAGATAATATTTTTATAAATCCAAAAAATTAGTAATTTTTTTTGATCCAAAATTTCAAGAATGCTAAAAATAAACAGGGCAGAGCCTACTGGCAAGAGCGAAATTATTAAGCCTCAGTGAAAAAGTGGGGCTGAAATATCCCTAAAAAACGATATTAATTACCATTATTGCTTGTGTGCAAAGATTTATTTATCGATTCTATGTAAGCTAATATCTCTTCTTTTCCTCGTTGATCTTCCGATGACGAAAGAAATATTGGAGGTAGCTCTTCCCAGTCTTTCAGTAGCTCTTCTTTGTAAAGTCCGATATTAGCACGCCCTACATTATTACCTAACTTGTCTAATTTAGTGAAAATAATACTGAAAGGAATTCCGTTCTCTCCGAGCCAGTCCATAAATTCTATATCAATTTTTTGTGGCTTGTGGCGACTATCAATAAGTACAAATAAGTTAGTCATCTGGTCGCGCTCAAGGATATAATTTTCAATTATTTGCTTGATAGTCTCTCTTCCTTCTTTTCCGCGTTGAGCATAACCATATCCGGGAAGGTCGACAATATACCATTGATTGTTGATTATAAAATGATTTATCAATAATGTCTTACCGGGAGTAGACGATGTCTTTGCAAGTCCTTTATGATTGGTGAGCATATTAATTAGCGATGACTTGCCTACATTTGAACGCCCGATAAATGCATATTCGGGGATATTTGTATCCGGGCATTTTGATACCTCGCTATTGCTTACTTCAAATTCGGCTGACTTTATTATCATAGTTGTAATCATTTTTAATTTCTACAAAGTTACGAAATAATAACTTATTTGTTGCTTCTCTAACCTAAAATCGATTGATGCTAAATCTTATTTTTAGAAAAGTGTTTTATTCTCAAGACAATTATTGTAACTTTGTATTATTATAACAACTGATAAATAGATAAATGGAACAAGAGTTTGCATCGTCTTTACTTGAGAATGCGGTAAATGAATTTTCTAAGCTGCCCGGTATTGGGCGAAAAACAGCTTTAAGATTAGTCCTTCATTTACTTCGACAAGATGAATGTGTTGCAAATACGTTTGGTGATGCAATAATTAAATTGAGGCGTGAGATTCGCTATTGCAAAGAATGCCATAATATTTCTGAAACTGAGCGCTGCCCTATATGTTCAAATCCGGCGCGCGAACGCAGTGTCGTTTGTGTGGTCGAAAATGTGAAAGATGTGATGAGCATTGAGAATACTCATCAGCACAGGGGGCTTTATCATGTGCTTGGCGGCTTAATTTCGCCTATGGATGGCGTTGGACCTCAAGATATTGAGATCGACTCTCTTATCGAAAGGGTAAAATGCGGTGAGGTGAAAGAAATTATTTTGGCGTTGAGTGCCACTATGGAAGGCGACACTACAAATTTCTATATTTATCGAAAATTAGCACCTTACGATGTTAAGATTACGTTGCTTGCTCGTGGAGTGTCGGTAGGTAATGAGATAGAATATACTGATGAGTTAACTTTGGGACGTTCTATCCTTAATCGTACATTGTTTAGTGATAGCTTTAATAAAAATTCTTTTTAATTAGTAATATAATGGTTGATATTTGCTGTATCGGGCATATAACTTTAGACAGAATAATTGTACCCGGAACTGAAACCTCGCTAAATGGAGGTACATCATATTATTTTACGCATGCTATAAGGCGTATGGGTGATGTGGATTATAAATTGATAACCTCGCTGGCCGAGAAAGATATGGCTGTCGTTGATGAAATGCGACGTAAAGGGGTAGACGTAAGTGTGATTCCTAGTAAAAATACGGTCTTTTTTGAGAATCGATATGGCGAGAATCGCAATAACAGAACACAACGAGTTCTTGCAACTGCCGATCCATTCACCGTAGAGAGCCTGAATGGGGTAGATGCACGATTTATACATTTGGGTAGTCTGTTAGCCGATGATTTTTCGGTCGATGTAATTTCGTCGTTAAAGGGACGCGGAATTATCAGTGTCGATGCTCAAGGGTTTCTAAGATACGTCGATGGCGAGACTGTGAAGCCTTGTGATTGGAAAGATAAACTATCTATTTTCCCAATGATTGATATTTTAAAGATTAATGAGCATGAGATTGAGCCGTTGACTGGATATAAGAATCCGAGAGATGCCGGTCGGAAATTGGCTGAGTTGGGGGTAAAAGAAGTTGTTATTACTCTCGGTAGTTATGGCTCCTTAATATATGCTGAAGGTAAATTCTACGAAATACAACCATATAAACCAAATATATTAGTCGACGCTACCGGGTGTGGCGACACTTATGCGGCTGGCTATCTATATATGCGAAGCAAGGGAGCAAAATATCGTGATTGTGGAAAGTTCGCTTCTGCAATGTCTACTCTCAAGCTGGAGCGTATAGGAGCTTTTAAAGACCGAAAGGAAGATATACTTCGTATTATCGGCGTAGGTCTATAATTAGAAAAAACGATAATTTTAAATAGCAAAAGGCTCTCGAAATCACTTCGCGAGCCTTTCTTTTAATCGTATTGTCTATTTAATTCATCTATTTTTTATATCGTTACTTTGACTCCTGCAAAAATACTGCGTGGGGTCATTGGTCCGTATATGTAGCCTGAATCTCTATTCATTCCTTTATCAAAATCTTTCTGATAAGAATTAAACATATTCAATACTCCTGCATTTACTTGCATTGTGGCATATTGGAATACTTTAAAGTCGTAAGCAATTTTGAAATTTATATCGGCAAATGCCGGTGTCGTTACAGCTACATCGACAGGTGTCCCCGAGCTTTCCATGTGCTGTACAAGCATATTGCCTGAGAATGTACCACTAAGCGAAAGCGTTAATGGCTTTATTGGATTATACTTAAATGTCATATATCCATAAATATCGGGAGTACGGAATAATCTTTCTTCTGGTTTTACATTTTCATTTTCACTCCAGTATTCCGGCTCTTTATACCTGCTCTTTTGGAGGGTTACACCTGCTTGAAGTTGATATTTTGAAGACAGAATAGCTTTCCCTTCAATATTTAGTCCGAATACAGTTGCTCCGGCTCCATTATAACGTTCCATTACAGTATTGCCGGCTTCGTCAGAATTTTGAAGCTTGCGAAGTGCAAATACATTATTGAGGTCGGTGTAAAATCCTTCGATTAAGATATTGGTCATAACGCCACCAAAGTTGTGATAGAAATCGCCCGATAAGCTGAGGCTTCTCGAAGTCTCATGCTTAAGGTCAGGCGCAAGAATTGTAACAACTCTGTCGCCACCTACAACTGCAACGTGGAAATCTTCGTCGTAGGCTTGTGGCGAACGGAAGCCAGTAGAGTAGGATAGACGGAAGTTAATATTCTTATTTGGGTTATATCTAATATTTGCTCGTGGGGATATTATGGCTTTTTTTATTATTGAGTGTCGATCAATGCGAGCCCCTATTAGAAAGCCCCATTTATCGTTTCTCCATTCATTTTGAAGATATGCGCTATATATATTTACTTTTTGGAGAGCATCATGGTTATACCCGAGTGCTACATCGTGAAGATAATTATAATTATATTCAACTCCGCCAATTAGTTCGGCAGGCATAAAAAATAGTCTTTCCCAATTGCGGGTGTATTGTGCGCCACTTACTACTACCATATCTTTTGTCGTTCCATAGGCATTTTTAAAAATCTCCGGATTTTCGTTACTGCCATAGTAACTATTACGATCTGTGCTTTGGATTGAAGTAAATACATTAAGTCGATGTTTTAAATTTTGCGACCAGTAGTCGAAACTTACGTCGCCACTATGAATCGAGTGTTCGGTCTGCTCAGCAACATGTGCTTCGTGAGCAGGCAAGTTAATATTGTCGCCACCTCGACGATATTCATTCGTTGTGTGATATTCAAGTGTGAATTTTGTATTATCCGAAGTACGCAGGAATGATCTTATACCTAAAGTTTGGGCTTTAAGTTTTGCCAATTCGGTATATCCATCGTTGTCATAATCATATCCGTTTCTATTCCTGCTCTGTCCGTATATAAAAGCCCCCAACTTGTGATTATCTGTTACAACCGAAGCATTTAAGGTGGTGTTGTTGTCTAGTGAGCCGGATATCCCTTGCGATGTAATTGTGTGGGCTACTTCGGCACTATTTGATACGGGGTCTTTTGTGATTATATTAATGGTGCCACCAATTGCCGACGCTCCAAATAGAGCAGAACCACCACCACGCATTACTTCTACTCGGTCGATCATGTTTGCCGGTATTTGTTCCAGCCCATACACTCCGGCTAGTGCCGAAAATACGGGGCGCGAATTCATTAGAATCTGTGAATAATGTCCATCTAGTCCATTAATTCGCACTTGTGTAAAGCCACAATTCTGGCAGTTGTTTTCTACTCTTACTCCCGGCTGAAAGCTAAGCCCGTCGACAAGGCAGGCACCGCTCACCATATCAAAAATCTGATTCCCTAGAACATTTACGAGCGATGAGCTGTTGCGACGTTTCACTTCGCTCTTGTTCCCGGTTACGACAACCTGCTCGAGTTGCATAACATCTTCTTCCAGCTCAAATTTTATTTCTTGTGTTTGATTATTCTGAATTGATATATTAAATGTTTGTGGTAAATATCCTATGCTAGATGCTTCAATCGTATATTTCCCTACCGGTATATTCTTTAAATAATAATGTCCTGTCGCATCGGTAGTCGTTCCTATAGATGTATTGAGAAGGCGTATCGTGATATATGGTAGGTGATCTTTTGTCGTTTTATTTATCACGTGTCCTGATATATGGGAGTCGGATAGTTGTGCCGACATACTTATTACTGTTACTACAGATAGTAGCAACGAAAAAATTAATTTTTTCATCGAAATTTATTGGTTGAAATTAAAAATACTCATCATTATTATACATTATGTAATAATGATGTAAATTAAATTACGGATAATAGTTTAACCAATAAATGGGGGCGCTCGTAGTGAGTAGTGAGTTATAGCAATGCTTCCTCTCTTTGGACATCTATTATACTTTAAGGTATAAAGTATGTGCAACACGATTATTCCGATAGTGGCTGAAACTGCCGAAATTAATGTTACACTGTTGAGTAAAGAAATTGTATTTAATGATGCCGAGCTGTGTGTGTGATTCGCTCCTCCAAATGGGTGGGAGTGTACGATTGCTATATTATTAATGTAATGCACGTGGGTGAAAAAAGTATTGTTCCCAAAATATCCTATGAAAAGGATTAATAGGAATATCGCAATATTTCTTTCTCTATTTGTTATCTTATTGTGCATATATTATTTATAATTGCGTCGCAAAGTTACTATTTAGAATTGTTCTAAACAAATTTATTGTAATATTTTTTCCACTTGTTGAATTATTCAAATAAGAGAATTAACTTTGTGCATAATTTATGGACAGAAAGAATATATATTTATTTAATCCGGAGAATGATTTAGCTCTTGCTTTTGGTGGCGAGAATTACACGCCGCCACCGTTAGCAATGCAGTTGCGTCGTGATTTGCAACTATTGCCTATTTGGTATTGTGCCGATGGAAGCTGTGTATTTAGCGATAACAAGGAGCATACTAAGTGGCTTGAAGAAATATCGCATCAATTGCCGGGCATAAATGCCAATTTAATATTTGATAATCAAATTAGCGCAAAGCCTTATAACTTTATTCCGTGGGGCTGGAGCCATGATACCCGAAAACGATTGATGGATCGAGGTGTAGATGCCACTAATTTGCTCGATTTAGATAGAATTAAGTGCATAAGAGATATTTCTCATCGTGCAATTACTATTGTGATACATAAACGCCTTGAGGAGATAATTGGATACAAGATGTCGCCGAGTCCTGTCGAATTGAGCGATTTTAATGATATACGTAAATTTGCAATTGCGAATCCTAAGTGTTTTATAAAAGCGCCGTGGTCGAGTAGTGGCAAGGGGATATTCCGAGTCCTGGATATAGATGCAATAGATTTTGAACGTTGGTGTCGTGGCATCCTGCGCCGTCAAGGAAGTATGCTTTGCGAGCAACCACTCGACAAAACATTAGATTTTGCAATGGAATTTATTTCTAACGACTGTGGCGTGAAATTTGCCGGATATTCTGTGTTTTCCAACGATAGCCATTGTTCTTTCGATACGGGAATAGTCGGAAATACAGAATTGCTTCAACAGATTATCTTATCCAATGGTTGCGATATAGATGAGCTAAATAAAGTAAAAATTGCGCTGGAGAAAATTCTTGGCGAAATTATAGCAGGTGTATATCAGGGGTATCTGGGTGTCGATATGATGCTATATTCCGATAATGGAACGGTTAAGATTGATGCTTGTGTTGAGTTAAACTTGCGAATGACCATGGGGGCAGTAACAAGCATTATAGGCAACAAATATATAACGGAATCGAGTATTGGAAAATTTAAAATTGAATATTATAAAAATCCTACATTGTTATTCAATAGAATAAAAGAATTGACAACCAACATAAAAACTGAGTATTGCGATGGGAAAATAAAAAAAGGAGTGCAATTTCTCACTCCCTTTTATGATGATATGCGCTATTTGGCATATATTCTTGTCGATAATTAGAAATTTTTCAACTCTTGGTAAAGACGATGCAAGGGTAGTCCCATTACATTATAAAAGCTGCCATTTATGCTTTTTACTGCAATACAACCAATCCATTCTTGAATTCCGTAAGCACCGGCTTTGTCGAAGGGCTTGAATTTATCAATATAAAATTCTATCTCGTCATCACTAATTGGGGCAACACAGACATCTGTGCTTACGCTGAAAGATATTTCCTTAGAGGTGGTCTTTATAGCTACTCCGCTTACCACTTTGTGGGTTTTCCCTGATAGTGTGCGCAGCATCAATGCTGCATCTTCGTGATTTTTTGGCTTGCCTAGTGGCTTGTCGTTACATATAACTATTGTGTCGGCAGTAATTACTAGCTGATTCGATGTTATAAGACTACTATAAGCGTCGGCTTTAAGTTTTGCTAGATATTCTGGAATGTAATCGGGCTTTAAGTCGGCGGGATATACTTCTTTAATATCTTTTATAACTATAGATTTGAAATTTACGCCAATATCTTTTAGCAACTCTTGTCGACGGGGAGAAGCTGAGCCTAATATGATTTCGTATTTTAATAGATTATCTAATGGATTCATCTGTTATTAAATTTTTGTTACCAGCCAAAAGCTCTTTTATCAGATAGCCATTCGCCTTGTGCTTTCATCACCTGTTCTATTATATCGCGACCGCACCCGGCTCCTCCGGCATATGGCGAAACATAGCCGGCTATTTTAAGTATGTCGCTTGCAGCATCGGCTGGACATGCCGAAAGTCCTATTTTAATCATTGCTTCAAAGTCTGGAATATCGTCGCCCATATAGATTACTTCTTCGGGCTTTAATTTATGCTTCTCCATCCAGCTTTCCAAAATCGGTAATTTCACTGCGGCGCCCATATACACGTCGGGTATTCCTAAACCTTCAAATCTGCGCTTTACGCTCTCGGTGTTGCCTCCTGTGATGATAGCTATGTGATAGCCGTGCTTAATTGCAAGTTGTAGCGCATATCCGTCTTTTATGTTAATCATTCTCATTGGCTCCCCGGAGGGGTGCAATGGTATTTGCGAGGCAGAGAGTACTCCATCAACATCGAAGGCAAAGCCTTTTATTTTAGATAAGTCGTAATTTATCCCACTCATGATTTTATAAGTTGTTTTTATGATTTAATATGCTCTCTGACAGTAATTGATAGATCTCTTTTTTATTACCAGCTAGAGAATTTAAATGATCTGATATAATGTTCATATCGCCTCGTGCGGCAGGACCGGTCTGAGCAAGTGAAGGTGCTACTTTGCCAATCTTTTCTACCGATGCTTTAATTAGTGGTAATAATACATCAAAGGGTAGATTAGCTTCGCTAAGTATTTCATCTGAAATTGTCCATAGATAATTAGCAAAATTACAGGCAAAGACTGCGGCTATGTGCATCTGTCGGCGCTTTTCGCTGTCGGCATAGAATACTCGATTCGAAATTAATGTCGCTATATTTTTAATTTCTCTTGATGTTTCATCATCTCTCCCTTCGATAAAAAATGGCACTTCTTCCATATTAAGTGCTACATCTTTCGAAAAGGTCTGCAGTGGATATAAAACTCCAAACCGGCTTAAGTGTGTTCGGAAAACATCGATTGATTTACTCCCCGACGTGTGTAGCCACAGTGCATTATTTCCCAATCTTGAAACACGTTCGACGATTGGCTCTATTGCATCATCTTTAACCGAAATGAGATAAACATCGGCATTGCTTTCGATGTGGTCTAAATTATCGACAGCCTCTACAAAACCTCCAATTTTATTGGCGAGTGTTAGGGCATTGTCCTTATTCCTGCTAAAGATTTGGACAATATTTACTTTACTTGAAAGCGCAATAGCTAAGTGTGTAGCTACATTGCCGGCACCAATAATTACAACTTTCATTTTGCTATATGTACTTTTTCCCATGATAATTTGTCGAGGTCAAATGGCTTTCTTGTCTCGTCTTTGTGTCCAAGGGTGATGGCGCACAGTATTTGTTGATCTCCCGGAATATCAATATGTTGGCAGATATAGTCCTGTGCCGATATTTCATCTCCTTTTGTGTATCGACCGCGAATCTGAACCCAACAGCTCCCAAGTCCGAGGGCTTCTGCCTGAAGTTGAATATATGATGATGCTATCGAAGCATCTTCTATCCACGTATCGGTGATGGCGGGGCTGGATAGTACTAGAATGGCTAGGCTACATCTCGCTAATGGGGCTGATCCAAATTCGCGACAATGGCTGAGAATTTCAAGCTTGTCTTTGTCATCAATCAAGACAAATTCCCACGGCATCGACCGCTTTGATGATGGAGCCATAAGGGCGGCTTCGATAATCAGTTTTACATCCTCGGGCGAAATAGCCTCAGCTGTGTATTTACGAATGCTGTGTCGTGATATAAGTAATTCGTGAAAATCTTTCATAATCTATCTTTGATATTATATTTTTATTCAAAGATACAATATCAAAATCAATAAATGAATATTATAATGCAACTTACAATTAAATTTTATAAAAATAGTAAAAGTGAGATATACCTGCCACCATCATTATGATATAAGGATTAAAGCTCGAAACAACCGCTTAAATCAAATATACATTTGAAAAATTATTAAAAACTTTTTATACTAAATGTTGTTTTTAAGAAAAATGTAGTATATTTGTATCAAAATTTTCACACTCTATCAATTCACTACAAAATTCTAGGGTAGTTATTGATAAATTCCGAATATACATACTTTTTTTCCAATTATTAAAGAGAATCATTATGAGCTTTACATAATATTAAAGCCAAATCTCACAAACATTTTATATGTATAACATAGATGAACTAAACTCAATGGATAATGCTGAGCTTAATGGCATTGCAAAATCTATGGGTATTAAAAAGCCTGAAGAGGTTGAAGTAGGTGAACTTATTTATAAGATTCTGGATCAACAAGCTATTGATATGGCTCAAGCATCAACTTCGACAGCAAATATCAAAAAAAATAATACTCGCGAACGCAAGCCTAAGGCGACCGCTAAAACAAAAGCTGCTGACGGAGATACTGCCAATAGCGATAATTCAAAACAAGTAAAAAAAACGGTTGCTAAAATCAACAATGATGCGGCGTCCGAAAAATCAAGTGAGCCGGCAAAAAAAACTGAGTTACCTAAAGAGGCACCAAAAAAACGTGCTAATAATCAACAACGCAAGCCGAAAGCACAACCCGAATTAAAAGAAAACACTTCAGTGCCTGAGCAAAAGCAAGGACAAACATTGCAAGACTCTGCCGACAATGCAAAAGAAGTAGAGACTCCTATTACTAAGGAGAAACTAGAACAGACTGAAGATAATAAGCAATTGATTGCAAAACCTAATATTACAGGTGATAATGACCTAAATAATGACCTGCAACCAATAGAGCCTCTCAATAAGCCCAAAGATGAATTTGCCGAATTATTTGGTAATGCTAAGCCGGTAAATAAGCCTGCTACTTCCCTAGGCGCATTTTTCCCTAAAAGTGAAAAAAAATTATTTGTCCCTCGTTCACAACGCGAAAAAGAAGAAGCTGCAAGAGCCGCAGAAGAGGCCGCTAGAAAAGCTGCTGAGGAAGCAAATAATGCTCCAATAATTATTAAAGAGCCTGAAGTTGAGAAGCCTAAACAACCTCAAAAGCAAAATAATAATAACAACAACAATAAGAAGCAAAGAAATCAACAAAATAATCAGAAGCAACAAAATATTAATCAGAATAACCAGAATAACCAAAATAATCAACCTAAACAACAAGCTGTCGAACAAGATATTTATAGCTTTGAAGGTATTTTGAAAGGAACTGGTGTGCTTGAAGTGATGCCCGATGGATATGGATTCTTGCGCTCTTCTGACTATAATTATCTTACTTCGCCTGACGATATTTATGTCTCGCAATCGCAGATAAAAACAAATGCGCTAAAAACAGGGGATGTTATTGAAGGACCGATTCGTCCTCCTAAAGAGGGCGAAAAATATTTCCCTCTCTGTAGAGTAGATGTCATTAATGGACGTACACCTGAATTCTCTCGCGACAGAGTGCCGTTTGAACATCTAGTGCCTCTTTTCCCTGAAGAAAAATTTGACTTAACTAGTGGACGTTCGTGCAATATCTCTACTCGCATTGTCGATATGTTTTCGCCTATTGGTAAAGGTCAACGTGGACTTATCGTTGCTCCACCAAAGACGGGAAAAACAGTATTGCTTAAAGATATAGCTAATGCAATATCAGAGAACCACCCCGATACTTATATGATTATCCTGCTTATCGACGAACGCCCGGAAGAAGTAACCGATATGGCTAGAAGTGTTAATGCCGAAGTCATTGCTTCTACGTTCGATGAACCGGCGGAGCGACATGTTAAAATCGCTAGTATTGTACTCGAAAAGGCTAAAAGAATGGTCGAATGTGGGCATGATGTCGTTATCCTTTTAGATTCTATTACTCGTCTTGCGCGCGCTTATAATACTGTATCGCCTGCTTCTGGTAAAATCCTATCCGGAGGTGTCGATGCTAATGCATTGCAAAAACCTAAGAGATTCTTTGGCGCTGCCAGAAATATCGAAAACGGTGGCAGCTTAACAATTATTGCTACTGCACTTACCGAAACCGGCTCGAAAATGGACGAAGTAATATTTGAAGAGTTTAAAGGTACCGGTAATATGGAACTTCAGCTTGACAGAAAGTTATCTAACAAGCGTATGTTCCCCGCAGTTGATATTATCGCATCGAGTACTCGTCGCGATGATTTATTGCTCAGTGGGGATACCCTTAATAGAATGTGGATACTTCGTCGTTTCTTGAGCGATAGAACTTCCATTGAAGCAATGGAATTTATTCGCTCGCAGATGGAGCGTACCCGTAATAATGAAGAGTTATTACTTTCAATGAATGGATAAAATCTAAACCAATATACTAAGACACTAAAGGCGATGCTATTAATAATGGGTATCGCCTTTTTTTGCTAATATAGAATAATACGTGAAATACTTAAACCCAATTCCTATACATTATGCCGACTCGGTAATACAGAATAGTCGCATTTCATATAAATAGATAAATTAAAAATTATTATCTTTGAAGAATGAAAATATTAAGCAATGGCTACGATAAATAAAACCAATGTTGCAAGATTGCTGGATAAGGCCAAAATTAATTATGAATTAGTGCCTTATGAAGTCGATGAAAATGACTTGGCGGCTACACATATTGCTACGCAATTAAACGAAAATATTAAGCAGGTATTTAAAACATTAATATTGCATGGCGATAAAAATGGATATTTCGTTTGTGGCATTCCGGGTGATGATGAGGTAGATCTTAAAAAAGCAGCGAAGGTTTCGGGAAACAAAAAAGTCGAAATGATAGCAATGAAAGATCTACTTTCTGTTACCGGATATATTAGAGGTGGCTGCTGCCCGATAGGTATGAAAAAACAATTTCCTACGTTCTTTCATTCTTCGTGTATCGAATTTGAATATATATATGTAAGTGCCGGCATTAGAGGATTACAATTAAAAATAAATCCTAATCAATTAGTCGCTTATGTTAATGCTGATTTAGCTGATATTATTAATAATAATTGTGATTAATATGAATGGAATTGGTAGAATATTTAGAGTTACTACGTTTGGCGAATCTCATGGGGCTGCTTTAGGTGGTGTAATCGAGGGAATGCCGGCTGGTATTACTATTGATTTAAACAAAATTCAATATGAGCTCGATCGTCGTCGACCGGGACAATCTACAATAGTTACCGCGAGAAGTGAAAAAGATAAAGTCAAAATATTATCTGGTATATTTGAAAATATTACTACCGGCACGCCTATTGGTTTTGTCGTTGAAAATGAAGATCAACATAGCAATGATTATAATAATATCAAAGATACGTTCAGACCTTCGCACGCCGATTATACTTATCAAGAAAAATATGGAATTAGAGATTATAGAGGAGGTGGACGTTCTTCGGCTCGCGAAACTATTTCGCGCGTTGTTGCAGGTGCATTTGCTAAGCAGGCTTTAGAGGCTGTTGGTATTTCTACTTTTGCTTATACTTCGCAAGTAGGTGAGATTACTATACCTATCGATGACTATTCTGCCGACGACGTTGAGAAGAATATTGTAAGATGCCCTAATCAGGATGCCGCTGAGTCTATGATTAAGATTATTGAGAAGGTCAAGGCTGAAGGGGATACAATTGGTGGAACTATTACCGGAATAATAAAAGGAGTGCCTGCCGGACTTGGTGAACCGGTATTCGATAAACTTCATGCATCGTTGGGGGCTGCTATGCTTGGAATTAATGCAGTCAAAGGCTTCGAATATGGCATTGGTTTTAAGTGCGCTTCAAAGCGAGGAAGTGAAATAATTGATAAATTTTACACCGACGACAAGGGCGGGGTACACACTGTTACTAATTACTCGGGTGGAATACAAGGTGGAATAAGCAACGGTGAAGATATATATTTTAGAGTAGCGTTTAAACCCGTCGCTACTTTATTACAGAATGTTGATACTATCGACTGCAATGGTAATAAAATTGTAATCCACGCCAAAGGCCGCCACGACCCTTGTGTACTACCACGTGCTGTGCCTATAGTTGAGGCTATGTCGGCAATAGTAATACTAGACAATTACTTAATTAATAAGACTACGCATCTATAATGATTTATGCTGATTATGGATATTATGATTTTGGCGAATTCCTAAAATCAAAATTTAATATTAAAGTTCAGAAAATATCACTTAATGCAGGCTTTAGTTGCCCGAATCGTGATGGAAACAAGGGCTTTGGGGGCTGTACTTATTGTAATAATCAAACGTTTAATCCCGATTATTGTAAACCCGAGAAATCAATTACTAAACAACTGGAAGAAGGAAAACTGTTCTTTGCAACTAAATATCCTCAAATGAAATATATAGCTTATTTCCAAGCTTATACGAATACTTATGGAGATGCGGATTCAGTTATATCTTTATACGAGGAAGCTCTTGCTGTCGATGATGTGGTGGGTATTATTATTGGCACTCGACCCGATTGTATGCCCGATAAACTCCTAAATTATTTGTCAGTCTTATCTCAGAGAGTTTTTGTTCTTGTAGAGTATGGAGTGGAAACAGCAAACGATAATACGCTAATTATTATTAATCGTGGACACTCATGGGGCGATACCGTCGATGCAATTATGCGAACCAATAAAGCCGGAGTTATGTGTGGCGCTCATATAATACTTGGATTGCCGGGTGAGAATGTTAATGATATGCTATATACTGCAGTACAATTAGCAAAATTGCCTATATCTACATTGAAAATTCATCAGCTCCAACTAATTCGTGGAACTAAATTGCTTTATCAAGTCGAAAAAGATGAATTAAGGATAATCAAATGGAACGCTGAAGAATATATTAGAGTTTGTGCCGAATTTATCCAATACATTCCTCAACGAATTTCTTTAGAGAGATTTGTTTCGCAATCGCCTGCCGATTTATTGGTGTCTCCCAAGTGGGGCTTGAAAAATTATGAATTTACAAACCTGTTTAATAATTACATTAAAGCTAATAAAATTAAGCAGGGTGCGAATGCTTAATCTAATATTCTATTTTATCAGTTTTACTTTGCCATTTCTCAAAGGCTAAAATAGCATCTGTTTCTTCCATTCTAACACATGGAATATATCGTAATGTCGGGAGCTTGTCAATCTCTTCATAGATAAAACTGTCATCAAAATTTATTGCTTTTGCATCATCTTTTGTGTTACCATAGAAAATACGGCTTACTCCTGCCCAATATAATGCACTTAAACACATCGGACATGGCTCGCACGAACTATAAACGGTGCAACCGTCTAACTTGAAATTCTTCTCTCTTCGGCAGGCATTCCTTATTGCATTAACTTCGGCGTGCGCTGTCGGGTCATTATCTAAGGTGACGGTGTTGGTGCCTGTCGAAACGATTTCTCCTCCTTTTACTATTACTGCGCCAAATGGACCTCCACCTTTATCAATATTATTAAATGCTAGGTCGCAGGCTATTTTCATAAATTTACGATCTTCTTCGCTAACTTTTATATTTACATCCTTCATATCTATGTCTTTTTATTTTTAACGCAACTAAGTTAATAAATTATATTTAATCTAATATGCTTATTTGAAAATATTACATTTCATTCAATTTTATTGCAAATTAATATTTCTAAAAGTTGCATTATAGATTATAAAATATTACATTTGTAAAAAATTGGATTAAATGGCGATCGATTTGCAGAATACTTTGATTCGTTTGAGTAGTAAAACTACAGTTCTTGTAGCTAAATACCACGCATTAGAAGATGAGAAAAAACGAATTGAAGACGTTAATGTTTCACAAGAAGAAGAAATTAAAAAATTGAAAATGGATATTGAGCGTTTAAGAATTGATAATGAATATCTTAAAATCGCACGGTCGATATCTATGGACTCAATGGAACTTGCGAAAAGTAAAGCTGTTATTTCTGATTTGGTGCGGGATGTCGATAAATGCATTGCTCAATTAAATGATTGATGCTATGGCACAAGAGGATATATTTCAAATTACGATAAGAGTTGCCGATATACCGGAATTTACGCTTACTATTAGGCGAGATGAGGAGGAACTGTATAGAATGGCAATTAGAGATGTTAATAAATTATGGAGTAATTGGAAAGGAATTGTTAAAGACAAAGATTCCAACAAGATTATTACCGTTATTGCTTTAAGATATGCAAAGCAATTTTATAAGGCAATGTCTCAAATGAAGAGTGAAGACGAGCAACATGCTCTTCTTGAGAATGAAACATTACAGATTCTTGGGAATTTTGAAAAGGAAATTGATAATATTCTCTTAGATATAAATGGAGATCTATAGATCTTCTGATATTTGAAGAATTTTTTAAATTAAATATTTGATTACCTGCACTATCTATTAGATTGCCTTAAGCGATCTATATGACGGTGCTTTTTTTTATAAATACAATTACAAAATGGATATAATTGAGATTCTATTTTTCAGTGGTGGTTCCTTAGCTGTAGGAGTGATAGGAACTTTAATAATAAATCGAGTGATTTCTCGTGCTAGAGCTAAGGGGATAATCGATGAAGCTAAGCTTGAAGCTGAAGTACTAAAAAAGAATAAACTCCTCGAGGCAAAAGAAGAGGAGATGAAGATTAAATCAGAAGCTGAGAAATCGGCCAACGCTCGTATGTCGAAAGTTCAATCGGCTGAGTCTAGAATTAAACAAAGAGAGCTGCAACTTAATCAAATGCAATCTGATATACAAAGAAAAAAATCGGAGAACGATTCACTTAAAGTAAACCTTGACAATCAGTTGGGTATGATTGAAATTAAGAAGACGGAGCTCGATAAAATGCAGAAGAATATTCAAGAAACGCTCGAACATGTTTCTGGACTTTCGGCTGACGAGGCTAAAGAAAAATTAGTTGAATCTCTTAAAGACGAAGCTAAAACGGCTGCTGCTTCTTATATTAATGACATTATGGACGACGCTAAATTAACTGCTAATAAAGAAGCTAAACGTATTGTCGTCCAATCTATTCAACGGGTTGCTACCGAGACTGCTATCGAAAATGCAGTTACTGTTTTCCATATTGATAGCGATGAAATTAAAGGTAGAATTATCGGCCGTGAAGGTCGGAATATTAGAGCTTTAGAGGCTGCTACCGGTATAGAAATTATTGTTGATGATACCCCCGAAGCTATTGTCCTTTCCGGATTCGACCCGGTAAGAAGAGAAATTGCCAGATTGGCTCTCCACCAATTAGTTGCCGATGGACGTATTCACCCTGCTCGTATCGAGGAGGTCGTTACTAAAGTTAGAAAACAAGTTGAAGAGGAAATTATTGAGACGGGTAAAAGAACTGCAATCGATTTGGGTATTCATGGACTTCACCCTGAATTAATTAGACTGGTTGGTAAAATGAAATATCGCTCTAGCTATGGGCAAAATCTACTGCAACACTCGCGTGAAACTGCTAATTTATGTGCTATTATGGCATCTGAGCTGGGGCTTAATCCGAAAAAAGCACGCCGTGCCGGACTTTTACACGATATAGGTAAAGTGCCTGATGAAGAACCTGAATTGCCACACGCAGTTCTCGGTATGAAGTTGGCTGAGAAATTTAAAGAAAAACCCGATATTTGCAATGCTATAGGCGCTCACCACGATGAAGTAGAACAAAATAGCCTGTTTGCTCCTATCGTTCAAGTTTGTGATGCTATTTCTGGCGCTAGACCAGGCGCTCGTCGTGAGGTAGTTGAAGCTTATATTAAACGCCTTAATGATTTGGAACAATTAGCTCTATCTTATCCGGGGGTATTGAAAACATACGCTATTCAAGCCGGTAGAGAATTAAGAGTAATTGTCGGCGCTGATAAAATCGACGACGTCGAAACCGAAAAATTATCCGCTGAGATAGCTAAGCGCATACAAGATGAGATGACTTATCCAGGACAAGTTCGTATTACTGTTATTCGTGAAACTCGTGCTGTAAGTTTCGCCAAATAGTATCGGAGGCTGTAATGAGTATTGAAAACGAAAAAGAATGCGATAAAAGTTGTGGCGCTTGTCCTAACGATAGCGACTGCAACAACTGTGGCAGACAATGCAACTCCGATTGTAGCAATTGCCAGAATTCCTGCTGTGGGGGGCTGAGAAATAAACTCCAATCGAGCAACTGGCTCGAGGATATTCCTGCTTCTTATAACGATTACGAAATGGTGGAGGTGCAATTTAAAAACACCCGTAAAAACTTCTATCGTAATACTAATAATCTAGATTTAAACGTTGGTGATGTCGTGGCTGTCGAGGCTACTCCGGGACATGATATAGGCAGAATTACAATGACCGGTAAGCTCGTGAAAATCCAAATGAAAAAGGCGAACTTGCGCCAAGACGTTGAGATCCTTAGAGTTTTCCGACATGCTAAACCTAATGATATTGAACGCTTTGAAGCTGCTAAAGCAAGAGAAAGCGATACAATGATACGCTCGCGTAAAATTGCTGAAGACCTAAAACTAAATATGAAAATTGGTGATGTCGAATACCAAGGTGATGGCAACAAAGCAATTTTCTATTATATAGCCGATGAACGAGTCGACTTTCGTCAATTAATTAAAATTCTAGCCGATACTTTTAAAATCCGGGTGGAAATGAAACAAATTGGGGCAAGACAAGAAGCTGGCAGAATTGGTGGTATTGGCCCTTGTGGCCGTCCTTTATGTTGCTCTAGCTGGATGAATAATTTCGTTTCTGTCTCTACCAGTGCGGCGCGTTATCAAGATATTTCACTTAATCCACAGAAACTTGCCGGACAATGTGCTAAACTCAAATGTTGTCTAAACTTTGAGGTCGACACTTACGTCGAAGGTGTCAAGAAAATGCCTTCGCGTGATGTACAATTATATACTCGGGATAATGTTTACTTCCATTTCAAATCCGATGTGTTTAAACGTGAGATCACTTATTCTACCGATAGGCAGATGCCGGCTAATCTCATTACTATCGACGCAGCAAGAGTATTTGAGGTGATGGCATTAAACCGACAAGGGGCTAAACCTGAACAATTATTACCCGATGGTAAAGCTAAAGCGGCTGAGAAAAAAGAATTTGGTGATATTATTGGTCAAGATAGTGTAACTAGATTTGATAAGGTTAAGAAAAAAACGAAAACCAAAATGAGGGGGAATATTAATGGCGATGACCAAGATCCTGATTCAAATAATCTGCAACAACGTCAGCAACGTCAGCAACGTGCCCCTAATCAACAAAATAACAATTTCCAAATGAGGCAACCTCGTGATCCTCGTGAACAAAATGAAGCGAGACAGCAACGTGAGCCTCGCAATTTTAATCGTCGTAAAAGTTTTACTCCGAGAAATAGAGGAGACCAACCACAAAGGGAGCAGAATGTAAATAATAATGCAAATGGGTCTAATCTTAACAATAATCCGAAATCTGAAAATTAATTTTCTTTTTGGATCCTTAATAATATTATCGTGCTTGGGAGATTCTTGTTCTTCCAAGCATACTTATTATAGCGATTTTATTGATATCCCAAAATCTGGGTGGCTGGCCAATGAACCAATAACGTTCGATATTGCCGATAGCTTAAATTATGATGGGCTAAATGTATTGACTATACGCCATGATAATTTCTATAATTACAGAAATTTATGGCTGTTTATCGACTACATCGCTATAAATAAAGAAATCAAAAGAGATACTTTAGAATTGAAATTAGCCGATATCTATGGTAATTGGTATGGTAATGGTTTTGGATCTACTTATGAATTCAATATCTACCTTAAACCATTATTTAAAGCTAATCAATTGAAACGTATAGTCGTGTGGCAAGCTATGAGAGATGATACTCTGTCTAATATTATTAATATAGGGCTTGCTAAAGTCGAAAAATAATTCTATTTATTTTGTTGCATTAAGTAGTTTGTTCTACCTTTGCGCATTGTTTTAAGTTTATTTTAAATATGATTATTCAGTGTGCAATTATCTTTGGGTGTCTCGCATTAGGCGAATTGCTAGTTTGGTTAACCGGTATTAAATTGCCTTCAAGCATTATAGGAATGCTTATTCTTACTCTATTATTAAAATTAAAGATTGTAAAATTACGTCAAGTTGAACGACTATCTAATTTCCTTGTTAAGAATCTTGGGTTTTTCTTTGTCCCTGCTGCGGTATCGTTAATGCTCTATTTCGACATTATTAAGGCTCAATGGCTGCCTATTCTGGGAGCATCAGCAATTAGTACGATATTGGTAATTATAGTTACCGGGTGGATTCATCAACTTATGCGAAGAATATAATGGAATATCTTAGTAATACTTATTTTTTGTTAGCTCTTACTTTTTTAGTCTACTCTTTAAGTAAGATGTTGCAAATGCGAACCGGAATAGCTATTTTAAATCCTATTTTACTCTCTGCTATAATAATAATTACCTTTTTAGAACTTACTGATATCGACGTCGCTACATACAATGAAGGTGGCAGATATATCGAATTTTGGCTTAAACCCGCTGTTGTGGCTCTTGGTGTCCCTTTATACAAACAACTCTCAAATATCAAGAAGCAGATGATGCCGCTTTTGGTGTCTGAACTTGCCGGGTGTGTCGTCGGAATTATTTCGGTTGTGCTAGTTGCGAGATTGCTCGGGGCTACTCAAGAAGTTGTTATGTCGCTTGCTGCAAAATCGGTTACTACTCCAATTGCAATGGAGGTTACGCGTACACTAGGGGGAATACCTTCTCTTACTGCCGCTGTGGTTGTGTGTGTGGGCATATTTGGAGGCCTTACCGGTTTCAGAGTCATGAAAGTTACGCATATAGGAAGTCCAATAGCGCAAGGTTTATCCTTGGGAACGGCGGCACATGCAATGGGTACGTCTAGAGCTATGGACGTAAGCGATAAATATGGCGCTTTTGCAAGTTTGGGACTAACTCTTAATGGTGTCTTTACGGCGTTGTTGACTCCGACAATATTAGAAATTATTGATGCCATATTCTAATATATCATTCATCGACGGTTAATTTAAGCATCTAATTTATCATTATTAAAATTTTATTCGTCTGTTACATCGTTTTTTTGTAAGTTTGTAGCTTGATTTAGAATACGATTATTTTGAAGTTTAATATTAATTAAATATGGTGTTGACAAGATCAAAAAAGAAAGACTATAAACACATTATTAAGGTAATGTGGGTTTCTTTTGGGCTTTTTATGGCTTTTATAGCATTGTTCTTTCTGCTAGTATATAATGGTATAATTGGTTATATGCCTCCGATTGAAGAGCTTAAAAATCCAACCGATAAATTTGCTTCTGTGCTTTACAGCTCTGATGGTGAGGAGTTGGGGCGTTTCTATCAAAGTAAAGGGAATAGGGTATATGTCGATTTTGATGATATCTCGCAACACATGATCGATGCTTTAGTTGCAACTGAAGATGTGAGATTCAATGAACACTCGGGAATAGATATACGTGCGTTATTCAGAGCTATAATTAAACGCGGCATATTAAGAAATAAAAATGCAGGCGGAGGTAGTACTATTACACAACAATTAGCTAAACAGCTATATTCGCCTTCCTCTGATGGTGTTATTGAACGTTTGTTACAGAAACCTATCGAATGGGTTATCGCTATTAAGCTCGAACGATATTACACTAAAGATGAGATTATTAAGATGTATCTTAATCAATTCGATTTCCTTAATAATGCTGTCGGAATTAAGAGTGCGGCTTATGTATATTTTGGAAAAGATCCTAAAGATCTTAATATTCAGGAATCGGCTACGTTGATTGGTATGGTGAAAAACCCGTCTTATTTTAACCCGGTTAGGAAGAATGAACGTACGAGAAATCGACGAAATGTGGTCTTTGAACAGATGCACAAAGCCGATATGATTACCGATGCGCAACTCGATTCATTGAAAAATCTTCCTTTAACTCTTTATTATCACAGAGTAGACCATAAAGATGGGTTGGCTCCTTATTTTAGAGAGGAGTTAAGACAGATGTTACAAGCCTCTAAGCCTGAATCAAGTAATTATCCTTCGTGGGACCATCAGCACTATATTGATGATTCTATTGCGTGGGAGTCTAACCCGCTCTATGGCTGGGCTGAGAAAAATAGAAAGCCTGATGGCTCGAAATATAATATTTACACCGATGGTCTCAAAATTTATACAACCATCGATTCTAGAATGCAACGCTACGCCGAAGATGCTGTAAAAGAGCATTTTAGCAAGACGCTTCAACCGCAATTCTTTAGAGAGAAGAGAAGAGTAAAAGGTGCACCATATACTACTAATAGAGAAGAACTTTCTGAATCTCAACTTAACAATCTAATTAACAGGGCAATTAAGCAGAGTGATAGATATAGAATCTCTAAGAATGGTGGTATGAGCGAGTCTGAAATTATGGCTAGTTTCAAAAAACCTATTGAAATGCGCGTCTTTTCTTACGATGGAGATGTGGATACGGTTATGTCTCCTAGAGATTCAATCCTTTATAATAAGCATTTTTTACGTACGGGATTTATGTCTATGGATCCTATTACTGGACACGTTAAAGCTTATGTTGGTGGCCCTAATTTTAAATATTTCCAATATGATATGGTTTCGCAAGGACGACGTCAGATTGGTTCTACAATTAAGCCTTTCTTATATACATATGCGATGGAAGAGGGTTACACGCCATGCGATATGTTCCTTAATGCACAACCTACTATATTTGATGAGAATGGAAAGCCTTGGTCGCCTCGAAATTCAGGTAGTAGCAGAGTAGGCGAAATGGTCGATTTGAGATGGGCTTTAACTAATTCTAACAACTGGATTTCGGCTCGTTTAATGGAACGCTTGTCGCCGGCTACTCTGGTTAGAACTATGCATAATTTTGGGATAACTAATTATTTAGATCCTGTTATCGCTTTGTGTCTGGGCCCTTGCGATGTGTCGGTTAAAGAAATGGTAGGGGCTTACACGGCTTATGCGAATAAGGGAATGAGGGTCGAACCTGTTTTTGTTACTAGAATTACGGATAACGAGGGTAATGTTATTACTGAATTTAATCCACAACAGACTGAGGTTATTAGCGAAGAAGCATATTACAAAATTTTATCGATATTATTAAATGTTGTCGATAGTGGTACTGGTAACCGTGTGCGACGCGCACCTTACAATATTACTGCTCAAATGGGGGGTAAGACGGGTACGACAAACTCTAACTCCGACGGTTGGTTTATGGGATTTACCCCCGACTTGGTCTCTGGAGTGTGGGTAGGAGGTGATGAACGATATATTCACTTCAATTCTATGGCTTTTGGACAGGGTGCTTCGATGGCATTGCCTATATATGGCATTTATATGTCTAAAGTTTATGCCGATAAAGAGTTGCCTTATTCGCAGGCGAAGAAGTTCGTTTTCCCGGCCGACTTCAATCCGTGCTATAAAGAATTTTACGACGATACGGCTCCGGTAGAGGCTGAGGAGTCGATAGATGGAGTTTTTGATTAAGTAAAATAACATTATAGAATTAATCCCCGCTTACAAATAGTGCAAGCGGGGATTATTATTTTATATTTTGCCTGTCAGGCTCCTTTCACGCCTAGCCTTTCTGCTGTCTCATACATATATTTAAAGGCCGCATCGTGTTCGTTGGGAATGATTCCGTCTAGAATAGCATTCTTGATTGCTTCTTTTATCTTGCCTACGATAGGCGATGGCTCGAGTTTAAAAGTTGATATAATTTCATCTCCGGTTACCGGTGGCTGGAAATTACGTATTCTATCTTTCTCCTCTAGCTCTATCAATTTTTGTCTTACTATCGCAAAATTATGCAATAGCCGTTTCACCTTTTCTTGATTCTTCGAGGTTATATCGGCTTCACAAAGCATCATTAAATCGTCTATGTCGTCCCCTGCATCAAAGAGTAGTCGTCGCACGGCCGAGTCGGTTACTTCTTCTTCGATTAATGCAATGGGGCGCATATGTAACCCTACGAGTTTCTGAATATATTTCATTTTCTCGTTTAGTGGAAATTTCATCTTTTTAAAGATACGGGGAATCATTCGTTCGCCCACATAGTTATGATTATAAAAGGTCCAGCCCATTTTTTCGTCATAACGTTTTGTTATTGGTTTGCCTATATCATGAAGTAGCGCACTCCAACGAAGCCATACATTTTTTGTGCTTTGTGCTACATTGTCTAGCACTTGCATCGTGTGTAGAAAGTTATCCTTATGTCCTCGTCCATTAATCGTCTCTACTCCCTGTAATGCTACAAGCTCAGGAAATATTAATTCGAGCAATCCACATTTGTCTAGTAGAATAAAACCGCGAGATGGAATATCCGATTTCATGATTTTCATCAACTCATCACAAATACGTTCTTTCGTAATAATTCCTATCCTGTTTTTGTTGCGCTCTATCGCCTTAAACGTTTCGGGGTATATTTCAAAGTCTAATTGTGTCGCAAATCGTATTGCTCGCATCATTCTCAAGGGATCGTCGCTAAATGTAATATCTGGATCAAGTGGAGTTCTAATGATTCTACGATCTAAATCTCCGATGCCATCAAATGGATCGAGCAATTGACCGTATGAATCCTTATTTAGTGATATTGCCATTGCATTTATTGTGAAATCACGTCGCTTCTGGTCGTCATCGAGTGTGCCATCTTCAACTATCGGATTTCGGCTGTCATTTCGATATGATTCTTTCCTTGCGCCTACAAATTCTAGCTCTAACCCATATAATTTTACTTGAGCTGTGCCATAGGTCCTGAAGACGGCTAGACTTGCGTCTTTTCCTAGACTTTCAGCAACTTTTTCAGCGAGTTCTATCCCGCTTCCAAGGGTTACAAAGTCTATGTCTGTTGAGGGCCTGTCAAGAAAGATATCTCTTACATAGCCTCCAACTACATAGCATTGACGTGAAAGGGTATCGGCAATATTCCCTACGGTGTGGAATGTTCGTCGACGAGTATGCGCTTTAATTTTGTCTTCTATATTGTCGTTAATTGACATTGATTTTTATTCTATTGGATTATTAATATAGTAGAGTTATTTCTTCGGTAAAGTTTGTTATTCTTTCTGCTTTATCTTCACCTATAATATAAGTATTTTCTATCCCTACGGCTCCTACCGTTGGAATTACAAATTTTGGCTCTATTGCTATTACGTTTCCTGCTTGCAATATATCTTTACTTCTGGGCGAAATTACTGGAGACTCATTGATTTCTATCCCTACACCGTGTCCTATAAACCCGGCTTTTTGCTTGTGCCCCATAAAATAATTTTCTAGCCCGGCTTTTTTAGCCATTTCTAAAGCAAGTTGATACAAATCGCACGCAGCGACGCCGGGACGGGCAATTCCTTCTATTTTATGACATATTTCAATTGAGCATTTATGTGCTTCCTTTGCTAGTTCACTAATTTCCCCTGTGTAGAAGGTACGTGTCATATCGGTCATATAGCCATTAAAGTTCCCACACATATCTACCATTATCGACATTCCGGGTTTGATTATCGAGCCATTACAGCCTACCGGTAGCGATGGATTCAGACCTGCACCCCCCATGGCAAAATCGTAAGGCGTTGGATTATCGGCATTATCACCACACAATAAGTTACCCATAAAGATTTCCATTGATTGCCCCGAAATCCTAAATTGACCTAACGAACCTTCTCTACGAAGATTACGTTCTATCTCGATTTGCAACTCAATATCTGTCATTCCTTCGCGGAAAAGTTTCTTAATATGGCTGTATGCTACATCATGATGTATTCCACTCTCGCGAAGTTTGTTCTGTTCATATTCTGTCTTTATTGACCTTACACTGCGCATTATTGCACTTGCATTGACAATTTTAGCCATATCAAATATTTTAGTCATTCTCTTTGCGTCGTTATACGACATTGTATCGAGTTCTATGGCTATTTGTTTGGGCAATTTTATATTGAGCTGCTTTAGCGACTCTGTTATTTGTTCTGGCTTTCTAATATAGATAATATTTTCGCCTTCAAGTCCAATGGGGCGGCGTACAAAGAATTGCTCTTTCCCGTCGCTTGTGATATAAGTATATCCATTAAATATGCGCCCCGACGTATAATATAGATTTGCATTATCTGCTAATATTATTGCGTCTATTCCCTGTGAAATTAGAGTGTCGGCTATCTTTTTTGCTCGCTCGTCTTTCTCTTTTATAAATGAAGTTTGATACATTTTATGTTCTTATTTTTGCTTTGTAAAATATTCAACAAGGCTGTCGAAACAATTAAATCGAATATCTGAATCGACGGCATCTCCAAATCCGTAGGTTACTAGGGCAAATTCAAGCCCGGCTTTATGGGTCTCATCGCAGTCGCCTTGTGTGTCGCCTACATATAGGGGATTTTTTAGGCTGTATCGCTCGGATAATTTTTTAAGATTCCCCGACTTTTGCTTTCCGGTTTCACCAAATGTAATACTACCACTAAAATATTGGCTGAGTTTTGTATATCGTAAAAAATTATTGAGCCCGTTAATTCCACAATTACTTAGTAGAAATAGCTTATAATGATTCGATAATGCTTTTATCCCGGGTTCAACGCCTTCATATAATTTGCCTCCTAAAGTGGGCATTAATTCATCTTCTACAATATCTACTACTGATAGATATTTCTCGGCTGTAACTGGAAAAGTCCCTTTGAATAGTTCATCGAAGATTATATCTATCGGCTTTCCCATATATTGCAACAAGACTTGTCCTGTTATATTTATATCTATTCCTAGCCGTCGGGCGCTTTCATTCCACACTTTAGCATACGAATCGGTTGCGTCCCACAGTGTACCGTCCATATCAAATACTATGCTGTCGTGTGTAGTTTCTAATTGTTCTTTCATTTATTCTGCAAAGTTAATTAAACTCATTGTCAATATAAAGTCTGAAACGATTTTTTGTTTATCATTAACTGCAAAAAAATAATACCATAGCTTTTGGCTATGGTATTATTTGTCGATTTGTGCTGATGCTTATGAACAAAGCCTATATTTTAGAACTTATATCCTAAACCTATTTGAATGTTATAATTTTTTACGCTTAAATCTTTATAAACGTTGGTTAATCCCATTGTATAACGTGCGTTTATTGCAAATTTGCATATATTATATGTTGCGCCGATACCTAGACCTACATTAAATTTGTTATATAGACTTCCTTCTACTTTTTCACCGGCTAGGTGGTTATAGACTGCATATCCAAATTCCGGTCCGAAATCTATACTTAGTGGCTCGATTACATAGAATTTTGCCATGATTGGTAGATTTATGTAGTTTATTGTGTTTGTTACTTGTGAATCTTTTGTGCCTTGTGCTGAGAATACCAATTCCGGGGCTATTGCTATTAATGAGCTTGCTCGATATTCGGCGGTTACTCCTACTTGATAGCCTATTTTTGCATCGCCATCAGTATCATCTCCCCAACAGTTTGAAATGTTTAAACCGGCTTTTGCTCCTAGTTTGAATGAGCCTACTTGCCCTGACATTGTGCCACATATAGCAGCAATACACATAACTAAAATTAGAATCTTTTTCATTTCTGAATGTTTTTAATTAATAATTAGAATAACATAATGTACAAAACTATTGAATAGCATTCATATATATAATACCAACGTATTAAAACGATAAAAATGCCTATTCAAATGCGTTGCAAATGTAAACTTAATATATTTAATATGCAACAGTTTTGTTCAAAATAATAGTAAGTTTAATTAATATATAATGTAAGTAGTTAGAAAATAAATCCTTATGAAATATATGAGGATTCCTAAAGAATGATGAATCTCTTTACATAATGCCTCTCGGCTTCACTACACAGCTATGTTTAATTGTAATGAGATACCTTAATCCTTTTCTTTAATTCCGTACCCGTAGCCGGCTCGGGTTATTATCATTTCTTCGCATATACCCATTTTTTTGCGAAGGCGTGTGATTGTTGTGTCTATTGTGCGTAACGACGTAATGTCTTTTTGCCACACTTTCTCCATAAGTGATTCTCTGGAATGTATTGTATTGGGGTGGTTTATGAGATATAATAACAATTCATATTCTGTCTTTGTAGCTTTGCAATTTTCACCTTTGATATATACCGTTCTTGTATTGCGATTAACACGTAGGTCTTTTATATTAATATCGGGCAGATAGCTCCCTTCGATAATCTTATTTCTTAACACCTTTGTTATGTCTGCTCGCCTTAGCACGCTTCTCACTCGCGCTAAGAATTCTCCTATTTTAAAAGGCTTAACTATATAATCATCGGCTCCTATGTTTAAACCCATGATTCGTTCATTTTCACCATTTAGTGCCGAACAGAATATTATTGGTATATTCTCTGTATCGTTTGAATGTTTTAGCCTTTTTGCAAAGTCAAACCCACTTATCCTATCCATGATGATATCCAATATTATCATAGAATATGATGGAAGATCATATGTCAATGCTTCATCTACGCTCTGTGCAGTGCTAACACTATACCCATCGGCTTCAAGATTGATTTTGAGTATCATGCACATTGCTTCTTCATCGTCGACAACTAGTATTTTTGTTTGCATTTTTCTATTTTTATGTAAATATAATATGATTGACTATTATATATGTATTAAAGATAGTTAATGAGTGAACTCATTATAAATTTATATGTTTTATCTATATAATTACTATATAGCACAGTGTTTTTCATGGTATTAGATTTAAGGTTACAAGTGATTGGGTGTCGTGAGATAGCCAATCTCTTTTAACGAAAATAGCGCATGATAATTTTTCTATGCGCTATTCTTATTTTATTTGTCCATTATTTCGTCTACCTTTGCTTTCAGACTTTCTCCTTGCAGCCCTCGCGAGAGGATAGTCCCGTCGGGAGAAAAGATTATTATATGTGGTATCCCGGTTATTCCATAAGCTTCGGTGGGGATCGATTGGGCATTTATTATCTGTGGCCAGATTATATTATTCATTGTTATCGACTCTCGTGTACGTTCGGGCTCGTCCCATACCGCTACTCCTAAAATTTGAAGTCCTTGATCATTATATTTGTTATAGATTTCTTTTATTACGCTTAGCTCTTTAACGCATGGACCACACCAACTTGCCCAGAAATCGACAAGAACATAGTCGCCTTTCCCTACAAAGTCGCTTAGACGCGTTTCCATTCCATCTTCCGATTTTATGGTGAAATCTATAAATTTGGAGCCTTCGGCACTCATTTCTTTTGTCTTTGCACTTTTCACCCACGCTATTATGCGTTTCATCTCTTTTAGCGAGGATGGTGCATCTTCTAATATCGAATCTAGCTTTTGTGAGCTGTAATCGTATGTGAATTGTAAGAATGCATAATATCCTATCGGGTTATGTTTATTGTCTTCATAAGCATCTCGATATAGTTTCTCTTCTTTCTTATGCATATCGCTAATTGCTGCTTTCAACTCTTCGGGAGACAATTTGTCTTGTTTCGATTTAAATTCTTGCTCTAGTGCTTGATCTTGTTTATTTAGATCATTTAGCGCATCGTTTAGGTCGGTGCCTGTTGCTCTTTTTTCTTTTACATTTAATGTTATTTCACCTTTTTCTAGTATAAATGTCCCTTTGGGAGCTCCATTAAGTGTTAGTCTTACTAGATTTGGACTTTCTACTTTTCCCCTAAAGTGGATAATGTTTTCTTTTACTTTTACACTATCTATGGTGTCTTTTGTGTCGTAGTTTATTAGAAATGCGGTCTTACCATTTGATTCTTTATCGGGTAATGTCGCTGTAATGCTATAATTCCCGCCTCCACATGATAAGAGTGCAAGTGAGGCGAATAGGCAGTATACTAACTTTTTCATTTTATAGGCTTTATTTATTTTGTTATTGTTAAGCTATCTAGTAATTCGTTGGTTTCGGCGTTATAGGCTTTATATATTATTTTTGAACCTTCAAAGTCGAGGGTTTCATACATCTTTGTGTCCGATATTATCTTTGTGTCGGGGATATTGGCTTCGGTGGGGTAGCTCTTGGGCGAGCAATGCGACACGATATACAGTGATTTACCTTTCGTCGATTTAGCTATATGTCGTGCATAGCCATGCTCGTGTCCGCCTAGCACTACATCAATTCCGTATTCTTCGATAAGATGCCCGATAAGATGCTTTTCGATAAAGTTGCTTCTACCTTTCTTTACCGACCTCACGGGGTGATGCATCATTAATATCTTTATTTTCCCTTTACCTTTTTCTTCAATCGTATTCTTTATCCAATTATATTGCGTAAATATAGTTATGCCGCGTTTAAATATATGTGTGTCCATTGCTATAAATAGCACATTCGGAGATTCTATATAGAATGTAGCATCACACAACGAGGCTCCGTTCTCATTATATGCAAAGGTACGGCACCAGCGTGTATCAAGATATGGTGGAAGTGATTTTATATATTCGTGGTTACCGGGATTGCATATCATTGGGAGAGTTTTGCTTATGCTGTCAAGATTATTGAAAACATAATCCCAATGCTCATTAGTGGGGGCTTCTAGCAAATCACCACAGCATGCTATGGCATCTACATCTCTATTTTCATTATAGATATTGTGTAATATCTCTTTTGAATTTCCTCCTATGGTATCTTGAACATCCCCTATATATAATAGCCGCTTAAGTCCGGAGTTCGACGACATCTTAAATTGATATATCGACGATCGATGATTACCGGTGGATACATAATAACTATAAATAGAATCGTTTAATAAATCTTCAAGTTCGCTTCGATAATACATATCGGTACCTCCACGAGTCTCGGCTAGTGATGGCTCGGCTTCAATTATTGTTGTATCTTTATTCTGGATTAAATAGAGATATGACGTTTGTTCGGTAGTGCCACATCGCCACGTTACAATACGATCTTTAGCGAAATCCTCGCCGGGAAGTAACATTATGCGATCAGGGGTATCAGGGGTAGAATATGCCGGGTCGGGGAGGGTCTTAAACCATGCATCCCAACGGTCATACACCCAAAAGCTGACTCCGATTATTACTATAATCGCTATAGCTAATTTAATAATATTCCTTCTTTTCATGACGCAAAGATACTCTACTTATGCATTTTTACAAAGTTTTTTAACTCATTTCAAAAAAAACTACAGCTTTATTTTTTATATCTAAAAACAATTTGTAAATTTGCAAGCCATTACGAATTATCACGCTTACCAACGTGAGAACTTTTATAATGTATAACAATTAAAGAATATATAGAAAAATGAAAAAAGACATCCATCCATCAAACTATCGCGAAGTAGTTTTTAAAGATATGTCAAACGAAGAAATCTTTATTACTCGTTCTACTGTTGCAGCTAAAGATACTATCGAAGTAGATGGCGTAACTTATCCTCTTGTAAAGCTGGAAATCACTAGTACTTCTCACCCTTTCTTTACTGGTAAGCACAAACTTGTCGATACTGCTGGTCGTGTTGATAAATTCAAAAGCCGTTACGGGGATCGCAAAAAGAAATAATATATCAATTATAGATATCAAAAAGTCGGAATTTTATTCCGACTTTTTTTTATCCATATAATACTGACGGCATATCCATCAACAAAAACAACAAAAACAACAAAAACCCACCCACACCACCCACACACACAGATACCACCCACACCACACATAAACTCGCCAAAACTCAAAATAGTTATCCCATACATTGCCACAGAGTGGCAACACAATCCATAACCGGGGGCTTTTAAGCCCCCGGACACACAACCGACTGAGATTTGCACCCCGAAGTGGGTGTCTCCTCGCACACAGCAACAGAACCAAGAAAACCCAAATTACTAGAAATATCCAAGATTATTTTTTCGCAAACAAGTCGATACACTCCCTACTAACTTTGACTATATGAATATTCGCCTTATCGACATAATAAACGAAAACATCTCTCGCCAGAATAAAATCAGGCAAGACTTAAAGGAACATCCAACCTCTAAATTTGAGATATGGCATAACAAAAATTTTGGGCGACTTACAAATGCACAGCGCAAACTTATCTCTCAAATTTCTAACGGGGAGAAACAGCATTACATTCTGCATGCCTCTATGCTTGGAATATCAACAATTTGTGAGCGCTATATCTTTTGGCTTCAACATATTACGGAAAACTCGCTCGACGCTACCATATTTTACCCTTGCGCTAATAAACGCAAAATTTCAAGATGTAATTTCCTTAGAAATCTTACGGCTTACAATCTTGATAGAAAAAATATCCGGTTATGGTCGCAAAATATTTTGATAGCAAATAATAAAACCGACTCAGTTCTTGCAACATCTACTTTTAGGTCGAGTGTTGTAGCTCGTTCATTATGCTCCTCATTAATCCTTTTTACTGATGTGAATAACTGCGCTTCTGCCAACTCTAAAATTGACAGTTTTAAAAGGTCTTTCTATTCGGTCGTTCCTTCGGCGGTAAGTCCTTTAGTAATTATGGAATCAAATCCGGCAAACTTTAATGCTCTTTTCTACGAAAAGTATATTTCCGCTAAAGCTAGACTATTCATTCCTTGGTTTGACGACGAAAACAATCGGCTAAAACTCAAAACTAATATTGTCGATTTCTGGAATTCTTTAACACCCTTCGAGTATAATCTGTGGAATAAATTTAAACTAACGCTTGAACAAATTAATTGGTACAGGAACAACGTTGACACCGATAACATCCTATATCCTTCCACTGAGAATGAAGCAGTAGGAAATAAAATTGAATTCGACGTTGATCCGCCTCCGAAAACTAGTATTGGCTCATTACCATCAGACGTTGATCCGCCTCCGAAACTAAAATCTTTAAATTTTAAGAAGGAAATATCCATCGACTGCTTTATGATACTTGCCGGAAATGACGTAAATTCAATAAATACGCAATACGACAGCTTCCTAAGAGGCGATTCTGTTGATCCTCCTTCTATTATTATTCCACTGGGCGTTGTGAAACGCAAATTATTGACCATAGCTCATTGAAATACTGTGATAAAATCTACTTTTATATTCGTAGAACGTTACTGACGATAATTCTCAGTAACGTTCTACAAATATTTATTTTTGAGCCGTGTCAAGTGCAATATTTAGTTTCAGAACATTAACCTTTATAGGCCCTAATAGACCTAAATATGGCTTTTCGACTGTTTCATTAATTATTCGTATTACACTATTTTCTGAAACATTACGGGCTTCTGCAATCCTTTTGGATTGAATTAATGCACCTTCTATAGATATGTCGGGATCGAGTCCCGAGCCACTTGCTGTAACTAAATCGGCTGGAATATCATCACGTTCTAGATATGGGTGAGTTTTGAGAATCGCTAATATGCGTTTCTCAACTATTGCTAAATACTCTTTATTGGCTGGCGCTTTATTACTGCCTCCTGAAGAGGTGGCATCATATCCACTTCCTGCACACGATGGTCGACTCATAAAATATCTAGGATCTTTAAATTCTTGTGCTATATTAGCAACTCCTACTATTTTATTGTCTATAGCTATTATCTCGGCATTACCGTTGTTACTTGTGGCAAATCGTGCCACTAACCATAATATTGAAATATAACTGATTGATAGGAACACACATAATATCAATGTTATCTTGATTGACTTGAGTAATTCTTTCATAATTAGTTCTGTTAGAATAATAATCCTATTAATAAATCTATAATTTTTATCCCGATAAATGGCGCAATGATTCCTCCAAGTCCATAAATTAGAAGATTCCGACGTAGTAGTGCAGATGCTCCGACTGGCTTATATTTTACGCCTTTTAGGGCAAGTGGTATTAATATGGGTATGATTATTGCATTAAATATTGTAGCCGAGATAATTGCACTCCCGGGAGAATGAAGCTGCATAATATTAAGAGCTGTCAGTTCAGGTATGGCTATAATGAATATTGCTGGAATTATGGCAAAATATTTTGCTATATCATTAGCAATCGAAAATGTGGTAAGTGATCCTCGTGTCATTAGTAACTGTTTGCCGATCTCTACTATTTCAATTAGTTTTGTAGGGTCGCTGTCTAAATCAACCATATTCCCGGCCTCTTTTGCCGCTTGGGTACCACTATTCATTGCTACTCCTACATTCGCTTGGGCTAGGGCTGGTGCATCATTGGTCCCGTCGCCCATCATCGCAACTAGTTTTCCGTTTTCCTGCTCTTTTTTTATATATAGCATTTTATCTTCTGGGCGGGCTTCGGCAATATAATCATCTACTCCGGCTTTCTCTGCTATATATTTTGCAGTAAGGGGATTATCGCCGGTTACCATTACGGTCTTTACTCCCATTTTGCGTAATCTTGCAAATCTGTCTTCTATACCGGGCTTAATAATATCTTGTAATTCAATTACTCCGCCTATTTCTTTATTTATGCAGACTACTAGCGGGGTACCTCCATTGCTCGTGATTTCGGTAATCAACCTTTCTGCATCTTCTGGAAAGAAATTACCTGCTTGTATGACAATTTGGCGTATGGATTCATAAGCGCCTTTGAGTATCTCTGTATCATTCTTTAGATTTATCCCCGAACATCGATTCTCGGCGGTAAACTTAATAATACTAGATCCTTCAATTTTAAGATCCTTCATTTTGAAGCCTTCATTTCTGCCTAGCTCTATAATTGATTTACCTTCTGGGGTGTCATCGGATATAGATGAAATCATACAGGCTTCGATAAATGTGGGGCGTGATACGCCGGATATTGCAAAAAAATGTGTCGCTTTTCGATTCCCTATGGTTATTGTACCGGTCTTGTCAAGTAGAAGGGTGTCTATATCGCCGGCTGTCTCTACGGCTTTACCCGATTTCGTTATTACATTTGCCTTGAATGCTCGGTCAATTCCTGCTATTCCTATTGCTGAGAGTAGACCTCCGATGGTCGTCGGGATCAAACATACAAATAGTGAGATAAATGCGGCAATTGGAATATTTGCACCGGCAAAATCTGCCATCGGTTTTAATGATATGATTACAATTAAAAATACAATGGTGAATGTCGCTAAAAGAATGGTTAATGCAATTTCATTGGCGGTCTTTTGTCGTGAGGCGCCTTCTACTAGAGATATCATTTTATCTAAAAAACTTTCGCCGGGTTGTGTCGTTACTCTTACTTTGATTTGGTCTGATAGAACTTTGGTGCCTCCGGTTACCGAACTTTTATCACCGCCGGCTTCTCTAATTACAGGTGCCGATTCGCCGGTAATGGCACTTTCGTCGATAGTGGCTAGACCTTCTATTATTTCTCCGTCGGCTGGAATTATATCGCCGGGAAGACATATGAAAATATCATTCTTTTTAAGCTGCGAACTCGATATAAGATTAATCTTATCATCAACTATTTGTCGGGCAGGGGTATCTGCACGTGTTTTCCTTAACGAATCGGCTTGTGCTTTCCCTCGTGCTTCGGCTATTGCTTCTGCAAAATTAGCAAAGAGTAGGGTAATTAATAACAAGATAAATATGATCAGGTTAAACGTTACACTTCCAAATTCGTTATTAAAGATTGAGTAAAGTGTTACTATTAGCATTACAACGGTGCATATCTCTACAACAAACATTACCTGATTATTTATCATAACGATGGGGTTCAACTTTACTATTGATTGCAATAGACTTGCTGTTATTTGGTCTTTATTTAATAAATTATTTTTCATAATGCTATAAACTTAAATGTTCGGCAATTGTACTTAATACTTGAGCTGGAAAAAATGCGAGGGCGGCGATAATCATTATTATTACAAAGGTGAGGGTAGCAAAGGTTGCTGTATCGGTTTTTAATGTCCCTTTGGAATCCGACGTATATTGCTTTTCTGCTAAAAGACCACCAAGGGCTACTTGCCCGATTATTGGAATATATCTGCCGGCGACTAATATAATGGCTGTGCTTATATTCCAAAATGTGTTGTTGTCGTTTAGTCCTTCCATTCCCGAACCGTTATTGGCTGCCGATGATGTGAACTCATATAATATTTCACTAAACCCGTGATAACCTTCGTTCCCGAGCCAGTTATTTCCACTAGTATTCAGAAGTAGGTAGAGGGCTATCGCTGTTGGTGCTAGAATAATAAATGGGTGAAGAAGGGCGATGAATGATGCAATCTTTATTTCTTTGGCTTCTATTTTCTTCCCTAAAAATTCAGGGGTCCGTCCTACCATTAGCCCACTTATGAAGACGGCTATTATTATAAACGTGAAGTAATTGAGAAATCCTACACCAACTCCACCAAACCAGGTATTTACTTGCATATTAAGCATCTGTACCATATTAGAAAGGGGCATCATTGAATCGTGCATACCATTTACCGAGCCATTCGATGTCGCTGTCGTTGAGATTCCCCAATATGCTGTGGCTACTGTGCCTATTCTCACTTCCTTTCCTTCCATTGCTCCATGGGACTGTGATATAGACATCGATTCTAATTTAGGATTGCCACTATATTCTTGATAAACTGATATACTGGTTACGATGATAAAGGCAGAAAGCATAACTGAAAATATTGTAAATGCTAACTTCTTTTTGCCGGTGAAGAATCCAAAGGCAAAGACCATTGCCATAGGAATTAGTAGAATTGATATATTCTCTACAAAGTTTGAAATATATGTGGGATTCTCTAGTGGGTGTGATGAGTTTGCTCCAAAAAATCCACCACCATTAGTCCCTAGTTGTTTAATTGCAACTATTGCGGCTGTAGGTCCTTGGGAGATTACTTGGTGAGACCCTTCTAATGTGCTTATGTGAATTTTACCTTCAAATGTCATAGGTACGCCTTGTATTATTAATATTATTCCTACTAGTAAAGATAAGGGTAGAAGTATACGTGTTATGCTTAAAATAAAGTATTTGTAAAAATTTCCTATCGTTTTACTGGTCTTTTCTCCAAACGCTTTCATAAACCCGGCTAATGCGGCCATTCCTGTAGCTGCTGTTACAAATTGAAATAACATAACTACAAATAATTGTGTGAAATATGTAAGCCCGCTTTCTCCACTATAATGTTGTAGGTTGCAATTAACTAGAAAACTGATGCTTGTATTGAATGCTAAGTCGAGACTTTGACTTATATTCCCATCTGGATTCAACGGAAGTATGCCTTGAGTCATTAGTAATGCAAATCCCCAGATAAACCAAAACAGATTTAAAATAAGAAGAGCTTTTAAAAATCGTTTCCAATTCATCTCTAATTCTGGATTTATTCCGCTCAATTTGAACATTATTGTTTCGGCTGGTTTCAAAAAATCTAAAATAGTTTTTTCGCCTTTGTAAACCTTTGCAATATATTTCCCTAGGGGGTAACTGAGAGCAACAGTAAGAACAAATTGTGTAGCAATTCCTAGAAATTCAGTATTCATAATCTTTTAATTTAAAATTTTTCGGGATTAATTAAAACATATATTACATAGAGTAATACCAAAATACTAATCATAAAAAGAATGGTAAACATAATTGTAAGCATTTTATTTTCTTATATATTTAACCAATTTAATGCCAAATAGTTTACCGGCAATTAAGAGGCTGCATTTCAGGTGATTATCATAAATATTTAATAAGGCGACTTCCCATTATGAAAAAGTCGCCTTATTAAAATGATAAAAATTGTAGTAATTAGAATTAGAGCTCTATTCTGTACTCTTCAATTTTGCGATATAGTGTTGTTAATCCTATTTTTAATAGTCTTGATGCTTCGGTCTTATTGCCATTAGTGTATTTAAGCACTTTTGTTATATGAGTCTTTTCCATCCCTGCTAGGTCAAATTCTGATTTGCCGGCCATATTGTCTGAACATTGGAAATCAAGGGGCAGATCATCTGAACATAGCCTTTCGTCAGCGATAATCATACTTCGTTCTATTACATTTCGTAGCTCACGAATATTACCTTCCCATTGTGAATGTTCAAGTGCTTCGTAGTAATCGTTGCTGATTGAGATAATGTCCTTTTTTAATCGTTTCGAGAAATATGATATAAATAAATCTGTTAGTGGCTTGATATCTTCTCTTCGTTCTCTTAGTGGGGGGATATTTATATTAAATACAGATAGACGATAGAACAAATCTTCGCGAAAACGATTGTTTTCTATTTCTTTTTTTAGGTTACGGTTGGTTGCTGCGATAATTCTAATATCTATTTTTGTGGGCTTAGTATCTCCGATTTTAATAAATTCATTATTCTCTAGCACTCTGAGCAATTTTGCTTGAAGTTCAAATGCCATTTCGCCGATTTCGTCTAAAAAGATTGTCCCGTGATTTGCTTCTTCAAATAATCCTTTCTTATCTTTTATGGCACCGGTAAATGCCCCGGCTTTATATCCGAATAATTCGCTTTCAAGTAAATCTTTACTGAAAGCTGAGCAATTTATTGCAACAAAATTTTTGGCGCTTCGGTTACTTGCATTATGAATGGCATTAGCAAAAACTTCTTTTCCAGTGCCGGTTTCGCCTGTAAGAAGAATAGTAACGTCGGTAATTGAGGCTTTCTTTGCTACGGCAATAATCTTATTCATTATTGGAGAAAGCGATTTTAATTTATCAAATGAATAAGAGTCCGAAAGATTTATGTTTTTCCCTTTTATTCCGATATTATTTTTCGCTTTTTCCATTGCTCGGCTGATTAATGGGATAATTTTATTATTATCATCGCCTTTTATAATATAGTCGAAAGCCCCATTTTTAATAGCTTGAACACCATCGGGAATATTGCCGTGGGCGGTAAGTAGAATGATTTCGCATGTACAAACGAGCGACTTGATTTTAGAAATTAAATCTACACCATTACCGTCGGGAAGAAATACATCACAAAGTACCACATCCGGTTTATGTGTTTCCAATAGCTTGATTGCTGAGCGACAATCGCCAGCTTGTAAAACTTCATACCCTTCAAGCCCTAGCATACGACCGAGAAGTTTTCTTAGTATTTCTTCGTCATCAACAATTAAAATAGAATCCATATTAATGATATTGAATTTTGCAAATGTACATAAATTTATATCTATTTAATAGCAAAAGAAGAAAATGAATTGTTAGTTTTCCATTTTGGTAATCCATTTCCTATTTTGGGGCGTTCATTTGTTGTAAAGATATTATAAATCATTAAATTTGTCGTTGGTACGTTCTTTGTAAATCAATAAATAAAGTAATTATGGAAGAGCGAAATAAAGATCCGTTTATTAATCTTATAAGACAATCTCGAAGAGGAAGATTGAAAATATATATAGGTATGATTGCCGGTGTCGGAAAGTCGTATAAGATGCTTCAAGAAGCTCACGATTTGCTTGAAAGCGGAATGGATATAAAAATTGGATATATTGAAACTCATGGGAGAATAGGAACTGAAGCTTTGCTGCCCGGTATCCCTTTGATACCGAGGAAAAAGATTTTTTATAAAGGCAAAGAAATAGAAGAGATGGATACTGAGGCTGTTTTGTTGTTGCGTCCCGATATTGTCATTGTTGATGAATTAGCTCATAGCAATATTGAAGGTAGCAAGAATGAAAAGCGGTGGCAAGATGTATTAGAGTTGTTAGATGCAGGTATTAATGTTATTACTGCTGTAAATATTCAGCATATCGAGAGCCTTAGCGAGGATATTAAAGCTATTTCCGGAATTATAGTAAAGGAACGTATTCCTGACAGTGTGCTTCAGATGGCTGATGAAGTTGTAAATATAGATTTAACTTCTGAAGAATTGATAAACAGGTTGAAAGCTGGTAAAATTTATAAGCTCGATAAGGTAGAAACAGCGCTTAGCAATTTTTTTAAAACTGAGAACATATTGCAATTAAGAGAATTGGCATTAAAAGAAGTTGCTTATAGTGTGGAGCGCAAAGTAGAAAATGAATATCTAGTAGGGGATAATGCTATTAGAAGACAGAAATTTCTTGTATGTGTGAGTAGTAATGGGAAAACACCGCGAGCAATTATAAGAAGAGTAGCTCGTCTTGCCGAGCGTTATGATACTGTATTTTATGCACTATATGTAAAAACAAATAAAGAGAACGATGACAAAATTGACTTGGCGTCTCAACGACATTTAATTAATCACTTTAAACTTGTAACTGAATTAGGTGGCGAAGTTATTCAGGTCGAAGCCGATTATTTCTTTGATATAGCTATAGAAATGTGTGCGAAATATAAAATAACTACGCTGTGTATGGGGCACCCTGCCTTTAAAATGCCGGGAACTATATTTAAAATAATCAAGTATCGTAAATTTCTTCAATCTCTTTCTAAAATGGGAACGGATTTATTAATAATATCTTAATAATATGACTATTAAAACAAAGCTAACTGTTGGGATTGGATCTCTGCTTGTGATGATTATATTGTTGGTGGCAATTTCGGTAATCAATTTGACTATACTCACAGCAACCGACCCGAATACTCCTGAAGCAACGGAGGGGCTTGAGCGTGCTTTATTCTTGATGCTTATTTTCGGCTTATTTAGCATTGTTATTGGTGGAATGATTTTATATCGTTTGCCAAAAACGATTAACTATACGATTAAAAAAATAACTAATGGAATTCAAGAAATAGCTAATCATAATTATGATATGCGTTTAGAATTAGGGGATAATAAAGAGCTTGAGCAGGTATCTAATGATTTTAATCGTATGGCAATGCGATTAACTGAATATCATGCAAGTACATTATCTCAATTAATGGCATCGAAAAAATATATGGAGACTGTAATTAATAGCATTAGTGAGCCTATTCTGGGACTTGATAAAGATTTTAGTGTCATATTTATTAATGATGAAGCGCTAGGTATTTTTAATCTCAAAAGAGAAGATGTGCTTAATCGAAATTCTCAAGAAATTGCTTTACGAAATGATCTTCTTAGAAGGCTTATTCGTGAGCTTGTGGGTAATGAAAAGATGAAAAAAGAACTGCTGAAGATATATGCTGACAATAAAGAGAGTTATTTCCAAGCTAAATATATTACCATTACAAAGCCATCTAAGGATAGAAGGTCGGTCGATGTGAATGGTTATGTTATTATGCTTAAAAATATTACGGAATTTAAAGAACTTGATTCGGCTAAAACGACATTTATTTCTACAATTTCGCATGAATTAAAAACTCCAATTTCGGCTATTTTAATGAGCTTACAGCTGTTAAATGATAGTAGAGTTGGAGAAATGAATGATGAGCAAAAAGAGTTGGCCGATAGCATTAAAGATAATAGCGAGCGTTTGCTTAATATTACCGGAGAGTTATTGAATATGACTCAAGTAGAGGCTGGCAAACTTCAATTAAGCCCGAAAATAACGAAGCCGATAGAGTTGATTGAATATGCCATAAAAGCTAATCGTGTACAAGCCGAAAAATTTAATATTCAGATTGAGGTGGAGTATGAATCGGAAAATATGAGTAAATTGTTTGTCGATAGTGAGAAAATTGCGTGGGTGCTTACGAATCTTCTCTCAAATGCAATTCGTTACTCTTATGAAAATAGCCGAGTAGTGATTGGCGCAAAACAAATAGAGAATGATATTGAACTCTATGTTAAAGATTTTGGGAAGGGGATCGATTCGAGGTATCATAAAAGTATTTTCGACCATTATTTCAGAGTGCCGGGAACTAAAGTACAAGGAAGTGGCTTAGGTCTTGCTATTTCGAAAGATTTTGTTGAAGCTCATGGAGGAGAAATAAAAATTGAAAGTGAAATAGGGAAAGGTAGCACTTTCTTTGTGATTCTTAAAGTATAATATGACTAGGAGCCTTGCGAAATAATATTCGCAAGGCTCCCGGCTATTTATTGGTTTGCTAATTATTCTATTAGTTTGCGATAGCGTATGCGCTTAGGCTCTACGTTTCCCAGTTTGGCTTTTTTGTAGTCTTCGTATTCTGAATAAGAACCTTCAAAATATGCTACTTCGCTATCACCTTCAAATGATAAGATGTGTGTACAAATGCGGTCGAGGAACCAGCGGTCGTGAGATACGACTACTGCGCAACCGGCAAAGTTTTCTAGTCCTTCTTCAAGAGCTCGAAGGGTGTTAACGTCGATGTCGTTTGTTGGCTCATCGAGCAATAGCACGTTTCCTTCTTCTTTTAGAGCCATAGCCAGATGAAGACGGTTGCGTTCGCCACCCGACAGCATTCCGATTTTCTTTTCTTGGTCGGCTCCTGTGAAATTAAACTTAGATAGGTAGGCGCGTGCATTCATGTCTTTACCTCCCATTCTGAAAGTTTCTACTCCTTGTGAGATTACTTGATATACTGTTGCATCGGGGTGCAAGTCTTTGTGGGTCTGGTCGACATAAGCCACTTTTACTGTTTCTCCTACATCAAATGATCCGCCATCTTGCTTTTCAAGCCCCATTATTAATTTGAACAGAGTGGTTTTACCTGCGCCATTAGGTCCGATAACGCCAACAATTCCATTTGGTGGCAGCATAAAATTCAAGTCATTGAAAAGTAGTTTTTCGCCAAATGCTTTCTTGACATGCAAAGCTTCGATAACTTTGTTACCAAGTCTAGGTCCGTTAGGAATGAAAATTTCCAATTTTTCTTCTCGTTCCTTTTGGTCTTCGTTAAGTAGTTGGTCGTAAGATGAAAGACGAGCTTTACCTTTAGCTTGACGTGCTTTAGGAGCCATACGCACCCATTCAAGCTCACGTTCAAGCGTTTTGCGACGCTTGCTGGCTTGCTTTTCTTCTTGCGCCATACGTTTTGTCTTTTGGTCGAGCCACGAAGAGTAGTTACCCTTCCATGGAATTCCTTCGCCACGATCTAGCTCAAGAATCCACCCTGCCACATGGTCGAGGAAGTATCTATCGTGAGTGATAGCGATTACAGTTCCTGCATATTGTTGGAGATGCTGTTCGAGCCAATCAATAGACTCGGCATCAAGGTGGTTGGTGGGCTCATCTAGTAGTAGAATATCGGGCTGTTGAAGGAGTAGGCGGCAAAGCGCTACGCGACGGCGTTCGCCACCCGATAGTGTGGCTACATTTTGATCTTCAGGAGGGCAACGCAGAGCGTCCATAGCGCGTTCAAGTTTGTTATCTAAGTTCCACGCATCGGCGGCATCTAGTTTATCTTGAAGCTCGCCTTGACGAGCAAGCAGTTGATCCATTTTATCCGGATCTTCTAAAATTTCAGGGTCTCCAAAACTCTCGTTCACTTTGTCATATTCAGCCATAAGATCGAGGATGTGTTGAAGCCCTTCTTGAACAATTTCTTTAACGGTTTTGTCAGGGTCGAGTTTAGGATCTTGTTCAAGATATCCTACTGAGTATCCCGAAGAGAATACCACGTCGCCTTGATAGCTTTTATCAATGCCAGCAATAATCTTTAGTAAGGTAGATTTACCCGAGCCGTTTAGACCGATAATACCAATTTTAGCTCCGTAGAAGAAAGAAAGGTATATATTCTTTAAGACTTGTTTCTGAGGAGGATAAATTTTACTCACACCCACCATCGAGAAAATCACTTTTTTATCGTCAGCCATATTTTGTAATTAAGATTTTTATTTTTTAGAATAGCCTTTTGTGCGATAGTCGCATCTCACTTTGCCATTAATTATGTTGTTTAGTTTAGTTTTAATCAATTGTTTTCTGATAGGTGAAATATGGTCGATAAATACTTTTCCTTCGAGGTGGTCGTATTCGTGTTGTATTACACGAGCTAGATAGCCTTCAAATACTTCCTCGTGATGAGTAAAGTTTTCATCGTCCCAATTGATGTTGATTTTTTCGATACGAGGCACACCTTCGTGAATACCCGGAAGACTAAGGCATCCTTCTTCGCGCGATAATTTTTTTCCGTCGTCTATCACTTCGAGCTGAGGATTGATTAGAGTTAGTTTAATTCCTTTAAGTTCGGGAAACGATTCAGCTACGGGGTCAACGTCGATGACTATAATACGATCGTTAAGACCAACTTGAGGAGCGGCAATACCAATGCCGTCGCTAGAATACATGGTTTCCCACATATTTTTTAATAACTCGGAAAGCCCTTTATAATCAGGATTGATGTTGTTAGAAATTTTTCTAAGTACAGGGTGTCCGTAAAGATAAACAGGTAATATCATATTCGTGAACAATTGCTTTGTAAATAGTCGTTTAAAATTATTGTTGCTGCCATCGAGTCGATTAATCCTTTTTCTTGACGAGTGCTTTTTTTTGCGCCGGTCATTATAAGTGATTGATGGGCTATTGATGATGTGAAACGCTCGTCCCACATTACAAATTTTATCTCCGGCAATTCTTTTTGCAGGCGTTTGATGAAAGGTGTAATGTATTTCATACTCTCCGAAGGTGTGTTGTCGAGTTTCTTTGGCTCTCCAATAACGATCAAATCGACTTTTTCGGTTTGTAGATATTTCTTTAAAAAATCGATGATTGTGTGTGTTGGGATAGTAGCTAATCCTGTAGCTACTATTTTAAGCGTGTCGGTAACCGCAATTCCCGTTCGTTTTCTACCATAATCGATAGCTAATATTCGTCCCATGATGCAAAGATACGAATTAATTTTGTCATAATTATAAGGTTTAGTGGAGTGTATGCTTATATAATTATGTATTTTTTTTGAAGAATCTGTATGTCGTTTAAAATTTAAACTGTGCCTAGTAAAACAAAAACGGTTAAACTTTATTTATAATGCTCTCATTTGTATTATCTTTGTGGCACGAAACCCAAAATCTTTATTTTATGGCTAAAATTGGCTCAATAGGTACGTCAACCGGACGAAAAGCATTATTATTAGGAAGTGGTGAACTTGGAAAAGAGGTTGCAATAGAGTTGCAGCGCTATGGTGTAGAAGTTATAGCTTGTGATAAATATGCAAATGCGCCTGCAATGCAAATTGCGCATCGTAGTTATGTGTTTAATATGCTTGATGGTGAAAAATTACGTCAAATAATTGAAAAGGAGCGTCCCGACCATATAATTCCTGAGGTTGAAGCTATTTCAACAACAACATTGCTTGAGCTTGAAAAGGAAGGATTTAATGTTACGCCTACTGCAAATGCTGCGTGGCTTACAATGAATAGAGAAGGTATAAGACGACTTGCCGCCGAAGAATTAGGCATAAAGACTTCGAATTATAAATTTGCATCGGATATTGATGAATTTCGTAAAGCTGTAAAGGAAATAGGTATTCCTTGTGTAATTAAGCCTATTATGAGTTCATCGGGACATGGACAGAGTGTTATAAAGAGTGAAGCTGATATAGATAATTCATGGGCAATATCACAAGAAGGCGGAAGAGCCGGTGCCGGGCGTGTAATTGTAGAAGGTTTTGTGGATTTCGATTATGAAATAACAATGTTGACTGTTCGGGCTGTTAATGGTACACAATTTTGTGAGCCGATAGGACATATACAAGTAAATGGTGATTATCGCTATTCGTGGCAGCCACAGGCAATGAGCCAGAAAGCAAAAGCTGATGCACAAGGTGTTGCAAAGAAAGTAACCGATGCGCTAGGGGGCTATGGGATATTTGGAGTAGAGCTATTTATAAAAGGTGATGAGGTGATATTTAGTGAAGTTTCGCCCCGTCCGCATGACACGGGAATGGTAACAATGATTTCGCAAGAATTGAGTGAATTTTCGCTTCATGTGCGTGCATTACTTGGCTTGCCGGTGCCTCAAATAAAATTTTATTCGCCATCGGCATCAAGAGCTGTTGTGGTTGAAGGTAATAGTAATTCGGTAGTTTTTGATAATTTAGTCGAAGTGTTATCGGAGTCTGATGTTCAAATTCGTATTTTTGGGAAGCCTGAGGTTGTAGGTCATCGCCGAATGGGTGTTATATTAGCGTCGGATATAAATATAGAACAAGCCAAATCGAAAGCCGAGCGAGCATATAATAAATTGCAGATAAAGGTTTTACCTAGAGAAGATTAGATTTAATATATATATTAAATATGGATTCAACATTTCTTTTGTTGATAGAAATAATTGGAACAGTAGCATTTGCCATTAGTGGTATTCGACTAGCTGCCGCCAAAAGTTTTGATTGGTTTGGTGCTTATGCGGTAGGCTTAGTAACTGCTATTGGAGGTGGTACAATGCGCGATTTACTGCTGGGAGCTACTCCTTTCTGGATGGAAAATGGGTGGTATCTTGCCGTAACGGGCTTCTCTCTTGTTACTGTGATTATTTTGAAAAAATATTTGGTGAAACTCAATCGCACTTTTTTTATATTCGACAGCATTGGGTTAGCATTATTTGTGGTGATAGGAATACAGAAAACATTAGAGTTTGGGTTTCCTATGTGGCTGGCAATAGTTATGGGAACAATTACAGGTGCTTTAGGCGGAGTTATACGAGATATTTTAATAAACGAAGAGCCACTAATATTTCGTAAAGACGTGTATGCTACCGCATGTATTGCGGGAGGCTTAATATTTTGGTTAATACAATTATTAGGCGGGCAAGAGGTTTTACAGCAGTCGGTGTGTGGCATTTCGGTGATAACAATAAGAATTTTGGCAGTACGTTATAATTGGTCAATACCGATCTTGCGTAATTATGCCGATTGAGATATAATAATATAAGATGAAGGAGCAAGTAAAAACGACATCGGTGCAATTAATTAAATATGGTCTAGTAGGGATAAGCAATTCGCTATTGACATTTATCGTGATATATATATGTTTTGATTTATTGTCGATTAATATATATGTGTCCGATGTAATAGGCTATATTGTGGGGCTTATTAATAGTTTTGTATGGAATAAACAATGGGTGTTTAAGTCGCATAATCATAAAATCAAGAGAGAGATATTGCTCTTTGTTTTAGGCTTTTTGTTGTGCTTTGGTATTCAGATATTCAGTCTTTGGGCATTTATGTCGATAGAATGGATAAAAGATATATCATTATTAGGAATAGATGCTCCCAAGTGTGGTGAATATATATCGATAATAGGAGGTATGGCTACATATACAATTTGTAATTATATTTATAATAGATTTGTAACGTTTAAACCATTTAATGAGCAGCCACAATGAGTACGTCTAAGAGAAATAGTACCTATATAGCATTATTTGTTGTATTATTAATAGGAGTAGCTATTAATATACTGCCGATATTGAGTATAAGTGCGCTTTCGCCAAGCGAAGAGAAAATACTCGAAATGGTAAAGTGTCTTAAAGGTAGTAATATCGAAATTGTATTTAATGGCACTTATGGGAATAATATAGTATTAAAATGCTATTCTTATATTGTGAGTCTGCTTATTAATTTATCAGATGCAACAAATATAATATTCTGGTTGCGATTGCCATCGGCGGCAATAGCCGGAATATTGACACTTTGTCTATTTCGATTTGATGGGAATTTAGATAAATTAGGCAATTCATTTATAGCATCATTAGTGTTTTTAGCATCTGCATTTGTGAGTGTGCTATGTTTCACTGCCATGCCATTAATGATTTCGGCGGTTTTAATGGTGATTTCACTCGTTAGTTTGTATCATTGGATTCGTCGTCCGTCGAAGAAAAATCTTTTTCTTACAAGTGTCGCACTTGCTGTGAGCATTATAATTTCTGGCGAGCCATCAATATGGATTATAGGCTTGGTAGGCTTTGTCTTTTTAGGAACAACAACCCTTGGGCGAGTACGCAATTGGATAGGTTTCGTATTAGCGTTAATGGTTTCGATGGTAATGGCATTTCTTATATTATATATTATTACAGGTAATAAAGAATTGTCCTTGTCAATTTTTACTAATCTTAATATGCTGTCTTCCGATGGTTTTGCCACCGATTCGCCGGCATTTATTTTCATTGTATATCTAATTTTTGCACTTTTCCCATGGTCGGTTCCATTGTCGTTGTCGCTAATATATGCTATAAAGAATTATCGTGAATTGTATCTTAAATTCAATGAGTTGAGGTTGCCACAACGCTTTGGTGCGGTAGTTTTTATGCTATCGCTACCATCATTCTTTTTTTATTCTCAATTTTCTATTGTGTTGCTACTGGCGAGTGTGTTTTTCAATTCTTCGCTCATCGGAAGAATGTTGTTGTCGCAATTTAATAATCACCCTTATTCGTGGCGAGTTACAGGCATTGGGTGTGCCATCATAGTGAGTATCGGTAGTTTGATATACATATTGCTTAATTGTGATGTAGCACCGGTTAATCCATATTTTGTATTTATGGCACATGGTTGGTCGTTTTGGAATATATTCTTACTAGCAGCCTTGGCAATTAGTATCTATTCTTTATCGAGAAATAGGAGAGAGGTAGCTCGAAATCACAGATATTTCTATAATATAATATTAATGTATCTGCTTGCTCAGAATCTTGTAATTGGCTATATCTTACCCAATGTAAAATTTATTTAGAACCATTTTATTTTTCTAAATAGTATAAATGCCAGAGTAGATAGAATGATGGAGCATAGAATGATGCCGATAAAAGCATAATCGTATCCACCTATATATAATTCGACATTCATACCGAAGAAACTAGCTATGAGAGTAGGTACCATCAATATTATTGAGATGCTGGTCATACGTTTCATTATGGTGTTCACATTATTTGAAATGATAGATGCAAATGTGTCCATTGTCCCTGATAAAATATTGCTATAAATATTTACAGTACTTATGGCTTGTCGTAGCTCAATAATGAGGTCTTCCATTATGTCTTTATTTATTAATCCACTATCTTGGAATTGAGCTTTTAGGCGACCAATTGTTGCTTCGTTGCCTTTGATTGAGGTGCTGAAGTAGACTAGTGTTTTTTGCAATTTCATCAGTCTGAGCAAATCTTGATTTCTGATGCTGCGTTGTAGCGATTCTTCTGCGGCAGTAACTTCAATGTTTACCTGCTTTAAATATTTAAGAAACCATACAGCCGACGAATGGATAAGGCGTAATATTAAATCGAGACGATTATCAATTTCTATGTTTTTGCGTCGTGAATAATCTACAAAGTCGGGGAGCATATCGCTGTGATAATTGCATACTGTTACTATTATATTATGATTCGACATAATGCCTAGTGGAACAGTGATGTGCTGGTTGTGATGATTTACTATCTGTATAGGTATGCGTATTATGGTAAGCAACCAATTGCCTTCGTTCTCGGTGCGTGGACGCTCGTCAATATCCGAGATGTCATTAAGAAAAGATTCGGGGACTTTTAGCTCCGTAATGAGAAAATTAATATCATCATCCGAAGGTGTCTCTACATTTATCCAACAATTTGGTTGGTATTTGTTTAGCTCGGCAAGCCCCGTTGCGCAATTGTAAATACTTATCATAATATCTTTTTTTTGGATTCCTATAATATATCCCTTTTGCAGATTTCGTGTTACAAATTTAATTCAATTAAACCACTTTGCCGACATAAATTGCAATATAAATTTTGTTATTATGCTTATTGTTGCGTAAGTGGTGATAATCTTGAATAATATTACGTTTCTATGTTGCCGGTGATGTATTTTTGTATAATTTCATAGCTCTATTTTATCTGTATTTTGGCACATTTTTACTACTAAATTCTCATTATTAATACATGTGCGAAGATATTAATATAAAAGGTATTATTTAATAATAGTTATGGGTTAATATACGTTAAATTGACATCTGTTATAAAAAAAAATATTTATGTTTGTAGTGATTTACGAATATATAAATCCGTGAGAACATTAATAAAACCAATATAAACACTTTAATTGAAAGAATGATATGAAAAAACAATTACTTATGACCTTATTTGCTATGGTTGTGGTGTTGCAATCTTTTGCAGCAAATTCAGACTATAGGATAACAATGACTCAAACTCCGGTTTGGAGTCAGAAAACGAATGTAGTAGCTGGAAGCGGTAGGCAACTTGCTGTAACAAAAGGCAAGGCATGGCTTCATGACCAAGCTACTAATACACTATATTGGTTTTCTAAAGACGGAAGTGGAAGCTATAAAACTACAGACGGTAGTAAACTTTGGGCTTTTACTTCTGATAATGCGAACCATTTAATTGTTGTTGGTGGAGTGGCAACAGGTTATAGCAAAATAGCTAAATTTTATATATATAGTGATGCCGGTAAATTATTGTCAACAATTGAACCCAGTACTGAAGATTTAGCCACTATTCAAGGACTCGGTAATATCCGCTTTCTTTCGGCTTATGGAGATTTATCGAATAGCAATGGTGCATATATAAATGTTTCTGGAACGGGGAAAATGCTAAAAATTAATATTTCTAATTTTACAATTACCTCTATTGAGGCATATACTAATGCTATTTTTACAGATAATACATATTTATATCCATATTCTGACGATATTAGTTTTGCTTGTATTAGGACATCTGTTTTGAAAGATTTTACGTACTCAAAAAATGATTTTACTTATCTAGCTCTTTCTTCTGGTAGTTGGGGATCGGATAATACCACTCTTGGTAATTCTAAAATAACAATTATGGATCGACCTATATATATTTGTAATACAAAGGGAGTTAGTTTTAATGAACAATTTGGAGTTTATGATTATACGTATAATAGTAGAAACTTAGTTGGTAATATTAACCCAAATGATGAGGGAAGTCCCAATTCAACTAATTTTTCAAATTGGTTAATGCCGGTGAAAATAAATGATCTGGAATATGAACTATATCAGTATAATCCTTCATATGGGGTTGTAAATTGCTATACTATTAAAGCAATGCCAGCAACTCCAATGTACATTTTTGGAGATTTAGTTGAAAATCCCGCAGATGGATGGGATAATTCAAATTGTATTGAGATGGATGCTACTGCGACAGTGGGTGTATATCACGCAACTATCTCAAGAGATGCTACACACAACGGACAATTTAAATTGTCGACTGCTAAGGGGAATTGGGATAACGTATTAGGCGCTTGGGGCTCTACTGATTTTTCCTTGCCGTTATACCAACAAAATTATGGTATGCTGGCAGGTACTTCTTCGAAAAATTTTCAATTGCCCGAAGATGGAAGCTATGATATCTGGGTAGATACAAGAAGTGGAAATAAATTAACCACAATTAAAACAGATTATAAGTTTTATGTACTTGGTAATAGCTCTGGTAGCAATTATGTATGGAATCCAGAACAAGGGACTCCACTTGTTAGACAAGATGATGGAACTCGTGCTGCCATAATGAATTTCAGTAGTGAGAGCAAATATAATACAGCAACAGCATATTTTCAAATATCCACTATGCTCGCAGAAGCTGGATGGACTGACAAATGGGCAGGAATTGCTAATTATCGTTATGGACCATCGGCAGCTAATACTCCGGCAAATTTTTTAGCGGCGAATACATTAACAAAGACTACACAAAACAATTGGACAATTGCTCCGGGTGTGTATAAATTGATTTTTGACCCACTTGTAGGTGGATTTACTATAGAAAAGATATTTGTTCCGTCTACATTCACAGCTACACCAAATGTAGTGCTTGAAGCAGATAATAAATCGGTTAAGCAATTAGATGTTAATTATTCGTGGACAACCTCAGCTCAATCTGCCGATGTTTTCACTTATAATATTACTAATCCTACTATATCAACAACCGAAACTACCGCAACTGCAACTGATGTAGTTGTTGGAAGCACAGTAGTTACTTCTAACCTTGATATAGAATTTACTAGAGAAGGAACACCATATAGTTTCCCAATAAGACAGGCTAAATATACTCCCGACTATGAAGCTACTGCTGTAACTGCACTTAAAGTTTACTATTTATATAATAGCACTGAACAATATTATTGTGGATTAGTTGACTTTGAAAAGCCTACTAGCACTAATCCTGCAACAATGTATAATGCCTACAGAGTAAAAGAAGCAGATATACTTACATTGAGTACTAAGGACTCTATCGATTTTAATATTGAGGCGAAGAAGAGTCTTAAAGTAAACGAAACAAGTACATTCCCTTATGTTTTCTTAGTACAAAAAGATCAGTTAGAACAAGATCTAGGCGATGCAGGTAAGATCTCGTTTAAAGTAGAAGCTGTATATGGAAAAGGAAACTCTGAGAAAAAGGTGATGAGTGAAGTTGTAACTTCCAATGGTCTTTATACCGGAGTAGATGCAAATATAGCAGATGCAACTGTTGTTGTCTATCCTACAGTAACAGATGGAATATTAAATATAATCTCGGCAACAGAGGTTAATAATATATCTGTTTACTCAATTTCGGGAGCTCTAGTTAAGAAAGTTGAAGCAGCACAGACAATCGATTTAGGCGAATTAGCAAAAGGAATCTATTTAATAAAAGTAGATGATAATGCACCTGTAAAGGTTGTATTGAAGTAAAATAAATATATAACATAAAAATAGCGACTATGAAACTTTTCATAGTCGCTATTTATTTTAGTACGCAAAGTTCTCTTGAGTATTTGTTTAGCAATAACTTGCTCTCAATAGGCTGAACTAATATCATGTTGGCAACGAGGTGGCACCCGCTTCGGGGTGCAGAATCTCGGTTATAGTGTAACCGTGCGCTTAAAAGCACAGGGTTAAGCATGGTTTTGCCACGCTGTGGCAATTTATGAGATATGTTCTTTATCTCCACCCCGAGGGGTCGGATTCACCTTGATGATATTGATTTATGCTATATATTCTTTATCTCCACCCCAAGGGGTCGGATTCACCTTGATGATATTTGAAAGGAAAAACTGCGATGGGGATATTTGAGGAGCCGTTGCTGTGGTGAAAGATGTGCTTTTCTGTGGTGTGCTTAATCTACTGCTAACGGCGCACGATAGTATATTTTAATGTTACATTATTTGAATAGAATACGAATAATGCTGTTTTAGCAATGTCATTATAGCATTAGCACTTTATTGCTGTGCTTTTAGCCGTCTTATCGCACGCTTTGCTCTATTAATTGGGACAAAAAAACAGATAAAAATAAATTTATCTGTTTCGATTTAGGATATGCAATAGCTATTAACCGATAAGCGACACCATTATGTCGTTGTCGTCTTCGGCTATGTTTACTTTGCCTTCGCGTGCAAGCCAACCCATAGCAGCATAAATTTCTTTATCCTTCAATTTGGTTACTTTTTTGATGCGTTTAACGCCTAGAGTACCTTCTGTGTCAAGGGCTTTCCATACTAATCCTGCCCAAGCTCCAATTTGTTCTACATTAATCATTGATACAAATTAATTAAATAAATAACAGTATAATTTCTGTCTCACTATACTTTCGGCTACAAATTTACGAATTTTTTTGAAAATAACACAAAAAATAACCCGAAAAATTATTTAAATATGCTCTAAAAGGGTTGAATACTGCATTAAACTGGCATTATTTAGAAATAATTATATCGGATAATGATAAATAGAATAAATAATTGTAATTTTGAAATATGAAAGGATTAGTTGTAAAAAATACAGGTAGTTGGTATATCGTCGAGTGTGAAGATGGTAGCCTTGCTAATTGTAAAATAAAAGGGAATTTTAGAATCAAGGGAATACGAACAACAAATCCCGTAGCAGTAGGCGATAGGGTTGTCATCACGCAGAATGGCGATGATAGTGCATTTATTACATCTATCGAGCCACGCCGGAACTATATAATAAGGCGGGCCTCGAATCTTTCAAAAGAATCGCACATAATCGCCTCAAATATAGATCAAGCATTTCTGATAGTCAGCTTTAAAGAACCACTGACATCAACAACTTTCATAGATCGTTTTCTTGCAACATCGGAGGCATACAGAGTGGATACTATACTTGTTATAAACAAAATAGATATTCTAGATGCCGATGAAATAGAATATGCAGAAGCTGTAAAAAATTTATACGAGACTATAGGCTACGGTGTGGTTATGGTGTCGGCAAAGACGGGTGAAGGAATTTCAGAATTGCAAAAATTGATGAAAGATAAGACAACACTGTTTTCGGGAAATTCCGGAGTTGGGAAGTCGACAATAATCAATTGCATACTTCCTGATTTGAATATAAAGACAGGCGATGTTTCAACCACTCATCACACAGGAATGCACACAACTACTTTTTCGCAGATGTATAGATTGGAGTCAGGAGGCTATTTAATAGATACACCCGGGGTAAAAGGATTTGGGACAATAGATTTTAAATCACAAGAGGTGGCGCATTATTTCCCAGAGATATTTAAAATTTCAGAAAACTGTAAATATAATAATTGCACTCACACCCATGAACCCGGATGTGCTGTTCTTAAAGCTGTAGAAGAAGCGTATATAAGTGGTTCGCGCTATTCAAGTTATCTGAGTATAATGGAAGATAGCAGCGAAGATAAATATCGCAAAGCATTCTAAAATTGCATTTTAGTAAAATAAAAGAAACGCCCCCGAGAGTGTTATTAAGTACTCTCGGGGGCGTAATATATATTTATTATATTCTAAATTCAAATGTTATTTGAAAGTATATATTTTTTTCTTAGTACCTATTGCCGGCATCTCGTCGTTAATGTCGAATACATCGGCAGTGGAGAGGAGGCTAAAGTCGAAGTCTCCTTTTAGCCACTTGCTAAAGTTGTAACATAGAGATATGTTTACATTCTCGCGAGGATAAGCAAACCATGTTGCGCCATTATCGTCGGGAGTTCCATTAGTGTTATACCCCGGGTTGCAATTATTCTTAGCGATAGAAATACTCTTATCGTTGATTCGAATGTCGGAGTCATCATCAAATTTAAGGGTAACTGCTTTACCATTTTTATAGAAAGTAGCATTAATGATGTTTATATTTCCTTCAAAGCAATCTTTTTTGATATTTGCAGATGTTATTTTAGAGGCGTCGAGGATAGCATAATTGTCTCCAACTACTTCAATTGTACATTGGTTCATATTTGCTATATTAATATTGGGGCAAGAAACTATACTAGTGGAAGAAATATATAATTCCGATTTGATAGCCATTTCGAGATAAGGAGTTGACATGTATCCATTAATATACGTCTTAGATGACTTAGAAAGGATAACGCTTTCTGAAGCAGTGAGTCGGCAGTCAATATAAGTTGTAGCTTCGTCAGAATTATTTGTTTTCAGATTATTAACTGTTAAGCTGCCGTTTACATAAACAAAAGCATCATTATACGATTCTAGTTTATTCGCTTTTACCGAATTAAAATAAGCTTTACAGTAGGATGTGGAATTATGATTTATCACAATATCAGAAGCAACTACATCGCCATAAATTGCGATATTAGATTTGTTTCTCACTTGTAATTGTAGTTCAGGCTCATTAATATTGTTATTGCTGATAAAAGAAGCGTTGTTGTAAAATTTAGGACTTTTTTGTTTCCACTCAATTGTGCCGTAATTAATGATATTGATATTATTAAAATCTTGTTTGTCGATAGTGAGTTTACCTTTTGGCATAACGATAATTTTGGTGCCTTTGTAGTCGTTAGCACTATATTCGTTTGTAAGGACTAATTCGCCTTCAACATATACAGTAGCCCCGCTGGCACCTTTAATATCGCCAGAAATCACACTGCCCGAGCTTAATAAATAGTTAGTGCTTGCTTTAAGTGAATTGCTAAAAGTGGTCGTCTTAGTAGGGATTTGAGGCACATCGGGTATTTTAGCCCAACTGCCAATTTCCGGCTTTTCATCATTCCACTCTTCTATGTCTTCTTTGTTCTTAGTAATTGAATTGGAATTAGAAGAATTAGTGCCTATATCGGTAATTGCAAATCCATAAGGGCGATTATTGCTATCGAGAGACACATTAGAGTTGGTATTAACAGCATATATCAATTCTGCATCGTTAACGTTAATAAACCATGCATAGTCGACAACTTCGCTTTCACTATCAAGGTCGACCTCAAAAGACGTAGCAAAATCTTGGAAATGGATATCGTAGTTGCGAGTATTAATAAATCCGGAGATGTTGTTGAACAGCTCTTCTCTACAGTTTTCGGCGATTTTAATGACCTTAGACACGCCACCTTGAGTATATTTTAATCGAAGCTTTAATATCTTAGATGATCCTAGAGCGATAGGGTGTATTGATACTTTTAGTTTTGTCCCAATTCTTTCATATTGAACATGAAACACAAGGTCGTTATAGTCGTAGTCGCCTGTTTTAGTATCTTCAAACATTACAGTCTGCCACAAGCTACTGTATGATGCATTGAGAGTACCTTCAGAGTAATCAATATTTATATCATCGGCACCTCTAGACGTAGAAGTCTTTGGTACTTTAATAGTAATAGGCTTGCTAGTGCGTGCCAACACTTGACCATTATAAGAAACAGTAGTAATAAAACCGTCAACAACCGGAACCTTGTAGTCGGCTGTTGTAATCATTTTTTCAACCAATTCAACCTTTACAGGGTCGGTTTCAATGTCAGGATTAATCTCATTTTCTGTAACACACGAAGTTGAACAGAAAATTAATAAAGGTAAAGTTAAAAAATAGATTAATTTCTTCATAAATAAAATATTTGTATATTCAATACTAAGTTTATGTTTGATTATTTAATGTATGTTGTTAAACGAAAGCTGTGTCATTTAAAATTTCAGCTTTTGCGCTCAGTTTTTTATAATCTTTAGTAGTAATAAATTTTTGAATTTGTTCGAGATGAATGGTGTTGTGAATATCTGTACCAATAAAATCGACCATATTATTCTCTAGTAGCCACCATGCTGTTTCTTTAACATCCTTCCCATAGTAGCCTGAAAAAGATAGGAGATTGACTTGTAAAAGCAAGTCGGAATCGTGAAGCTCTTTGTATCTACTACGTTTCTGGATATAATATTTATATCTTTCGGGGTGAGCTAGAATTGGAATAAGACCTTTCATTTTTAATTCAAATACTAACTCATCGAAGTTTAGTGCTTGCTGAATGAATGAATTTTCTATAAGTATAAAATTGTTAGGCAGTAATAAGAAGTCGTTAGCCTTAAATACCTTATTCTCAAAGAAATCGTCAAGACGATACTCGGCAGAGTACATAATGTCGATGTCAATATTTTCATTTTTTAGATTATCTTTGAGCCGATTAAAAGGAGCATCAAGAGTAGCTCTACTATTCTCAAATGTAGCTTCGGTAACATGCGGTGTGATTAGCATTCGCTTAATTCCTAATTGGTTGAGCGAACGTATAATAAATGTAGAAGTTTCTACGTTTTTCGACCCGTCATCAACCCCCGGAACCATGTGAGAATGGATATCGGTAGAGTAAAAAAGGGACTCTTGTACTTTGCTTTTTTTGAAAAAATCGAACATTACAGAAAAATTTCATTATTTGCACTACAAAAATACAAAATAAATTTCTTATATTTGATAAAAGATGTACATTTGTCAAATATAATTGTAACAAAAAAGATACAAACTAAGAATCAATATTGTAAATAACAAAAAACCTAAAATTTATGAACCGGAAATTGAAAGTAAGAGACTTGACTATGCGCGATGGTCAACAATCTTTATTTGCAACGCGAATGAAGCAGGAAAGTATTGACAAGTTATTGCCATATTATAAAAATGCTGGTTTTTACGCAATGGAAGTATGGGGTGGAGCAGTGCCCGATTCAGTTATGCGTTATTTGGGAGAATGTCCATGGAATAGATTAAAAACGATAAGTGATAAGATGGAAGGAAAGTCTTTACTTACAGCATTATCGCGTGGACGAAATCTATTTGGATATGTGCCTTACCCTAATTCTGTTCTCGAAGGATTTTATAAAGAATCGATAAAGAACGGATTAAATGTTATGCGCATCTTTGATGCACTTAACGACCTTGATAATGTAAAAGATTCGGTAAAATTAATTAACGAGATGGGTGGTATTGCCGATGGTGCTGTATGTTATACTGTCGACCCAAAAGATGAAACACCAACAGAAAAAATAGGTTTTTTTGGTAAATTACTAGGAAAGAAGCCACAAGAACCAAAGAAAATATTTACCGACGATTACTTTATAGAGAAGGCAAAAGGATACGAAAATCTAGGTGCAAAAATAATAACAATAAAGGATATGGCAGGATTAATTAATCCTGCCAGAGTGGCATCACTTATGCCGAAATTGAAATCAGCCGTAAGCGTGCCAATAGATTTCCACACTCATTGCACTCCCGGATATGGACTTGCATCTGCATTGATGGCAATAATCCATGGCGTAGATATTCTAGATACTAATATTTGGTATTTTGGTGGTGGCTCGGCAGCACCGTCAATAGAGTTAGTGTATCTATTTGCAAAGAAACTCGGTGTAGAGGTAGATGTGAATATGGAAGCCGTAGGTAAAATACGCAATGAATTAAAAGAGATACGCAAAGACTTGAAAGACTTCGATCTAGGAAAGAGTTTCCCTATCGATTTCGATCCATTGACCGACACACTTCCTGCAAACATAGATAATCTATTTGATGTAGCAATAAATGCGGCTAAATCGAATCAAGAACAAGCACTATTAGATGCATGCCATTCGATAGAAGATTATTTCAATTTCCCGAAGCCAAATCAAATAGTAAAGAATGCAGAAGTACCCGGAGGAATGTATTCTAATATGGTAGCTCAATTAAAAGCATTGGGTTCAGAAGATGTATTAGAAGAAGCTATGGCATTAATACCAAAGGTAAGACGTGATGCCGGTCTTGTGCCATTAGTTACTCCGACAAGCCAGATTGTAGGTAGTCAAGCAGTATCGGTAGCTATAGATCGTAAAAAAGGGAATCCTGATTACACCAATGTATCTAATCAATTCATCTCACTAATAAAAGGTGAATATGGACGCACCCCGGTTGCAATAGCGCCCGAATTTAGAGAAAAAATCACAGGCGATGCAATGGAACATCCGTATGATGTTTCGACATATAAAGAGCCAGAGAATGTTACTCTGCCCGAATTTGATAATGTTAAGTTGGCTCAGACTAAGGAAGAATTTTTATTATTAGAATTGCTTCCAAGTGTAGCAACAGGATTTTTAAAGAAACGTAGAGAAGCTGAGTATGTAGCCAGTGGCAAATCAAAAGTAGAGGAATCGAAACCGGAAGTTAAAGAAGAACCAAAAGCCGAAGTTACCGGTGCTACAATTAAAGCTCCAATGGGAGGCAAAATTGTAGAAATAGACGTCAAACCGGGCGATACAGTAAAGGTTGGTACAAAACTATTGGTATATGAAGCAATGAAAATGGAAAATGATATACTATCTGATAAAGCAGGAGTAATAAAACGCATTTTTGTTGTGGCAGATCAAGTGGTAGGTACAAACGACTTGTTGGTAGAATTTGAATAAATACTATAAATAATAAATGCGCCAATCTATCAATTTAGATTGGCGCATTTTTTTTGCATAAGTTAAATTATTTAAATTTATTATTCAGATTTTAAATACAAAAAGGAGGTCGGTTTAATCTATTTGCTTATATTTGTCTTGTTATTTGTTTTATGATAGATAACATATTTTTCAAATTAAGTAAGATTGTTATAATTGATGAAGATACTTCACCACTGTATTATGCGTTCGATACCATTTCTAATTGCTTTTAGTTGGATTCTATTATCGAGTTGCCTGCCTGCTAATCAAATAAATTGCAGCGCAAACATTAATCTATTTACTGATTTGCTAGGGACACTAGCATATATATCGGCACTAGATTGTTCTAATTCGTTGAATCATATATATATTATGATAGCTATATTGCTTAGTATAGTGTTAATATTTATTATTATATCTGTGCTTTTAAAAAGGAAAGTAGAGAAAACGGCGAAAGATTTGTTATGGCAGAAGGAACAACTTGCATTAGCAATCAAAGCCGGAGATGTAAAGGTATGGGGTTATGATGTAAAGCGTAATTTGTTATATAATATAGAGGGCAAATGTTTTCCCGAAACGTTTACAAAGATAGAAGACGTAATTAATTGTATTCACCCAGATTATTTACATTTATGGCAATCTAGGCGAGACTCAATACTAAGAGGAGAAGATCCAAAAGAGTCGACAGTAATATGTTATAAATTTACAGAATCTGAAAATTGGACATATATTGAAGAAAATTTATTTTTAGTAAGAAACAGTGATGGAGAAGTAGAACGAATAGTAGGGACACACAAAAATATTACACAAAAATATAAGGAGAAAGCTCGTAAAGAATACATGCTTGAGCAATATCAGAAAGTTCTTGATGCCTCGTCGGTAAAATTAGAAATTTATGATAATCAAGGCGTACTATTATCTCTAAGTAACGAAGATGAACATAAAAGTCTTATAAAATTAGCTGAGAATTTTAAAGATAATGATTTTGTAAATGAAGAAGTATTGCAAAACATAGCTCAAAACAAATCGATCGTCTTAACAAAAAAAATTCAAAATACTCATAACGACGGAGTCTCTTATGATCTAGTTTTCGTAGAGATAGCCATATCCCCGATACTTAATGCTTCTGGTCAATTAGATAATATAGTCATTACACTTATCGACGTAACCGATAATATTTCTAAAACGAAGGAGTTAATCTCCCTCAATGAAGAAAAAGAAATAATGTTATCGAATATGCCCGATGGCTATGTAATGTTTAATAATGCCGGAGAGCCGGAGTATGCAAACAATTCATTTTGTAAAATATTGGGGATCGATAATTTTGAAGAATTTAGAAATAGCAAAATCAATATTTTTGATAGCGAATTTTTCGGGCCTGATATTTCAAAGTGTTGCAAAGAAAATATTAATATTCAAGTAAAAATAAGCGTAAATTTCGATAAAATAAAACCACTATTTAGCACAAGAACCGAAGGCGTAAGGCATTTTTTAGTACGTTGTTGTTCTATATTATCGACACAATCACAGGTGAAAGGATATATGCTTATAATTAATGATGAGACATCAGAAGTAAATCACTCAAAAGCTATTAAAGAAAGCCATCGAAAGACCGAGCTGGCAGTACAAGTAAGTGGCTTGATACAGTGGGATTTCACGTGTAGTAATGAGAAAGTATCATTAAATAAGCCAAATGGAGATTCTTATGATGTTGATATAGATTATATATTGTCAAAAATCTGTGATGAAGATATAGATAAAGTATTGCAAATAATAGCCCAATTAAGGCGAGGAGATAAATCTCCATTTAAAACGGAGGTAAGAGTACATTTAGACGATGACATAAACAAATACTATAGTGTTACAGGAACTCCATTAAAATTAGATTCGCAAGATAATGTGATGTCTTATACCGGATTTATAAGAGATAATACGCTATCCTACAATCTAACACAAGAACTGAAATCGCAGAATGAACTGAATCAATTAGTCTTAGACAATATGAGGTCGGGAATTGTTTTTCTCGATTTAGATGGAATTGTGTTGTGGGAAAATGTATCGGTCAAATTCCCATTAGAAGTAACCGGTGGTAAATTGTTGTTCGAGGTTGGCAAGCATTGTTGGGATTCTCACAGTGAGGCAAAAATACCGTGTGAAGATTGTTTAGTAAAAGCCGTAACAAGTGGACGATGCACATCGATGGACACAAAGAAGAAATTATTATCGGGTAGTACAATTGAAATAGTTGCCAATGCCGCATATAATGATAATAAGGAATTAAAAGGCGTTGTATTGAGAGTAGATGACATATCAATAAGGACACGATTATATGATGAAGTAGAAACTGCAAGAAATGATGCACAAATGGCTTTACAGCTACTTCAAGATATTGTAGAACGAATACCGGGATTGATATTTATAAAAGACGCAAACGATGATTTTAGGTATATACTAGGGAATAAGATGTTTGAACAATTTTGTGGATATGATGCTAAATATGCCATTGGAAAAACAGACTATGACCTATATGATAAAGATGAAGCAGACGAATATGTAAATGCCGATAAAAGAGTAATAGAATCGGGAGGTAACGTAGTTATAGATTCAGTAACAAATCTAGCAGATGGCTCGAAAGTGTATTGGCAGATAACAAAATCGGCAATTCACACTGTCGATGGTCGTACTCTTATTGTAGCTTTAGGAGCCGACTTGACAAAAGAAAAAGAATATAGCAACAGTCTTAAAATAGCTAAAGAGAAAGCAGAGGAAGCCGATAAATTAAAATCGGCATTCCTAGCAAATATGAGTCATGAGATACGTACTCCATTAAATGCAATAGTAGGTTTCTCGGAATTGGTAATAAATACAGAAGATGTAGAGGATCGTAAGGCATATTGTAAAATAATTGCAACAAATAATGAATTGTTATTACGTCTTATAAATGATATTCTCGACTTGTCAAAACTAGATGCAGGAACAGTTGAACTATGCCCGATAGAATTTGATTTACCAAGCTATATCAAAGAGCTAGAGGCAGTAGTGAGGGTGAGAATGAAAGATTCGCCCGTAAAATTAATGATAGACAACCCATATAAAGACTATATTGTTAGCCTAGATAGAAATAAACTCACTCAAATAATTATGAATTTTGTTACAAATTCAATTAAATACACACCGAGTGGTTACATAAAGGTTGGGTATAAGGAAAAAGATGGAGGAGTTCTATTCTATGTAGAAGATTCCGGCATTGGAATTGCCGACAATAAAAAAGATAAGATTTTCCAGCGCTTTGAAAAATTAGACCAATTTGCGCAGGGTACAGGATTAGGGCTGTCGATATGTAAATCTTTAGCCGAATTGAATGGAGGAAAGATAGGATTTGAATCAGAGCAAGGGAAAGGCTCGTATTTCTGGTTCTGGAAAAAGCGAGGTATCTAGATTATACATAAATTAACACTACTATCCTGATATAGGTGAATTTAGTGTTAAAATCGAGCGAATAAGGGGGTTTTGTGTATGTGTATCTAATTTGTTTTGTTTACAATATGATTGAATTTACTTTTGTAAAAGAAATTTTATTGTAAAAGAATGAATAATAAACAAGTAACTTTTAGTATTTTCTTCCTTTCTATATTTTTATTAGCAGCACTAAGAATGAATGGTGCTGAAACAAATGAAAATATATCTCCTACGACTTGGAGCTATCAAGAATGTCTTAACTATGCAATTGAGCATAATATAGATTTGCGAAGAGAATTACTTACTAGCGAAAGCAGTAAGGTGGATTTAGAAAAAGCAAAGGCTCAATGGCTTCCATCGTTAAATTTAGCGACGACACAAGGCTTTACAAATTATCCTAAAGATAATGGGAACTCCTATACAGGAACTTATGGACTTAACGCTTCTTGGACTATCTATGATGGTAATAGTAGGAATAATAATATAAAATCGAGTGAAATACAGACTCGTATTAACGACTATAGTATAGAGTCGGTCAAAAACAATTTAGAGACACAGATATTAAGCTATTATCTTAAAATATTGTATTCTAAAGAGGCAATAGAAATATCGAAACAGGCATTAGAGGTTAGCAAAATGCAGATGGAGCGAGCAGAGCAATTAATGAAGTCGGGGAAATTATCACGAGTAGATTTATCTCAAATAGAATCGCAGTATCACACAGATAATTATAATTTAGTATCATCGCAAAGCAATTATTCAACTAATATAATGGAGCTTAAACAATTATTAATGTTAGGGCATGATTATAATTTTGAATTAGATTCATTAAGTTTCTCAGAGCTATTAATTCTAGGTGATCTGCCATTAATCGGAGACGTATATAGTACAGCAATTTCCTGGTTGCCCACTTTTAAGAGCAGCACATTGCAACAAGAAATGAAAGATTATGATATTAAATCGGCAAAGGGAGGTTATTATCCAAGCATTTCACTAAATGCCGGTGTTGGTACATCAAATTCCACATCTAATAGCGGTAATTTTGGTAATCAGTTATACAAAGGATTAAATGAACAAATATCTGTAACATTCTCAGTACCGATATTAGATAAAAAGACTAATAAGAGTGCCGTAGCAAAAGCTAATATAGAAAAATTAAATGCAGTACTTGAACATGAGAGTTTAGAGAATGAGCTATCAAAAACGATTGAATCAATATTTATTGAGGCAAGAAGCTCACAAGCTAAATATGTGTCAGGATTAGAGCAAGTTAAAAGTGCTCAGTTAACAAACGACTTAACGTCAGAGCAATTTAGATTAGGCTTAGTAAATACACTAGATTTGCTTACATCACATAATAATCTATTATCTGCTCAGCAAGAACTGCTACAGTCGAAATATATGGCAATAATAAGTATAAAAATGATTGAATTTTATGAACATAAATCAATAACACTTCCATAATAACAATGAGAATAAAAAAAGAAATAACTAATTATATAATCTTAGGATTAATACTTCTTACCTCATATTCGTGTAATGAAGAAAAGAAGGTAATATTAGAAACAGTAAAAGTCGAACGTGGTGATGTCTGTGATATAGTTACTGCGACCGGCACATTGGAGTGTATTACAAAAGTAGATGTAGGTACACAAGTTACAGGCATAATATCAAAATTATATGTTGATTATAATTCAAAAGTAACAAAAGGTCAATTAATTGCAGAATTAGAAAAGACATTGTTAGAAAGTGAATATAATTCTGCGACATCGAATATGGAAAGTGCCAAGCTCACTTATGAATATAATAAAAAGAATTATGAGCGAGACAATCAACTTCACGAAAAGCAATTGATAAGCGATTACGACTATGAGACATCTCGTAAAGATTATATGTTATCAAAGTCGGCGTATGATAAGAGCATCTCAGATCGTGTAAAAGCCGCAAAAAATTTGAATTACACTGAGATTTATTCACCGATAGATGGTATTGTGATTTCGAGAGAAGTAGAAGAAGGACAAACAGTGGTATCGAGTATGAATGTTGCAAATTTATATACCATTGCCGATTTGAGCAATATGCAAGTGGTTGCCGATGTTGATGAAGCCGATATAGGTGCTGTTAAAGTAGGGCAAAATTCTACTTTTATGGTAGATGCTTTTCCTAACGATGTCTTTTCTGGTAAGGTTACACAAGTGCGGTTAAGTCCGACAACAACATCTAATGTGGTAACATATCAAGTGGTAGTTGAAGTACCGAATCCTGATTTAAAGTTAATTCCGGGACTTACAGCAAACATTACAATAAATGTAAAAGAGAACAAGAATGTAATGTTGTTGCCATTAAAAACAATGCGATTTACGCCTCAAGAATTTGAAAATGCAGAAGATCTACCACAAGCATCATCGCCTATTCCACAAAATCCGAATACGAACGAAGGCGACAGCCCAAAAGATCCGGCATTAGCAACTAGTACATCAAAACGTCTTATTTGGCTTGTCAGGGATAATAAATTAATAGCGACAGAGATAGAGCTAGGCGAAGAAAATGGTGTAAATTTTGAAGTTAAATCGGGGGTAAAAGAAGGTGATGTAGTAGCTCTTCAATATAGCACAGAGGAGAAGACTGAAACTAGCAGCGAGGCACAGGGAGCGAACAGCCCATTTATGCCAAAACCTCCCGGAGGGAATAATAAGAAATAATTATGGCAAAAGAGATAATAAAAATAGATAGCCTTCGACGTAATTTCACAGTTGGAAGTGAAGTGGTACATGCCTTGCGTAATATTTCATTTACAATCAATGAAGGCGAATTTGTTACAATAATGGGAACTTCCGGCTCCGGGAAATCGACATTATTAAACACTCTTGGTTGTCTTGATACTCCGACTTCAGGCGATTATTATCTTGATGGAATATCAGTAAAGAGTATGGGCAATAATGAGCGAGCAAGAATGCGCAACCGAAAGATTGGATTTATTTTCCAAAGTTATAATTTGTTGCCTAAAACAACGGCAATAGAAAATGTAGAATTGCCACTATTATATAATAGCGATGTGAGTGCAAAAGAGAGAGAACAGAAAGCCAAAGCCGCACTTGAGGCAGTAGAATTGGGCGATCGCTTATATCATAAATCAAATCAAATGTCGGGTGGGCAACAGCAGCGTGTTGCAATAGCGCGAGCATTAGTTAATGATCCGGTAATAATATTAGCCGATGAGGCAACCGGTAATCTTGACACTCGAACAGCATTTAGTATTTTGATATTACTACAAAATCTCTATAAGAAAGGGAAGACAATAATATTTGTAACGCATAATCCGGATTTAGCTAAATATAGTAGTAGAAATATTGTATTGCGAGATGGTAAAATAATTTCAGACGAAAAAAATTCCCAGATAAGTAGTGCCGAAGATACTTATAAATCGTTACCAATAATTAATGATTAGAATTAAATGAATATAATTAATTTATTAAAGATAGCATTAAAAGCATTATCCAATAATAAGATGCGTTGTTTTCTGACGATGCTGGGAATTATTATAGGAGTAGCATCTGTAATTTCGATGCTGGCAATAGGTCAAGGCTCCAAGCAAAGTATAAAATCGTCAATTGCCGAGATGGGTTCAAATATGATAATGATAATGCCCGGTACACAAGAGCGAGGCGGTGTAAGACAGAGTGGAGAGTCGCAGCAGACATTAAAGCCAATTGATTTTAATACTATAAAGGAAAATACCACAAAAATTCAAGCTCTATCACCTACTGTTAATAGTAGTGGTCAATTTATTAATGGTGCAAATAATTATCCGTCAACCGTATTTGGCGTAAATCAAGATTATCTTGAGATACGCAAATTGACAGTTGAAGATGGTGCAATGTTCAGCGATCGTGATATTTTGACAGCCACCAAAGTGTGCATTGTGGGAAAGACTGTAACAGATAATTTATTTCCCGATGGAGAAAGCCCGATAGGGAAGATTATAAGATTTAATAAAATACCTTTTACTATTGTAGGTACATTGAAATCTAAGGGATATAATAGTATGGGAAAAGACCAGGACGATGTGGTATTGGCTCCCTATACAACCGTAATGAAAAGGATATTGGCTATCGATTATATTCAAGGGATTTACGCATCTGCAATAACCGAAGATATGACCGATGATGCAATAACAGAAATTACTCAATTATTGCGCAAGAATCATAAACTCAAAGATGAAGCAGAAGATGATTTTACGATACGCTCGCAGAAAGAATTAAGCTCAATGATGAGCTCAACAAGTGATATGATGACAATGTTGTTAGCTTGTATTGCCGGAATTTCGTTGCTTGTTGGAGGTATTGGTATTATGAATATCATGTATGTATCTGTAACTGAGCGAACTAGAGAGATAGGCTTGAGAATGAGTATCGGAGCAAGAGGGAAAGATATATTATCACAATTTTTAATTGAAGCAGTGATAATAAGTGTAACAGGCGGAATAATTGGAGTAATTTTAGGTGCCGGTTCAGCATTTATTATTAAATTTGCTTTGAATTGGCCGGTAATAATAGAAATGTATTCAGTTTTGTTATCATTTGCAGTATGTACAGTTACCGGAATATTCTTTGGTTGGTATCCTGCAAAGAAAGCGTCGAAATTAGACCCAATAGAAGCAATAAGATATGAATAGCATAGAGGAATATCAGGTAAGTAATAAGTTGAAATGGAGTAGACGAATCACGCATTTTTTAATATTATGCATTCTTTTCTTTCTACCCGATGTAATATTTAGCTTAGGCAATAAGCCCTCGTTAGGTTTTATATATTTGAAACCATTACCATACATTTTAGCATTCTATTTGAATTATTATATTCTAGTAGATAAATTATTCTTTCAACGAAGGAATAAGGTATGGTTTTTTGTTATCAACTTTGTATTACTTGTGGTATTTATATTAGGCATATACGCAGTAAGTAGAATAGATGTAAACCTGCCAGGCGGATTAGGTGGAAGACCTCCTCATTTACGTCATGATGGACCTAAACCTCCATTTGAGCAAGCAGGGATGCTAAATCGTCACATGATGAAGATTTTATCATTTATGATAAGAGAGGGCGTATTTTTTATTCTTACAATAGCCTTAAGTGTGGCATTAAAATTAGGGGAAAAGTGGGTGAGATGGGATCACCTGCAACAGAAAATGCTGGCAGAGCGACAAGATAATGAGTTGAAGAACTTGAAAAATCAGTTAAATCCACATTTTCTTTTTAATACGCTTAATAATATATACTCACTTATAGCAATCAGTCAAGTGAAAGCGCAAAAGGCTGTGCATGAATTAAGTGGATTGCTGAGATATGTATTGTATGATAATAACGATAAAGAGGTGTCGTTGGAAAAAGATTTACTATTTGTTGAAAATTATATTTCTTTGATGCGCCTGCGTCTTACGTCGAATGTAAAATTAACAGTGAATATATGTCATGACAAAGTAGGAGATACATTAATTGCACCGTTATTATTTATTTCATTGATAGAAAACGCATTTAAACATGGAGTGTCGCAAGTAAAAGAATCGTTTATAAATATTGATATAAGTTTTGATGGCGAATTTGTTGAATGCAATGTGGAAAATAGTTATTTCCCAAAAGCAGAGAATGACAAAAGCGGTTCGGGTATCGGACTAATAAACTTAGAACGACAGCTATCTATAATATATAAGGATAAATATGAATTTATCTCGATGCAGGATGACAATAAATATGTGTCTATATTGAAAATTAAATTAACTCAAACAAATTGATATGAAGAAATTAAGATGTTGTATTATCGATGATGAGCCATTAGCTCTTGAATTAATAAAGGGATATGTGCTACAAACTCCATTTTTAGAGTTCGTAGATGCATTTTCTTCAGCCTCGTTAGCGGTTAAAACGATAGTAGAAGCCGATTTAGATTTAATATTTCTTGATATCCAGATGGCTGAGTTAAACGGTATTGAATTTGCAAAGGTTGTGCCATTACGATGTCGGATTATTTTTGTTACAGCCTTTCAGCAGTATGCATTCGATGGCTTTAAAGCAAATGCCCTTGATTATTTGCTAAAACCGGTTAGTTATAGTGAATTCCTCGTATCGGCAAATAAAGCATTGAAATGGGTTGAATTAAACGAACGAGCTAAGGATAAAGAAGAAGATGAACCACAGTTTATAATTATTAAAAGTGAATACAAACTTATTCAAATAGCAGTGGCAAATATTCTTTACATAGAAGGCTTAAAAGATTATGTGAAAATATACTTAGAAGACACTGTAAATCCAGTAATGTCGCTAATGAGTATGAAAACGCTGGAATCTAGCCTTCCTGCATCAAAATTTATACGAGTTCATCGATCATTTATAGTACAGACCTCTAAAATTAAGATGATAGAACGTAATAGAATAGTTTTTGGAAAGCAATATATTCCTATATCGGATACTTATAAGAACGTATTTGCTGATTATATTAGCAAGCATACGCTTACCCCTAATAAAGAAGATTAAAAAGGCTCTAATGCTATATACACACAAATAACACTCTAACTGAAGTTGATTCAAAGATTGGTTTTATCGTGAGATAAGGCCTTTCTTATTATAAATAGGTTGATATTTATTTACTTTAGGTTTGTTACTCACGAGCTATTATGTTAACTTTGCATTAAGGTTTAAATGCCAATTTAATGCGTATTATGCCTACTATTTGATGATAATAAAACGTATTCAGAATCTATTAATAATTACACTTTGGCTGTTCATGGTACTTACAATAGTATCCTGTAGCTCGACACGACATGTTCCGGATGGTAAGTATTTACTCAATGACGTGTCGATAAAAGTTGTTGACACAAAAGATATAAAGACCTCAGAACTTTATAATTATCTTCGTCAGACACCAAATCACAAAGTTTTGGGAGCATTAAAGTTGCAATTGGCATTCTATAATATCTCGGGCAAAGACTCGACAAAAGCATTTAATAAGTGGATTCGCAAGATAGGTACGCCTCCAATAATTTATGACTCTACACTTACCGAAACATCTTCAAAGCAACTAATCAAAGCGTTACAGAATAAAGGATATTTAGAAGCAACGGTAAAGATTGATACAATAGGCAATGCCAAAAAGAAAAAGATGAAGGTAAATTATATAATAGAAGCAAATAAGCCACATATCATTTCTTCTATTTCGTATAATATTCCTAATGACACACTACGTAGTCTTATAATGGCAGATTCCTCATTATTTATTTTAAAATTGGATAATTTATTTGATCGTAATAATCTAGAATTAGAACGCCAACAGATAACCGCGCGATTGAGAAATAAAGGATATTATGCATTTAACAGAGATTACATTACATTTACTGCCGACACTGCAGCCGGGTCAAAAGAAGTAAATATTACACTAAATGCGATGCCCCCTTATAAGAGCGACAAAATGCCTTATTATACAACGCATAAACCCTTCTATATACGGAATGTAATATTTGTAACAAACTATGATCCATTAACCATGCGCGATGTTACCGAGTATGTCGCTGAAGATACCGTAAAAAGGGGAAAGTTTGAAATTCTATATGGCACCGATCGTTATCTACGCCCCGGAGTAATAGAGGAGAGTTGTTTTATCGAACCCGGTTTGCCTTATCGAGCAATAGATACAGATAAGACTTATCAGGCATTTGGACGTTTAGGAATTTTGAAATTTATAAATATAAACTATCGTCCCATAGGAGAAATAGATGGAAAAATATGGCTAGATGCATACGTTTTATTGACAAAAGGCAAATCACATAATATCACATTCTCACTCGAAGGCACTAATTCAGAGGGCGATTTGGGCTTTGGACTAGGAGCTTCATATCAGCATAGAAATATTGGAAAGGGGTCAGAAATATTATCTACAAAGTTTAGAGCATCTTATGAAAGTCTATCCGGCGATTTGTCGGGACTTATTAATAAAAACTATACAGAGTATGTAGGCGATGTGAGTTTAACATTTCCAAAATTTAAATTTCCATTTTTAAAACGTAGCTTTAAACAAAAGATATTGGCGACAACAGAATTTGCTACATCTTTCAGCTATCAAGAGCGACCTGAGTATACGCGTGTTATTGCAGGTGTTGGCTGGAAATATCATTGGACTGAAAAGCAAAACACAATGCGTCATACATTCGATTTGATAGATGTTAATTATGTATATCTACCAAAGAGTACAATAGATTTTCTTGAAGACATTACAAATCCATTGCTCAGATATTCATACGAAGATCACTTTATTGTAAGAGCCGGATATGTGTTTTATCATACTAATAAAAAGGGATTAGGAGCATTTAAACAACGTTTTCAGCCCAATATTTATACAATACGTGCCAGCGCCGAGATAGCAGGAAACTTTTTATATGCTATGTCTAATTTATTTGGGCAGAATAAGGATAATGAAACATATAAAATATTTGGGATAAGCTATTCTCAATATTTTAAATCAGAGGTAGATTATACATTCACTCATAAGTTTAATCCTCGCCACATGTTGGCTTTTCACGTTGGTGGTGGAGTAGGGGTGCCATATGGTAATTCAACAATATTGCCTTTTGAAAAACGTTTCTATGCAGGTGGTGCAAATGGTGTGAGGGGGTGGTCGGTGAGAACCCTTGGTCCCGGGCGATATGCAGGGAATAACTCGGTAAATAACTTTATTAATCAATGTGGAGATATACGCCTTGACTTAAGTCTAGAATATAGAGCTAAATTATTTTGGGTATTAGAATTAGGATTATTTGTCGATGCCGGTAATATTTGGACTATACGTCAATACGAAAATCAGCCGGAGGGATTGTTTAAATTCGATTCTTTTTATAAAGAGATTGCCTTAGCCTATGGAATTGGTTTACGTCTTGATTTTACATATTTTTTAATACGATTCGACTTGGGTATGAAAGCTCATAACCCTGCAATAGGAGAGGAACAATGGCCAATAATTAATCCTAATTGGAAGAGGGACTCTGCCTTTCACTTCTCGGTCGGCTATCCTTTTTAAATTATTAGAAATGAAGAAATTAGCAATTTTCGATTTAGATGGTACGTTGCTAAATACTATTACAGATTTAGGAATGGCAACAAATTATGCGTTGGGGAAAAATGGATTTCCTTCCCATCTTATTACCTCATATCCTAATTTTGTGGGTAATGGCGTGAGAAAGTTGATAGAACGTACATTGCCTTCCGATGCGACCGATTCGGATACCATAGATAGACTATTGATTGATTTTAAAGAATATTATGATGGGCATAATACTGATTACACTGAGATTTATCCCGGGATAATCAATCTTATCGAGGGGCTTAATCTATTAGGAGTCAGAATTGCTGTAGCCTCAAATAAGTACCAATCGGCAACAGAAAAAATCATAAAACATTATTTCCCGAATTTAGAATTTGCAGCTATTGAAGGACAAAGAGAAGGAATTCCGGTAAAGCCTGATCCCTCAATAGTATTTTCGATACTTGAAAAGGCAAATGTTATTAAACAAGATGCTATATTTATAGGCGATTCGGGGGTGGATATGGAGACAGCAAGAAGGGCTTGTGTCGATTCTATTGGAGTAACATGGGGATTCAGAGGCGAGAATGAGCTTAGACGAGCTTATGCAATGTATGTTGTTGATAAGCCTGAAAATATTCTAGAAATAATTAAAAGTAATGGCATATATACTAGATATATGTAAACTAGACATATTTTAGTCTTCTTTTTGTGCTTTCGATTTCGATTCGGTCTTTGATATTGAGCTACTTATATCTTTCTCTTCTTTAGTATCAATTTCGTTTTTATACTTGTCGATTACTTTATATTCAAGATATGCTAAAGATTGATCGGGAAGAATGCGGAATTTGTTACCAATACTCATTTTCCATTTCATATATTCAGAAATCAATCCTTTTTTAAGATATGCATCAACAAAAGGGTGAACATATAGAGTGAAATTCTGTATGTTAAGCTCGTTTATAATATATTCTATTTTTTCTTTGATACGGTCGGTAAAAAGCAATGAAGATTGTACTTCACCCTTGCCATAACAAGAAGGACAGGCTTCGGAAGTTACAATATCAAGAGCCGGGCGTACTCGTTGACGAGTGATCTGCATAAGTCCAAATTTACTTAGTGGCAAGATGTTGTGTCTTGCTCTATCATTTGCCATTACCTCTCTCATGTGATCATACAAGGCTTGTCGATGTTCGGCTTGCCCCATATCGATAAAGTCAATAACAATAATCCCCCCCATATCTCTCAGTCTAAGTTGTCGAGCAATTTCGTCGGCAGCTCTTAGATTTACTTCAAGGGCGTTACTCTCTTGGTTAGCTCCACTCTTTGAACGGTTTCCAGAGTTTACGTCGATGACATGTAAAGCTTCGGTGTGTTCAATTATAATGTAGGCTCCAGATTTAAAAGAAACTGTTTTTCCGAACGATGATTTAATTTGTCTAGTAATATTGAAATGATCGAAGATTGGCTCTTCTTTATCATATAATTTTACTATTTCTTTTCTATCAGGTGCGATAAGACTGACATAGTTAGAGATTTGATTATAAATCTCTTCATCGTTGACATAAATATTTTCAAATGAAGGGCTGAAAATATCGCGAATTACGCTTAAAGCTCTACTATCTTCTTCATATACCATAGCCGGTATTTCTGAACGTTGAGTCTTAGCAATGGCATCTTCCCAATATTTAATTAGCGTTTTAAGTTCACTATTGAGCTCAGCTACACGTTTGTTTTCGGCAGATGTGCGAATAATGACTCCATAGTTTTTGGGCTTGATGCTTTCAATCAACTGTCGGAGACGCATTTTTTCTTCTGTAGCTTTAATTTTTTGTGACACAGAAATCTTATCACTAAAAGGTATTAAAACTAAGAATCGCCCTGTAATAGAGATCTCAGTAGTTAGTCGAGGCCCCTTTGATGAGATTGGTTCTTTAGCAATTTGCACCAATAGTTCTTGCCCGAGAGAAACGACTTCAGAAATTGTTCCATTTTTATTGATGTCGGTTTCGCTCTTAATCTTACTTATATTAGGTAGCTTTTTTTTATCCTCAAGTGCAAGCTTAATATATTTTGCGTATGTGTTGAAATGAGATCCGAGATCTAAGTAGTGAAGGAAAGCGTCTTTTTCATAGCCAACATTAAGAAATGCAGCATTAAGTCCTGGCATTAGTTTCTTTATTTTGGCTACGTAGATATTTCCCACAGCGTAAGACACGTCGCGAGATTCTTTCTGAAGAGATACTAACCTGCCATCTTCGACAAGTGCTATGGATATATTGTTTGACTTTACGTCTACTACTAGTTCACTTCTCATTATTAGAAGCTATGATTTAATATATTTATTGATATATCACTGTCTCAGTTGCTTATATATCAATTAAATAAGTATGCTTGGTATTATATGTTATACCTAAAATAAGAAAATTATTAAATTTAAAGCACAAAGAACAAACTCGATAGATTAAATAATTATAATTACTACTATTCGGTTTGTTCTCGTTGTGACTCTAATCTAGAAAGTTAGTGACAGAAAATTATTTTTTCTTATGTCTATTCTTTCTAAGTCTTTTTTTGCGCTTGTGCGTTGCCATTTTGTGGCCTTTTCTTTTCTTTCCGCTTGGCATCTTAGTAAAGTATTATTAATTAATAAATATTATTTTAAAGTTTGGCCTCTAATTATTTAACTTCCTCCATAAATACTTTCGCAGGCTTAAAAGCTGGAATTTTATGCTCAGGAATGATAATTGTGGTGTTCTTTGAAATGTTACGAGCTGTCTTTTGAGAGCGAGTCTTAACGATGAAGCTTCCAAATCCACGAAGATAAACATTTTTATCGTTAGCGAGGGAATCTTTCACGATCTCCATAAATTTTTCTACTGTCTCAAGAACTGCGGCTTTTTCGATACCGGTAGTTTTTGCAATTTCGTTTACGATGTCTGCTTTAGTCATTGTATTTGTAATTATCTTATTAATGATTTAATATTCCGAAAAAATGAATGCAAATGTTTCACAGCGAGGAGCTTAATCGCTTCTTTTTATGATTACTCGCAAATCAGTTGCAAATATCGTACTTTTTTTTGAATTAGATGATACAAAAATGATTTTTTATCAAAAAAACTACACAAAAATGTGGTTTTTCTATTTATAGAAATGAAAATAGTTGGAATGTTGAGATTTTACAAATTTTAAATCTCTAATTCTGCATCTTATGTTTATCGATTCTCAATATAATTATAAATGAGTATCTTTGCATTTTATTTATATTAAAATATGAGAAGTAAAATATCGGTGCTTTTTTTACTACTTACTTCAATGTTCTGTGTCTTTCTTATTTTGGCGAACTTGATGGAAGTAAAAGTAGTTAGATTTGGAGTCTTTACTGCCACTGCGGGACTTGCTGTTTTCCCAATTTCATATATTATTAATGATTGTATTGTTGAAGTATATGGTTTTCGTAAAGCTAGGCTTGTAATATGGCTTGGTTTTTTAATGAATTTTATTTTTGTAATGTTTCTTCAGCTCGCAATTGTATTGCCTAGCGATCCTTCGTGGACTCATCAAGAAGCTATAGATACTATATTTGGAAATACTCCGCGCATATTATTAGGTAGTTTTGTGGCATTTATTTGTGGCTCGATGGTAAATGCTTATGTTATGAGTAAAATGAAAGTTATAAGTAATGGAAAGATGTTCTCTTTACGAGCTGTGTTGTCGACTTTATTTGGCGAGACAGTAGATTCGTTCATCTTTTTCCCGGTTGCATTTTTAGGGGTATTGCCATTGTCTACAATTATATCATTGATATGGACTCAAGCTTTACTAAAGACAATTTATGAAATTATTGTACTGCCTGTAACTATAAAAGTGGTGAAAGAAATTAAGCGACATGAAGATTTAGATACATTTGATAAAAATATTGATTATAAATGGTGGAGGATAGACCAAATATGAGTGAAACGATGCTAGGGAATATTAATACGGTATTTATTGATCTTGACGATACAATATGGGATTTTACTAATAATTCCAAAATTGCGCTGAGGTATGTATATGATTGCTATGAAATTAGTAAAAAGGATATTGAATATAAAGATTTTATTGACAAATATGAGTCTATCAATACTAAGCTGTGGGAATTGTATCATTATGGAAAGATTGAGAAGGACTATCTTGTAAATGAGCGATTTAGATATGCACTTGCCGAGAATGGTTATAATGAAGAAAATCTGCAATCGTTGGCTTGTGATATGAATATAGAGTATTTGGATTATTTGTCTAAATTACCAAACATTGTTCCGGGGGCAAAAGAATTACTTCAATATCTTTCTAATAAATATAGTGTAGGTGTGTTGAGTAATGGATTTAAAGGTATTCAAGCTCAGAAACTTAAATCGGGGAAATTAGATAAATATATCGATCTAGTAGTATTGTCGGATGAGGTTGGTATAACTAAACCTTTAAAGGGTATTTTTGACTATGCTATAAAAGCTCGTAATGCAAATCCTAAGCAGACAATAATGATTGGCGATAATTATGATGCCGATATTTGTGGGGCTAATAATGCCGGATGGAAGACGATCTTCTTTAATAGAAAAAAATTGGAACTTGATGAAAATATCGCCGATGCCACTGTCGATAGGTTAGAGGATATTATGTCGATTATTTAAAGTATCGACGTGCCATCAATATTTTCTATTTTATTTGAAAATAGCGTGGCATCGTCGCTATTTATTGTAATCTCCATATAGCAATTGTTGTCGAATATTTGTGATATTACTGTAATATTATCAGCTTTTATTATCTTCATCACGTCATTCAAATAGATGTAAGGAAAATTAAATTTTACTATACTTTGCTCGTGGCATTCAATAATTTTGGCATTTGCTATTGCATCGGCGGCAGCTTCTCGATATGCTACAATAAGCCCTGATGTACCTAATTTAATTCCACCAAAGTAGCGTACTACAATAATAAGTATATTTGTAAGATTGTTAGAGTTAATCTGTCCAAGGATAGGCTTCCCTGCTGTTCCCGAAGGCTCTCCGTTATCGTTCGATTGAAATTCATTTCGTGCTGCACCGAGCATATAAGCCCAACATACATGTCTTGCATCAAAATAATCTTTTTGAAAAGTTTTGATGTGTTCTTTAGCCTCGTCGGCAGAGTTTATAGGTATAGCAAAGGAAATGAATTTGCTCATTTTCTCTTTATACAAGCCTTCTGACTTTTCTTGAATTGTGAGATAATAATCGCTCATATTTTATATATAAGGGGCTAACTTTATTGATGCAAAGTTAACCCCTAAATTGTAAATATCAAATATTAGATGTTGTTGTTAATATTTATGTGTCGTGTTATTCATTTCGTCGGGTGTTATAGATTTCTTATCCATTGAATACCAAACGTAGGCAATATATCCTACGACAAATGGTATTATTAGTGATACGATACTCATAGTAGTGAGCGTAAATTCACTAGAAGAGCTATTATATATTGTTAGTGAGCTAGACGGATCGATTAAAGAAGGGTAGTAGGGTGTGCCGTTGTATCCTGCAACCCAGAATAAAGCTAATACTACCAATATAGTCCCTATTCCACTAAACCAGATACCTCTTCTAAAAGTATCGCTTAAAATTGTCCTAATTATAGCATATAACACTAGGATTACACCTAATAAAAATACTATTAATGCCCACCACAGAGTAATGAAATTTATCAAATATTTATAATGAATCACTTCAAATGAATTTGGAATAGTAGAAATCCCGTCTTTTGTGATTAATTGATAGCCATCTGATGTGAGAAGAATTGCTACAAAGGTGAGAAAGAATACTACAAAAATTGCTCCGTTTATTATTAACGATTTTTTTTGAGCTTTTAGTTGTGGCTCATAGTTTATGTTATTGATAAAATATAAAGATGCTTGTGTGCGTGCAAGGAATAAGACAGTGAATCCGAGTAATAGATTTTTCCAACTAATCATCGCTTCAAGCCCGCGTGTCGAGGTCCATGTAGAAATTACCGGTGAATTAGGATCTAAAAGTCTTTGTTTTTCAACCGTAAATTCGCCACCGAAGAAGAATGTAGCTACAGCAACGCCCAATAATACACACCCGACGATTCCATTAATAAATAGGAAGCAATCAAATGTTTTAGTACCAAATACGTTTCCCGGTTTGCGCCTAAATTCGTAGGACACAGCTTGTATAACGAAGCTAAATAAAATAAAAATCCATAGCCAATATGCGCCACCAAAGCTGGTAGAATAAAACAATGGAAAAGAAGCAAAAAACGCACCACCAAATACTACTAATGTTGTAAAAGTAAGTTCCCACTTGCGTCCTAGTGAATTTACAAGCATTGTTTTTTCCATATCGCTTTTGGCTTGCCAAAGCAAAGTCTGTCCTCCTTGAACGAATAATAAGAAGACTAGAATTGCGCCTAAAACAGAAATTAGTAACCACCAATAAATCTGTAAATATTCATATTGTATCATAGTTGGAGTTTTTTAATGTTCATTTTGAATGTCGGTCAATGATTTATTCTTGATTTGGTGTAACATAATACTTACTTCGGCAATTAAAAGCCCTGTAAATATAATGGCAAATAAGAAGAATGTGATTTGTACTGATGTCGATGAAACATCAGAAATTGCTGCACGAGTAGGCATTAGCCCTTCTATTACCCAAGGCTGTCTTCCCAGCTCTGCTGTAATCCACCCACATTCGCTACATATCCATACGGCAGGAATAGATAGTATTGCGATCCATTGCATTAGCTTAGATTTCTGAAGTACAGTCCCTTTAAAAGCCATTATGGCGACAATAATAAAGAAAAATAGTAAATAACCTCCGATAATCACCATTATGTGAAAAGAGTAAAATACCAAGCAAGTGTCTGGTATAGCTTCGCTTACATCATCAAAATATCCATAGCCAAAGTAGTTATAATTTGCTTGTAGCACATTGTTGGCACTGTCGAGTAGCTCTTTATTTCCTTCAATTTGAGCTTTGTCATATAGCCGTAGCGCATTATGCGCTATCTTCCCTCGCTCAATTCGTTCAGCATAAGAAATATTATAAATAGTGTCGCCGTTAGCAGTAAGCTCTATTCCGTCAATCAGGTCGTTAATACCCGGGACAAAAGCGTCGGGGTTGCCTGTTGCAAGCCATGACAGTCCTTTAGGAATAGAAATGTCGAAAATCAATTCTTTTTCGTTATTGTTATATTCCTTCTGTGGGTTTAAAAATCCCCAAGCAATAATTTTCTGTCCACATTGCCCACGATATAAACCTTCCATTGCTGCGAGTTTCATTGGCTGCACTTTATATACGGCTTTAGCCGAACCATCGCCAAAGTGTATTGTTAATAAGATTCCTATAATTCCTACCCACGATGCAACTTTAATGCTTTTTATTGCCATATCTGTATTTCTTTTCTTTAGTAGCAACCAGCCACTTACACCAATAACAAATACGGCGGCAAGTGCCCAGCCACTAAGTACTGTGTGGAAAAATTTATTAATGGCAACGGGTGATAAAGCAACATCGGCAAAGCTATCCATCACATTTCGCATTTGTGCCGGATCGAATTGCATTCCTACAGGATATTGCATCCATGCATTAGCAACTAGTATCCATAGTGCCGAAAGACTTGCTCCTATTGCTGTGAGCCATGTGGCTGCAAGGTGAAAACCGGGGCTTACTTTTTTCCACCCGAAGAACATAACAGCGATAAACGTTGATTCCATAAAGAATGCAAGCAGACCTTCTATCGCTAATGGGGCTCCAAAAATGTCGCCTACAAACCAGCTGTAATTCGACCAGTTAGTTCCAAATTCAAACTCAAGGATAATACCTGTCGCTACTCCTATGGCAAAGTTGATGCCGAACAGCAACATCCAGAATTTAGTTATGCCGAGCCATTTTTTGTCTTTTGTACGAATGTATATCGTTTCCATAATGGCTACTATTACCGATAGCCCCAATGTCAATGGCACAAATAACCAATGATATATCGCTGTGAGTGCAAATTGAGCTCGCGACCAGTCGACTACATTTATTAAGTCATTCATAGTGTAAATATTTAATTAAAGGTTAGTATATTATTTATCTTTTAATAGCTCTTTCCTTACATAATTGGCTTTATCTTTATCGTTATCAAATTTCGAGTCGAGAATGTCGGGGAAAAAGAAAATTTTCATAATGAAGAAGAATATAAATAATTTAATCAATATAATTATCCATAGAGTTTTACCAACGGTCATAGATTTAAATCCTTCTAAATAGAAATTAAAAATTCTACTTATAAGTGGTTTCCTATATTTAGATCCTTCCATAATCATGCATTTATGATTTATTTTTACAAATATATTAAATTATGTTATGATTATAATCATATTTATGATTAGCTTTTACAAATTCATCTAAAAAAATTACAAAAATGGAATTTTTAAATTATAGTAATAGTCTAATATATAGCAGAAACAACATATTTTAAGAAATATTCATTCGCTTTTATCATCTAAGTGGCACAGAAAAGAGAAAATAAATGATAATTTTGCATAGAAATTCTCCACAAAATTAAAAACGAAATAAACAAAAATAATTATGGCAAATTGGTTTGAGTGCAAAGTGCGATATGACAAAATGTTAGAAACAGGTATACAAAAAGCAGTTACCGAGCCTTATTTAGTAGATGCTCTATCTTTCACAGAGGCAGAAGCCCGCATAATTGAAGAGCTTACTCCTTTTATATCAGGAGAATATACAGTTGCTGCTGTGAAAAGAACAAATATAACAGAAATATTCTGGGACGAAACAGGTGATAAATGGTATAATGTAAAGACTAATTTTATTACTATTGATGAGAAGACGGCAAAAGAAAAGAAAACGTCATCACATATTCTTGTACAAGCATCTGAATTTAAAAATGCTTTAGATACCTTTATGGAGGGTATGAAAGGGACTCTTGCCGATTTCGAGATTGCAACAATTGCAGAAACTCCATTAATGGACGTTTTCAAATATAATAAAGCAAGCGACGAAAAGACGGAACAAAAATAATGAACGATATTGCTCAACAAATATTCAACATTAAGCAAGAATTACCTTCAGGGGTAGTTCTTGTTGCTGTGTCAAAGTTCCATCCAATAGAGGCTCTTATGGCAGCTTATAATTCCGGACAACGAATATTTGGAGAAAGTAGAGTGCAAGAGCTGATTGCTAAAGTTCCACATATGCCTGCTGATGCAGAATGGCATTTTATAGGACATCTGCAGACGAATAAAGTGAAGTCATTGCTCCCCTGTGTATCAATGATTCAAAGTGTTGATTCATTGAAGCTTTTAAAAGTTATTAATGATGAGGCTGCAAAAATAGACAAAATTGTAGATGTCTTATTAGAGTTTCATGTAACTCACGAAGATTCAAAAACAGGATTTACCGAAAATGAATTTGTAGATATAGAGACAGAATTATTGTCGCAAAAATATAATAATGTAAGATTCTGTGGAATAATGGGTATGGCAACAAATACAGATGATCAAGACATTATTTTATCAGACTTTAGCAAGCTACATATAATTTTCGATAAATTAAAACAAACGATATCCTCTAATAATCCAGAATTCAAGACCTTAAGCATGGGAATGAGTGAAGATTATAAGATGGCTGTAAGCCAAGGTTCAAATATGGTAAGAGTAGGCTCTTCAATATTTGGAATTAGAGAATATTAAATCAAAATAATTAATTAATTATAAATAATTAGGACTTATAAGAAAATAAGTATTAATTTTGACCATGAAAGTGCCATGGCACACATATTTTAATTCTAAACCAAAACTTGAGATGGATAACATTAAACAACATCAATCAAAAAACATTCCAGCTATAGTAATTATGTTCTGCTTGTTTGGAATGATTTCGTTTGTTACAGGATTTCAGAATCCCTGTGGCGTAATCGTAAAAGAACAATTTGGGTTAAGCGACCTTGAATCGCAATTGGGAAATTTTGCTAATTTTATAGCATACGCCTTTATGGGATTTCCTGCCGGTCTAATCTTACAAAACAAAGGTTATAAATTTACAGCTATCACAGCCGTATTGATCGGGCTAGCCGGTGTGGCTTTAATGTTTGCTTCAACTTTACCTGATACTACTACAGCTGAAATGATGACACAAAACAAGACTCTTGTATATTCTCTTTATATAAGTGGAGCATTTGTTGCCGGATTCTCAATGTGTACTCTTAATACAGTTGTTAACCCTATGTTGAACCTATTAGGTGGCGGTGGAAAAACCGGAAACCAATTGTTGCAATTTGGTGGTGCTACCAATTCATTATGTGCAACTATAGTTCCTATCTTGGTGGGCTATCTTATCGGTGGTAACATTGCACAAGCAACATTAATCAATACACGTACAGCCCTTTATATTGCTATGGCTATCTTCTTTGTAGCATTTATTGTGCTAGTAAATTCTAAATTGCCAGAGCCAAACAGAGAAGCCAATAATAAAGAAAAAGTAGATATCTGGGGAGCATTTAGATTCCCGGTATTCGTTGGAGGTATAATAGCAATTTTCTTGTATGTAGGTATTGAGGTTGGTGTAGCTAACTTCCTTAATCTATATCTAACCGACAAGAACGGCGTGGCAATGACAACAGAATTAGCCGGTGCAATTGTCGGTTCATATTGGTTCTTGATGCTAATTGGTCGTCTTATCGGCGGTTCGGTCGGAGGAGCAGTTTCTTCTAGAACTATGTTAACCGTTGTTTCTTTATTATGTATTGTCTTATTAATTTGTGGTATTTATTTACCACAGACTAAAGTAACAATGCTAGGTTACACATTACCTCTTAATGCAATTTTCTTTGTACTATGTGGGTTATGTACATCAGTAATGTGGGGCGGAATCTTCAACCTTGCAACAGAAGGGCTAGGAAAATATACAGCAATTGCTTCAGGTATATTTATGGTAATGGTATGTGGCGGTGGAATCCTACCACTTCTACAAGGATTCGTAGCCGACTTTAGCGATTATGTAACTAGCTATTGGGTATTAGTTGCTGCAACAGCATATCTATTATTCTATGCACAAGTAGGTAGTCGCAAAAAAGCATAAAAAATTATATTAACGACAAATTTCTAAAAAAGTCGTTATAAAATAGATAGTTTCACGCTCAATATTGTTATATTTGCAATAATAAGAGTGTGAAACTATTTTTTAGCAAACATTAATAATTATGAGTCAAATTAATTTTAATCGAGGAGCCGATAATATACGTATATTGGCAGCATCTATGGTTGAAAAGGCAAACTCAGGGCACCCGGGAGGTGCAATGGGAGGCGCAGATTATGCAAATGTGCTTTTTTCAAAATATATAGTCTATGATCCAAGCGATCCAACGTGGATAGCTAGAGATAGATTCTTCCTAGATCCAGGACACATGTCGCCAATGCTATATTCTGTTTTGGCACTGACAGGTCGCTATACATTAGAAGAGCTACAGCAATTTCGTCAATGGGGGAGTGTAACGCCCGGACACCCGGAAGTAGATGTTTGTCGCGGAGTTGAAAATACATCAGGCCCACTCGGACAAGGACACACTATGGCTGTAGGATGTGCCATAGCCGAGAGGTTCCTTGTTTCACGTTTTGGCGAATCAATCTCTCATAAGACATATGCTTTTATATCCGACGGCGGTATTCAAGAAGAAATTTCACAAGGCGCAGGACGAATAGCCGGATATTTAGGTTTGAGCAACCTTATCATGTTTTATGATAGTAATAATGTCCAACTTTCTACCGATGTCGATGATGTAACTTCTGAAGATACGGCGGCAAAATATAAGGCATGGAATTGGAACGTATTAGAAATAGATGGAACAAATGCCAATGAAATAGCTAATGCACTTGATATTGCTATTGCAGAAACCTTACGTCCAACAATAATTATAGGCCATACGATAATGGGTAAAGGCTGTGTTACTGCTGATGGTCAGAACTTTGAAGGGAAATGCAGTACTCATGGACAGCCATTAAGCGCATCGGGTGCTTGTTATGACAAGACAATAGAAAATCTTGGTGGCGACCCTAAAAATCCGTGGCTAATTTTTGATGATGTGGCACAAATGTATGCAGCAAGAAAAGCCGAGCTGATTAAAATTTCGGCAACTAGAAAAGCAAAATTTAATGAGTGGGCAACTGCTAATCCTAAGGCCGCAAACGAATTGCAGGGCTTTATTGATGGCAAAATCCCCGAAATTGACTATTCTGCAATTGCGCACAAAGCTAATATAGCTACTCGTGCAGCTTCTGCAGATGTCCTATCAGTGTTAGCCGAGAAAGTGAAAAATATGATTGTATCGTCGGCCGACTTAGCAAATAGCGATAAAACTGATGCTTTTCTTAAAAAAACAGGAGCATTAAAAAATAATGACTTTAGTGGTGCGTTCTTACATGCAGGCGTATCGGAACTATCAATGACTGCAATATTAAACGGAATCATGCTGCATGGGGCAATGAATGGAGCGTGTGCTACATTCTTTGTATTCTCAGATTATATGAAGCCGGCAGTAAGAATGGCAGCTTTAATGCAATTGCCTGTAAAATATATTTGGACACATGATAGTTTTAGGGTAGGTGAAGATGGCCCAACACACGAACCAGTAGAGCAAGAAGCTCAATTGAGGCTAATGGAAGAGCTAAAAAACCATGCCGGGAAAAACAGTATGCTTGTACTTCGTCCGGCAGATAGTGCTGAGACTAGTGTCGCTTGGAAAATGGCGATGGAAAATATAGATACTCCCACTGCTTTAGTACTTTCAAGGCAAAATGTAAACGACCTACCATCAAATTCGGGTAATAGATATAATGATGCCCTGAATTCTATTCATGGAGCTTATATAATAGTAGACAACATTAATCCAGATGTGATACTTGTTGGTAATGGCTCAGAAGTGTCTACACTTGTCGACGCCGCTAAAATACTTCAAGCAGAAGGGATAACTTCAAGAATTGTTTCGGTACCATCTATTGGATTATATAATAATCAACCACAAGAATATAAAGACAGCATCATCATTCCGGGGAAGAAAGTATTTGGACTCACCGCAGGGCTACCTTCTACACTTCTTCAGATTGTAGGCGATTATTCAAAAATATTCGGACTTGATCATTTTGGGGCATCGGCACCATATAAGGTATTAGATGATAAATTTGGGTTCCTTCCCGCTGAAGTTGCCAAAAAAATACAAATGAACTTAAAATAGGATATAAACGTTATAGCTTATAAAGAAGGCATTTTGTTAAAAGATAACAGTATTTTATATTTTTTTTGTGAAATAGTTTGTCTGTGAGAAAATATTATTATCTTTGTGGAGCAAATTTGTTGAAATTAGAAAGACTATAACAAAGAATAACAACCAAAACGTAATTTTTACATCTATGAAAAAGATTACTTTATTAGCATTATTATGCTCAATGTTTATGGCACCTCTAGCTAATGCACAGGAGGTTACATACGTAGAAGACCCTTCGCAAGGATATCTTCAAAATAAGTTTAAAGATAATTGGTTTATTTCAGCTGAAGCCGGAATAGGTGGACTTGGAAGCCAATTTGACTCTAAACTTGGATTTGGAAAAAGAATTATGCCAACGGCAAACATTTCTTTTGGTAAATGGTTCTCTCCAATAATTGGTTTGAGACTAGGAGTAGATGGCCAAAAACTTAAAGGAGCTACTAATACAGGTCTTTATATCGACCCAAAAGAAGCTAAGGTTGATGGTTATAATATCCAAAAATATTGGCAAGTAGGACCTGCTGCCGATGTAATGTTAAACTTAACAAATTGGTGGTGTGGCTATCGTCCAGGACGCGTTTATAACGGTATCTTATATGCTGGTATGTCTGCTCATTGCATTCTTGCAAAAGATGCAACTAAAACAGACGACTATAAATATAGCGGTACAGCTTTTGGCGCACGTCTAGGTTTATTGAACACATTTGCAATCTCTAAACAAGTTGATTTCTTAATCGACCTACGCATGGACATGAACCAAACTCACATTGATAATCACAACTTCGATTTATACGGATCGTTGATGGCTGGTTTTGCTTACAAATTCAAAAAACGCGAATGGAATGCTCCTATCACAGCTGTTTGTCCTCAATACAAATATACAGATGCTGAAGGTGATGCTCTAGTTTCTCGTCTACAAGCTGCCGATGCTAAGATTTCATCTCTAGAAAATCAATTGAAGAATTGTATGAATCGTCCTCAACCTAAAGCTAACGCTGCAGCTGTTGAAAATACTACATTAGCTACAATTTATTTCCCAATTGGTTCTTCAAGAGTTAATGGAGCAAATGCTAATTTAGTAAAAGCATTAGCAAATGCAATGAAAGATTCAGATTCTAAATATACTGTAACAGGTTGGGCTGATAGCTATACCGGTTCTGCTAAATACAACGAAAAACTACGTGAAGCACGTGCTAACAACGTAGCTAAGATTCTTAAAAAGAGAGGCGTTGCAGCAGATAAACTTACAGTTAATTCAAATTCTGAGAATTTGACTAAATTTGGTTCTAAGAGTGCTTCTCTAGACCGTGCTGTAACAATCAGTGTTGATTAATTAGCATAAAAATATTTTTAAAAAGCATCTCTATATGAGAAGCTTTTTTTATATGCAAAATTTTACTTTTTACGCTATATATTCTAAATTTGTAGAATGAAAAAAATTGAAAGGTATAATTCAGTATTTACAGTATTGATATTAGTTTTGGCTGTTTTATTTAATAATACAGTCGCAGCTTCAACATTCCAAAATGATACAATATATAATGATTTGAAAAATGATTCAACAGCTATTTTAAATGATACTGTTAAGTCGTCTATTAATCATGGAGATGCTAATACTTTTACTTGCTTTTCTGTTTCTGATTCTGTGAAGAAAAAGACATCGTTTAAAGATGTAACAGGACTTATATATAATTCCAGACCATTCAGAATGTCTTGTGTCGGTATTCCTTTAGTTGTTGCCGGATTAGCAGTTAAAAGTGGAGATGATCGTATTCGCGGAATGCGTAATGAATATTCAAAGGAATATAATACAATTGTTGATGACTATACACAATATTTGCCCGGAGCTCTCCTTTTGGGGCTAAAATTAGGAGGCGTTAAGAGCCGTAGTTCTTGGCTTAGAATGGCTGTGTCTGATGCTTTTTCTGCAGCATTAATGGCAGGAATGGTAAACACAATGAAGCATACTATTAGTGTTGAGCGACCAGATGGATCGAATGATCATTCTTTTCCTTCAGGACACACTGCAACTGCATTTATGTTTGCAACTATGCTACATAAAGAATATGGAGCAATAAGCCCTTGGTATAGTATTGCAGGATATTCAATAGCTACTTATACGGGCGTTAGCCGTATATTAAATAATAAGCATTGGCTTAGTGATGTGCTTGTAGGCGCAGGCATTGGAATTTTATCAGCCGAGTTAGGATACTTTTTAGCCGATTTGATATTTAAAGATAAAGGAATTAATTCTTTCCCTAAGTATAAAGAATTTGATTACGACCACAAGCCTTCTTTTCTAGGCGTTTATTTGGGCGTTAACTTCGATGTAAGCACTTTAGAATTAGAAGATAATACAACAATTGATTTAAAGGCTGGAGCCAATGCCGGGCTTGAAGGTGCGTATTTCTTTAATCGTAATTTTGGATTAGGTGGTAGAGTAAATGTTTCAGGTTTTCCTGTTACTCTTAATGGTGTTGTAGAGAATAAATTATTACATCTCAGTACAATATATGCCGGTCCATATTTTTCAGTTCCATTAATTCCACAGATTTTACTTGGAGGTCGTGCTATGTTGGGCTATGCAGATTATTCTAAATGTATATTGTCGTCATTAACATTAGGAGGGAAAGGCAATCTAAGTTTTACAGGCGGGGTGTCGCTTGCTTTATTACCCAGTAAAAGTTTTAATGTTCGGTTTTTTGCTGATTATTCTTTATGTGGCTCGTATGTAAAATCGATTAAAGACAATAGCCATTTTATAACAATAGGTGCAATTGCTGCAATGAATTTTTAATAGTTGTTGCTTAGAAATTGAGTTTGTTTTGGGCAAAAGCAAAAGTAGGAAAAAACCACTTTTGTTTTCTCCTACTCTAAAAATTTAATATTTCATTTATCGTTATACCGGTACTACCAGCATAGGAATATCGCCATGAAATAACATTCGGTGGGCCATACTAGGATTGAATAATCTAGCGAAAATATTTCGCTTTTTATTCGGAATAATAATCAAGTCGATGTTATTATTAATAGTATATTTTTCGAAATCATTGAGAAACTTTGTATCAGCAAAAGTCTTAATACTAAATGTGAAATTAGGATAGTGCAAATTACAATAGTCAAGCACAGCTTCGTTGCGTTGTTCGATATTAGTTATTTTCTTTTCTAAGATAGGAATTAAAGTAACATCTAATTTGTTATCGCAGAATAGCCTAATAAAAATATCTAGTGATATTAAATCTTCTTGATACAGATTACTAAAGAAAACTACTCTCTTTATATCGCTTATATTATTGAGCGATATATTTTCGGGAACTGTAAATACCGGGAATTTTCCTGCATCTAATACCTCAGCTGTTACACTACCAATAAGATCTATTTCCTTTTTGTCTTTTCCTCGAGTACCCATAATTATTAAATGAGATCTTATCTGCTTAGCATATTCTAGTATTGCATCTTCAGGAACACCTTCGGCTATTACAGTGCTAAATTCCGCTTTTTTTAATGATTTATTGGCTATCGATTCTCTAATCTTTGTGGCAAAGCTATTCATTTTAGCGTGTATGGCTTTGTCAAGCTCTTCATCATCTTCAATATTAATAATTTCGGAACTATATCCGTCGCTGTTAAAAGGAAGGCTACCGGAGTAGTTTGTGCTAATATACGAGTGTAATAAAATGACTTTACCACCTAATTTGTTGGCAAAGTCAAAACCTACAGAACATGCTTTAAGTGAATAATCAGAAAAGTCGATAGGAATAAGAATCTTTGGTGCATTTATTTCTGCATGTTTTATCGATTCGATATCGACCTTATCAGGTTCTCCTTCAATGATTTTTAATGCCAAAGGAAGGTCTTCTTCGTAAATACGAACTCTAACTCCAGACGATATTACAGGTTTAACTAGATTGACATTGTGTATTGTTGAAGTAATGCCATTCTTTTCGAGTAACGCCTTTAGTAATAAGGCCTGTTCGTATGTGTGAATTGCTAACGTTATTAATTTTCCTTTATCCGGCATCTTTAATAAAAATATAGTTATTACTAATAAGTAAACGTAAATTTATTATTCTTTGTTCTCCTCTTTTTCAAGTATTTCGAGAGCCATATCATAAATTAATGTGTCATCGAGTACAACGATTCCTCCATCAGGTCCTGGCTCAATATGTAACCCACAATTTTTACCGAACTCATAGTTAGTACCACCGAAATAATTTCTAACGGTTTGAACAGTAACATTCAGTTGGTCGGCAATTTTGTGCATTGAACCAGTAGGTAAGCTGTCTTTGATACGACGAAGCTCATTAAATGAAATTGTTTTTGTCATGATACTATTGTTTTTTATGTTAATAATATGTTATTTAAGTTTGGTCTAAATTTATCCAATAACTTTTGATTAACCAAATAAAAACGTATAAATTTTATATGCCGTAAAACATAAATATTGAGCTGATGGTAACTAATAGGATATTAACTATTATTGCGATAGTGGCTCCATTTACATAAATGTGTTTAAATGGTGTCTGTATTGGAATTTCTAGTATTTTTATTCGTCTAGCTTGTTGATATAAATAATAGCAAAATAATGCCGAGCAAATGCCAATTATTGTTCCACCAATTAAGTCGCCCGGATAGTGTACGCCTAAGTATAATCGGCTATAAGATACAAGTACAGCCCAGATAATTCCGATTATTGTAAAGTATTTATTCTTAAAAACGAGAGTAAATAGTGTTATAAAAGCAAATGTATTAGCAGCATGGCTAGAAACGAAACCAAAAGGGCCTCCACGATAATCATTCACTAAATGAATTGTAGATTCAAGAGCTATGTTATGAGATGGGCGGAATCGCTCTACTATTTCTTTAATTATTGTTGACGAAGTCTGGTCGGCAATTGTGATACATAAAGTTGTAAGGATTATAATCAATATTGCTTGTTTCCAGTTTTTAAAAAATAGTATTGCAATTAATACTCCATATAATGGATACCATGTCGATTTTCCTGAAATCATCCACATAAAATAGTCGAAAAACAGATTGTGGAATGAATTGAAAAAGGTAAATATCTGTGTATCGTAGTAATTTAATAGCTCTATCATAAATTTTTAATTTTAGATAATATCAATATTATCTTTTTTTATCCACGCTCGATGGGTGTCGTCTGCTTTGATGTCATACCAACGTTCTATCTTTCCGTTAGTTTTATTGTCGACAGAATCGAGTATGTATATCTTAGTGCCTTCGTTGAGTATAAATGCCTCTTCACTTTTGTCTTTTGGTATTCTCGGGGATGTGCTGAGAGTTACAGATTGTGTCGTTATAATGGCGTAGTGCCGATTCTCAACTTTGTTTCGTGAAGAGAATGCATAATAGTTTGTTATTATTACAAGAATTGCGAGAGCAAAGCCTCCGAAAAATCCTACTTTTCGTGCAAGTACAGATGTTGCAAATACATATAGAGCAATTGCCGAAAGCAACAATATAAAAAGAATTATCGCTATTATTGCCCAATTGTTTGAAGTCATTATGTTGCGAATGTCTTGAAAAGATTTAATAATTATATTTGCTTCGTCGACATCAGTCTTATCTACTATTTTAGAATTTACAAATTCAAGATTAGTCCTTGCTTCTTCATTAGAAGGGTCAATATTAAGTGCGCGCTCATAATATAATATGGCTTTTCCTTTATTTCCAAGTCGATAATAGGTATTACCTATATTAAAAAATAATTCACTAGATATTCCTTCTTTTTTCTCGGCTTCAAGATAAAGTCGTTGAGCTTCGATATAATTATCGGCTGTGTAGGCTGCCTCAGCTTTTGATGAGAGGCTTTGAGCATTGCTTATTAGATAGAAACAATTGCTCGCTACGAATATTGTTAATAGTATATATATCTTTTTCATTGTTCTATAATTTCTTAGTGCTTTCGAGTTTGTCCATTATATCACTTATTGTTGAATATATAGATTCCATCTTGGCATCTGTCTGTTCGGGCGCATATTGTGCAAATTCGCATTCGTTAAGTGTGTCTAGAATAGAGCTAATTAATTCTTTACTTGCTCCATATTTTTCTAGTTCATTTGCAATATTTTCTTTGTTAAGATTCGACACCGGTATTCCTAATTTATCGCTGAGGTAGCCCCAAATAGCTTTGAGCGATTCGTTATAGAATTTGGAACTTTCGTGCTGTATCATATAAGATTTAGCTAGTTTTAGGCGTTTTTTAGCAATTTTACCAGCTTTCTTATTCTTCATTAATTGAATATTCGATCTAGCTTTTAGTGTCTTTCTATACATTATCATGATAGAAATCAGTATAGCAATAGGTAGTATATACAATAGCCAATATATAGGAGATGATATTATGAATTTAAAATCTTTGTTGAGGTTTAGATCCCCTGTCTTTATGTGTAGTATATCGGTATTCTTTTGAATTATATTTTTCTTGTCTGTTGAAGTCGCCACATTTGCACCTTTTGCTACTTTAAATTTATATGCTTCGGTGGTAAGTGTAATATATTTCTTTGATGCTGGATTGAAATAAGTAAAATGGCTTTCGGGAATGGTAAATTCGCCTACAAATTGAGGGATGAATGTATATTCCCATTTTGTTGTTCCGCTCATATTACTTCCTGAAGGTGTTGCGTTAACTGTCGATTGTGGGTCGTATACTTCGAATTGTGAAGGGAAGTTTACGATTGGAGACTTTACGTATTTGATATTTCCTGTACCGCTGATGTTAAAAGAAAATGTTGCGGCTTCATTTGTCTTAAACTTGTTTGTGTTAAGTTTTGATGATATTTTAAAATCGCCCACTGCTCCGTTGAAACTTGCTGGTTTAGGTTGAGGAAGAGCCATTACATTAACCGATCCTTGGTTCGATTTCACTTTCAATTGTTTCTCAACTGGCTGACGAATAATTCCAAACATAGATCTATGCTCCTCGTATTGTATTACAGTGAGGTCATAATTTCCTGATGTTATTGTCAGTTTACCCGATTGTTGGGGGTATAGTATACATCTTTTTAACTCGGCCACCATATAATTCTCACCATTCACATTTTCTATGCTATTAAGCTGTGCTGTGATTGGTAGGTCTTCAATTAGGAATCCATTAAATGAAGGCTGTAAAGTAGCCATAAATTGGCTTATTTGATATTTGGTGTATAATTTTATTGTACATACAGTCGCTTCTTGTTCATAAACAGAGGGCTTAGATAATATAATCCTCACAAATAAATCTTTGGCGTTTACATTCTTTGATGACGCTTGTGAATTTATATTATCAATCTGCACACTTTGTGATTGATTGCTTGAATTTGATGCTGTCTTATCGGGTGGTAAAATTTCGAGGGTAAATCCATTACATTTAATAGTTTTCCCATTAACAATTATTGTAGCTCCTGCAACATTATATTTACCAACTTTATCGGCTCGGTATACGATTGTATATTCTTGAGATGAGCTACTCGAGCTCACTCCGTTTATCCATTGTTGGCTGTAAGATGTAGAAGTCGATGGTCCGTATAGTTTTGTAGCTCCACCAATTTCGCTAGTTTTCAATCCGCTGCCTTCAGCATTACGAAGGATATATGTAACTTGGAATTTATTTCCTTTAATTACTTGGTGCGGAGCTTGTACAGAGAATGATGCATTCTGCGCATAGCAAAATAATGTTGATAATAATAATAGTGATAAGACTATATATCTATTATTGCTAAGTCGTTTCATTTTCTTGTTATTGTTAATTAATTTCTCTACCATTGATTTTTAGTGCGACGTCGCTCGTTTTCTTGTTCTTTAGCTCTAGCAGCATTTATCTTTTGTTGTGTACCTTTTTCATTGTCTTGTACTGCATTAAGAATTTGCTCGCTATTATCCGGGCTACCGGTGGCTTGCTGAGGCTCTTGTTTCTCTTTTTTGTCCTCTTTGTTTTGTTGATTATTATTTTGAGGTTGTTGTTGCTTATCTTGATCTTTTTTGTCTTGATCTTTTTTATCTTGTTTGTCTTGATTCTGTTGTTTGTCTTTGTCTTGTTGCTTGTCTTGGTCTTTATTATCCTTATTTTGTTGTTGTTGTTGCTGCTGTTTTTTCTGAGCCAGCCTTAAATTTTGACGAGCTTGCTCATCGTTTGGATTCAGACGAAGTGCGCTTTTATACATTTCAATGCTTTTTCCATAATCTTCTTTATTAAAATCCATATTTCCAAGATTATAAAATGCTTTAGACATGAGTGATGTATTTTTCCCTATCGATGTTAAGTCGTTTAGTAGGGTTCTAGCTTGAGAAATTGGACTCTTTTTGTCGTTAGGATCGTCGTTAGGTGCGGCTTGTCTGATTAGAGCAGTGGCAAGATTATACATTCCTATTTCCGAATCTTTATTTTCTTGTAGTGCTTTGCGATATTCCACTTCGGCATCTGCATATCTTTTAGCATTATACATTTCGTTCCCTTTGCGAATATAATTTCGCTCAGTTCTAATTGTTTTAATTTCTTCTTTCTTATTTTCCGGAGCTGCCAGTAGCATTCCATTAGCAAGAAGAGTAATTATAAGAGTAAATATGTATTTATTTAATTTTTTTGTCATCTTTACTAAAGAAATTAATGTTTTTGAGCCATGAAATTTTGCGATCTAGTACAAAAATATTGATTATTAAGATAATAAGAGTTATCCATGCAAATACAGGGAATTGTTCATCGTGCTTGCTATACACGATTTTCTCCATATCAGCTTTTGCCAGAGTTTTTAATTTGTTGTCGATTTCTCCTATTGCATTATTCTCGTTTGCCGATACATATTCGCCATCACCAGCTAAGGCAATTTCTTGTGCCATTTTCTCGTTCAGGTATGTTGTAACTATATTTCCATTATCGTCTTTTAGAAATTCATTATTGCCATTAAGTGGAATAGGTGATCCTTTAACCGATCCTATACCTATAACGTTAACTTGTATTCCTTTATCTTTTGCTTCTTTTGCCATTCCTACGGCATCGTCTTCATGATTTTCACCATCAGTAATTATTATAATTGCCTTTTGTGAATTTTCATTTGGTGTGAATGAATTCATCGCAAGTTTTATGGCTGTACCGATGGCTGTACCTTGTGTAGATACCATATTAGTATTTATACTATTAAGAAACATCTTTGCCGACACGAAATCGGAGGTTATTGGAAGTTGTGTGTAGGCATTTCCTGCAAAGACAATTAATCCGACTTTGTCATTATCAAGTTTGTCGATTAGTTTCTCAAGCATTAATTTTGATTTTTGAAGTCTAGATACACCATTTCTATCATCGGATGCCGATGCTCGCATCGAATTAGATACATCTAGAGCAATCATTACTTCAATACCTTTAACTTTAACCGTCTGTTCCTTTGAGCCGGCTCGTGGACGGGCTATTATAATAATAATCATCATAACAGCAAAGATTGCTAGCGAAATTTTAATCCACGGTTTATAAATAGAGACATCGGGCATAAGTTCCTTAATTACATTAGGGTTGCCAAAACGTTTCAATTTATTTGTTCTTGAGTAGCGAGAGAATATGAATATTGCTATTAATATAGGTATTAATAGTAGTAAATATAAAGCTTCTGGATTTGCAAAACTAAACATAAAATAATAATATTATTATGGAATATTTCTCAAAATGGTGTTTCTTACAATAATGTCAAAGCATACGATAATCAAGAGTAATATAGCCCAAGGCATATAATTATCTTCTGTATGGCTGAATTGTTTAACGTCCATTTGGGTCTTTTCCAGTTTGTCAATTTCAACGAAAATATTCTTTAAAGTATTTTTGTCGGTAGCTCTGAAGTATGTACCTCCGGTAGTTGCCGCAATTTTCTTTAGAGTCATTTCATCTATTACAACGGGTAATGATTGGTATTCCATTTTACCATAGAAATTGTAGCCTACCGGGTAAAGGGCATTTCCGTTTGTTCCAATTCCTATTGTATAAATTTTAACACCAATTTTTTTTGCTATTTCAGCTGCGGTTAGGGGTGCTACTATACCAGTGTTATTTGAGCCGTCGGTGAGTAGAATGATGCTCTTTGATTTAGCTTTTCCGGCTTTAATTCGATTAATAGCTGTTGCTAGACCGTCGCCAATTGCTGTACCATCTTCAAGCATACCCATTTTAATATCTTGAATGTAATTAATTAATACCCCCTTATCTGTAGTCATAGGCACTAAAGTAAAGCTCTCGCCTGAAAATATAACAATACCTATGTTGTCGGTTTCACGCCCTGTAACAAAGTGCGATGCAACTTCTTTAGCGGCCTCAAACCTATCGGGCTTAAAATCGCGTGCAAGCATACTTGTCGACACATCGAGTGCTATTACAATATCAGTACCTTCGGTTTCCGATGTCTGCCAGCGGTCGCGAGTCTGAGGTCGGCACAAAATAATTATTAAGCATCCAATCGCAGCTAATTTAAAGGCAAACATAGCGTGTCGTAAATACACCTTCCATGAAGTCGGCAATTTGTCGAAAGGCATAGTCGACGATACAAGAATTGTCGGATTAGCTTTTTTGTTCTTAATTACATACCATATAATGATTGGAATGAAGACTAAGAACAACCAGAAATATTGAGGATTTGCGAATGTCATTTTCCGTATATTTTTTTATTTCTTTTGTTTATTTTTATTCTTAATCTCTTTATTTGCTATTTCATTTTCGGCTTCTACCTTAATTACAGGTCGTGTGTCTTCAACAAAGTTTACTGCTCTATTGAATGCAGCTTCGTTGTCATCGGGGAGTGGTCGAATATTGGCAAATTTCACGTAGTCGGCAATCTCAAGAATTAATTTCAATTGTTCATTTACTGCTTTAGTTTCGTCATTTCTTTTTAGAGTATCTATTATCTGCGACGATGTCATTTCGATAGCATTTATCTTGAATCGACGATCAATGTATTGTCTAAGAATATCTGTAAGTCGGGTGTAATATTCTTTTTCTTGACCAGCCTGCCACATTTTAGCTGCTTTAAGTGCTTTAAGCGCTCCAACAGCTTCTTCGTAAGGAGGAATTTCTTTCTTTTTAGGCTTTAATATAGGTTTTCCTTTCTTTGATCTTGAATAAATAATAATACCTAAGACTACTAAAATAATAACAATAAAATATACCCACCAATAATTATAAATGAAATCGGGGATATAGTCGAATATGAAGAATGGAGCTTCTTCGACAGTCTTGTAGTCATGAATTGTTTTTAAAGAATCCGTTGCCACCGGAACGACTTTAAGATTTAGTTTATTAGAGACGACCGTGTCTCGTCCTATGATGTATTTAGCAGCAGGAATTTCCCAAATACCAGAGTCGAAAGATTGAATTATGTAGGCTCGATCTATTTGGATTCGGTTATTGTCTAAATCTGTAGTGTCGCTTTTAGGCTGTCCGATAATTTCAACATTTGGTGCAATTAATTTAGGGTTTTCTATCAGAAGCATGCCTTCTTTACCTTTGTCTTCAACTATTTGATAGCGTAAGACTGTTTGTTTTCCCATTAATATTGCCACAGAATCTAATTTAGCTTGAATTGTCGTCTTTGCTACGATATTTTGTGGCAAAAAAGAAATTAAAGCTAATAGTAAGATTGAATATTTTATTATATGCTTCATCTTAAACCGCGTTTTTTAAATAGTCCCATTAGGGCTTTAACATAATCTTCATCGGTAGCAATTGATACCAATTCTACTTTACATCGTTGTGCGGTAGTATTCATATATTGCTGACGTTCATACCACCATTTGTTATATACTTGTCTTACCTTTGAAGAACTAGTATTTACCCATTTTTCTAATCCTCTCTCGGCATCAACGACTTTCATTAGCCCTACGTTGGGTAATTGTCCTTCTCGCTTATCGTATACTTGAATAGAAGTAACATCATGTTTTCTATTTGCTATTGATAATGCTTTATAGTAGTCGTGAGTGTCGATAAAGTCGGAAATCAAAAAGGTTGTGCAACGTTTCTTTATTGCATCGGTAAGATATTCAAGAACGTTGACAATATTTGTGTCTTTGTTCTCGGGCTTGAAGTCAAGCAATTCTCTGATTATTAGTAGTATGTGCTTTCGCCCTTTTTTGGGTGGAATGAATTTTTCTATTTTATCGGAGAAAAATATTACTCCAATTTTATCATTGTTTTGAATAGCTGAGAATGCAATAGTAGCAGCTATCTCTGCCATCATCTCTTGTTTTATAACCCCTTCGGCACCAAAGTTTTTACTACCCGAAAGGTCAATGAGAAGCATTACGGTTAATTCCCGCTCTTCCTCATATACTTTCACATAGGGACGGTTATGGCGAGCCGTAACATTCCAATCAATGTCGCGAATATCATCGCCATATTGGTATTCTCTGACTTCAGAGAATGTCATACCTCTACCTTTAAATGCCGAATGGTATTCTCCTGCAAAGATATTTTGAGACAGACCCTTTGTCTTTATTTCGATTTTGCGAACCTTCTTTAATAGCTCATTTGAATCCATTACTTAATAATAGTTTTAACCGTTAATGACTATATGCTTTTATCATGGCTTATTAATTAGCAGCCTTTGATAACGTATTGAAATTAAGGTACGGCTATTTTATCAAGAATTTCGCTAATTACTTCGTCTGAAATAATATTATTAGCTTCGGCTTCGTAAGAAAGACCAATACGATGACGTAATACGTCGTGGCTTACAGCTCTTACGTCTTCGGGAATTACATAGCCACGACCTTTTAGAAATGCGAATGCGCGTGCTGCAAGGGCTAAGCTAATTGATGCACGAGGAGATGCGCCAAATGAAATAATACTTGTCAAATCGTTAAGCCCGCAATCGGCAGGGAAACGTGTAGCAAATACTATGTCGACTATATATTTTTCTATTTTTTCATCGATATATATTTGTTTTACTATTTTCCTTGTTTCTAGAATATCTTCGATACTTACTAATTTTTGTATTTCGGTAAATGCCGATTGTATATTTTGTCGAATTATTTGTTTTTCTTCTTCTTTATTTGGATATCCAATAACTACTTTCATTAAGAAACGGTCGACTTGTGCTTCTGGAAGTGGATAAGTTCCTTCTTGTTCTATTGGATTCTGTGTTGCCATAACTAGGAATGGCTTGTCGAGAATGAATGTCTGGTCGCCAATTGTTACTTGTCGTTCTTGCATTGCTTCAAGTAATGCACTTTGAACTTTAGCCGGAGCTCGGTTGATTTCGTCGGCTAGTACGAAATTAGCAAAAATAGGGCCTTTTTTTACTTCAAATTTTTCCTTTTGAACACTGTATACCATAGTACCGATAACGTCGGCTGGAAGTAGGTCGGGAGTAAATTGTATACGGCTGTATTTTGCATCGATAAGCTGTGCTAGAGTTTTTATTGCTAGAGTCTTTGCTAGTCCAGGAACACCCTCAAGGAGAATATGCCCATCAGCAAGAAGGGCAATTAACAAAGTGTCGATTAAGTGCTTCTGACCAACAATAGTCTGATCCATTCCCTTTGTTATGAGTTTTACAAAGCCACTTTTACTTTCAATCAAATCATTTAATTCGCGGATATTAACAGATTCACTCATAGTGTTTTCTATTTAATTATTATGTTTTATATTTTATCGTAATTTATTGCGATGTATTTATCATCGCTTTCTCGTGGTGCAAATATATTATTAATCTAAAGATATATGTTAATTCTAACTGTTAATTTTTTATATTAATAGTTAGAATATTCAACCGTTATATGAGCTTAAGCAGATATGGCAACTAATAAGATGTAATGTTATTCGAATTTTTTGAAAATCAGATAAGCCTTTTGTTTTGCTTCAATTAAGCTTTCTGGATTGTTTTTATCAATGTTATATTTATTAGCGTCGGGGATAATAACAACTGTTCCGGGTTTTATTTTGTTTGGATTTTTGAGAATGTCTTTATTCTCTTCGTATATATATACCCAAAAGTTGTAGTCGCCATAATTTTCGCGAGCCATAGTGGTTAGAAATCTATTTTTACCAATAGTGTCGAGTTTTACTTTTACTTTTAATTCTTTTGCTTTGGATAATATAGCAAATGAGTCGGCCTCTGCCTGTATTTTTGTGGCTTGTGCGTTTGTTATTTTAGCCTCGGCAATTGTATCTGTTTTAATATCAGATGAATAATTATTAATAATCATTGGTAATCCGATAAATTGAGATACTATTATTAGTAGAATGCTTAAAGAGCATGTTGCACTTATAAATCCCCAGAAGAAACCTTTAGCGAATTTATTATTTCCTTTTTTGTCATCGTTGTTGAGTTGCTCGTCCTCATTTTCTATCATATCGGCTTCTTGATTGTTTAATTCTTCTTGATTGTTTAGTGTCTCTGTGCCTTCTTCTTGTGGTATGCTATCTAGTATTTCGGGTTGTGTATCTTCGGCAATGTCTACATTGTCGTTTTCGGCGGTTTCTGTATTATTGATATTTGTTTCGTTATTGGTGGTGGGTATAGGGGGAGGAAGAATGCTGTTTGTATTATCCTCTTTATCTATACATTCTGAATTGTTTAATTGAATTATGATATCATCATTGCAATCGTCTAATGTTACAGTTTCAAATCCGGCAAAGGCGATATTTACTGCGTCAGCTATTTCTTTGTCGGGAATAAAAGATACTTTATTCTGGGCTGGGATTTCCATTTCTTGACCACTATTCACCTCTATTATTTTACGAGGCTCAGAAGTGGTAACCTTAAAAGTTCCTAGCCGTTTGATCTTAACAGATTTTCCGGCTGTAAGATTTTCTTCAATAATGGCAAAGAAATCTTTAAAAAAAGATTCGCATACTTTTTTTGATATGTCGCAATTTTGCGATATTGTTTCTATTAATTCTTGATACGATATTTTATTGTTCATCTCTTTTTACTTATATGTTATCCATATTGGTATATTCTATTTATCCGGACGTAGCTTGTTTTTGAGGACAGAACTAGCTTTAAATGAAAGAGATATTTTGGGTGGAATAAGTATTTTTTTGCCCGAAGAAGGGTGCGTATTTATGCGCTCTAATCGTTTCTTAGGTTCAAAAGTACCAAAGCTAGGTATTGCGATAGAGTCCATCTTAGCGCATTTATCTTTAATCACGGTTACCAGTCCGTCGATCATTAAGTCGATTTCTTGATTGGTTTTCCCTGTCTTTTCAGATAATTTCTTAGCGAATTGTTTAGAATCCATATTGTGATAATTTGTATTTACAAAGATACTAATAGAAAAGTTTAGGAGCAAAAAATAAGCGATAATCTACTGATTATTCATATTTACTGTTTGAATCTTAAAATACGAATAGCCGATAACGTTCATAATTAAAATTTATCGGCTATTGTTATATAAGAATGTATTAATTAATTAATTAATTAATTTCTTATTTGATAATTGTGCCATTATCTGTAATAGCTATTTTGTCTTTTTTTAGAAGATGTCCAATAGCTTTTTTGAAATCTTTTTTGCTACAATTAAATGTATTTCTTATGTCTTCGGGTGATGAAGAGTCGTTAAATGGCATAAAATTATCGCGCTCGCACATATATTCTAATAGACTGTCAGATAGTGAATTAGTTCTTTCTTTACACTTGGCTCCTAGAACTAAATCTATTTTTCCATCATCTCTTACCGATTTCACATGGGCTGTGTGATGTTCGCCAATATTTATATCAGTGAATATCTCATTGTGATATATCATACCCCAATGTAGGTTGTTAATGATAACTTTATAACCGAGGTCGGTGCGTTTATTAATAATAATATCTACAGTTTCTCCTATTTCGTATTTAGCAATTGTGTTGTCGAGAAATTTATCAAGTTTCGCCGATGCTACGATGCGTTTTGTATTGTCATCAAGATAGATATATACGAGATAGTAACGCCCTTTTTCCATTCTTACTTTTTGCTCTCTGAATGGTACTAATAGGTCTTTTGGTAATCCCCAATCTAGAAAAGCACCGATTGAATTAACTTGCGAAACTTTTAAAAAAGCAAATTCTCCTACCACTCCAATTGGTGTATCGGTAACCGCCACTAATCTGTCTTCTGAGTCGTTGTAAATAAAAACGTCTACTTCGTCGCCAATCGACATGTTATCGTCGACATAACGGAGGGGAAGTAATATTTCAATTCCGTTTCCGGCATCAAGATATGCTCCGAAATCTACAAATTTCAGAATCGGAAGCTTATTGTATTTTCCTATTTCTACCATAACTTTTTTATTGTTTTGCGAATATCGTAATAAAAAATTGAATGTCATCTATTTTGTAAATAAATAATTTAATGTACTTTTATAACATCATATATTTTTTGTAGCTGTAATGAAGTCAAAATACATATTATTTTTTATGGCAGTAGAGCTGCTATTTGTGCTAAACTCCTGTAAATCAGTTGCTACCAATGAGGGGCAGACACGTGATTCAGTGGAATTTGTAACACAAACTATGTGCGATTCTATGAATTATATTATTAGCGATAATTCCAAAGGAATTGTCAAAGTAATATTAAATGCTGAGTTTCCACAATTTTATAAAAATGAGGCAAAGACAAATAATTTAAAAAGGCTATATTCTTCTGTAATTTTGGGCGTAGATTCGGCTAATCAAACTAATTCGCAATTATTACATATTTATTCTATGAGTATGTTGTCAAAATATGCACAGACTTATACTGATGATATTTCTGAATCGGAATCAGAATGTGATAAAATAGAATACTCAGCTAGTCTTACGGCTGGAATAAATATATATTCAGTGTTTAATCAAAATGAATTATTATCGATTTGTCGAGAGCGAATAATAAAGAACAACACAGAATCGCAACAGATAGAACGACAATATTTTAATATTGATTTGAACCAAATGATGGTGATTAAGTTAAATGATATTTTTGATGAGGAAGATATATCTAGAATTAGCGATATGCTAAAGGTCAAATTATTAGAGATTAATAAAGTCAAAGATGAAAAAGATTTAATAGAATTGGGCTACTTCAATCTAGATAACTTAATGGCTAATAATAATTTCTACATAGATGAAAAAGGTATAACTTGGAATTTCTTACCATTAGAAATAGGTTGTTTCAGCTTGGGAGAGACAAAGATATTTTTATCTTACAATGATTTACAACCTTTATTTGGCAATGAAGAAAATATGTTTACAAAATATCTAAAAGAATAAATTAATGCAAACTATAAAATCTTATTTCCCGGCTCTTACTCCATTACAGACTGAACAATTTGAGAAATTAGGAGTTTTATATCCCGAATGGAATGATAAAATTAATGTTATATCGCGTAAAGATATTCAGAATCTATATATAAATCATATCTTACATTCATTAAGCATCATAAAGTTTATTGAGTTTAAAGATAATTCAAAGGTACTTGATATGGGGTCGGGCGGAGGTTTTCCCGGAATACCTTTAGCAATAATGTTCCCGAATGTGTCATTTCTTCTGGTCGACCGTATTGGCAAAAAACTAAAGGTTGCTCAAGATATTGCTAATCAATTAGGATTGACTAACGTCTCGATCCAACATGGCGATATTAAGGAAGTGAAAGGAAGGTTCGATTTTATAGTAAGTAGGGCAGTTATGAGGCTGGATGAACTAGTTCCGTTAGTTAGGAATCTCGTATCGAAAGAAAGTGTTCATTCAATACCTAATGGACTGATATGTCTTAAAGGGGGAGAGCTATCTGATGAAATATGCAGTGTAAAATTCCCTGTATTAGAAACCGACTTAAAAACGTACTTTAAAGAGGACTTTTTTAAAACAAAGAAAATAATATATGTTCAATTATAACATATTTATATTATGAAAGTGTCAAGATTTGTATTTAATCCATTTGGCGAAAATACTTATATTATTTGGTGTCAAAATTCATTTGAAGCTGCAATAATTGACCCCGGAATGTATAACGATAAAGAAATTAAAGCCATTGATGATTTTCTAATTGAAAATAAACTAACATTGACGCATTTGCTGTTGACACATTTGCATATCGATCATGTGTTGGGCGTAAATCACATAATGTCGCATTATGGATTAAAGCCCGAATGCTCGGTTGAAGAAAATGCTTTAGGTGATAGGCTTGTTGAGCAATCGCAAATGTTTGGACTTAATATCAACATCAATGCTATAAGAATAGAGAAAATATTAAATGATGGGGATAAAATTAAGATTGGAGATGATGAGTTAGTAGTGATTAAGGTAGCCGGACATTCGCCCGGTGGATTAGCTTACTATTCATCTACATCTTCGGTACTTTTTCCGGGGGATATAATTTTTGCTCACAGCATAGGACGGGCAGATTTGCCGGGTGGCAATTATAATTCTCTAGTAGATGGAATTAAAAATAAAATTTTAATTTTACCTGATGAAACTTTGGTGTGTCCCGGACACGGAGACACTACAACTATAATATATGAGCGAGATTCTAATCCATTCTTATGCTGATTAATTACAAGTTTTTTTTTGAAAATTGATAATTTATTCTCTTTTGATGCCAATTTAGAGAATTTTAGAGCTAAATTGAAGAAAAAATGAATTTTTTTTGAAAAAAAAACATGTTTAGCTATCTACTAAATAAATAATTTGTATATTTGTTTTCAATTATTTTATGTCTAACTTTAAATACAAACACTGATGAAAGAATTAATGGCGAAATTTGAGGCTTTATCAGAGGCTTTCAAAAAAGATGCTACTGCTCAAATTGAAAATGGAAACAAGGCAGCCGGAACTCGTGCTCGCAAAGCTTCGTTGGAACTAGAAAAACTTATGAAAGCATTCCGTAAAGAATCTTTGGAAGCTGCTAAAAAGTAAAATCTCAATCTCCAAAAGTAATAAAGTCCTATCATTTTAGAAATGTTAGGACTTTGCTTTTTTGTATACTATTATATTGGTGTGAATTTTGAAAATTAATCTTGAAAAATAGAAATCGGGAGATAACATTATTAATGCAATCTCCCGATTTAAGAAATAAATATAACTATATTAAATTAATTTCTCAAGTCCTTTTGTATTTTCTTCTACTTGATCTTCTGTTACCTCATAGTTAGTCAAGTCGCCTGCTAAATATCTATCGTATGAAGCCATGTCTATCAGTCCGTGTCCCGAAAGATTAAATAAAATGACCTTCGATTCTCCTGCTTCTTTTGCTTTTTTAGCTTCACGAATTGCCGATGCAATGGCGTGAGAAGATTCGGGCGCAGGAATGATTCCTTCAGTACGTGCAAATATCGTTGCTGCTTCAAAAGTCTCTAGTTGAGGTATATCGACAGCTTCCATCTGCTTATCTTGTTTTAATTGGCTTACAACTGATCCTGCTCCGTGGTAACGAAGCCCTCCGGCGTGAATATTTGCAGGTGCAAAGTTATGCCCTAGTGTGTACATTGGAATTAACGGGGTGTAGCCGGCTTCATCGCCAAAGTCGTATTGGAATACTCCGCGAGTCAATTTAGGGCAAGATGCCGGTTCGGCTGCGATAAATCGAGTATTACGTTCGCCAGTAAAGTTGTGGCGCATAAATGGGAATGATATTCCTGAGAAATTACTTCCGCCACCGAAACAACCTATTATTACATCGGGGTATTCTCCAGCCATTTCCATTTGCTTTTCTGCTTCAAGTCCTATTACAGTCTGATGAAGAGCGACGTGGTTTAATACTGACCCTAGTGTATATTTACAATTTGGAGTATTCATTGCTAATTCCACAGCTTCACTGATTGCTGTGCCTAGCGAACCTTGATAATTGGGATGCTCGGTTATAATCTTTCGTCCGGCTTTAGTCGACATACTTGGTGATGCAATCACTTCCGCTCCATAGGTTTGCATTATTGAACGGCGATAAGGCTTTTGATTATATGAAATCTTTACCATATATACTGCCAACTCAATTCCGAAATGTTTTGCCGCCATAGATAGAGCAGCTCCCCATTGTCCGGCACCTGTTTCTGTCGTAATGTTTGTTATTCCTTCTTTTTTGCAATAATATGCTTGAGGAATAGCCGAATTAAGTTTGTGAGAGCCTACCGGGCTTACACTTTCGTTCTTAAAATATATATGTGCCGGTGTATCTAAATATTTTTCTAATCCTCTAGCTCTTACAAGTGGGGTGGGACGCCATATCTTATACATTTCTCTTACTTCATCAGGTATTTCTATCCATGAATCTTTATCATTAACTTCCTGGCGAGATGCTTCTTGTGAAAATAGAGGGAAGAAATCCTCTGCTTTCATTGGCTCTTTTGTTGCAGGATTTAGGAATGGTCTTGGCTTATTTTTCATCTCAGCCATAATGTTATACCATGCAGTTGGTATGTCTTTTTCTTGTAAAAGAAATTTCTTCGATTCGTCCATATTGTTTTTATTTTTAATGACACTGCAAATATAAATACTTTTTTTTGAATATACAAGTAAATAATGAAATAAAATGTAGTAATAATAAATAAATATGCAATAAACTATCGTTTATGCTTGCAATTATGTATAATTATAACAATTTGCATCGCAATTAAAATACAAAATGCTGCATAAATAATTATTATGCCAATAATTAATGATGATATTGGCATCGATATATGATAATAGAAAAGATTAAGCCAAGAATTAATTGTGTAGAACGAAATAGTAAGAGCCGGGATTAATGCGATACTTATTAATTTAGTATACTTTGAACTTAAACTTATAAATAATTGCATATTTTCGGCACCATATATTTTGCGTATATTTATTTCATATATTATGGATTGTCGATCTGTTAATACTATTCCGATGATTCCGGAAAATGCAATAAATATAGATATTAATGATAATAAAATAATAAGTTGTATGTTTTGAAATTCTTGACAATAAGTGATAGGAATTTCATCATAATAATTTCTTATATTATGATGAAATTCAGGTTGTATGGAATTAATTGTTTTGATAATACTTTCTTTTACGCATTCTTGATCGAAGTCTGAGCTTATTCTTATATTAATATATGTCATCGTATAATTATCGGTGATGTATATTGCTAACGGCTCAATGGGTTCTCTAAGACTTTTATATTTAAAATCTTTTATATATCCTGCAATTTGAATGATATTGTCGGTAGAAAAGGGTATTATAGCACCAATTGTGTCGTTGGGGTATTGCTTATGACCAATTTCGTTTATATAATAGTAATTGCTAATCTTATTATTACATTTTTTTATACTTTTAGTCTTTTCAAATTGATATACATCAAAGCAGCCTTTAGTCATAACTAACATATTATATGATCCAGTATTTCCTATACTCCAACTGGGTATATTGTCAGTCCGTAGTTCTTTTTAATGTTACAGTTTATGGGCGTTTTTACGGTAATGTAGAATATAGGTATTGAAATTAGTATTCCTATTAATAAAGACAAAAACACTATTAAAGAGAAGATACCAGGATTATAAATTATTGAAATTTGTAGTGGAGAAATATATGATAAAATAAAATTGGAACAAATGCTTGTACTTAGAGCTATCCCCATGATACATGAAATAAAATTTACAATTATATATTCAGCACTTACCTCAAAGTATAATCTTTTTTTTTGATATTCCGATAAGCCTTTTTATATTGATTTCTCTTAATCTGAGAGAATTAGTTGATAGTGCATATAGAATGTAATTAAACCTGAAGAAGAAGGAACAATTGAAAGTACGGAACGAAAAATGATTGTTACTTCGTTAGAAAAATATGGAAGTAATCTTTCTCTTGTAGCTTTAAAATTAGGAATTTCAAGACAGACACTTTATAATAAGATGAAAAGATATGAAATATAAACTACATTATAGATTAATTAATTATTTATTGCTTCTTTCTTTTGTCTCGGTGTTACTGGGAATAGCAATTATAAATAAGTCAATATTAATTATATTATTTACCACGGTAGCTGTTATTTTATTTGTTTATGGCAGCTATGGCTGTTATAGTAAAGTAGAAAAGAATATTAGTAGATTAGCCGAAGCTGTAAAAAATAGAGATTTCACCTTTATTATTAATAATAGTTCTACTATTCAAGGAATATCTAATTCTTTAAACGAAATTATAGATGTTTTAAAGACCGAGAAATTCAATCTTGAAGAGAAAGAAAAATATTATGGATATATTATTAATAATATTCCGATGAGTATTATTGTTTTAACTGAAAAGTTTGAGATAATTTCTTGTAATGAAACCACATTATCGATGTTTAACTTAGAAATATTATCTAATTTGTCGCAATTATCGAGATATAATGGGTTAGATGAAATTTTGCGCAATATTGACCATTCTGAGAGCCGGTATTTATTTGTGAAAATAAACGAATGTGAGATGAATTTGTTAGTCAGGGCAAATAATGTGAATATAAGTAATGTGATATATAAAGTTATTACTATTGGTGATATTCGACAAGAGATTAATCGAAATGAGTTGGATTCATGGATTAAGTTGACGCGTGTCTTGACACATGAGATAATGAACGGTATTGCGCCTATTAATTTTATGTGTAATGCCATAATTAGTGAAAATAAAGATATTTCCCCTGCTGTATTAAGTGGGATTAATGTAATATCAAATATTTCTAATCGTATGATGAAGATGGTCGATGCTTATCGTCAATTTAGTTTATTACCAACACCTAATCCTAAGCCGATTTATGTGGCTAAGATAATAAGCGATATAAGATTATTATTATCAGAAGAGTTAAGCGGAGTAAAAGTAAATGTTGATGTTTCACCCGACGATTTATTAATTTATGCTGATGAGTCTTTAATCAGGCAAGTAATTATAAATATACTTAAGAATGCAATACAAAGTATGAACTTTAATAGTCTAACGACGCCGGAAATTAAGATTCAATCATTTATTGATTCGAAAGAGCGCATTTATATTAATATGTTTAATAATGGCGAAGAAATAACAGATGATGTTGAAGATAATATGTTTGTTCCTTTTTTTACTACAAAAAACGAGGGTAGCGGAATTGGTCTTTCTGTGTCAAGGAAGATTATGATGCTCTCCGATGGCTCTCTAGAATATGAGCATCGAGCAGGTGAGAAATACACAACGTGCTTTAAACTAATATTTAATTAAAAAAAGAGAGGTAAAAAGATTTCTCTATTTACCTCTCTAGTTTGTATTTGGTGTATTATATTTTACATCATTCCACCCATTCCGCCCATTCCACCGGCAGGCATTGCTGGGGCTGGATTATCTTCTTTCTTATCTGCAATTACACACTCTGTGGTTAAGAACATTCCGGCAATAGATGCTGCATTTTCAAGTGCTACACGTGTTACTTTAGCCGGATCTACAACACCCGATTTAAAGAAGTTTTCGTATTTATCGGTGCGCGCATTGAAACCAAAGTCGCCTGTGCCTTCTTTTACTTTCTGAACTATCACTGCACCTTCAAGTCCTGCATTAGCAACAATTTGGCGTAGCGGCTCTTCAATTACACGTTTTATAATTTCGATACCGGTAGTTTCATCATCGTTTTCGCCTTTCATTCCTTCTAGCTTGCTGATACAACGAATATATGCGATACCTCCACCGGGAACGATACCTTCGGCAACAGCCGCACGAGTTGCGCTAAGAGCATCATCGACGCGGTCTTTTTTCTCTTTCATTTCAACCTCTGAAGGAGCGCCGATATAGAGAACAGCAACACCGCCTGCAAGTTTGGCAAGACGTTCTTGTAGTTTCTCTTTATCGTAATCAGATTTTGTAGTTTCGATTTGTGCTTTAATTTGAGCTACGCGTTGAGCAATAGCATCTTTGTCGCCCGATCCGTTTACAATAGTAGTATTTTCTTTATTCACAGTTACTTTCTCGGCACGTCCTAGCATTTCTATGGTTGCACCCTCAAGTTTTAACCCTTTTTCTTCCGATATTACTACTCCACCTGTCAAGATCGCTATATCTTCAAGCATTTCTTTACGACGATCGCCAAATCCTGGAGCTTTAACTGCACATATCTTTAATGAACCGCGAAGGCGATTTACAACAAGAGTGGCAAGAGCTTCGCTGTCTACATCTTCAGCGATGATAAGCAAAGGACGCCCACTTTGTGCTGAAGATTCTAGAATAGGGAGCATATCTTTAAGCACCGATATCTTTTTGTCGAATATTAAGATGTAAGGATTTTCCATCTCACATTCCATTTTTTCTGTATTGGTTACAAAGTAAGGTGAAATATATCCACGGTCGAATTGCATACCTTCTACCACTTCTACGCGAGTGTCGGTTCCTTTTGCTTCTTCAACAGTGATAACGCCTTCTTTCTTAACCTTGCGCATTGCCTCTGCAATAAGTTGACCTATTTCGGTATCGTTATTAGCCGAAATGCGTGCAATGTTTTCGATTTTGTCGATATCGTCGCCTACTTCTTGTGATTGCTCTTTAATGCCTTCAACTACTTTAGCTACAGCTTTGTCAATACCGCGTTTCAAGTCCATTGGATTTGCACCTGCTGCAACGTTCTTTAATCCGGTACTTACAATTGATTGTGCAAGCACAGTAGCAGTAGTAGTTCCATCACCGGCATCATCGCCTGTCTTAGATGCAACTTCTTTAACAAGCTGTGCACCCATATTTTGGAATTGGTCTTCAAGCTCTATTTCACGAGCCACGCTTACACCATCTTTAGTAATGTGTGGAGCACCAAATTTCTTTTCAATAATTACATTACGACCTTTAGGGCCAAGTGTTACTTTTACGGCATCAGCTAAAGCATCGACACCTTTTTTTAGCTCTTCACGAGCTTGAATATTGAATTTAATTTCTTTTGCCATGATCTATCAAAAATTTAAAATTTCGTTATATATATAATAAGGTGTAATTCCTTATGCTAGAATTGCCAAAATGTCCGATTGACGCATCATTAAATACTTAGTTCCGTCAAGCTCGATTTCTGTACCTGCATATTTGCCATAAAGTACAGTATCGCCTGCTTTCACTATCATTTCTTCATCTTTTGTTCCGTTTCCTGTCGCAATTACTTTGCCTTTTAGAGGCTTTTCTTTAGCTGAATCAGGAATTATAATTCCACCAATTGTTACTTCTTCAGCTGCTGCCGGTTCAATTAGAACTCTGTCTGATAATGGTTTAATATTCATAATGTATAATATTTAATAAGTTTATAATTTTATCTGTTGTTAGAGCTTTAGTCTCTTAACTATTATCGTATAAGCATATTTTGTGCCAATCTTGTTGCTATTGCCATTTTGGCAGTATAATATTGCGTATCAATAATAATTATAATTGTCTTTATACTGTCAGAAATGAAGTTTTTAATTTGATTAAATAATTATTGTTCTAAAAATTTGTTTTTAAATTAAAAAGTTTTACCTTTGAATTGTCGTGCCAAAAACACTATTAATAACAAAAAATTAAAAGATAGAATTAACCCTATTTATTAACTAAATCAAAAAAAAACAATGAAAAGACGATTACTGTATTTAGCCTTTGCGCTAATTACTGTTTTAGGATTTTCCAACCATGCTAGCGCATTGAATGCTTATGCATACGACTTGGCTGCTAGTTATGGAGAGGGAACTTCTAAAATAACTGTGAATTACGCCCTAAATGATGTGGCGGAAAGTGCAGCTATCACTTTCTTCACGAGTGATAGCCAAAAACACAATGTTGACCTTACCGGAGATCTTCTTACGAAAGGTTCACATTCAATAGAAGTTGATGCCTCAGCTTTTGCTGCAGGAAATGCATCGTGGTCAATTTCTGTAACAAGTGCTAAGGTAGATGTTCCTACTGCACAGACTCCAGCTTATCAATTCTATCACCCACAAGGTGTCGCAGTTGATAACAACTTTGAAAGCCCTTATTTCGGACGTATCTTGGTTACTGAATGTATGACAGTTACAAGTGCTACATACCAATCAGGTAACGCAGCCGATGGTAAAGGTATTTATGCATTCGACCCACAATTAAATCCAATACCAAATAAAACTGGTACATTCGCATTTAAAGGTGGGCTTACTTATGAAGAGTCACTTTCTACTACAGGAACTGCTTATGACCCTCGTAAAATAAGAATCGCTGAAGATGGTCGTATCTTCTTGACACGTCAAGCAGGTCTTGCCAGCTCTTTATGGGAAGTAAACGCTGCCGATCTTAATGCAGATTTTACTGAGATCTTTAAAGGTACTGTGGATCCGGAAACTTATGAGCTTAAAACTACTGATGGCGCTATTATCTCTAGAGCCAATGTTGGATTTGACGTTAAGGGTGCAGGTGAAAACCTTCAATTACTTTTACTTCAAACTAACAAATCAGGTATTGGTTACTCTTATTCAGGATTTAGCGTAGATGAGTATAATCTAGGTACAGCTACTTCTTGGGACAAGATTCCTACAAAAAATATTGATTGGCTTACCGGTCAATGGACTATCCAAGCAAACAATACTAATGTAGTTTATGATAATGAAGGTGGTATATGGTATGTTCAATACCGTGCAACTCCAAGCGACGAGCAACCATCTATTCTTCACATCAATGCAAAAGGTGAAGAAGATTATCGTAACATAGAAATTGTAGCCGGTGGTGCAGGTATTAGATTCAATAAAGATTTTACTTTATTGGCTGTTGCTAATGCTAAAAAGCAAGTTGGTGTATATGCTGTAGGTAAAGACGAAACAGGTAAACCAACATTAACTCTTAAATTTGAATTTGCTACAACTATTGGAACAAACTGTAACGATATAGCATGGGATATCGCTGATAACCTATATATAGTAGGTAATAGCGGCGAATGGTTTAAAACATTTGCTCTACCTCGCGATGTAGCTACTGCTGTAACTCAAGCTAGCTCTAAACAAGGTCTTGTAATCCCTGAGCCTAAACCAGTATCTCCATATACTTTGACTGAGGTTAAAACAATTAAAGAAGGTCTACCAGCAGTAGCAGAAGCACGTCAAGCAGCATTTGCTAATGGTAAACTATATATCCAAAACAAAGCAGATAAGCAAGTAGAAGTTTGGACAGCCGAAGGAAAAACAGCCGAAACATTTGCATCTGGCGAAGGAACAAACATCGCTAGTGATGAAGCCGGAAACATAATTGTACGTATAGGTGCATTCCCTAACAAGTTTGCTAATGGTACAGCCGAATTACGTATTCTTCCAGCTGATGGTTCAGCTGCTGTTGATGTAACATTAGACGGTCTACCAGAAGGTCGTTGCGACTTCTTTGGTAAAGTACGTGGAAATGTTCTTGATGCAACAACCGGTGGTACATTATACATAGCTCCAACAGGACTAGTAGGTGTAGTAGTTATTCCTATTATTGCAGGTAAACAAGATGTAGACAATACATTTACAATGCCTTTGACAGCTGTAACAGCTGCTGATGGTGGAACAGTAGTTTATCCTTATGGAGAAACCGACCTAATTTACAACAGAAGAACTGCAGGTAATTCAATTCGTAAGATTGTAGTTGAAGGTGAGACAGGTGATGATTCTTATATCTTTAACACCCCTGAGCACTATGCAGCTAATGGTTGTTCAGTATTTACAATGGGTGGCGTAGAATATATGTTATATCCTACATCAACAAGTTCAGCTTACAAAGACGGATTTGCAATTGCTCTTGCAACTAATGCAGAAGAGAATCCAATCTTAGTAAAACATGATGAGACTTTCGCTGCTGCTTCTAATTCTTTCCAATCAAACTGGTTATTTGCAGAAGTTATTTCAGACACTCAAGCAAATATTTACCAATATTGTCCGGGTGGAATGATTGCTAAATATGTATTTACTGCTCCTGCTCCAGTTGTAGTTGAAAAACCTCTTTATATTATTGGTCAAGTTGCTGGTAATACTGAATGGGCAGCTAACGTAGGTGCAAAAATGACAGAAACTGAAACTGCAGGTATTTACACAATCACTACCACAATTAATGGTGCATTTGGTTTTGCTACAAAACTTGCTGCCGGTAATAATGCAGCAGATTGGGATGTCCTAAATGCTAATCGTTATGGTTGCGCAGTTGATGGCGAATTGCTTAAAAATAAAGTATCTGCTAAATTAGAAAAAGCAGTAGGTGCATTTAATATCAAAGCTGGTGAATATCTTGTTACTGTTGATATGAATGCAATGACTATCCTTTGTGAATCAACAGCACCGGAAGTTCCTGCAGTATATACTTTAGTTGAATTACGCAAAATGACAGAAGGCCTTCCAGTAGTAGCAGATGCACGTCAAGCTACATTAGCTAATGGCAAACTTTATATCCAGAACAAAGCAGATAAGAAGATTGAAGTTTGGTCACATAATGGTAAACTAGAAGAATCTTATGAATCTGGCGAAGGAACAAATATCACAAGCGACGAAGCCGGAAATATAATTGTACGTATCGGTGCATTCCCTAACAAGTTTGCTAATGGTACAGCAGAATTACGTATTATCCCTGCTGATGGTACAACTCCGGTTGACGTAACATTAGAAGGTCTTCCAGAAGGTCGTTGCGACTTCTTTGGTAAAGTACGTGGAAATGTTCTTGATGCAACAACAGGTGGTAAATTATACATAGCACCAACCGGACTTGTAGGTGTAGTAGTTGTTCCTATTATTGCAGGTAAACAAGATGTAGACAATACATTTACAATGCCTTTGACAAATGTAACAGCTGCTGACGGTGGAACAGTAGTTTATCCTTATGGCGAAAATGATTTAATTTACAACAGAAGAACAGTTGGTAATTCAATTCGTAAGATTGTAGTTGATGGAGAGACAGGTGATGATTCTTATATCTTTAACACTCCTGAGCATAATGCATCAAACGGTTCTGTTATATTCACAATGGGTGGTGTAGAATATATCCTTTATCCTACAACTGCTAGCGCATCTTACAAAGACGGATTTGCAATTGCTCTTGCAACTAATGCAGAAGAGAATCCTATCTTAGTAAAACATGAAGAGACCTTAACTGCAGCTTCTAACTCATTCCAATCAAACTGGTTATTTGCACAAGTTGTTTCTGACACTCGCGCACTTATTTATCAATATTGTCCTGGTGGATTTATTGCAGCATATGAGTTCAATACAGTAGATAATGTATATCCAACAGAAATATATGCTATTGGTAATTTGAATTCTACTGCAGGTGATTGGAAGACTAATGATGCTTCTAATGCTCTTAAACCTGTTGAAGGTGTTAACTTAGGCGAATATTCAGCTCTTATCACAGTAGCTAAAGCTAGTGATAATGCAAATGGATTTGTTGCTTTAAGTACTGTTTTAGGTGCAACAGATGCTGATTGGACAACATTCAATACAGGTCGTATTGGTGCTACTAGTCAAAATCAATTATTAAAAGAAGGTGTTGTAGCTCCATTCGTATTAGGTAATGATTTTTCATTTATGTTGGTTCCTGATACTTATACTCTAAGTATTGATTACGCTTTCGGTGAAATCCTTGCTAAGAAGTATGTAGGTGTTTCTAAACCAAGTGTTACCGCAACAGCTAAGGTTATTGGTGGCGTAGGTGAAATCAACGTAATTGGTGAAAATATCCAATCTATCGAAGTTTATACTATTGGTGGCGCATTGATTAGCACAAACGAAGCTAATATTCAATGTGTAGCTGGTATATATCTAGTAAGAGTTGATGGACAAGTTACTAAGGTTATTGTTAGATAAGCAATAGTAAACTATAAAAATAAAAGGTTGCAACCAAGTGGTTGCAACCTTTTTTTTATAACAAAAGAAAAACAAATCAATTATTTACGATAAACTATGTATGCTTGCTGTGGAGAAGAGTATTTTTTAGCAAATTTATGTTGGGCTATTTGGTATAGTAATCCCCCAAAACGTTTTGCTTTCATAGGGCATATTGATATACAATGAGCGCAAGAGATACAAAGCTTTTTATTAATCTTTTTGGGATTATTTGCATCTATAGCTTGTACCGGGCATTGATTGACACATAGATTACATAGATTGCACCTATTAGAAGTCTTGGGATTAAGTGGTATTTTTTTTATTTCTCTATATTTATGATTACCATTTATATTGAGCGGTACAGTAGTTGAGTAAAAATTTGGATTAAGTAAAAAATTATAGCTGTTTTTTGCGAAATCTTTAATTATAGATATATCATTATCATTAGGTCTTCCATTTCCTACAATTGGAAATATAGAATGCCGGGCAATAAATGCCGCCGCAGATATTACATAGAAATTATTAGCCGAGACTATATCATTTAGCTCTATAAGTGCATCATCAAAATCACGATTGCCATATACTGTAATTATAATGGCCGGAGTATGACTTCCTTTAAAATGTTTGATTTTATTGCCTACTACTTGTGGCACTCTGCCGGAATATACAGGAATAGCAAAAATTGCAATCTCATCGGAAGGTAAAAGAATATCATTTGTTACATCAAGATTAAGTAAAGAAAATCTTTTTTTCGTGTCGATCAAGATATTAGAAGCGACAGTATTTATTATTTTCTCTGTAGTTCCGCATGCACTAAAGTAAATCAGATTGACAGCTTTATATTCCATATGTTTAGAATCTATTTACGTGTAGTTTTCTCGATTATAAATCGTGGCCGTTGTTTCACTTCTATATAAATTTTGCCAATATATTCACCTATTACTCCTAAGCCCATAAGTATTAGCGATCCTATAAACCATAGTGAAAGCATGATAGAAGCCCATCCGGGAATATTCTTGCCAAGTAGAATAGATACGATTACATAGATTAATACAGATAGAGTGATTAACAAAAACAATAGACCTAGAGAGAAAATCATTCGTATGGGGCGAATAGAGAAAGATGTGATACCTTGAATTGCAAAGCTCATCATTTTCATTAACGGATATTTTGATTTTCCAGCTTTACGCTCTTTACGCTCATAATACACTATTTCGGAAGAAAAGCCTAAAAGAGGAACTATTCCTCGCAGAAATAAGTTCCGTTCTGGATAGGAGAGAAGTAATTCAACGGCATTGCGGCTCATTAATCTAAAATCGGAATGATGAGGATATATTGAATTCTCACTTTTCTGCATAATATCATAAAAGACATCAGCAGATTTCCGTTTAAATATTGAATCGCTTTTTCTATTATTTTTTATACCATATACGATTTCGGCACCGGCATTAAATTTACTAATCATCTTTTCGATAGTATTTATATCGTCTTGAAGGTCGGCATCAATGGTAACAACAACATCAAAATTTTCTTTTATCGCTTCGGTTAATCCAGCTACAATAGCATTTTGTTGACCGAAATTGCGCGATAATTTAATTGAAATAAAATTCTCAGTATTTAGTGCAGTATTGTTTAATATACTCCAAGTACAATCTTTACTGCCATCATCGACGCACACGATATAGCTATCATTAGTAATAATATTATTTGATACGAGTTTCTTTAATATATTGAATAGCTCGTTAATAGAATATTCAATTATTTCCATTTCATTGTAGCATGGTACTACAATAGCTAATTTAACTGCCATATTTTACTGAATTAAATAGTCATTACAAATATAACTATTTAGTTTAATACATTGCTATTTAATGGTGTCGGTTATTTCTATTCGTTTCAATAATGTAGAGTCTTGTCGCTGTGGCGTTAATATATAACCTGTTTTTTTTCGTGGCTTTAAAAAATCGAATGGCGATTCAAAATCGTATTTAAATACAATACCGACCCCTTGAGTAGTGAGTGCACTCTTTACATAATAATTTTGGTCGTTATAGTGGTTATATGCTTTTAGTCGGATATTTCCATTTTTTGTAAGTAGATATTCAATATCAAAATCTCCGATGAAATTTGAGCTATTGGCATTAAGTGATTTGTCTCGATAGCCAAAATTACCATTGAGTAACAATCTATTATTTAAGAGTTGGCTTGAAAGAGCTACATCTACTTCGACATCAGAGAAGTCGCCCTTATTTGTTCTGAAATTCGGTGCAATTGACCATTTATCACTAATTTGCCCAAGCAGATTACTTAATTGTGATGATATTGTTGATGATGCGACATTAGCAAATTCATTATTTTTTGTTGTATTGCCCATATATTCAGGTGTGTAAAATCTGTTTAATGCGACAAGATATATAATTTGACGATTCATCATATCGTCGGTACTGATAATACTCTTTATTTTGCGTACTGCATCTTGTGTGAGTGTCGGAAATTCTAAGTCGAAAGAAATAGCTGGCTGTCGCATATCTCCGGTAGCATTTAATACAGCATGCACAGGTACACTTGTACGATTAAGATCCTTATCGAGTGCGAAAGATTCATCGAGGTCGGTGAGATTTGCATTCAGTGAATATATAGCCGAAATATCGAGAGCTGCGGCAAGTGGATTACCATTGAAGGTTATTGCACTGGCTTCCTTGATAGAAAAATCTTTAATAATAATATCTTGAAGAGTAAAATTATAATTTCCTTTTTCAATGGTATATTTACCGAGCATTGTCATCTCATCGTCGACCGAATTATATGCTAATCTTAAATTACCTGAACCGTTTGCTTTAATTCTATCGCCACCTACAGGGTCCATTATCAGCACCATCTGAGCTTGAGGGGTAACTTCAAGTTGAATCGTGATGTTCATTTGAGTAGGTTTAGAATTATTTACGACCTTAGCCGATTTCAGCAACCTTACTATTTCGGGAACAGTATCTATCTCAATTTCTTTCGGCTTATTTCGGTCGGTTATTGTTATAAAATTATAATCACCGGCAGCTTGGTTATTCGATAAGACAAATGTGAATTTTGAATTATTGGCTGTCGACATATTTACATTTATATTCATTAACCCCGGTTCCCCTTTAATAAATGCAGATCCATTACCGAATATTGTTCCATACCATTTTTGATTCATATCAGAGCTAATATCGTAGCATAATAAATTTCGAGCATTTGTAACTGCTAGGTTGATAATAGCATCATGAAATTCGTGGTGTAGGATATGCCCATTAAGGTTGGCTGTATGTCCAAATTTATCGTGAAGAGTAATATTATTTATTACAATATCATTAGGCTTTATATGAATCGAATCGGTGCATGAATACTCTGTGTTGAGGTAATCAATTTTCATTTTGAAATCTTCGGCATATAAATCGCCAAAAAAGTTTATACGTTTAAAATCGCCAAATAATACGCCATGACCACTTGCAAAGCCCGAAATCTTAGATGTGAATGCGCCCATAAACGGTTGTAGAAAACGTACGTCGAGTTTCTTTGCATAGAAGTCAAAATATAATGAATCCATAGTGGGATATATTGCTCCGCTTACTTTAGATTCTAATCCGTTAGCTTGTTTTATATCAGCATTAAGTACAATGCCTTTTGTGCTGGGTTCCCAATGGCTCTCAATATCGGCATTTCCAAGTAGAGAATTATTGTAGCTAAAATTATTGACATGTAGATTTGGAGTGGCTAAAGTGGGAATTTTAGTGAAAAGATTCGATGCAGAGAATTTACCGGTGGCTCTACCCCCAAATGTTACATTTGAAATAGCTAAAGTCTCAAAGATATAATCTAGATTGATATCTTTTAGCTCTACAGCTAGGTTGTCTTCGCTATTGTGAGAAGCTTTACCATCTATCCTAATAAATTGTTTATCACATTTTACTTCAAAATTATTTACAATGATTGCATCTTTAATAATGTCGATTTTAGATGGTAAAATATTCCATGCAGTGTCGTTAAATGCAACATTTGTTGGATTAATAGAAATTGTTGCATTCAAATCCTTATTCTCATCTCTTGATACAAGGGTAGATAAATTTAGCTTGCCGTTATATGCTTCTTTTCTGTCCATCCACCACGATACATCAGTGTCAATTATATTATTAATTGCATTTATGTTTAGGGCAAGTGAAATATTGCCTTTCTTGTTTGGATAAAGTGTCTGAACGGCTAATGAGTATGTATCGTTTTTCCCGTCAATATTTAGATTGATTGACGATCCTTCTATCAATTTGTTCTTTTGTTGTAAATAATCAGAGTGAATGAACAATTCGCATTTCTCGTCTTTAGCATTAAATGCGCCGGCTAATGTAATTGGATGTATAATCGTAACAGGAGCTTTGAAAAATGGAAGTATTTGGTTGTCAGGCTCTATTTTAAAGTCAAACTTAAAATCGTTTGTGGCGTTTGATAGATTATTTTGGGAATAATCTATATTTGGAAATAGGGAGGGAACTGCTTTGGCAAGTATAGTTTTTATCGATGGTACAAGATCTTTGAAATTATAGCAGCCAATAATATTACCGTTAATAAAATCAGAACTAATTTTAATATTTTGTGGATAGTCTGAACTCTTGGCATCTATTTCAATCTTATTAATATTAATACCTTTTGAGTCTTTATCGGCAAAACTAAGATCATAAATTGACAAAGCTCCATTGGCATTATCTATGCTATTCCCGGTAAAGAAAGCATTTAAATTAAGCGATAATTTATTATTGGGATATTTCGACGATAGATTTAATGCTGCGAGGTTTACATTAGAGAGCTGTGCAGAGATATTTAATTCAGAATTCTCGCGATCTATTATAGCATTTCCATTAACTGCTAACGAAATATTTTCGTCGTTTAGATTTACGCTTCCTTGATATTTATTTTGATTAGCTTCTACATCGGTAATAATATTGTTATATCTATAACCTTTAAAATCGATGTATTTAATTTCGCCTTTCATACTGCCCGAAATTTCCCGACCTTTTTTTAAGCCATCGATGTCAACATCTAAAGCTAGACTATTTAGTAACTCTGTTTTGTTTAGCAGAGTGCCAAGCTTGAAGTTTTCGGTACTTACTCGTCCTTTAATTCTGTGGCTGTTCATTATAGAGTCGTTAATTAAATCGCCATGAAGAGCAAGATTTCCAAGCGAAGTAATTAGTTTCCCTTTAAAGCTAATGCTGGAATGTGATCCATTAAGAGAGCCGTCCATTCTAATATTTCCACAATTTGAGATTATCGTTTTAGCTTTTGGCGATAATTTTGTGAGATTAGCCATTATATTAGATAATTCGGATGCGTTAGCTTTAATGTCGATATGTGGAAGCTCAAAAGATATGTCTTTAATTTTATTGACAGATGTTGCATTTCCTGACAGACTCACCATTAATCGTTCGTTATCGGTAGTCAATATCAAAGTTGGGATAAAGAGCTTTTGCATGGTCCCACTAGATGCAAGCGTAATCGAGATTGGATCTTTAAATGAAGATAATGCAGGTACGAAGCATCTAAAATCGTCTAGAGTAACATAGCTGTTAGAAATTTTAAAATCAAGAGAAATATTTTCAATATCTCTAGCTATATTTTTAAGCGAAGGAAATCTAATTATAGTATTTTCAGTTGTAATAATAGAATTTGGCAACTCTATTTTTAAATTATTCAAAGCTATTGAATTTTCTGTAATGGTTGTCTCTAGAGCGAGGCTTTTTAACGAGAAACCACTTTTTTCTGAAAGGGCAAGTCTCTTTATATTAAGCGAGAAATTATTATTTTTTATCTTTGGTATTGTAATATCTGCAGTAAGATTCTGAATTGATATGTGGTTGGGATCGAAAATCCCTTTTTTCTGTGCTTCTGATAATATATCGTATGTAATGTTACTTTTACGTATTACAACATTATAAACTGTTAAGTCGAAACGAGTAGGCGGCTTGTTTTTGTCTTTTTTTGTTAGAGCATCTATAATGTATTGAATGTTAAGCGGGCTATTCTTATCTTTTTTTGTTAGTTTTCCATCAAGACCAATAATTTCGGCAAAAGTAACAACAAATCTTTGTCGAACGATTAAATTGTATAGGCTGATACCGGCTCCTATTTTATTTATTGCTAATATGCTATCGCCGTTGTTATCGTTTACAACAACATTATTAATTATTACTTGATTAAATGGTGAAATAGATATTGATTCTATCTTCACTTCAGAATGTAACAATTTTGTCAATTCATTTTCACCAATCCCTTTGATGTAGTCTTGAATTGGAGATATACTAAGCAATATATACAAAATAGTATACAGAGACACTGCAGTTACAAGTCCCGTTACAAGAATACTGCGGATAACGCGATATATATTATATAGAATCTTCATATTAATGTTACAAAATTAATCATAATATTCATCTTAATCTAACTTCAAATTATAGAATTGATGATTTTTATACAAATTTTCTTAGTATGGACAATTCTTCGTTTTTGTATTAGTGTTAAAAGATGCAAATTACATAGTTTTTATGACTATTTGTTTGGTGATATTCCAGAAAATGTATACTTTCCGACGTTTGACACTTTGCTCGGTAAACGGCTGACCTATAGTCCGTTATGACGTTTTATTATACTGCGATTTGTAGCTATATAAAACTTTAACAGGCTTTAACTTTGCGGTAGGTTTTCTTCATT
>JAQVCR010000012.1 GCA_028689665.1 Muribaculaceae bacterium
CAAAAACAAGTAAACTTGTTTTGTGTTCTCCACTCATTTGCACTATCTTTAGATAAGATAGGCTGCACTCGGGAAAACAAAAACAAGTAAACTTGTTTTGTGTTCTCCACTCATTTGCACTATCTTTAGATAAGATAGGCTGCACTCGGGAAAACAAAAACAAGTAAACTTGTTTTGTGTTCTCCACTCATTTGCACTATCTTTGCCCCATAAAAATTTAGTAATTATACTTTTAGAATTAATCAACTATCATGAAACGACTGCTCAGACCTTCTTTAATGCTTCTTTTGGGAGTTGCTCTATCGGCAAATGCGGGATCTATCAACATTCAGGGGACAGAATATCCTGTCGATACAATTCAGCACTCAAAAGTGGGGCCCGGAACAATCTACACAAAACTACGAATCGACGATGCAACGTATCCGTTGGATATACACATGCTTAAAGTCGATCTAAACAATCAATATATTAGATGCGAGACTCTTCTCGCTAAAGATTCTATTATCACCGGCGAGAAGCCGACGGAATTAGCCGTAAGAAAAAGCACCGACAAAAAGCTTTATTTTGCCGGAACAAATGCCGACGGATTCCGTAACGCTCCCAACGGGAAATCGGGATACCCGTATACCGCAATGGTGGTGAAGGGCGAAATTGCTACCCGACCCATTTATCGCTCGGTGGTGGCTTTCGATTTAGAGAAGACTCCTTATTTTGGTTTTGTAGATTTCAAAGGGGAAGTGTCGGTAAATGGTAAATCAATTGCCATCAACGACATAAATGCCGATTGGAGTGAGGAGGATTTAGTGTTTTTCAATCAGCTCAATGGCAAAAGTACTCACATGAAAGGAGATCGCACTGAGGTGCTTATCGAGTTACTCCCTGCCGAAAAGTGGCTGGTGAACACAAAAATGGCGTTTAAGGTTGTTTCGGTAAACAGCGATAAGGGTAATACTGTGATAAATCCCGGGCAAGCTGTGTTGTCGGGTATTGGAAATGCAAAAGCGTTTCTAAGTTCGCTAAAAGCTGGCGATACGGGAGAGCTTGATATTTCTTTACCGTTTGAAGGGATGCCGGCGTCGCCCATCATAGATGAATTGTCGGGTGCCGACAGAATTATCCTCTCGGATGGAGAGGTATGGGATAACGATTGGGCAGAAAGACACCCGCGCACCGGTTTTGGATATTCTGCCGACAAGAAAACAATGTATTATTGCATCGTCGACGGACGCATTTCTCGTTCGGTAGGAGTTACTACAAAACAATTGGTGGATATTATGAAAAGTGCAGGGGCAAACTCAGCCATCAATTTCGATGGCGGTGGTTCTTCGTGTATGTATATTCGGGGAATGGGGCAGGTAAACAATCCTAGCGATGGCGTAGAAAGAAGTGTGCCGAGTGGTATGTTTGTATCTACCGATGCGCCTCAAGATAATGAAATAGCCGAAATTGGAGCAATAGTAACGCGAATAAGAATACCACAATTCTGTGTGTACAAACCCACAATTTACGGTTTCAACAAATATGGAATTTTAGTTGATACCGATGTTAAAGATTTTACATTGACATGCACCTCCGACTATGGGACAATTAAAGATAATACTTCTTTTGTGGCTTTGGCAGTGGGTAATTATGAAATAGGTTGCTCTTACAACGGACACACAATATCGATTCCGGTAACCATAGAGCCTCTAGCCGGAATAGAAATGCGCAATTCAAGTGTAATCAATGATACATATCTCGATTTCAAAATGGGAGTCGATGCCACACTCAATGGAAATAAAATACCGGTTAATCCGGATTGCATATCATGGACTGCCGACGATTTATCTATTCTTGAGCTGGATACAAAAAATGGCTCATTCCGTGGAATTAAAGACGGCACAACTAATGTGAGTGGAAGTATTGGCGATTTCTCAGGCTCGATGACTGTCATTGTGGAGAAACCTACTGCAAGAGTAATGCCGATAGATCCGAAAATAGATCTTTCTACATGGAAAATATCGCAAGTCGGTGGAAAGAATATCACTGCTACGCCTCTCGAAAATGGAATGAACCTTGCATATACCGGAGCTTCGGGTCGTGGACCAAATATCAAGCTAACCAAGAAATTAAAAATATGGAGTCTGCCCGATACAATAAGAGTCCGAATTAATCCAAATGGAAGTCCGGTAAATAAAATTACTCTTTCTATCGCTCCCAGCGTCGGAGCTTTGATTGTATGCTCAAAAGATATAAGCAACCTCAACGAATTGACTACTATTGATTTTGTGGTGAAGAATATCTGTGGTGGCGAGGATATTAGCAATTTCCCTCTTCATCTCAACAGCATATTGCTTTCGATGAATCCGGCAGAAGTAGGAAAGGAATATTCTATCGAAATACCGGGGATAGAGGCAGTTTATAAGGCAGTGCCGAGTGGAACCGGTGTGGAACAAATTATGTCGACCGACAAGTCGTTTAAATTATACCCCAATCCCGTAAGACAAGGAGAATCGGTTATAATCGCTACCGAAAACAGCTCAGATGCAACAGTCGTGGTATCAAATATTACCGGACAAGAAATGATTCGTGAAAACTTCAATGCCGCAGATAGCCGGATTTCGTTATCGACAGCTACTCTAACAAGTGGGATATACACAATTTCGTTAATGCAAAATGGAGTATCAAAGACTGCCAAATTGATTATAAAATAAAACATAAAAAGCGGTGAATGGGATTTGAAATCTATATTCGCCGCATTTTTTTGATAATACAGGCTGCACTCGGGAAAACAAAAACAAGTAAACTTGTTTTGTGTTCTCCACTCATTTGCACTATCTTTAGATAAGATAGGCTGCACTCGGGAAAACAAAAACAAGTAAACTTGTTTTGTGTTCTCCACTCATTTGCACTATCTTTGGATAAGATAGGCAGCACTCGGGAAAACAAAAACAAGTAAACTTGTTTTGTGTTCTCCACTCATTTGCACTATCTTTGCACCATAAAATGAAAAAAAAATAAGCGAAATGGAAAAAAAATTTGCTCGCACCCTTGTTACTACTGCTCTCCCTTATGCTAATGGTCCTGTACACATAGGGCACTTGGCTGGCGTATACATTCCAGCCGATATATATACTCGTTATCTTCGCCTTAAAGAGGAAGATGTGATAATGATTGGTGGCAGCGATGAACATGGTGTGCCTATTACCATAAAGGCAAAGGCAGAGGGGGTTACTCCTCAAGATATTGTCGATCGCTATCATACTATAATAAAAGATTCTTTTGAGGAGCTTGGCATCTCTTTTGATGTGTATTCTCGCACTACCTCAGAAATTCATAAAAAGACGGCTAGCGACTTTTTTAGTAAGCTCTACAAGAAAGGTGAGTTTATCGAAAAGACTTCTATGCAATATTATGACGAAGATGCTAATCAATTTCTTGCCGATCGCTATATCGTAGGTACTTGCCCTCATTGTAAAAATGAACGTGCTTATGGCGACCAATGCGAGGCTTGTGGAACATCTCTAAATGCTACCGACCTTATCGACCCTCGTTCGGCAATAACGGGTAATCGCCCTGTCTTGCGAGAGACTAAACACTGGTATCTGCCTCTAGATAAGTGGGAGCCAAAACTAAGAGAGTGGATTCTTGAAGGTCATAAAGAATGGAAGCCAAATGTGTATGGACAATGCAAATCGTGGCTCGACCTAGGATTGCAACCTCGTGCTGTGAGCCGCGACCTCGACTGGGGTGTTCCTGTCCCGGTAGAAGGCGCCGAAGGGAAGGTGCTTTATGTGTGGTTTGATGCTCCTATCGGATATATCTCGAATACAAAAGAGCTGCTGCCCGACACTTGGGAAGATTATTGGAAAAAGAAAGATACTCGTATAATCAACTTTATTGGTAAGGATAATATTGTGTTCCACTGTATCGTGTTTCCTGCAATGCTTATGGCTGATGGCGACTATCAACTTCCTGAAAATGTACCGGCAAATGAGTTCTTGAATCTTGAAGGCGATAAGATTTCTACATCAAGAAATTGGGCTGTATGGCTTCATGAATATTTAAAGGAATTTCCGGGCAAGCAAGATGTTCTACGCTATGTGCTTACTGCAAATGCTCCCGAAACTAAAGATAACGACTTTACATGGCGCGATTTTCAAGCTCGCAACAATAATGAGCTAGTGGCAATTCTTGGAAATTTCATAAATCGTGCGCTTGTATTGACACATAAATATTATAAAGGAATAGTCCCTGCATTAGGCGAATTGACCGACTATGATAATGCTACGTTAGCCGAGTTTAAAGACGTTAAGGCTGCTTTAGAGAATAATATCGAGACATTCCGTTTCCGTGAAGCGCTAAAAGATGCCATGAATCTTGCACGCATCGGAAATAAATACTTGGCAGATACCGAGCCGTGGAAATTGGCAAAGACCGATATGACACGTGTCGATACTATAATGTATATCGCATTGCAGATTTCGGCTAATCTTGCTATCGCTTTTGAGCCTTTCTTGCCATTTACAACAGCTAAACTTCGCAATATCCTTAATATTAAGAGCTGTGAGTGGGAAGAGCTTGGAAGTATCAATTTGCTAAGCACAGGAGCCACAATTAATGCTCCCGAATTACTGTTTGAGAAAATTGAAGACAGTGTAATTGAAGAGCAGATTGCAAAACTCAACAGAACGAAAGAAGAAAATCTGATAAAGAACTATAAGCCGGCACCCGTAGCCGATAATATTCCGTTCGACGATTTTATGAAACTTGATGTGAGAGTAGGGCGTATATTGGAATGCACCAAAGTGCCAAAAGCCGACAAGCTACTCCAATTTAAGATAGATGACGGAATGGGAGGACGCACAATTGTGTCGGGTATAGCAAAATATTATGCCCCCGAAGACTTAATTGGAAAAGACGTGTGCTTCGTTGCCAATTTTGCCCCGCGCAAACTAAAAGGCATCGAGTCGCAAGGAATGATATTAAGTGCTGAGAATCCCGATGGCTCATTAGTAGTTATCGGACCTCAAGGAGAGGTAAAGGCAGGATCGCAAGTAAAGTAATAAAATATAGTTAAATATAGTATAAATATCGGTAATCTTTATGAAGATTGCCGATATTTTGTCTATATATGCACAAATTTTACCTATATAATAACTTATTTTAGTTATAAATAAGTTATGTATAAAAATTATATGTAACTTTGCAAAGTGCGAGAGCATATTTCAATGATATTGTATATTTATACATATCATTTAGTCTAAATTTCCCTATGTCGTTAGTTGAAAAGACGCTTGTGAAAGCCTAATGAATTCTAACGCTTATTGTATCTATGATATTAGATACAAAAATGAGTCCGGCTTTTAGTCGGACTTTTTTTATTTGTTTTTGAAAGAGGAAATTTTCTTAATTTTTGAATTAATGATAGATTTTTGTAACTTTGTAAATTGCAAAAGAATCAATTAATGTTATTTGAAAGAATAGCTGTTTTTACTTTAGAAAATATAGAGACATGAGCGACGACAATAATGCCCCAATTAAGCGCACAGTATTAGACTATAACGATTTACGTATACTTGTGCCAGCATTAGACGGAAAGGAGAAGCTAGTTAATAGTTTGTCGAAATTTTTATCATTAGATAAAGTGAATTGGTTACACGATCACAATTGTGATACGCCCGGAGCTGAATTTGTAGATGGATTATTGCGCGATCTAGATATAAAATTGCGCATAGATAATGAGGGGATTCTCGATAAGATGGGCGATAAGCCATTTATAACAGTGTCGAATCACCCCTTTGGTGCGCTAGATGGAATAATATTGATAAAGATTTTAGCCTCACGATATCCGCGATTTAAAGTGATGGTTAACATGGTATTAAATTATATAACGGCAATGCGTCCTAATTTTATTGCAGTCGACCCTTTGGCGTCAGACGACCCGGCAAAGCGAGCAACAACGATGAAGGGGATACGCGAAGCAATGTTGCATGTAAAGCGAGGCAATCCACTAGGATTTTTCCCCGCAGGAGCAGTGTCGAAGATAAATAGAGAATTGCGCATAGTCGACCGCCAATGGCAGCCGACAATAATACGATTAATACAGCAGCTCGAAGTTCCGGTAGTGCCAATATATTTTCACGGACACAACAGCACATGGTTTAATATACTAGGCATAATAAGTTGGAAACTACGTACATTGCGACTGCCTGCCGAAGTTTTTCGTAAAAAAGGCAAGACCTTTCATGTGTCGATAGGCGAGCCAATAAGTATCGAAGAATTGCAAAAGCATGCAAGTATCGACGACTTAGGAAATTATTTGAAAGAGAGAACTTATTCAATGAGAAAATGGAAATAACAAGTACAATATCACCCGAGATACAACAAATCAAGCAACGCTTTTCCATCATAGGAAATGCGTCGGCATTGATGTTTGCCGTAAGCAGGGCAAAAATGGTAGCACCCTATGATCAGTCGGTGCTAATTACGGGCGAGAGTGGTGTTGGAAAGGAGTTTTTTCCAAAGATAATTCACGCATTCAGCCCACGAAAACATAATAAATATATAGCAGTAAACTGTGGTGCGATACCTGAGGGTACAATAGATTCTGAGCTGTTTGGACACGAGAAAGGATCGTTTACGGGAGCTATATCTTCGCGTAAAGGCTATTTTGAAGAAGCCGATGGAGGAACAATATTTCTCGATGAGGTAGCCGAATTGCCCCTAACCACGCAAGCCCGACTACTCCGAGTTCTCGAAAATGGAGAATTTATAAAAGTCGGTTCGTCGGAAGTGCAGAAGACAAATATACGAGTAGTCGCCGCAACAAATATGAATATGCTCCGAGCCGTAAGCGAAGGAAAATTCAGAGAAGATTTATATTATCGACTATCAACAGTAACGATAGAAGTGCCGGCATTAAGGGAGCGCGGTAATGACATATTGCTGTTGACAAGAAAATTTGCTACCGACTTCAGCGAGAAATACCGCATTCCGCCAATTGAGATAGGCGAAAGTGCAAAAGATGCTTTGCTGTCATATCGTTGGCCGGGCAATGTGCGACAGCTTAAAAACGTGATAGAGCAAGTGGCACTGTTTAAAGCCGGCGAGAAGGTAGAATCTGCCGATGTGAAAGCCCACATGCCACTTTATACGTCCGATTTTAAGCCGGCAGTAACAGGCACTCCGGTGTTTAATTACACCCAAGAGCGAGAGTTACTGTTTAAGATGATGTTCAGAATGCAAAAAGAAATCGACGATTTACGCAATAAAATCGACGACATCAGCCATGTTAAAGCCAAAGATCACTCCCCAAAATTTGCATCACACATCGAAGAAATCGACGAAGCCGAAGATGACCAGCAAGATAGAAAAATACAATCGTTAGTAAAGATAAATGATTATAACAGCCTAAAAGGAATTAGCGAGCAACCACAAGGTTGTGGCGATAACAAAGGCGAAATGATTCAAATATCGGGCGATGCAACAATGACACTTGAAGACACCGAGCGAGAAATTATAAAACTCTCACTTCAGCGCAATTGTGGCAAGCGCAAAAAGACTGCCGACGAGCTACACATCTCCGAGCGCACACTGTATAGAAAAATCAAAGAGTACGGACTCGAGTAGAAATAATAAACAATATGATATATCGACGTTTAATAGCAATATGCATTGTGGTAATAGTCTCACTTCAGGCATGCACAATAAGCTACAAATTCAATGGTTCGACATTGGATTATAATATTTATAAGACTATTTCCATATCCAATTTCCCTATTAGGGCGGCTCTGGTATATCCACCACTTCAGCAAACCTTTGAGACGAAGCTGACAAATATGATAACACGCCAGACACGTCTGCGCACTATCGATAATCCCAACAGCGACCTAAGAATGGAAGGCGAAATTACGGGATATTCGCTTTCGCCACAGGCAGTTACCGAAGATGCATATGCCTCGCAGACGAGATTGACTATCACTGTGCGAGTGAAATATACAAACAATAAAGAGCAGGGACAAGATGTCGACCAGACATTCTCGGCTTATAAAGACTTTTCGAGCAACGAGCTACTTACCGATGTTCAAGACGAATTGTGTAATCAGATCAGTGATGAGCTTGTAGATTTGATATTCAATGCTACTCTTGGTAATTGGTAATATAAAAATAATAGTTTATCACCCTTAGGAATGGACAATATTAACAGACTTAGAGAACTTCTCACCGACAAGCAGATAATCCCTTCTGATGATTGGATAGAAGAGATGCGTGAAAAATATCCATATTTCGTAACTCCTCTTATCTTGGAGCTGGAACGTAAAAATGCCGATGTAGCGCATCGAAATGCGTTGCTCTCTAATGTCGCACTTATGGCCGCCGACCGTGTGGCTTTAAGTAAAATTCTAGGTGATGATGCCGAGAAATTTGTAAATTTTTATCCACCTATCGAGCAACCCGAACAGCTCGACACCGACACTACAATAGATAAATTCCTTGATAAATATGGCAGTAGTGATTCTAATGAGGCAGATGCAATAGAGAATGCAATATTTAATCCTGTCCCCGACTATGCTCTGACTCTCGAAGATGATGACAGCACTTCGCTCGAGCCAAAAGATGAACAAGATTCGATTATCAATTCATTCCTTGCCAAAGGAACAGCACAAATTTTACCTGATACAACACCGGTACCGCCGCCGATGCCTGTAGAATACTTAGAAGAACAAGAAGAACAAGAAGAAGTTGTCGAAGTGTCGGCTGCAATATCCAAACCGACATTTGAAGAAAGTGCAACACTCAGTGAAAGTCTGGCAAATGTGTATATAAAACAGAAGAAATATGCCAAAGCTTACGATATTCTTGATGAGATAAGTCGCAAATTCCCGGAAAGGAATGTACACATTGCCGATCAGCTACGATTCTTAAAGAAATTGATAATCATAAAGGAGTATAAAGTAGGCTAAAAGGTTAAAATTAAAAAGATTAGATGTATAGAGCATAAATTGGACTTAATAATTGTGAAATCAAAAATATATTGTAACTTAGCAAAGTAAAATCAACCTTAGCATATTTTAATTATATCAACAAAAGATATGATTATTATGAAAATTTAAAATACACTTTATAATGCCAGTTGAAACAGCAAAAAATAAAGTTCCATTTTATCAAACGTGGATGACAATTGTATATAATTCTGATTTACAAATTATTGAAATCATAAATCCACAGCATTGTATGTTGCTTTCGCATCCTGCCGATTCCATTCTTGGCTTGAACCCCGAAGAATTAGAGCAAATCACCGAAGGTCCAAACAAAGAGTCGGCACATATAATAGCAAAGAATGTGCGTCGTGCTATGGCTCAAAACCGCAATGTGTATTTTGAATATGCAACAGCTCACAACGACGGCACCACCACCTATGCAGTGTGCTATGCCGAGAAAGCTCCCGACGGAAATCTGTATTTTAATGTAATCAAAATCGACGAAGAGAATATCTTTGAAGCGCGCGCCGGATTTACTAACTATGTGATCAACACCACCATGAATAATATCTCGGTGGGGGTGTATATGCGACATATTAGTGATAAAGGCAAGAAAAAATATATACTATTCAACGACGTCGTTAAAAGTCTTTATGAGTCCGATGATATTCAATCGTCGGAGCATTGGAATCAAGCCGACGAAGACTTAGCCGATGAGAAGGCTTTAGAGCTACGCGACCCGATTAAAATAGAAAAGGTGCTGCGCGACAGCGACGGAAACATAAAGAGGTGGCTGGTAGTAACCAAAAAGAAGATTAACAGTCGCGCGTCGGGAATGTATGTAATCACCACCGTTATAGATATCACAAAGCGTCGAGAGAACGAAATATTGATTGAAAAGCAATTTGCGTTGCTCGATTCTATGTATGAGCATCTGCCCGAAGGCATTTTGATTTACTCTCGCGATGGCAAGCTGATCACTTACAATAAGAAGATTGTCGATCTGTTAGGCGTTGAAGATGCTAAATCGGTGCTGAAACGAAATGTTTTTGATGAGCCATACGTCCCCGAAGATATAAAGCAAAAACTACGAGCCGGACAGAACAGTGAGTACGAAATAACTTACGACTTTAGCAAAACGGAGAATTTGGATCTCCTAAATGTGCAAAAAGGCAGAAGAATATTGGCTATAAAGGCTGTTGTAGTAAGAAATAGCAAAGGTGAAATCGACGGCTATTTGCAGATTTGTGAAGATATAACCGATAAGCGTACCACCGAACGTGCGCTGCAAGAAAAGCACAAACTAATAGACACAATATATAATACTATCCCAATGGGGATAGAACTATATGATAAAAAAGGAACGTTACTAGAATTTAATGACTACAACACACAGCTCATGGGCTTTAAAGACAAGAGCGAAATTGTGGGCATAAATCTATACGACGATCCAAATATACCTGAAGATGTAAAAGAAGGTATCCGAAAAGGTAACAATATAGATATAACGCAGGAATATAATTATGAACTAGCGAAGCAAGACTTCTATGATTCGACAAATGAAGGCTCTAAATTCCTGAATATAAAGTCGGCAGTAATTCATAACGAGGCCGACGAAATTAGTGGGCATCTGTTGGTATATCAAGATCGCACCCAAGATGTTAATCGAGAGCGATTACTAGAAGAGACTCTGGCAAAATTCTCCTCAATGTTCTCCTCGATGATGAATGGAGTGGAATATTATAGTGCCGACGGCAAGTTATTAGATTGCAACAATGCCGATTTACGCATTTTTGGTATCGACAAAAAAGAAGAATTTCTGAGCGGAAAAGTAAATATCTTTGATAATCCCAATGTAAAGAAAGAGGATCTGCTCAAAGTCAAGAAAGGCGAAGTGTTAAGGCTAAAGATCTTGTACGACTTTGATAAAGTAAAACATCACAACTATTTCTCATCTACAAAGCGTGGTAAAATTGCGCTTGATGTAATTGTGTCGCCTATAATCACCGACGATAATGAGCATCTGGGCTATACTGTCGAGATAGAAGATATTACCGAGCGAGTAGCTAACGACAGAAAACTTAAAGAAAGCCTGACTAAATTTTCGTCAATGTTCAGCTCTATGACAAATGGAGTGGAAATATATGATAAAGACGGAATATTAATAGATTGCAACGACGCCGATATGAAAATATTCGGAGTCGCAAATAAAAGCAATTTTGTTAACGGCAATGTAGCACTTTTCAACAACCCCAATATAAAGAAAGTAGATGTGGAAAAACTACTTCGCGGCGAGATGGTAACATTAAGTATGACTTACGATTTCGACGTGGTAAAAGAGAGAGATTACTATATCACACAGAAAAGAGGGAAGATACATCTTGATATCAATGTTGCGCCAATGATAGTAGGCGAGAACGACTTTATAGGTTATATAGTAGAAATGAACGATGTAACTGAAAAAGTGAATCGCGAGCGACTATATGAAGAGACGGCAATAAAACTGTCGGCAATGTTCAACTCTATGACAAATGGCGTAGAGATATACAACAAAGATGGTGTGATGATCGATTGCAACGATGCCGATATTAAAATCTTTGGCATAGAGCATAAAGAAGATTTAATAAATAGTGCAATATCAATATATGATAATCCCAATGTGCCTTATGAGAGCCTAAGCAGCCTGTTAAAGGGAGAATCGTTATCGGTAAAGATTGAATACGACTTTGAAACGATAAAAGCCACTAAATATTTCCCTACAAGTAAGTCGGGCAAGATATTTATTCAGGTGAAATTCTCGGCAATGTATGATAACAATAATGAGTTTATGGGTTATGTAGCCGAAATCGACGATATTACCGATATTACATTAAAAGACATTGAGCTAAAGAACACGCAGCGAGAGTTGAGTCTGGCAATGGAAGCCGGCAAGATATCGGCATGGAACTATGATGTGAAATCTAATAGTTTTGTCGTGCTAAACAATAATGAGCTATCCGGGAAAAGTATATCGTGGAATCAAATTTTAAATGTAGTATGTCAAGAAGATTATGAGCTGATTTCTACAACATTCAATGCTATTAAAAGCGGCGAGAAAGATAATGCGAAAATCGTACTTAGAGATAGCGAAGAAGGAGAGAATCAACACTACTTTGAGGTAAATATGATAGCCAGCAATGTCGGAGGGGAAGTAATATCTATTCTTGGAACACAGAAAGACATAACCGACGATGTGCTATTGAAGAAAGAGCTTGAAGATTCTTATCGCCAAGTGTCGCTGATTACTGATAATCTCATTTCGGGTATGGTGTATATATCGACCGATTATACAGTGGTGTGGAAAAAATTGTCGCCATTAAGGAATCTTGCCAGAGCAGAAAAATATGAGGTAGGGAAAAAATGCTACGAGAACGTATTTGGACGCACTTCGCCGTGTGAAAAATGTGTAATTAAAAAAGTTGTAGAGGCTCAAGGGCGTTCTATGATAACTCAAATAGAAGACGACGGCACAGTGTTTAATATCACCGGAGATAGAGTGAGAGATAAGCAAGGAAGCACATTGGGCTATATCTGTCGATTAGACGATGTAACCAGCGAGTATAATCATAAGAAAGAGATAGAGCAAGGGCGCAAGAATTTAAGTCTTGCACTCGATGCCGGAAATGTAGCGGCGTGGATATATAATGTTGACACTAAAATGTTCAACACATTGCAAGGCGATGCTATCGCCGGAAAGGGGGTAACCATGGAAGAAAATCAAAAAATGATTCACCCCGACGATTGTCAACGGCAAATTGATATATTAGATTCTGTTATTAGAGGAAAGCAAGAAAGAGCCGAAACAGTGTTTAGGTACATTCATTCCGATGGAAAATATCATCATTATGAGAGTAAGATGATAGCTAAACGTGATCGAAACGGCAAATTAATAGGCATTACAGGAACACAGAAAGATATAACCGACCAGATTGAATATCAGCAACAGCTTGTAAGCCTAAAAGAAGAGGCAGTAACTGCCAATAAGATACTTAATCAGATACTGGATAATATTCCGGGTGTGCTGTATGTTAAAAATGCCAGCGACAACTATCGCTTTGTGCTAGTGAATCAAGGGCTTTGCGACTATGTAGGCAGACCTTATGATCAGGTAGTAGGACATTTTGACAGTGAAATGTTTGAGGTTAATAACTCCGAAAAATTCAACTACTACGATAAATTGGTTGCAGAGACCGGAAAGTCATATTCCTACGACGAATGTGTTACACTTAATGGAGATTCGACCTATTGGCGCATCTATAAATCGCCACTGAAGATGCAGAATGGAGATATTTATACTGTCGGAATTGCAGTCGATATATCCGAGACAATGAATGCAAACAAAAATCTACAGCTGGCGCGTAAACAAGCCGAGACCAACAGTCAGATACTTAATGAGATTATCGACTGCGTGCCGGGAGCAATGTATATAAAAGATACATCTGAAGAATTTAAATATATCAAAGTTAATGAAGCATTCTGCCAAGTAGTGGGTAAAACGAAATATCAAATCTTAGGACATAATGATTATGAGGTGTTTGATATTGACTCGGCAAATAAATTTAGAGAATACGACTTGAGGCTAATAAGTGGCACTAATACCGTGAGCTACGATAATGTAGTCGATGTGAACGGACGCAAAGCCTATTGGACAGTAAGCAAGTCGCGAATAACCACGCAAGACAATAATAGTATAATTCTAGGTGTCGCATCAAATATCACCGAATTATATCTTATAAATCAAGAGTTGGAAAAGGCACGGCAGGCAGCCGAGCTATCCGACAAACTTAAATCGGCGTTCCTCGCAAATATGAGCCACGAGATTCGCACACCACTTAATGCAATTGTAGGCTTCTCGGAATTGCTATTAAGTACCGACGATAAAGAAGAAGGTAAAGAATATTCTAATATTATAAATACCAACAGCGACTTGCTGCTACGGCTTGTAGGCGATATTCTTGACTTATCTAAGATAGAGTCGGGGCTGATCGATCTTCGTGCAACCGATGTCGATGTGAGTGTCGCTTTCAATGAGACATTTGCCTCGCTTAAGAATCACTTTAAGAACCCGGAAGTTGAGCTAAAGGGCATAAATCCATATAAAAAGTGTGTTGTAAACATAGACAAAAACAGAATGCTCCAAATTGGAACAAACTTTGCCACAAATGCAATGAAATACACAAAGAGTGGCGAGATTGTTATCGGTTATGAATACATAGATGGAGGATTGCAGATATATGTTAAAGACACCGGTATCGGAGTAAAAAAAGAGAAACAACCAATGCTGTTTAAGCGATTTGCTAAGCTCGACGACTTTGCGCAAGGCACCGGGCTGGGGCTGGCAATTTGCAAGGCTATCGTCGATGCTAATGGTGGCAAGATAGGATATGAGAGTGAGGAGGGAGTAGGCTCTACTTTCTGGGCTTGGCTTCCATGCGAGCTGAAAGAGATGGAGCAATAACCCGGCGCATAGCACAAGCAGGTTGCAGTGTGCGTGGTTGGTGATGTGTTTTAATCGAGGTGATTTAGGTTGCGCTTTAGGTTGACTAGCTTTGCACGTTTCACTGCGCTGTGGCGAAAGATATTGCGAAAATCGTCGTCGCTCATTGCCGATATTGCTTCTTTGTCGAGAGCAAGAAATTCTTCCGACGGCTTAAAATCCAAAACTTTAGTCGCTTCTTTTCCTCTATTGTGTGGGCAAGCCTGCTGACACATGTCGCAGCCATAAATGCGCTTTCCTAATCTTAAATCGTCGGGCAAATCGCCATGGTATTCAATTGTCAAGCACGACAGACATTTACGTGCATCGCAAGCACCATCTTCGTTGAGTGCATGTGTGGGGCAACAAGCTACACATCGCCTGCAATTCCCGCAAGTGTAATCACACGGCTTGTCCGACGGTATTTCGAGAGTGGAAATGATAAATCCAAGAAAGAAATACGAACCTTTTCCCGGCAGTATTAGTTGATTATTGCGTGCGACAAATCCTATTCCGGCACGTTGAGCCCAGTATCGCTCTCGCAGGGGCGCAGTGTCGACGCATACGCGCGAGCGAGCATCGAATGTATCATCTATATATTTAGCGACTATGTTGAGCTTCTCTCGCACCACTTCGTGGTAATCTCTACCGTAGGCATAATATGCAAATTGAGGCACATCGCGAGGCTGAAGCACAGCAGGGTAATAATTAAGAGCGACAGCAATAATTGATTTGGCTCCGTCGAGCAGCTTGCGAGGGTCGCAACGCACGTCGTGGTAGCGTTCGAGATATTTCATTTCATAGTGCTTCGATGCTTCAATCCAACGGTCATATTGCATAACAGCCTCGTCTGACACAGGTAATGCCTCAGTAAATCCGCAAGCTTCGAATCCTGCATCAATTGCAAACTTGCGTATGTCTTCTTTATTCTGCCGGGATAATTCGTTCAAAATTATATCCTTTTTTCAACAGCCACTCAATCGAGAGAGGCAACGCATATTTTAAATTTTTTTCTGCTTTTAGAGAGTCGTGAAATACTATGATTGAGCCTTTTCGGGCATAGCGTCGAACGTTTCGGAATACCTGTTCGCCATTTTGTTTCTTACTATAATCGCGTGAAACCAAGTCGTACATAATAATGGTAAAATGCTCTTTAAGTATGCGGGCTTGTTTCCATCTTATAAGTCCGTGAGGAGGGCGAAATAAAGCACTTTTTATGTATTCGTCGGCTTTCATTACATTTTTGAGGTAGGTGTGTGTGGTAACTTTCGAGCCTTGCAGGTGATTATATGTGTGATTTCCTACGCAGTGTCCGCGACGTTTCACCTCTTCAAACAGTTCCGGATTACGCATTACATTTTCTCCTACACAGAAAAAAGTTGCCTTAATTCCATATTTATCCAGTAAATCGAGTACCCACGGGGTAACTTCGGGTATCGGGCCGTCATCAAATGTGAGATAGACCGATTTTTTCTTCTTCATTATTCTCCATACGCCTTCGGGGAAGAGCATTCGGTAAAATAATGGCGGTCGTTCAATTAGCAAAACAATAAATGAATTTGGTTTTAAAAAAATATAGATACTCGAACGCTATGACAGCGTTCGGAGTATCTATATACTATAATTATTCTCCTTCGTTGCCTTTCAGCTGCGTGAGAACTCGGTCGAGATTTACGCCCTTAGCCGACACTTTACCCATAAGCGATTTCAGCCCTTCTTCATTTGTTGCTGAAGCATATAGCTTAATTAGCTCGGCAAAATAACGTTGGTCGATATATTTGTCGGTATTCGACAGGCGTGAATAATATGTTGGCGACAGACTTTGATAATATCTCAGATATTCGCTATATCTAATTATCTCGTTGTCGAGCAGTTGCATTGCATCTTTAATGTCTGATTTATCGGATGAGGCTTTGCCTAGAAGCATATAAGTTTCGGCTACGCGATAACCCATCTGCACTGAATACGGCACATTAAATACCGGCAACTTTTGCTCCATTAGTTTAAGCGATTTGCGTGCCATATCGTAACGCTGAGCCGCATATTCTTTCAATTGTTTAGATTGAGTTTCTGTTATGCTACCATCTTTGACCATTTCGCTTGCAGTCAAGCCTTCTAGGATTAAGCTGTAAGCTAAGTCGCAAATTGCGCTGCGATGTGTAGTTACCATTCTGCCTACAGTCTCGTCGATATAAAGCTGATTGTCGACAGTGGCATTTTCAAGCCCTCCCCAACGGAATTTATTCATTACGATGTCGTACATCTTGTCGGTGTTCACTGCATATTCTCCATTTACACTTTGTTGCAGCATTGGAGTTACCTCGTAAGCAAGACCGGTAGAGCTCATATAAGGCATAAGTCCTAAATAGTATTTCTCGGGTACGGTCATTGCGAAGTATATTGGTCGTTTCCACCCGTTGGCGGCGTTAGATGCAAGAATATCCAGCGATACTACTTTGCTCGAGCTCAACGCTCCGTCGGCTGCCGTGTATTCTTCTTCAAGCATATTCATATTTATAGCTTCAAGAATAGAGTCTTTATCCTCGGCTGAGACAATACCATTCTTCACAACACCCTCTTTGTCGATTGGAATATACATTACCGGATAACGCATTTCGGGCAATCTCCATTGATTATTTTTATAGTTGGGGCTGTAAAGGTCTTTAAGCGACTTTAATGCTGATACCGGAGTGATATCGGGGTCGATGAAATAGTTGTATTGTCGTTCGCTATATGCAAATGTAGTGTTGTCGGCAAGCATTGGCAGAGCCTCGCTTTCGTAGGCTTGACGATGCATCTGTGCAATATACCAATCGGTTGCAAGATAGCTTAGATTGACTACTCGCACGTCGGTGCGATAGCCTTCAACCTCTTGGGCATACCATAAGGGGAATGTATCGTTGTCGCCATTTGTGAATATAATACCATTCTGTCCTACACTCGAAAGATAGTTCATACCAAAATCGCGTGCGGCATAGCGTCCCGAGCGATCGTGGTCGTCCCACGTCTGGCTCACCATCTGCAATGGCACGATAATACCAAGCGCACATGCCACAATTGCTACTGCAAGCGATTTGTTTCCATCTTCGCATTGTTGCGTTGCATTGATTTTCTTTGATTCTTTCTTATTTATGGCTTTCAATATCATATACCATAGTCCGGCAACGCCCATTCCTATCCATATTGCGAAGGCGTAGAACGAACCTGCATAAGCGTAGTCGCGCTCGCGAGGCTGTCCCGGTGTCTGATTAAGATATAATACGATTGCAAGTCCTGTCATAAAGAACAAGAAGAATATTACCCAGAATTGTTCTATTCCACGCTTGCCCGAATATGCTTGCCATAGCAAACCTATAATACCGAGCAATAGTGGAAGCAAGAAGAATACATTGTGTCCTTTGTTGCCTTCGCCCAAGTCGTTGGGTAGCAATGATTGGTCGCCAAGTCGAGGTGAATCGAGAAATGGTATTCCACTTATCCAATTACCGTGAGTAATCTCTCCCGAGCCTTGAATGTCGTTTTGTCGACCTGCAAAATTCCACATAAAATATCGCCAATACATATAATTGAGCTGATAGTCGACGAAGAATTGTATGTTTTCAAAGAATGTAGGTTTTACCTTAGGGGCTGTGGCAATAGTCTTGCCGTCGGCATCAACACGTGTGGTTGCATTTACCGAAGTCCCTGTCATTCCTGTCCATTCCATATATTGACGTGCCGAAAGCCCTTCATACATTCGCGGGAATAGCATATTTAGCTCGGGCGACATCACATATTCTTCGTCATAACCCAAGAATTTATATCTGTCGGGCTGGTCGGGCGAAGTCTTAACTTCTTTGGCATAGAGTGCTTTGCCTTGATTTGTCAATGGCTTATGTGTGCCGTCTTTTTGTTCTTGATACACTACGCTGGCATTAAATGTCTGTCCGTATATTAGCGGACGGTTTCCATATTGCTCGCGATTAAGATAGCTGCCTAAAGCAAATACGTTGTCGGGCGAGTTTTGGTCCATTGGTGTCTGAGCGTTCGAGCGAATTAATATCAGCGCATAAGAAGAATAGCCGATAAAAATCACTAAAATACTCATTATCACAAGATTGAAAATGCGAACCGGTATGCGTTTGCATATCATGAACAGATATATTATCAATCCGGCTGTGAGAAGCACCGGAAGTACCCAGCCACTGCCAATAAACAGCATTCCCGAGAAGAAAATACTCAGCAAGAACGAAATCTTTATAAGTAGCGGATTGCGTTGTTTATAAAGCTCATAAATGCACCATGCAAAAAGAGCCAAATCGAGAACCAAATATAGCAGCACTCCCGAATTAAAGGGCAATGATAGCGAGTTAACACAAGTCAACTCAAACCATTGTGCCACTTTTACAAATCCCGGTACCAAGCCATAAAGGATAAGCACGATTATTGCAAACGAAGCAAGAAGAGCAAGCAACGAACCTTTAACGTTGGTCTCTTTCCACTTTTTATAATAGAATACAAGTACGATAGCAGGAATACAAAGCAAGTTAAGCAAGTGTACAGCCACCGAAATACCTATTACATAGGCAATTAATATAAGATAGCGATCGGAATGAGGATCATCGGCACGATTCTCCCATTTCAAAATCAGCCAGAACACTAACGCCGTGCAGAATGACGAGAAAGCATACACTTCGCCCTCGACAGCCGAGAACCAAAATGTATCGCTCCATGTATAAGCCAGCGAGCCAACAATACCACTACCAAAAATTACCAACATCTGTGTGAGAGAAGCCTCTTTATCACCTTCCGACACTACCAGCTTGCGCACAAGATGCGTTATTGTCCAGAATAGCAGCAAGATAGTTGCCGCACTCAGCAATGCCGACATAGCATTTACGCAGATTGCAACAGTAGAAGGCGACGATGCAAAATTAATAAAAAATCGTGCGGCGAGCATAAAAATAGGGTTGCCCGGTGGGTGCCCCACTTCTAATTTATAACCTTGAGCGATAAATTCGCCACAATCCCAGAAACTTGCGGTAGACTCCAAGGTAAGGAGATATGTAACAGATGCCACTACAAACACAAGCCAACCCAGAGAGTTGTTAATAATATTATATCTTTTCATTAGCTGAATAATTATCAGTGATTTATATTCAATCTGCAAATTTAGCATCTTTAATCAAAAGGAATAGCGAAAATATGCAAAAATACCATAGAAAAGAAAAATTTCACCAATCCTAGAGTCAACAAGCAAGTGCAAAATTAGTAGAAATTAGAGAAGAACACTTGCTTGTTGACTCTAGAAATAATATCAAAGACGGAAAAATAGGAAATATTACCACAAATAAAAATCAAAAACAGCCAAATAGCTTCTCTCTAGATATTAGTAGGTTGCTTTTCGCTTTTCCAACTGTCAAAGATGAGAAATTTATTTAATTTATTAAGGGAAGGCTGTTGTGTGTATTAATAAATGTTAACTATGAATTGGTGAAATCTTGTTTTTGATATGCAAAATTAAATATTTTGTGGGTTTTTTATTTTGTGGTTTGGTTTTGTTAGTTATATTTGTACATTAAATTTAAAAAAAGAAGGTTATTCTATGAAAAAGATTTTATTTGTTTTGTTATTTGTTTGTGCTGCATTGGGAATGTCGGCACAGCGTTCACATGGCTTCGGCGGTAAAGTAGATGTAGGGTATGGCTTTAAAACCGGCGACAGCTTTAATTCGATCAATGTAAATTTGATGCCGGGTTATCATCTTAATCCGAATTGGTTTCTTGGTGTAGGTGTTGGCTATCAGAATGTTGATGTTAATAGCATTGAAGGTAACAGCAACGGTAACCTTAGCCTTATTCCTGTTTTTGCTCATGTGCAATGGGGTGTTAATATTGAGGATAGCCAATTTTCACCATTCGTTGGTGTTCGTGCCGGTTATGCGATAGGGTCGAAGAAGTATGATATCTTAAGTGTGAATTTTTTAAAGCTTGAAGGTGGTGCAATGGGAAATATTGAGGCTGGTTGCAAATACAGTCTTGGTGCAACGGCGTTGTCGCTTTCAGCTTACTTTGAATATGTTGATTTTACTATTAGTTCTGATCTTGTAGCCAATAAACTTGCTGTTGTTGGAGAGAATCAGAATGTAGGTATTCGTCTTGGTTTAGAGTTTTAATATTCACATACTTGATAAAATGATTAAGGGCTGAACTCGATTTGAGTTCAGCCCTTTTTGGTTGTCTGCCTGCAATATTTCTATTTAAGTATTTTAGCAGTGTTGTTTGCTGTAACAACGATTATGAATTTGTCATTGTTTTTGATTACATTCATTCCGGCTTGTCCGTTAACTCGTTGGATTAAAGAGCCATTGGCATTATATATCGAGATGATGCCATCTGCACTTAGCATTACATTAATATCGTCGCCATTAGCAAAGATTAAATCTTTAGTTGTGGTATTGCTCTCTACACCGACAGTCTTTTTAACTTCGATTGTATTTGATGGATTTGATGTTAATTTTATTTCTTCACCGTCGCTGTTGGCAGAGATAGCTACTGCTTGAACTGTGTAAGTGAAATAAATGTCGTCGGTAAGTGCGATGTCTGTTATGTTACGGCTGGTTTCGGTGATATCTTCGCTCATACTATGAATTGTGCGTACTGTATCGCCGGCTTTGAGGTCTTGTGTGATATTGAAGTTGGTAACGAAAATTTTAGAGCTTCCTTTATATGTAATTCTAATATAGGAAGTGTTGACACCTTTTGTGAACGAGGCACTTACATTTACAATTGAAGTGGTTGCAGTGAGAGTCTTAGCCTCTAGGACAACTTCGTTTTGGTTAAGTAGTTCTACTAATACTTCTTGGTCGTTGATGAGAGCATCTAGATCAAAAGTAACAGAGAATGCGCCGTTATTAGCCGATAAATCTATTTCAGGAGAAGTTAAAGTAGCTGTAGATCCAAAAGGAGCGAATCCGACATGTCCTGCGACATAGCAGTGTTGATAAGCCGACCAGCCCGGAACTTTAGTGTATTTGTCAAGCATTTCGCTTAGAGTTGCCGGATAATCAACATTTGTTTTAGTTCCTTTAGTTATCCCTTCAAAATTTTCGCTCAATACAGTTACCGTTCTATTCTCTTTAAGAACTTCGTGCTTATAAATATTTAAGATATAAGAGCTTGCTTTGTCGACTGCCGACCAATTAGCTGTAAACCCTGTAGCTGTAATATTTGTAGCTTCTAGGGCAGTAGGTGCGTCGATAGCAGTAATCACTTCTTTTATTTCCCATTCGTCTGATTCTTTCGACTCTGTATTAGCATTTTTTGCTCTCACCGAGAAGAACATTTTATCTTTAGGCTCGGCAATTTCTATCTTTTTACTAAGAACCGATGAAGCAACTTCTTCGCTGACAATGATGTTTTTATTTCCTTGTTCATCTTTTGTATAAACAGAGATAATATAACCGGTAGCAGTAGCACATCTAGTCCACTTAGCAGTAAAAGATTTACCATCGAAGTCGGTAGGGAATGAAGCTTGTGGAGCTTTTAGAAATTTATCCGACGATAGGACAGTGATTTTTCTAATATAGAAACCATTAAACATTGAAGAAATTTTCAATGCGGTAGATGAAGATCCTTTTTCAGAAATAAACTCAACAGTGTGCCATTTGTCGTCGGAAACTATCATTGTTTCTGCAGTGCTGTATCCTACTTGGCAAGTAATAGCGTTGCCATAATCTGCCTCTGCACGCACTTCAAGAATGATTTTGAAGATACCACTGTTTGCGCTTGTGTTAAGTTTTGGTGTGGTAAGGTAGCTTGAAGAGCCGGCACCTATATATAAAGTACCTCCTGCTTCATATACTTTTCGCCCGGTCCATCCGGTTAATGTAGCCGAAAGTTTGCCACTCGAATAAGAAGATATATCGACTTTAGCCGGAGTAGCCTCGCTACCATCTGTAAACATACTGAAATCTTGCTCTAAGATTGTTGTAGCAGATGATTCTTGTGAATATCCTACTGATGCACAGAAAAGTAAGATTAAACACGTAAAAACTGAAGTAATGATTCTCATAAAGAATATTTTAAAAATTAATAAGCGCAAAGATAATATTACGGAAAAAAGTATACAAATTAATTATAATAAAAAAAGACGGGAGATAATTGCTTTGCGCTATCTCCCGTCTTAACTATTAAAATACTAATTTATAAGAGTCTATTCATATTCGCGGTGGTCGTGTGTAGCTACAATTGACAGTTTGCTCTTGCGAATGAAATCAATGATTTTATCTCTTTCTACGCCCTGTTTCACGTCGTTCTCGATGCGAATGAGTGCATTTACAAGAGATGTGCCGCATTGATATATGTGTCGATAAGCTTTGGCAATATCATCGATTTGGTCTTCGGTGAATCCGTGTCCTCTAAGGATATATGCGTTCACTCCATAGTAGGAAACCGGGTTGTGAGCCATAATTGCGTATGGAGGCACATTTCCACTAATTCTACAACCGCCCTTAATCATCGACCATTCACCCAAGTGGCTTCCGCAGTGAAGTATAGATGCCGAAGAAAGCACACAGCACGGCTCGATAATGCAATCTCCTGCAATTTTCACGCCGTTTCCTAGAACGCTGCGCCCCTTAATATCAGTATCGTGTCCAATATGAGTTTCAGCCATAATGATACTGTCGTCGCCAATTCGCGTTCCACCTTCGCTGGTAATTCCTCGATTAATTATAACATTCTCTCGTATGATAACTCTATCACCGATGTAGCAGAAAGTTTCATCGCCCTTCCAACGAAAGTCTTGAGGGTCGGCACCAATGATGGCACCTTGATAAACTTTAATATTGTTTCCCATACGAGTACCACGAATGATGCTTGCATAAGGCAATATCTCGCAATTGTCACCAATCTCTACATTCTTGTCGATGTAGGCGAAAGGGTGAACGTTAACATCTTTCCCAAGCTTAGCTTCGGGATCGACAAAGGCTAATGGACTAATCATGGTTTAAATCTTTATATTATTATATATTTATTATCTTGCACCTCCAAGCGATTGATACAAATTAATAGAGGCTTGCGAAATGGTAAGCTCGTTGGTTAGCATCTGAATCTGAGAAGAGAGCAGCGACTGTTGGGCATTCAACACTTCAAGGTATGTAGTAGTGCCGAGTGTTTGCAGGTCTTCGTTATACATTACTGCTTTTTCGAGATTCTCTACTTGAATTTTAAGATACCTTTGTTTTTCTACCATCTTAGAAGTTTTTACCAGAGCATCGCTGACATCGGCGCTTGCATTGAGCAGAGAGTGTTCAAAGTTGTTCATCGCTTGTTGTTGTTGAGCCTTTGTAACTTTAAGATTCTGGATATTCTGACCGCGGGCAAACAGTGGAGCAGAAAGTTGTCCGGCAAGTTGGATAAACCATTTACCCGGATTTGTAACAAGTCCGCCGACTAAATTTGTGAATCCACCGAGAGCCGAAATAGAAAGCGAAGGGTAGAAAGCGGCGCGTGCGCTGTTTGTGGCATAGTAAGCCATTGCTAGAGTTTGCTCAGCCGATTTTACATCGGGGCGAGCGGCTAGATAGCTCATAGGCACTCCACCCTCAAGAGCAGTTTCTAAAACAAGAGGGTTTAGCTCAAGATTAAGAATCCACTTCTGTGTGGGGTCGTTAAGTAGCAGCGACATCGTGTTGTTCATCTCGTGTATCGACATTTCTATCTCGGGGATAGATGCCATTACACTGTTGTAATTAGCAATACTTTGAACTACTGCGACTTCGGTGTATCGTCCTGCTTCTTTCATTTGCTTCATCACGTTAACCGACTCTCTCCATTTTCCGGCAGTCTCTTTATATAGAGCGTATTGCTTTTCGAGAGTAACGAGAGCGTAATAAGTATTAGCTACAGCTCCTATAATCTGCGAGCGTACAGCTTGCTGATATGCCTCGCTCTGCATAAGATTTGCTTGAGCTTTGCGTTTGGCATTAGTAATCTTCGCAAATATATCAATTTCCCAGCTAGCAGCCAGAGGCAACTGATAAGTCCACGACATAGCCGAACCGGCATATGAAGCACCAGCGCCATTAGGATTAAACGCCAGTGAAGGCAGATAGCTTAATTTTGCTCCCAACAATTGGGCTTGAGCTATATCGACATTCAACTTAGCATTTTTTAAATCTACATTATTATCAAGAGCGAGCTGAATAAGACCTTGAAGTTGTGGATCGGTAAATAGTTGTTTCCATGAAAGGTTGCCAAGAGCAGTAGAATCTACAGCTTCATTCTTAGCTTCAGCATATTCACCGACAATTCCCTCTTTAGGCAATTCAAAGCTCTTGTATATATTGCAACTTCCCATCACAGTGGCTAGAGCCACCATGATAAGAATATGCTTGATATTTAATTTTGACATCATATCGTAATTAAAAATGTTACTATTTATGTGAATATTGTTGAACCTCTTGTTCCACTGCAACTGGCTCGGTATCTTTCCATTTGATTGGAACAAATTTCTCTTGGATTGATTGGAACACGACAAACAGACAGGGCACGATAACTACTTGGAGAATCATACCAATAAGCATACCGCCGATAGCTCCTGTTCCTAGTGCGTTATTACCATTTGCGCCTACACCCGATGCAAACATCATTGGCATAAGTCCGACAATCAATGCTAACGAAGTCATTAAGATTGGTCGCAGACGAGCCGATGCGCCCGAAACTGCCGCACCTACAATGCTCATACCCGTCTTGCGTCGGTCGAGAGCAAACTCGACAATAAGAATTGCATTCTTGGCAAGAAGTCCGATAAGCATAATCAGTGAAATCTTGAGATATATATTGTTGCTTATCGAGAATATATCGGCAAAGATAAATGAGCCCATAAGTCCGAAAGGAATTGAAAGGATTACGGCGAGTGGCAATATGTAACTTTCGTATTGCGCACTTAGTAATAAGTATACAAATAGCAGACATAGACCAAATATCACGGCTGTTGCCGATGCCGACTCTGACGATTCTTCACGAGTCAAGCCCGAAAATTCGTAGCCATAACCTTGTGGCAGAGTCTGTTGTGCTACTTCTGTGATTGCTTTAATTGCATCGCCATTAGAATAGCCCGGTGTTACCGAAGCAGTTACCGGAATGGCAGTAAACAAGTTAAAACGATTGATAATATCGGGGCCATACACTTTCTTCAGAGTTATGAATGCAGTGATTGGTGCCATTCCTGTGCTAGTTCTCACTTTCACATCGTTCAGTGTCTCGGGTGAGATACGAGAATCGGGACCCGATTGTATCATTACACGATACAGCTTACCAAAGCGGTTAAAGTTTGACACATACATACCACCATAATAGCCTTGCATTGTGGCTAATATAGATTGAGGACTTAATCCTGCTCGTTTGGCTTTAGCCACATCTACGTCGACAAGATATTGTGGATAAGTGGGGTTGAATGAAGAGTAAGCCATTTGGAACTCGGGACGTTGATTAATTGCGCCTAAGAATTGTTGTGTGATACCAAAGAATTTACTTATATCTCCACCCGTCTTATCTTGAAGTTGTAGCTCGATACCATTCGACATTGAATATCCTTGTACCATTGGAGGCGCAAAGAACATTATTGTTCCGTCTTTGATATTCTGTGCCACCATACCATATAGTTGAGGCAGTAGCTTAAATACCGATTCTTCTTTACTTCGTTCTTCCCAATTCTTCATTTTTATAATGATAGAACCGTAGGTGTTTCCTTGACCGGCAATGAAACTATAACCCGACACTTGAGTACGCGATGCTATTGCGGGGATTTTTGACAGCAAGCTGTCTACTTTAACCAGTACCTCTTTAGTACGCTCTTGCGATGTTGCCGGGGGCATACTTACAACGCAGAATAGCATACCGGTATCCTCATCGGGGACAAGAGCGTTAGGTGCAGTTCCCATTAACCATACCAATACGCCGATAGCGGCAATTATTATTGCAAAAGATACAGCTTTAGCTTTAATGAAGAAATTAACTATTGCAGTGTACTTTTTCAATACTACTTCATATCCGGCATTAAAGCCCATGTGGAAACGTGTAACGAATGTAGTCTTTTTTACTTTTCCATCTTCATCTTCAATGTGTGGCTTCAAGAATACAGCACAAAGTGCAGGCGACAGAGTCAACGCATTCAGTGCCGATAGTGCAATGGATATTGCCATTGTGATACCAAACTGGCGATAGAATACGCCCGAAGTACCCGGCATAAACGATACCGGAATAAACACAAGCATCATTACAAGGGTGATAGAAATGATAGCTCCGCCTATCTCGCCCATAGCATCGATCGACGCTAGTCGTGCCGATTTATAGCCTTCATCGAGCTTGGCATGCACCGCCTCGACGACTACAATGGCATCGTCGACCACAATCGCTATGGCTAGCACAAGAGCCGAAAGAGTAAGCAAGTTGATTGAGAATCCAATCATCTTCATGAAGAAGAACGTACCTACCAGAGCCACCGGAATTGCAATTGCGGGGATAATTGTAGATCGTAAATCTTGCAAGAATACATACACAACGATGAACACTAAGAAGAATGCTTCGAGTAAAGTTTTTATTACTTCGGAGATAGATGCATCGAGGAACTCGTTATTATTAATTGGCACCTCAATTTCAAGTCCTGTCGGTAATTCTTTCTTAGCTTGTTCAATGATTTGCAGCACTTCGTTGATAATCTCGGTTGCGTTAGACCCCGGAGATTGGAATAAAAGTGAAGTTACGCCATCGTGTCCGTTTATCTGGTTGGAGAATCCATAATCAAGACGACCTAGCTGTATTTCGGCTATATCTTTAAGATATATCGTTTCTCCCGTTTCGTTTGCACGTATTATTATGTCTCCAAATTCTTCGGGGGTTGCAAGACGTCCTTTATATTTTAGGGCATATTGGAAACTTTGTTTTCCACGCTCGCCAAATTGTCCCGGTGCTGCCTCAATATTCTGCTCGGCAAGAGCTTGCGAGACATCACTAGGAATAAGGTTGTATTGCGACATGGCATCCGGCTTTAGCCAGATACGCATTGAGTAGTCGGAACCAAGAACCATTGCTTCACCAATACCCGACACACGTTTAATCTCAGGGATTATATTAATCGACATATAATTCTCCATAAATGCTTGATCATAAGCATCGTTAGGAGAGCTTAAGGTGATACCCATAAGCATTGAGCTTTGGCGTTTGGCTGTCTGTACACCGATTTTAGTTACCTCGGAAGGTAATAGTCCTTGAGCTTTCGACACGCGGTTCTGCACATCAATTGCAGCCATATCGGGGTCGTAGCCTTGCTTGAAATATACGTTGATCGAAGCTGTACCATTATTGGTTGCGGTACTGCTCATATATGTCATGTTTAAGGCTCCATTTATCTGCTCTTCTAGTGGTGCAATTACCGAATTTAGTACGGTCTGAGCATTTGCACCTGTATATGTCGCCGATACCTGAATTGTAGGAGGTGCAATATCAGGATATTGCAACACAGGTAACGATACCAGACCAATTCCTCCCAATATCACAATAAATATTGAGATAACCGTCGAGAGTACCGGGCGGTTTATAAATGTATCTAATTTCATTTCTCTAAAAAATTTTGTTCTTTATATTATTTAGCCGGAGCTTCTTGTGCGTTCTTTGTAGGTGCTATCGGAGCGATAACAGTGCCTGCTTTGACTTTTGTTCCTACGCCTTCTATTACCAGCTCATCGCCGGCTTTTAATCCCGACGTTACGATATAAGTCTTGCCGTCGTTAAGTGATGATATTTCTATCGGGGTAGAAACAGCCTTGCTTGAATCGCCTACTAAATATACAAATTTTTTGTCTTGGATTTCGTAGGTTGCGCCTTGTGGAATTGTAATTACATTACTCTGAGGATTAGGAATAAGTATTGTTCCTGTCGAGCCGCTGCGGAGCATATTGTTGGTATTCTTGAATATTGCTCTTGCGCTTGCCGAACCTGTATTCTGGTCGAATACGCCCGATATTGTTTCAATCTTTCCTGTGATAGGGTAGCGACTTCCGTCGGCTAAAATTAAACTTACCGGAGGCATACCGTTGATAGATTTTGTAATATTCTCCGAACCACTATTTGTCAATGCCAATATTTCTTTTTCGTTAAGTGAAAAATAGGCATAGACATCCGATATATCCGAAATGGTTGTCAATGCTTGTCCCGATGGGCTTGCAAGTGTACCTTCTCGATTTGGAATTGAGCCGACAACACCATCAAAAGGTGCCGACACATTAGAGTAAGATAAATTTTTGCGAGCATTTACCAGTGATTGGTCGGCTTGGTGTAGCTGTGCTTTGGCTGATGCTAGTGCTAATACTGCTGTCTGATATTCATAATCGCTAATAATATTTTTCTCGCGAAGTGATTTTTTATTAGCTACAGTCAGTTCATTGGTCGATACTACGCTCTTAGCAGCAACTACGACAGCTTCGGCAGATCTTACGGCAGCTTCCAGCTGTACTTGGTCGATTACAAATAGTAGCTGACCTTTACGTACCGATTGACCTTCATTTACGCAAACTTTAGTGATAAATCCACTCACTTGTGGGCGTATGTCTACGTCTACTTTACCTTTAATTACGACTGGATAAGCACGATCTAAATTAGATGCACCAACGGCTAATTTCATTGTTTCAACTTGTACCGCCGAAGGCATTTGCTGTTGCGCTCCACCTCCTCCACAAGATGTAAACATACTTGCAATTAAGCATAAGCTTAAATACAAATTACCTAGTGTAAGAAACTTTTCTTTCTTCATTGTAGTCTTTTTAATTAATTATTTGTTTGTGTTATTTATAGTAGGATATATAGTCTTTAAAAAGCTTTGCAAATGTACTAGACATTTCGCTACTAATTTATATATAATTTTCTGTAAAACAGCTTTAAATCACTTGAAAATGTATCATAAATTAGTAAAAATGTTACTTCCAATGACAAAAACTTCAATTTAACATCTTTTCGACAGCATCTTTCACTCTGTTCATTAGCCAGCGTGGTGTCGAAGTAGCTCCACAGATGCCTATCATACTTTTTTCTTTCAGCAGATTTGCATCTATCTCGCTTTCATTACTTATTAAGTAGGAATCGGGATTAACGGCTTTACATTCTTCGTAGAGTATTTTCCCGTTGCTGCTTTTATTACCACACACAAAGAGTATTGCATCGTGGCGACGTGCAAATTCGCGTATTTTTGGAATACGATTTGCCACTTGGCGACATATTGTATCATAGCTGCTGAAGCCTTCGCCCCCTTTGCGTCGTGCTATCTCGGCTTCCATCTCTTTAAAGCCGTGCAATGATTTAGTAGTCTGCGAATAAAGTGCTATATCTCGCGTGAAATCTACTTTTTCAAGTCCGGCAACGTCTTCTACTACTATCGCCTCTCCATTTGTCTGTCCCACAAGACCATTTACTTCGGCATGTCCTCGCTTGCCATAAATCACTATTTGAGGATTTTGTTCTTTCTCGGTAGTGTATGTTGAGTGTATGCGTCGCTGTAACTGCAACACGACAGGGCAGGTGGCATCAATTATCTCAATATTATTTTGTTGGGCTGTCTTATAAGTTTCCGGAGGCTCTCCGTGTGCGCGTAGCAGGACTTTCACATTATGCAGTTTTCTCAACTCTTCATGTGTAATTGTAACTAGTCCTTTTCCTTTAAGTCGCTCTACCTCATCAGAATTATGTACAATATCGCCCAAGCAATAGAGATGTCCGGTAGCATTTAGCTCTTCTTCGGCTTTCTTTATTGCAGTAACCACTCCAAAACAAAACCCCGAGTCTTCGTCTATCTCTATTGTTGCCATAGCTTTATTTTATTTTTGTTGTGCTATTATTTTATCATATAGATTAAGCAACCATTTGTCTTGCTCTTCTACTGTCATTTGTGAATTATCAAGTAGATGGGCATCGGTGGCTTGCCTTAATGGACTCTCTGCTCGGTTTTGGTCGATGTAGTCGCGCTCGCACACATTTTTATACACATCATCATAGCTCACTTGCTGCCCTTTTGCTTGAAGTTCGTCAAATCTACGTTGTGCGCGTGTTTCGGGCGAGGCATTTACATATACTTTCATTTCGGCATCGGGAAATACTGTGGTGCCAATATCTCGACCGTCCATTACAATTCCTTTTTCTTTTCCCATTGCTTGCTGTTGAGCCACTAGCTCGTGGCGAACGAATGGCAGAGCGGCAATTGCACTCACATTGTTCGACACTCGCATCTCGCGAATCTCTCGCTCCACATTACGCCCGTTAAGCATAGCTTCGCTGGCACAGGTGAGCGAATTTACATGGAATTTTATTTCAATAGAAGGCAAAAATTTTTGCAACTTCGCCTCATCGATTTTACCGTCGACTATTAAATTATTTTCTAATGCAAAAAGAGTAACAGTGCGATACATTGCTCCACTATCGATATAAGCGTAACCGATATTGCGAGCAAGAACCTTTGCCATCGTGCTTTTCCCCGACGAAGAAAAGCCGTCGATAGCTATTGTTATAAGTGGTTTATTCATTCTTTTTTTTATATCTAAAAACCTAATTAAAAACGACCAAAGAAAGTTTCTGAGAGCGTTCTGTAATATTTAAGAGCAAAGATAAAAATTTTAACCGAAAAAAATATGAAACAGCCCGCAATATATTATAAACTTATAACAAACGACAGCCGAAAAAGTCGCAACCTAAAGAAATAGCTGTATTCGATTCTTATTATTTAGAGGTATGGGAATATTTTTGATTGTGTTTTACAAATATGGACATTAGGAAGTAACAATTCAATTAAAATTTATTTAATCAGTTTGTTTTGGCGTATATTTGACTTAATTTTGTAGCAATATTAAATCGTTATGATTGATTTTACATCAATAGTCCGCCCAATATTTATGCAACGTGTGAAGGCTGCAGAGAAATTTGTGTCTTATGCCGATGTTGTGCAGCAAGCCCAACTGCGCCGGTTGCTTAATATGGCTGGTGAGACGGAAATTGGACGTAAATATGATTTTAAGAGTATAAACAGCTATGAACAATTTGCATCTCGGTTGCCTATACATTGCTATGAAGATTTTTGTGGCGATATTATGCGTATGGTTGCCGGCGAGCGAGATGTGCTGTGGCGTGGGTGTGTTAGGCGATATGCACAGTCTTCGGGTACAAGCGATGGGCGCAGCAAGTATATCCCGATAAGTGAAGAGTCGCTGAAGAAATGCCACTATCAAGGTGGATTTGATGTGGTGGCACATTATTTAAATATTAATCCCGACAGTAAAATGTTTTCGGGTAAGGGCTTTATCCTCGGTGGTAGCTTTGCCTCAGAAGTTAATCACCCCGATGATGTGCGAGTGGGCGACCTCTCGGCTAACCTTATTGCAAACATTAATCCACTGGTTAATCTCGTGCGGGTTCCATCGAAAGAAATAGCGCTGTTGAGCGACTGGGAGCAGAAACTCCCGGCACTGGTAGAGGCAAGCATCGACAAGAATATTACCAATATATCGGGTGTGCCTTCGTGGTTTCTAACTGTGATTAAGGAGGTTATTAAGGCTCGCGGAGCTAAATGTATTCACGAAGTGTGGCCAAACCTTGAAGTCTTTTTCCATGGCGGTATTAATTTTGCACCTTATCGCACCCTGTATGAGTCGATTTGCGACCCGGCAAAGATGCACTATCTCGAAACTTATAATGCGTCGGAAGGGTTCTTTGCAGTGCAATCGTCGTGGGACACGAAGGCGATGCTTCTGTTGCTGGATATTGGAGTGTTCTATGAATTTATTCCTCTCGACCAGCTTAATAGTGCTTCACCTAAGGCATTGCCTATATGGGAAGTAGAGAAAGGGAAAACTTATGCCCTCGTAATATCTGCCAATAACGGACTTTGGCGTTATCTCATCGGCGACACAGTGAAGATAGAGAGTGTGGCACCTGTGAAGATAACCATCGCAGGCCGCACAAAACATTTTATAAATGCTTTTGGCGAGGAATTAATGGTACATAATGCCGACGATGCTATCGCAAAGACTGTAGATGAAACAAAAATAGGAATTTTAAATTATACGGCGGCGCCGGTATATACGTCGGAGGCGTCTCGAGGAAGACATCAGTGGCTGATAGAATTTGACAAGCCGATAGGCGAGAGTGAGAAAGAACAATTTGCTTCGATTCTCGATGACAACCTGCGCAAGGTCAATTCAGACTACGATGCAAAGCGCACAAAAGATATTTTCCTGGCACCACTAGAGATAACAATCGCTAACAAGGGGCTTTTCGATAGTTGGCTTGCACTCGGAGGCAAACTAGGCGGGCAACGTAAAATCCCCCGACTGTCTAATGATCGTCAGATAATAGATAAAATGATTGAATTAAATAATAATAATAATAATAAATAGTTTTTTCATGAAACAACGTATCATTTCACTCCTAATTGTATTTTTAGCTGTCTCGGGCTTATATGCCACTACACCTAAATACATTTTTTACTTTATCGGCGATGGTATGGGTATGGGACACATAATGTCGGCTCAGACCTATAATCGCGAAGTACTTAAAAATAGTGAGCCATTGCTTATGATGCAATTTCCTGTGGCATCGTTTGCTATGACCTATTCTTATCAAAATCCCATTACCGACTCGGCTGCTGCCGGTACCGCACTTTCTACCGGAAACAAAACATGGAACGGTATGTTGGGAATGAATCACGATTCGATACCGGTTAACAGCATCGCTAAGATTCTTCAAAATAAAGGCTATGGAATAGCCATCACCACTACTGTGCCACCCGATGATGCTACTCCGGGAGCATTCTATGCACATCAACCATCAAGAAAAATGTTCTATGAAATAGGCAAAGATATGGCGACAAGTGGATATGCCTTTTTCGCCGGCAGCCAACTTCGCGGAACAAAAAACGAAGATGGAAAAGATAACGACCTTATCCCCACCCTCAAAAAGAGTGGCTACGCAATAGCCAACGGTATGAAAGAATTTGAGAAAATTAAAAACAAAGATAAAATACTTCTTTTAAGTCCGGAGAATACAATCCAAGTGGGTTACACTATCGACTCAATAGCCGGAGCTTTGACACTGCCACAAATCACCAAGTCGGCTATCGACCACATGAAACGCGTATCGCCCAAAAAATTCTTTATTATGGTAGAAGGAGGAAACATAGACTGGGCTGCACACTCTAACGATGGCGGAACAGTGATAAAAGAAATTCTCAATTTCAATGAATCACTAAAATTGGCTTACGATTTCTATCTAGCTCACCCCGACGAGACACTTATCGTACTCACAGCCGACCACGACACCGGAGGTATGACAATAGGTTTGAAAAAAGGATCTAAACTTATCGATATGAGCAACATCGACTACCAACGTATGTCGAAAGATGAATTTTCGGCTTTCTGCAAAGCTAAAGCACAGAGTGGAACAGCAATCACATGGGACGAAATGAAGGGCTATCTATCAACTAATTTCGGACTATTTGACAAAATAAAATTGACCGAGAAAGAAGTAGAAGGTCTTAAAGACGGATTTGAAGACGTGTATGAAAAGCACGAATCGAAAGAAAACAAAACCCTCTACAACTCATTCAACGGATTTGTTGAAAGCGTGTTTAAACTTCTCGATCGCAAGAGTGGATTTGGCTGGACAGCTAACACCCACACAGGTAACCCCGTTCCGGTATTTGCAATAGGTGCCAACGCACACGATTTCTCTAAAATCAGCAACAACACCGAAATACCTCAGCGTATGGCAAAAGCCGCAGGCATCGAGCTAAAATAGCACCCACCGAGCTAGAACAATAACAACAAATATTTACAGAAAATGGATAAGTCGCACCGGCTTATCCATTTTCAGTAAAAATATATATCAATCGGCATATTTAATTGCGGGCTAGCGAGATTTTAGGCTCTCAAATATTTAAAAAACTTGAAAAAATGAGTATTTTCACTTTGAAAAATCATTTTTGAGGGCAAATGGTTGATTTTTATGGTAATTGTTTATACCTTTGTGGCGATTTAACAAAAAACTACTTTGGGAAAGTTTGCAGCCTTTAAAATCCCCTTGAGGGGTATGCCCATTGGAACTCAATTATTTGAGTTTGAGCTAGGACAAGAGTTTTTCATGAATATGGAAAGCTCCGAAATAAGAAAGGGTAATGTGAAAGTAACACTTTCGGTAAAGCATTCCGACGATATCTATCATCTTGATTTTGAGATGAAAGGCACGGTGTATATACCTTGCGACAGATGTCTCGACGATATGGAGCATATAGTAGATACTACCTATCATCTATGTGTAAAGTATGGCGAAGAATATAGCGAAGAGAGCGACGAAGTGTTGATAATCCCGGAGACGGATAGCTATCTAAATGTGGCATATATGATTTATGACACCGTGATATTGACTATCCCCTTAAAGCACGTTCACCCTATTGGGAAGTGCAATAAGGCAATGAGCGCACAGCTAAAGAAGCACAGTGCGCGTAAATCGAGCCTCGACGACTATGATAGCGATGACGGGCTTGACGATATATTTGATGATGATGACAGCCCGCTGTTTGACGGCGACGAAGAATCGGAATCGAGCAGAGAAGATAATAATGAGACCGACCCACGATGGGACGCCCTCAAAAAAATAAAAAGATAACAATTAAATAATTCAATAAAAATGGCACATCCTAAACGAAAACAATCAAAGACCAGAACAGCAAAAAGAAGAACTCACGATAAAGCAATGGTTCCAACACTAGTACTTTGTCCTAATTGTGGAGCATGGCACCTATATCACACCGTATGTGGCGAATGTGGCTACTATCGTGGTAAAGTTGCTATCGAAAAATCGGCAGCTGTATAAATAAGCTTCGATAAATAGCTCAACAGACACAGCGTGAGTATCCTAAATTATGAATTTAGGATATATTTTTCTAATTATACACTCGATAATAATGCTAAACGCAAAAATTAGCGGTATCGCTTCATTCGCACCCGAGGATAAGCTCACCAACGACGACATCTCAAAGATGGTCGATACCAATGATGAATGGATAACGACAAGGGTAGGTATAAAGGAACGTCGCATATTAAGAAAAGAAGGAGCAGGATCATCGTATCTAGGGATTCAAGCAATCAACAAATTGCTAGTCGACACCAATACCAATCCGCTCGATATAGATTTGATTATATGTGCAACATCTAACCCCGACTATCGTTTTCCGTCAACAGCATCGGTGATTTCTCACAATGTGGGTACAAAGAATGCGTATGCCTATGATATACAAGCAGCTTGTGCAGGATTTCTTGTAGCGCTACAAGCTGGTAACTCTTATGTAAAGAGTGGACTGTATAAAAAGGTTATCGTCGTTTCTGCCGAGATGATGACAAGTATGACCGACTATCAAGACCGAGCAACATGCCCATTATTTGGCGATGCTGCCGGAGCAATGCTTTTAGAACCGACCGAGGAGAACATTGGAATAATTGATGGCGTGTTTCACATCGATGGCACCGGATTATCGCATCTGCTAATGAAAGCAGGTGGTTCGGTAAAGCCGGCGTCGCACGAAAGCGTAGATGCACGTGAACATTTTGTATATCAAGAAGGTCGTGCCGTATATAAGCACGCCGTAACCGATATGTTATGCTCTTCTTTGGAAGTTATCAAGCGCAATAATCTTACCATCGACGACATCGATTGGTTTGTACCTCATCAGGCAAATCTTCGTATTATCGAAGCAGTAGGCAGTCGCATAGGGATAAGTCCCGAAAAAGTATTGGTAAATATTGAGAAATATGGCAACACCAGTGCGGCATCCATACCATTATGTATCGACGAATATAAAGATAAGCTGAAAAAAGGAGATAAAATTATACTGACAGCTTTCGGTGCAGGATTCACTTGGGGCGCAGTGTATCTAGTATGGGGATGCTAAAAAGCCTAATTATATGTTTTTTGCATCTTATATAACAAAAATCGCATCTTTGTGATGCTTTTTTTGTTTATATAAAAAGGCGTATTAACTTTACACAAACAAAAACAATTCGCTATGCATAAAGCAGGATTTGTAAACATTGTAGGAAACCCAAATGTGGGAAAATCCACATTAATGAATGAGCTTGTAGGCGAGCGCATTTCTATCATAACGTCGAAAGCTCAGACTACCAGACACCGCATCACCGGAATAGTAAACACCGACGACTATCAGATAGTTTTTTCTGACACACCGGGAGTATTAGCTCCAAAGTATAAGCTGCAAGAAAGTATGCTAAACTTTTCGGAGGGAGCTCTCACCGATGCCGATATATTGCTTTACGTTACCGATGTAGTGGAAGATCCATTAAAGAACAAGGACTTTCTCGACAAAGTAGCGAAAGAACAAATCCCGGTATTGCTTGTAATAAATAAAATCGATTTACTAAAAGGGCAAGACGATTTGCTCAAAATAATCGACAAGTGGCAAGCAATTCTACCTAATGCCGAAATGTTTCCAACATCGGCAAAGGAAAATTTTAACGTGAACAATTTGATGAAACGTATCATCGAATTACTTCCCGATTCACCTCCATTCTTTGGAAAAGATGCTCTGACCGACAAGCCCGCACGATTCTTTGTTACCGAGATTATACGCGAAAAGATCTTGCTAAATTGCGACCAAGAAGTGCCTTACTCTACCGAAGTACTCGTCGAGAAATTTGACGAACACAATGCCTCTATTCACATAATGGCAGTGGTGTATGTAGAGCGAGACAGCCAAAAAGGAATATTGATTGGCAAAGGTGGTGCAATGCTTAAACGCATTGGCACAGATGCACGAAAAGACATCGAAATATTTTTTCAGAAAAAAGTATTTCTTGAAGTGTTTGTAAAAGTAGAGAAAGACTGGAGAAATAGAGAAAACAAACTCCGCTCGTTCGGATATATAGAATAACTCTTATACATTAAACAAAATGGCAAATTTAATTGCAATTGTTGGTAGGCCAAATGTGGGCAAATCTACCCTCTTTAATCGCCTAACACAAGCTCGCACAGCAATAGTTGACGACACCGCCGGAACTACCCGCGACCGCCAATATGGCAAAACCGATTGGGGTGGAAAGGAGTTCTCTGTTGTCGATACCGGTGGCTGGGTGGTTAACTCTGAAGATATCTTTGAAGAAGAAATAAACAAACAAGTGGCTATCGCTATCGAAGAAGCCGACGTGATTCTCTTTGTTGTCGACATCAAAAATGGTGTTACCGACCTCGACGACCATGTGGCATCAATTCTTCGACGTTCTAAGAAGCCTGTTATCCTTGTTTCTAACAAAGCCGATAATAACGAATTACTATACAACGAAGCCGAATTTTATTCACTCGGACTAGGCGATCCTTTCTCAATATCTGCTATCAGTGGATTTGGAACGGGCGACCTGCTCGACCAAGTGCTTAAAGTGATGCCCGAAAAAGAAGATGAAGAAGAAGAGTTGGAGCAAATTCCACGTTTTGCTATTGTGGGACGTCCAAACTCGGGTAAATCTTCTATCATAAATGCTTTCATAGGCGAGGAACGCAACATAGTTACCAACATTGCCGGAACCACTCGTGATAGTATCTACACACGATACACTAAGTTTGGCTTCGACTTTTATCTAGTCGATACAGCCGGAATTAGAAAGAAAGCAAAAGTAAACGAAGATATAGAATATTATTCAGTGCTGCGAAGTATTCGTGCAATCGAAAATTCAGATGTCTGCATCTTAATGGTCGATGCCACACGAGGAATAGAAGCACAAGATGCTAATATATTCTCTCTCGTCTCAAAAAACAAAAAGGGACTTGTGGTGTGTATTAACAAATGGGACTTGGTAGAAGACAAGAGCAACATCTCGATTAAGACTTACGAGAACGCAATTCGCGATCGTTTCGCTCCATTTACCGATTTCCCAATCGTATTCACGTCGGCTACGACAAAACAACGTATTCACAAAGCTCTTGAAGAAGCCGAGAAAGTGTACGAGAACCGCAAACGCACAGTGCCTACATCGAAGCTAAACACAGAGATGCAAGAAGTAATTGCGGCTTATCCACCTCCTGCTACTAAAGGAAAATACGTGAAAATTAAATATATTACCATGCTCAAAGGTTCGCCAATACCTACATTTATATTCTTCTGCAACCTGCCACAGTGGGTAAAAGAGCCATATAAACGATATTTGGAGAACAAAATTAGAGAGAAATGGGACTTCCACGGAACCCCCATCAACATATATATGCGCGAAAAGTAAAACCTATAAGAGCCACCTCAACAACATTGAAGTGGCTCTCGCTTTAGTAGTATTATATGAATGTGGTGAGGATGCTGTAGATGATGGCGGCTATCACTGCGCTTACGGGTATTGTGAGAATCCACGCTATCATCAAATTCTTTGTTACACCCCAGCGCACTGCCGAGAGGCGTTTTGTTGCGCCTACACCAATAATAGCACCTGTAATGGTGTGTGTGGTGCTTACCGGAATTTTAAGCCACTCGGTGATATACAGTGTAAAGGCACCTGCAGTCTCGGCTATCACACCTTCGAGCGGAGTAACCTTTGTTATCTTTGTTCCCATTGTTTTCACTATCTTCCAGCCTCCCGACATTGTTCCAAAAGAGATAGCGGCAAAGCACGAGAAAGCTACCCAGTCGGGGAGATCGCTAATGCTGTTTATGCCCATTCCCAGCCCCATTGAGTGCGCCGAAATCATGGCTGCGGCAATTATACCCATTACCTTTTGCGAATCGTTAAGTCCGTGTCCTACGCTAAACAGAGCCGATGAAACGAGTTGCAGTCGTTTAAACCATTTTTCGGCTGTGTGTGGGTGTGCGCGTTTACTAATATGAAGTACCAGCACCGTGAAAACGAAAGCAATGACCATACCAATAATTGGTGCGAGGAAAATAAAAAGAGCTATCTCGACCACAATGCTGATATGAATTGCTTCAAATCCGTTAGCCATAATTGCGGCTCCTGCAAAAGCACCGATTAGGGTGTGCGACGACGATGATGGAATACCTTTCCACCACGTCATTAAGTTCCACACTATAGCTCCAATGATTCCTGATAAAATAATAGGCAGCGTGATATATTGCTCATATACAGTCTTCGACACAGTGTTGGCAATACCAAACCCGCCAATTATGTATTTAGCAATAAAGAAGGCTACAAAATTGAAGAACGCCGCCCAAATAACCGCTTGAAATGGAGTAAGCACTTTAGTCGACACAATAGTAGCAATCGAATTAGCTGCGTCGTGAAAGCCATTAATATAATCGAATACTAATGCAAGCGCAATGATGATAATTAATAATTCCATTTATTGAAATTATGAATATTTTACAATATAGTTTTGAAGTATTTTACCCACATGCTCGGCATAGTCGGTAGTTTTTTCCATTTCGTTTGTGATGTCTTTAATTTTAATGAGCTGTTTGCAATCGTTTTCGGTTTCAAATAGTTGAGTAACAAAACGTTCGTATTCGTCGTCGGCATCGTGTTCAATCTTATGTAGCAGCTGGCAACATTCTTTTAACTCTGCTGGTTTTGCGCGGAAATTTTCCAGCTCGTCGATAGCCCTGCTAATACAAAGAGCTGCTTCATCAATAAGTCGGCAAAGCTCTTTCCCGTTCTCGTTAATCGGAGCCGGATTGAAAGTAGCAATGCGTTTGGCACAGCTATTAATACCATCGATCACATCATCGAGAGCCGAAGCAAGATCGTGAATATCTTCGCGGTCGAAAGGTGTTATAAATGTCAGCCCAAGTTCGTTTAAAATCAATTGTGTTATTCTATCGCCTTCATGCTCAAGGTCTTTAATTTTTTTGTAGCAATCATATCTTTCAGGCGATGAGTTTTGCGACACTCCCGAAAGGAGAGTATGAGCGGCACGGGTAAGCACATCGGATAGCTGTTTTAGTAAAGGGAAAAATTTAGTTTCTTTAGGAGTGAATTTACTTAAAAATGAATTAGTCATATCTGTAGTAATTTATTAATCTGGTTGTTTTTTTGTGTTATTTAATTTTGCTCTTACTATTTCTATAATAGCCGGGAGCAGTGAAATAAAGATAATTGCCACTAGCAATAATTCTATGTTTTGTTGCATAAAAGGCATATCGCCAAAGAAATAGCCTGTGTAGCAAAATATAATTGACCAAAACACACCTCCGAGTATATTATACGTCGTAAAGTGTAAATAGTTCATTTTGCCTATACCTGCCACAAAAGGCGCGAAGGTGCGCACAATTGGTATAAAGCGAGCTATAACAATAGTTTTGCCACCATAGCGTGAATAGAAATTATGGGTCTTTTCGAAATAAGCAGGCTTGAAGAATCGCGAGTTGGATTTTTGTGATAATTTATCGCCAAAGAAATATCCAATAAAATAGTTGCTTGCGTCGCCGGCAATAGCTGCTACGATAACTATTATTGCAATTAAGTGAACATTAATTGTAACATCGGGGTGAGCCGAGATGGCTCCTGCGATAAATAGCAAGGAGTCGCCCGGCAAGAATGGCGTAACCACCAAACCAGTCTCACAGAATATTACGATAAAGAGTAACAGATAAGTCCACTCGTGATAATTTTGAACTATCGCCAAAAGGTGGCTGTCAATATTGATTAGGAAATCAAATATAAAATCCATTAAAAAATTTTTGAATTTAGAGTATACCAAAAGTCATATATAATAGTGCGATAACTATAAAATAATATGGCTATCGCTATGTGGCTTTTGGCTAAATTCGTAAATTTCTAAGGGTATAGATATATTTATCGTTGTAGATGTGGGCAAAAGCAAGAGCAAAATAATTATCTGCCGATGCTATATTTACTATTATCGGGTATTTACCCGGAATAGAATACAACGAATTGTGATGTGCATTTTTATGTACAATCGTTGTGTTTCCGCCACAAATATTTGTTGAATTATTGTTTATTGTGCCGTTATAATCTACCGGCAAGCAGTCGTCGATAGTGGCGGCATAGCTTCTAAATGAAATGACAATATTAGATGGAGAAGCGTCCGAGAGATTCTTCTCTGAGTTTTGTCCCGTGCCCGACAATTGCATTCCGGCAACCAGACTTAAAAGAGCTACAAATAGGCTTAACAAGTACCTCATAATTTGCTACAAATATAATCACAATTTTTGCATCGCCAAAATGTTATTATCTTATTTATCGTCTATTTTTTAATTAATACGATATTAGAAGTATATATTGATTTTGCGGTTTCAAATAATTCATTAAGATTTTTCACTTCTTTCCTTGGATATCTGCCCGAACGGAGTGTAAACTCTTGAATTATAATGATTTTCCCTTCTAGTGCTTTTATGTCTAGTTTTACTTTTCCTAGTTTTGAATCTTCGCACATTGGTTTTGGCAGTGTCTCGATCTTCATATCTTGTGGAATAAATTGGCGTGTATTTGACATTGTGCCGTAGTGAGGTGTCGAAAATTCTAATCCTATTTTAAAAGAAGGAATTTTCGATTTTTCGAGGGCTAGACTCATTGAATCTATTGAAATCTCGGATAGACCGATGTTTTTTTTGCAGAATTTGAGTTGTTTCTCTTTGCTTACTTTTTGTAAAAAGGCAAAATATTCATATTCTCTGCAATTAGCTTTATGTTCAACAGTGGCTTTTGCACCGCCGTTGCTGTCAAGAGTGATTGTGGTGTTTCGTATATCTAAGTTTAAGCTGTCGGGATATGCCGGAATTTTTACTACCTCAGATTTGCCATTGCTCTTGATTACTATCACGTCGTGTCCTGCAATGTCTTCGTGATTATATCCGATTGGATAATCTGTGTTAGTGCATTCGAGCCACAATGTGTCATCGGTAAGAGGAACTTGAAGAATCACGTGGTCAGCCATTGCCAGCGACGCAAAATCGCCGGGGATAATAGGATTCTGAGTGTTAACTAATACATAATTAGATTTTATTCCACATTGCGTAAGCATGGCTTGCATGATAAATGTAAGAGCTTTGCAATCGCCAAATTTATTTTTAAAAGTATCGGCTACCCGCATAGGTTGCAGCCCGCCTATTCCTAATAGAATACTGACATATCTATAATTCTCGCCAAGATAATGATACAGGGCATCAATTTTAGCTACATCGGTAGATAAATCTTTTGTAACCCTTTCTACGTCGGCAATTAATTCGGGAGGTAGAATGTTGCGTCCGAGTCCGAGATAATATATCCAGTCGCCACATTGCTGCCAGTTCGACATATTCGCTGAGTTTCCTTCATAGCGAAATTCCAAGGGCGATATGTAAATAAGAGGCACAAAATCACTTATCTGCGGCATTAAAGGTTCTTTTTTTATTGCTTTGAAGTTGTTGTAGCTCAATGAGTAGTTGCAAGCTGTTATCATAACGGGTTTTGGGATTTCTGCAATTCTATATCCTTCGGGAATGTCAAGAATTACACCTATTCTATAATTTTCGGCGTAGTTGAACTCGATTGGTAGAATTCGTGTTTCTTCTTTAAATGGATTGTCGGATATTAAAGGAATTATTGTAAGATTAATATATTTCAAGCTGTCGGTAGAGTCGACATCCTTTGTGAAATTGTATTCTTCTTTGCATCGTGGCGTGTTAAGTCGATCTACTATCATTGAGTCGATGCTCACGCTGTTTCCGCTTTCTTCTTTCTCGGTAAATTCTTCTAAGCTTTTATATTTTGCAAATCGCTTGCTGAAGCTGTATGCACACTGGTTTGTGTATGCATTGATTATTTTCCCTTCAAGTTTGCCTTTTGAATTAAATGCTGCCTTTACTTGAATTATGTTGTTGTTGTTATTCAACTTCGATAAGTTTACTTCCACTCCTTCGCCTTTTGTGAAGGTGCGAGCATAGTCGACAAGCAGTGATGTTGGCAGTACGTTGCACGATGAATGTTCGTCGGCACCATCTACATATACAATTTTGTTGTTGGGCATGGTAACTTGAAGAACAAAGCTGTTCACCTTGTCGTAGCTTGGTCGTACACGTGGCATACGTCCTTTGTCTCGTGGATTGAGTAATATTGGCACGATACTGAATCTGGCATCTTTCAAAGCTGCCGCCAGTACATAATTCTTATCTGCGCTACTTCCTGCGCCTTTTTTTATGGCATCTTTCACATTGGTTGAGAAAAGATTGCGTGTTCCGTTCCAATTTATTTTAGAGTGTACAAGAGATATTATTTCATTTAGAGTCTCTTGTGGCGAAAGTCCCTTAGCTTTAATTGCCGCCACTTCTTCTTGATATGGGTTCTTCATATTAATATCTGAACCGAAATCGGAGTCGTCGAGTGTTTTATTTACATCTTTCCACGATGTGGCAAAATTTTTAAAATAGTTGAAGAATTGCACTACGCTGATTTCAAAATCCATTCAGGCTACAAAATCGCCGAGATACCAAGTAAATGGCTCAGATTTTAATGAGGGAGTGTCGGTCTGGTCGAGATAGAAATCGGATGTTGAGTAACTCTATGTTCCGAGTGTAGGATTGTTTGAAATAGCACTTCGTCCTAATTTGTTTTCAAGATTTAGAGGGACAAATCCGCGAGTATTCACGGTGAATTTTAGATATTCGGGTATCGAAACCAGATATTTTCCTCGCAGTGTGGGGATAGAATGCTGAATATTAATCGGTGGCAACTCGTCAAACACTACTGAAACATTCTTTGTGCTTATTCTACTACTGTTCCTACTTTTACGTTTGGTGCCGAAAATTTCTTTTGAGAATAATTTGTGCTAAGTTCTTCGGTAAAAATCATTTTCTTGTCGAGCTTGGTTTTTACAATTTTCTCGTTTACGAGATTGTAAGAAACTACATCGATATATGATATATAGTCGTGGAAAAGGCGGTTGGAGATGTATTTTATTGAGAAATCGGCATGCTCTTTGCCGTTGTCTTTTAGTATCTTGATGCGTTTGAATTGCTCGTTTACTAGTAATATCTTATTACTTATGTCGTAATACACATTGGTTTCTTCATATAATATTGCTGCGTTGGCATCTTTATCTTTGTCGTAAGAAGTCATTTCTAACTCTTCTTTTGATACTTTCCCAAATTTGTAGTTTGCTTGTTGTGCTTGTGCTACAACACACAGAAGTACAATTGCAATACTGAAATAGATTCTTTTCATTGATATTGATTTTTAAACTCACGAAAATAATAATAATAATTTTGTGTATAACCAATAGTGAGATACAAAATCTAATTACTTGCTATTGAATTTTCTTTACGGTAGGTGGAAGGGGTGATTCCATTATATTTTAAGAATGTGCGGCTGAATACCGACTGCGAGCTGAAGCCACAAAGCTCGGATATATCGGCAATACTAGTCTTTGAGTCTTTTCTCAATTCGGCTTCGGCTGCTTCAATTCTTATTTTATTCACTACTTCATTAAACGATACTCCATAACCAACATTAAATACTCTTGATAGATAAGAGCGATTGAGGGGAAGTACGTCGGTGAGGTCTAATAATTTCAAATCTTTGTTTCTGAAATTTTCGTTTTCGATAAGAAAAGTGTCGACTATCTCTTTATAAGCCGGCAGCTGGCTGATGAAGCGTGATTCGCTGGCTGTATCTTTTGTCTCTTCGTCCTCGCAATCTGCAGTAATACTATCTTTAAAGAAGTCTTCGGGATAGGGGTTCGATTGATTCATAACCTTGGTGTAAAAAGCTAAGCTAAATAATATAAACAGGAATCCGTGCACTATGGGCGAAGTGCTATTGCCAAAGGTAACAACATAGATATATGAGCATATTATCACAAAGTAGCCCATTATGTAATAATCAAGCCAGTTGATACTAAATTGCTGTATTGATGAGTAGTTGTTATCAATCCAGTGATTATACGATTTGCGGAAAAACAGTGTAATCATTAAGCAACCAATAGGATATAATAAAATTAATATTCGCAATATGAAATTAAGGCTTAGCAGATTCTGTGTGAGGTTGTCAAAGGTTTCATATCCCGATTTCTGTATCCACCCTAGGTGTATAAACAGCATTGTAGATGCTAGAAAAATGACTATTGGTGAGAATAGCATTATTCCTCGCTTTATGTTAAGCCAACCGGGACGAATAACTTCGATAGGATAAAGCATGAATAGGAATCCGTACACACTGCCATAAATTAAAATGAATGGTGATGCTACTCGTTGATTTCCCGGCACTAATCCGCCTCGAATAAAGATGAGAATAAGTGAGGCAAAGGCGGCTATGCCTAGCAGAAATATTAATGTAGCATATATTTTTTTCGATTTAGGTTTTTCTTTTTGTGTAAATAGCATGATTGAACCTAAGATACCTATTATTGTCAGAGCAGAAAGTGAAATCAATCGTAGGCTCTTTGTGGTATCGTAATCTAAATCGTAGCATAAAATGTATGCAATAATAATAATGGTAAAGATGGAAATTATTGCTAATATCTTGGTTAATGCTTTGGTCGCTTTCATAAATTCACAGTGTAGGGATAAAATCAAAAAGTTTACAAATATACAATTTTTATCGAACTATTGCAATATGCAGATACACTATTTGACGTATTATAAAAAGTTTACCAAAAGCTTAAATATAGCTACTTTAGTTGTGTTTTGTTTACGATTTGCAAAAACTTATTTATGATTAGTAAACAGACAACGGCAATATCAATATAACTTTGTTGCAAGGGAAACAAAGATATAATTAGATGAATTTGAATTGAGCTTATTAGACTAGTATGAATCGTCTAAGTCAAACTCTGCGGGGAATACGATTTGAGAGACTTAGTTTTAATGTAATAATGAAATGAGATTAAAAGGGATACCATTGTTTGGTGTCCCTTTTTCTCGTTATGACAAAAAGACTGTGTATAGAATAGCGATGTATTCGATATATTTGTTACTTTTGTTGTGAATAATGCTGAAATTAATATGAATGTAGTCCAGATTTCTGCCGGATTGGGCAATCAGATGTTTCAATATGCTTTTTATATGGCAATGAGAAATATCAATAATGATATAGGAATTGACACGACGGAATTTAAATATCGCAAGCATCATAATGGATATGAGCTTGAACGGATTTTCGATATTTCGCCTCGTGTGCTTTCTCGTGCCGAAATAAGCGCGGTTGCCGATGTGTCTAAATCGCTCATTGCGTGCATACGTCGTGATTGGCTGCATGTATCTCTAAAGCCTGCCGGCTCTGTGTTTTGCGAAGACGAAATTAAATATTACGATAATGTGTGGACTATGAAGAATACATATTTTCGTGGCTTTTGGCAATCATGGAAATATTTCACGGCTGTTGAGGCTTTAGTGAGGAGTGAATTTAAGTTTAAACTCCCATTAACGGAGATTAATAGAGCTTGTGCCGATGCCATTGCCGAGAGCGAGTCGGTGTCTATCCACATTCGACGCGGCGATTATACTAAATCGCGACGTTGGACTGAGATTGGCTCTATTTGTTCACTTGATTATTATAATTGGGCTTTGGCAAATATTAAGCAGGAGCTGGGTGAAAATGTGCATTATTTCGTGTTTTCCGATGATATTGAGTGGGTGCGCAATAATTTAAAACTTGAGCATGCAACTTATATTGATTGGAATAAGGGCAATGAGAGTTATAATGATATGCGGCTTATGTCGATGTGTAAGCACAATATTATTGCCAATAGCAGTTTTAGCTGGTGGGGAGCATTTCTTAACGCTAACCCCGATAAAATTGTGATTGCGCCGGCTAAGTGGTATAGAAATACACCTACGCCCGATTTGATACCCGACGGGTGGATACTCCTTCCTATCGATTAGATTCTACTACTTGTAGCGATGCAGAGCGTCGCTAAGCTCTTTTTTAATGGTTGCACGCAAGAAGATGGGAGCGATTACTTCTATCTTGTTTCCGTGGCTTAATATTTCTTGTATCAGGTCGTAAGTAACGAGCATTTTGTAATAGAAGATTGAATATTTGTCGTGTATTTCTTCTTGTTGCGATTTGTGCAAGGGCAAAGCTCTGAAATATTTTGCTTGTTCGGCTGTTGCTTTTATTTTTATATCTTGAGGAATGCTGTCGTCGCGGTAGATTCCAAAACTATATTTGAAATATTCACCGGCATCTAGTTCCGGAGCCGGGAATGTGGCTGTGAGCAATTGAATTCCGGCAAATCTGTCGAGTGAATATGTGCGTATTTGTCCCTTCGAGACATCTAGACCTATCACATACCAGCGTTGCTTAAAGATGCGGACAAAGTAGGGGTTTAGTGCTATTTTAGATATTTGTGAGCGATCAAATGCTTTGTAATCGAAGGCGATGCGCATATTTCGTTTGATTCCGTCCATAATTATAGACAGATAATCACGAGCCGATGGAACTTCTTCCAGCACTATGCGTGAAGATAATTCTCTAGAGTCGGAGATGGTGCCGCTTATGGCAACCGAGTCGAGCAACCAGTTGCGAAGATTGCGTTCTTGTTCGCTTTCGTCGTCGATATAATATTCGTAGGTCGAGGAGTCGCAAATTATGGTTACGTCAAATGTGCTTTCTATTGCACGGCAATAAGAATGAAATGTGCGTCGCGGCATAGGGTTGCCTTCCGATATATCAGTGTTTCGCATCCACAATTCGTCGATTTCACTTCGTGTGATGCGCTTATGCCTGATAATAGTGTCGAGTAACCAGATGTATTTGTTAATTAGATTTCTTGCCATACGTTAGATGATGTTATTTTTTCTCTCGCTTAGATAATAATAGTAAGCCTGCAAATGTTACAAAGGCATTGAGAAGGAGTAATTCAAAGCTCATTGTGTAGCCAAACCATACTAAAAGATATTTCTGAATGAAATAGCATATTACGGGCGAAAGTATGCACACGATTGGTACAAATTTATCTTTAACGGCTGTCTTCATTGCCATTCCGAAGGTGAAAAGTCCGAGTATCGGGCCGTAAGTGTAACTTGCTATCTTATACACTGCGCTTATTGCGTCGTCGTCGCTGATGATGTAGAACACAATGATAACAAGCCCCATAATTATTGACATTCCCACATGCACTATCTTGCGGGTGTGTGTAAGGTGCTTTTCGTCTTGTTTCTCGTGAGCTTTAAGAATATCGACGGTGAACGAGGTGGTTAGAGATGTGAGGGCAGAGCCTGCTGCCGAATATGCCGCTGCGATGAGTCCTAAAATAAAGAGGATTCCTACAATTATTGGCATCGAGCTGTCGGCGGCAATTAGTCCAAATAGTTCGTCGGTCTTTTCGGGAATGGCTATTGATGCAAAGTCGGCATACATAACCAGCAGTGTACCTAAAATCAAAAATAGTGAAATGACAAAAAATTGCATCACACCGCTTACCATCATATTTTTCTGCGATTCTTTAAAGTTTTTGCATGCTAGTGTGCGTTGCATCATATCTTGGTCAAGCCCTACTGTGGCTATCACCATAAAGATTCCGGCAATGAATTGCTTCCAGAAGTATGTGCCTTCTTTTGGATTGTCGAAGAAGAACATTCGTGCTGTTTCGTGATTTTTCACATGCTCGATCATATCTCCAAATCCGAGATTCATATTGCTTGCAACAAAGGATATACATAGAATTACTGAGGTGATAAGGCAAACGGTCTTTAGTGTGTCGGTCCAGATAATCGTTTTCACGCCTCCTTGCATGGTATACAGCCATATTAGCAGGATAGTTGCTATTACATTAATGGCAAATGGAATGCCGAGTGGCTCGAATACTAATATCTGAAGGACAACGCATACTACAAAAAAGCGTACTGCAGCTCCCAGCATCTTTGAAACGAAGAAAAACCATGCGCCGCTTTTATAGGTGCTGTTTCCGAATCGTTGCTCGAGGTAGCCGTATATTGAGATTAAATTTCGGCGATAGAATAATGGAACTAGCACGAAGGCTATTATGAAATAACCGACAATAAAGCCCAGCACCATTTGCAGGTAGGAATATCCCTTGCCTACCACCATACCCGGAACCGAGATAAATGTTACTCCCGATATTGCCGCTCCGATCATTGCAAAAGCTGCTAAATACCATGGTGTTGAACGATTACCTGTGAAGAATCCTGCATTGTCGGTTTTGCGTCCTGCAATCGATGATACAAGAAAAAGAAGTGCGAAGTAGCCGACTATTGTCGCCAATACTATCCAAGGTGTCATAATTATTTATGTATTATTTTTTTATATTTCTACTTTTATTATTCGGCATAAAGGAGATAAGGGCGACGATGCTCGATAAATTTATCTACATCGCTTTTCCATGTTGCCTTAATCTCGTCGGCACTTTTCCCTTCTTTTATCATTTTCCTTATCGAACCGTTGCCGATAAGCAACTCAAAAAATGGTCGAAAAAAATGGTCGCCAAGATTTAAATTTCTATAAGCATCTATCACATAGTCAAGATTTATCCCTTTTGCAATAATCTCGTCGTCCGACAAATTAGATAAGTCGACTCCATAGCAAGTCTTGTCGAGTTGCGGGGGATTCTTTGCGCCCGATATGCTGCGAGGGGTGAATGAATAGTTGTAGCCTATCATATTGGGGTGTCCGTATACTTGAAATGGCTTGTCGGTGCCTCGTCCCAGACTCACCGGAGTTGCCTCGAAATAGCAAGTCGACGGATATAGATAGATAGAGTGCATGTTTGGCAGATTTGGTGATGGAGCTACCGGAAGAACGTAGCGCATACTGTGGGTATAGTTTTTACATTTTATCACGGTAAGTTCGGCATTTTTCCCATCTTTATACCAGCCTTCGCCGTTTGCCATTGTGGCAATTTCGCCCATTGTGAGCCCATGCACCACAGGAATAGGCAAGCCACCAACACCCGATTTATATTTCATATCAAGAATAGGACCGTCGACATACATTCCGTTTGGATTAGGACGATCAAGCACCATTACACTTTTGCCATATTCATTTGCGGCATTTATTAAGTCGACCATAGTAACATAATAAGTGTAAAAGCGCAAGCCTACATCTTGAATATCTACCACAAGAATATCAAATTGTCCCATTACTTTCTCGCTTGGGCGACGATTTTTCCCATCATATAGCGATGCTATTGGAATACCCGTCTTGCTGTCAACACCACTACTTACATGCTCGCCGGCATCGGCATTTCCACGAAAACCATGTTCGGGCGAGAATATGGTGGTTACTTTAATTCCATGTTTCAACATAATATCCAGTGTATGCTCATTGCCCACCATTCCTGTGTGATTACTAAGCAAGGCTACACGTTTCCCCTTCAATAAAGGAATATATTCCTTTGTTTGAGAAGCTCCTACCTCGATTTCTTCACAATTTGCTTGCAATGAAGTAAAGAATAATACTGTGATTAGGAATATTAGTTTAAATAGTTGTCGATGCATTGTGATATTAAATTCGTTAATAATTTCGTGGCAACAACCTTGCCGATTAGCCACATTGCAAATATACACTAAATCAATTAAATCCAAAAGTAAACAAGCTATTAACTCAAAAAATTGTTAGCAAACCAAAATCAAAAATTCTATAATCGATTTAAAATACTTTGACCTAATATTGTCAAGATATTGCCAGAGAAATATAATTTGTGTATTTTTGCACTTTCCAAGATCGATGGAGTGATGCTCGAGTGGTTGAAGAGGCACGCCTGGAAAGCGTGTAAGCTCCTAAAGGGCTTCGCGAGTTCGAATCTCGCTTACTCCGCAAGCTAAAGCACCGACTGAAAGCCAAAAGCTGATGTCGGTGCTTTTTCATTATATCATTCTAATATTGTGAAATAAAAAAGCTAGTCGATTAAGGTATTCTATTATCGACTAGCTATTAATATTTAGTGTGAGCGGTAAACGAGGCTCGAACTCGCGACCCTCAGCTTGGGAAGCTGATGCTCTACCAACTGAGCTATTACCGCATTTTGGTATTGCAAAATTAGTGTAGTTTTTTTATTTAAGCGAATAAAAGCAATAAATTTTTATTATTTTTTCTGGCGAAGTGTTATTACACTGTCTATTCCGTTGATTTTCACCGTTCTTACTATCATTGTATCTCCGATCATCCATGAGTCTTTGCTAGATGGATTAATCTCGGGATAGCCAAAACTTAATGTGTCGCCGTCGGCTGTGCAAATAAGAATGCTGTTCATTGCTCCGTCGATGGCAATTCCACAAAAAGATGCGGTATCTCCGAGGTTTTTCGTTATTTTTATGCTGTCGGAAGTGCAACAATTGCTCTGACAAGTTGAGCTGTTTTTACCACAGCAAGAACTTATAAGAGCTAATAATGGTATAAGAAAGACTAAATTTTTCATTTTGTTATTATTTTGCTATTGGTAATTCTATTCTAAAAGTAGTGCCGTGATCGATTTCAGAATCTTTTACGAATATCTTTCCTTCGTGATATTCTTCAATGATGCGTTTCACAAGAGTTAATCCCAAGCCCCAGCCTCGTTTCTTTGTTGTGAAACCGGGATTAAAAACTGTTTTAAAGTTTTTTCGGGCAATTCCTTTGCCTGTGTCTTTAATATCGATTGTAACTTTATCTTTCTCCGAGTTTACGAATACATCTATTTTTCCAACTCCCTGCATTGCATCGACAGCATTCTTTGTGAGGTTTTCCATTACCCATTCAAATAGCGAAAGGCAAATTTTCACAGCTGTTTCATTCTCAGGGAAGTGCAGATTTAATTCTACGCGTTCGCTTATCCTCGATTTCATATATGCAAGGCTCTCACTAATGGTTTCGTTAATATATGCAAGCTCCAACTCAGGTTTAGAGCCAATCTTAGAAAAGCGGTCGGCAATAATTGAAAGGCGGTGAACGTCTTTGTCCATATCCACGACAATTTCTTTGTCTACACCGCTTATTTCGAGCATTTGCATCCATGCCATCAGTGATGAAATAGGGGTTCCAAGCTGGTGAGCCGTCTCTTTTGATAATCCCACCCATACTTTGTTTTGTTCGGCTTTTTTCATACTTATAACGGCAAAATACACAATAAAAATAAATATCAGCATTACTGAAAGCTCGATATAAGGGAATAGCGCAAGTCGTTTGAGCAGGGTAGAGTCTTCGTAATATAAGTGTTGGGTGGTAGAATTGTCGATTTTAATATCAATATAGTTGTTTGTCTTTTTAAGTGAAGCGAGTTTGTCTTTGAGAAATTCTATATTAACGGGCGAAGTGTAGTAAGGCAGTGTGCTGTCGGCCACTTCGGGGAGTTTAAAATTACGGTGTAAGATAATGTTGTCTTCGTCGTCGACAAGTAGAACCGGAATATTTCGGTTTCCTTCGATTATAGAGAGAAGGAAATCAATATCGGCACTATTCTGCGATTCTGCCGACATTCCTGTGGCGATTTCTTTAGTTGCGTTAGCCCAAATTTCCATTCGTTCGCGTTCTTGTTGCGAAAGGTCTTTAACCAGATTATTAGAAATATATAAGAAAACGGCGGCAATAATAATCGAGGCTGCAAAGAAAAGCAACTTCCATAATCGTCGACGGTCGTATATATTAGCCATAATATTACTGTTTTATTTTATATAAACGCTTAGTGTTTTCCTATATTGTGTTGAGGTTTTTCTCAATCCAGTGAGCGACGCTGTCGTCGGCATTGTTTCCAATTGTGATGTGTGCCACTTCTTTCACTTCGGGGTATGCGTTGTCCATTGCTATTGCCACGTCGGCAATTTTAAGCATAGGAATATCGTTAAGGTTGTCGCCAAACACTACAATTTTGTTTGCTCCGATTTTTTCAGCTAAATCTTTAATAGCTTTAGCCTTCGATGTCCGAGGCGCAAATACTTCAAGAAAGCCATTATCGGTAGAATAAATGTCGTGATAGCTAATTACTTCACATTCAATTTTTGCCGATATATCCGATGCTATTTCTTGAATTTTAGCGAATTTGTTGGCGGCAAAAATAAGTATTGCATCTTGATATTCCAATTTGTTTTTGAGGAAGAAATGTTTGAAAGGGGCATTTCTACGTTCGGCAACAAATTCTTCTTCTTGACTGTTTAATATTGGAGAGTGCATCACATCTAGAGTGTTTCCATTTTGCGAATATACAAAAGGATTTATTCCGGCAGTGTGGCATATTTCTACGATTTTACCGACCTTTTCGGCTTCTATTGTGTGAGTGTTGCTGTAGCAATTTCCTTCGAGCGACCATGTTGCCGCCCCGGTCATCACTATGAGAGGCAGCTCAATGTTCACTTTGCTCATGAGAGGAACTGCGGTTGCCGGAGTGCGAGCAGTAGCGATGGTAAATAATAAGTCTTCTTTGGCTATTAGCGTGTTAAGTATTTTTGCCGTTGTTTCCGACACTTTAGAGTCGGTTCCTAATAAAGTTCCGTCAAGGTCGCTGACAAAAAGGGTAGACTTATTCATTATTCTGTTTTGATTTAGTTATAGTTCTCTCCAGTGTCAGCATTATCATTTCGAGAGAGATGTCGTTAAGACACTTATAGTCGCCTCTTCGACAAGGCTTATTGCCAAATACCGAGCACGGTCGGCATTCAATATCTAGCTGCACTGCATTTTTCTCATCTTGTCGCCAGCCCATAAATCCGCAATAAGGGTGAGTTGCTCCCCATATTGATACGACCGGCAGATTTACCAGCGAAGCTAGGTGCATATTAGCCGAATCCATCGAGATCATAGCGTTACAATTACTAAGTAATGCTAATTCTTTGAGAAATCCATGTTTTTCTTTTGCCATTGATAGCGCGTTCGGATATTTTTCTTCCCATTTAGCGAGTATTTCTTTTTCTTTATTTCCCGACCCAAATAGGAATTGTTTGTATCCGGGTTTTCCTGAAATTTTTTCTATTACTTTCTCCATCTTGTCGAGTGGATATATTTTGCCTTTGTGCTTTGCAAAAGGAGCAATTGCTATCCATATTTCATCTTTTTGATGAGGAGCAAATATTTCAGAAAACAGCGAATTATCCGCAGGTTTACCGCCAAAAATAGATACAAAAAGATCCTTGCAATTAAATCCGATACGATTAAATACTTCACGGTATCTGGCTCGAGATGAAATTAGAGGAAATTTGTGCTTGTTTTTGGGGCGAGTGAGAGCATACTTTCCACGTCGACCTTTGTCGATGCGTTTATATTTCACTCCCGATAATGTGAAGAAAATGCCCAGTATAATAGAACGAATAACGCTGTGCAAGTCGACGAAAGCATCGGGATTAAATTCCTTTTTCAGCTCTCTAAAAAGTCTAAAAAGTCCGATAACTCCGTGATAATCTTCTTTTACGATACCTTTAACGGTAAGATTATTCGGAGAATTAATATATAGAGAAGCGGCAATTTTCTGTGTAACCATCATAAATTGCACAGAGGGGTTTGCCATACACACCGAGTAAACAACCGGAATAGTCATGGCAATATCTCCAAGTGCCGAGAAACGAGTTATGAGAACTCGATTGAAAATTCTGCTATCAGATGAATTTTCAGTTTTTTGCATATAGTACGGGGTTGGTTGCTGGATCGTTGTACATCTTCATTTGACGATATACTTTCATATATTTGTTTCCTTTTTCAATATCTGTGATTAGTTGAGATATTGCAGAGGAAAGATCTACGCGTTGCTCAAGGAGTACATTTAATTTGTTGCGACATTTCTCGATATGCTCTTGTGCCGCATCGGTGCGTTCAACTTCTTGCTGCATGTGATATATTTTCAGTGCAAGAATTGAAAGGCGGTCGATAGCCCAAGCCGGACTTTCTGTATTTATAGTAGCATTGTCGCCGGGCTTTACGCCTTTATATAATTCTAAGAAATAAGAATCTATTTCTTCAACTAGGTCGGTACGATCTTGGTTGCTTTTGTCGATTCTGCGTTTTAGCTTCAGTGCTTCGATTGGGTCGATGTTTGGATCTCTGATAATATCTTCAAGGTGCCATTGTACTGCATCAATCCAGTTCTTATTAAATAGAGAAAACTCGATAGATCCTTTTTCATAAGGATTTGTAGGCTTGGCATCGACATCGTCGAATTGGTGGTATAACTGAGTTGTATTCCAAAATATTACGTTACATTTCTCTGCAAATTCCATATTATATTATTTTTTTTAGTTTCTTAATTTACAAACATAATAAATTATATGCAAATTACCATAATTGTGTGAGAATAAAATTATTTTCGTCCGAAATCGGCAGGAATTTCGCCCCATTCGTCGGTGTTCCACTTTATTATACGGTTGCAAAACTCGTTGCGCTCTATCCATGCTATTGCACGTTCAAGAATTTCAAAAAGCTCCTTGTTTTCTTTATTCTTTTTTAATGTAGTCATACATTTCCGTTTTCTTACCCAGCTTATGGCGGTCTTGCTGTCGGAATATATGGTGGTATTAAGTCCTTTAGACTTTAGCAAAGCTAGAGCGTGCACTATTGCAAGAAATTCACCAATGTTGTTGGTGCCATTTTTGAAAGGTCCTTTACGGAAAATCACGTTACCCGTCTTTACATCTACGCCCTGATATTCCATGATGCCGGGGTTCCCCAAGCAAGAGGCGTCGACTGCAATGCTGTCGATAATAATATCGGGTATTGCGGCATAATTAATCACTTTAGGTGTGCTATTCTGAGCAATAGATCGGATTATTCCTAGTTGGTCTTTTGGGTCGCCGCGAAATGCTTCGGTTGCTTTCTCCTGCGAGATGAAACTCTTGTATTTTGCTCCTTCGTAGCCTTCGGTTTGAAGCCGACATTCCTCCCACGAATTGTAAATACCCGGAGCTCGACCTTCCCATACTACATACCATTTGTAATCTTTAGCCATGATTGTTATTTCATTTATTACAAAGTTAAGAAAAAATACTTAAATTTGCTGTTGATATAAAATAACTTCTATTGTGAGACCAATTTTTCTTATAGGATATATGGGTAGTGGAAAGACGACTCTTGGACGAGAGCTGTCTAGATCGATGAAACTTGAGTTTATCGATTTAGATATTTTCATAGAGAATAGATTCCATACGACTGTTAGAAATTTTTTTAAGAGTAGAGGCGAAGCGGCTTTTAGAGAGATAGAGCGATCAGTGCTGCACGAGACCGCCGAATTTCAAGATGTAGTTATTGCCTGTGGCGGAGGTACACCGTGCTATTTTGATAATATGGATTTTATGAAAACCAAGGGAGTGTCGGTATATTTAAAAGTATCGAAAGAATGTATTTTTCAACGCCTCACCATCCCTACTGCAAAGGCAAAACGCCCACTAATAGCCGGGAAAACCGATGGTGAGCTAATGAAATTTATCGAAGATGCGCTTGCAAAGCGCGAGCCATATTACAGCCGTGCAGATATTATTTTTAATGCCGAGCAATTAGACAGCGAAGCCGAGGTGAATGATAGTATGCAACGATTAAAGGAGATAATATTGTAGTAAAATTACAACTTATTTTGGTGTTTGGCAATTAATTGTTATCTTGCGCAAAAATAATAGAATGAATATGGAAAAGGACATTATAGAAATGAAAAATGCCGAGAATGCCGAAGAAATAATACAAAGAATAAAGTATTTAATCTCGGAAAAAGACATAACCCAAAACGAGTTTGCCGGTCTTGTCGAAATAAATTCGTCTAATTTATCGAAGCATCTAAATGGTAAATTGCCAATCAACGAATCTCTATTAAATCGCCTAGTGGTAAATCTGGGAGTGTCAAAAGACTGGCTCAAGAGTGGAGTAGGAGATCCATATCTCTCAACGACATTAGCACCTATAAGCAAAGGGACTCCGGTATATGATATAGATGTAACTGCAGGTCCGCTAACCCGCACCCGAATGTTCACCAGTGAAAATATGGTGGGGCTCATAGATATTCCTTCTATCCCCGAAGATTGCAGAGTGGTGAGAGTGAGCGGCGACAGTATGTGTCCGATAATAAATAATGGCGATTACATAGCAATACGAGAATTGACAAATCCACAGATGATATTTTGGGGACAGATATATGTTATATTACTCGACGATTACCGAATGGTAAAATATGTAAGAAAGCACGACGACCCCGATTTATTGATTTTGCGAAGTGAAAATAATAATTATGATGACATCGAGGTGCCGCGGCGCGATGTAAGAGATATGATGATGGTTCACAGCGTCATTCATATTGATTCTCGAATGTGAAAAATAAAATACTGTAATAACTTTGAGCAAAATACTTTAGGAAGTCTTATCTTTGTAGTATAATTATAGAAGGAATATATGCTTAGGGAGAAAATTTTAGTAATGATGATTTTAGGGTTTCTTTGTGCCAATGGTGCAGAGTATGATGTAACACCCAACAGCCTTGCAACATTAATGAAAGACAACTTGCAAGAAAGTAATTTAGTGCTAAGAGGCACCGTTGACGTAAGAGATTTTAAATTTATCAACGATAAGCTTGAAAGCTTGAAAAACCTCGATATATCCGCTGTTTCAGTCGCAGAATATAAAGGAGAAATAGTGTATTTCGGCGAGCTCATTGATTATTCTGCCAACGAAATACCACCATATAGTTTTTTTGGGAAAGATTACACTTCAGTGATTTTGCCGTCTAATATTCAGGCAATAGGCGAAGGTGCATTTGGAGGTTGCTCGCAGCTAACCGGGATAGTTTTGCCTAACACTTTAACGACAATAGGTAATTACGCCTTTAGTGATTGCGACAAACTGGCAACCATAGAATTACCATCAAGTATTACATCGCTAGGACGATTTGCCTTTAATGGCTGTGATAATCTACAACAAGTGATATCGGCATCATCAGCCTCTATTCCATCATATTGTTTTAAAAATTGCAAGCAATTAACGAAAGTAGAATTGCCTGCATCGACTACATCGCTGGGAGCAGGAGCATTCAGTGGTTGCAACTTGTTGAGTGAGTTTAATTTTCCTGAATCTTTAATCAGCCTTGGCGAGGAAGCCTTTAAATCGACTTCGTTGCAAACTGTAGATTTAAGTCTAATCAAATCGCTAAATTCAATAGGAGGGTGGGCATTTGCCGATAATTCGTCGTTGCTAAAAGTGATTTTTCCAGAGTCGTTAGCGACCATAGGGCAAGGCGCATTTTTTAATGCAACATCTTTAAACGGCGATACAAGAATACCGCAAGGAGTAACCGAAATTAGCGATTTTCTATTTAATGGTTGCGCATCGGTCAATGTTAAAGAGATGATTCCAGTAGATATAACCACGATTGGTAAATATGCATTTGCCGATTGTAATGCAATACAGATATTTACGATACCGTCGGGAGTAAAATTTATTGATGACAACGCATTTCAGAATTGCACATCATTAGAAATTCTATACGGGCTTCCCCGAACAGTGCCACAATTAGGAACAGATGTGTTTGTAGGAATTAATCAGCCAACTGTGAGATTGAGAGTGTATGATGAGGCCGCCGAGCTGTATAGAGCCGCCGAGCAATGGAAAGAATTTAAAGTAGAGAAAGCCACTTCGTCGGTAATAGTCGAGCGAGACAAAGATGTAAAAGCCTATTTTGTCAACGATGATTTGGTGATTAGCGCTTACACCGCAATACAAAATGTAATGCTTTACGATGTCGATGGTCATAGTCTTGTCAATGCTGTTATAAATAAAGAGCAAACGAGTATTAATACCTCTAATTTCGGAGGAAGTATATACCTGCTATCTATAAAACTAGCAGATAACAATATAATAAGAATCAAATTAATAAGACAATAATATTAAATGGGTAAAAATAAATTAAAAAAGTTTGCCGAGATGGAAACATTCGACAATGTATTCCAATATCCCTTTGCGACACTTCAAGACAAAGGATTTCCATTAAAAGGCAAATGGCAAAGCGACTTTTTTAAAAATAATAATCCGATAGTGCTAGAGCTAGGGTGCGGAAAAGGTGAATATGCAGTAGGTCTTGCAAGAAAATTCAGCGATTATAATTTTATAGGAGTCGACATAAAAGGAGCAAGAATGTGGACCGGAGCGAAGCAAGCAGTAGAACAAGGGCTTAAAAATGTAGCTTTTCTTCGTACCAATATCGAGTTGATAGCCCATTTTTTCGAGTCAGGAGAAGTATCTGAAATATGGATAACATTTCCCGATCCCCAAATGAAAAAGGTAACCAAGCGGCTTACGTCGACACGATTTATGGAGCTTTATCGTCAAATCTTGAAGCCGGAAGGGCTGGTGCATTTAAAGACCGACAGCCCGTTTCTTTATACTTACACCGATGCGATGGTGAGCTTAAATAGACTGGAAACGCTCGTAAATACCGACGATTTATATCATTCAGGGCTAGCCGATGATATACTAGAAATCAGAACATTCTATGAACAGCAATGGCTCGATCGCGGACTTACAATAAAATATATTAAGTTTAAGCTCGACCACACAACAGAACTCAGCGAGCCAGAAATAGAGATTGAAGAAGATACATATCGCAGCTTTTCACGAGGCTATATTCAATGTCCACAATTATTAATCGAACAAGAAGAAAAATAACAGAAATGGAACAATTATATCCGCAATTAATAATAGATGCACTAAAACATGTGCGCTATCCCGGTAATGGGAAAGACATAGTAGAAAATTCTATGGTAGAAGATGACATTCGTATTGAAGGAAACAAAGTGTCGTTTTCATTAATTTTTCAGAAGTCAACCGATCCATTCATAAAATCGGTTGTAAAGGCAGCAGAGACTGCAATCCTAACATATATTAGCGATGAAGTGGATATAAAGGGAAATATTGCAGTAAAGACAGTAGCTAATATCCCGGATAAACCGGCAAAATTGCTTCCCGGAGTAAAAAATATAATAGGCGTGTCGTCGGGAAAAGGCGGAGTCGGAAAGTCGACTATTGCGTCTAATCTGGCAGTGTCATTAGCTGCCGAAGGCTATAAAGTAGGGTTACTCGATGCCGATATTTTCGGTCCATCAGTTCCAAAAATGTTTGGGGTAGAAGATTCACCCGTCTATATGGAACAAGTAGAAGGTCGTAATTTAATAGTACCGGTAGAAAAATATGGAGTAAAACTTCTTTCGATAGGATTCCTTGTAGATAAGAATAATGCAGTGTTGTGGCGCGGAGGAATGGCAAGTAATGCGTTAAAGCAACTAATAGGCGAGGCAAACTGGGGCGAGCTTGATTATTTCGTAATAGATATGCCTCCCGGAACGAGCGATATTCATCTTACCTTAGTGCAGACACTGGCAATAACCGGGGCAATAGTAGTGAGTACGCCTCAAGAAGTAGCCCTTGCCGATGCGCGCAAAGGAATAAGTATGTTCCTCGGCAATAAAGTGAATGTGCCAATTCTTGGGTTGGTAGAGAATATGTCGTGGTTTACGCCTGCTGAGCACCCTGAAGAGCGATATTACATCTTTGGAAACGGAGGCGGCAAGAAGCTGGCAAGCGAGCTTGAAGTAGAATTGTTGGGGCAGATACCACTAGTAGCAGGAATCTGCGAAGGTGGCGATGCCGGTGTTCCTGTATCGTTGACAAATAGTGTTTCGGGCGAATCATTTAGAGCATTGGCTCGCAAGACAGTCGAGGCATTAGAGCGACGCAATAATTCATTGCCCCCCACCGAGAAGGTAGAAACACATTAATAATATAATATATTAGTCTTCAAATAGGCGGCTGCGTGCAATCATACAGGCGCCTATAATTCCGGCACGGTCTTTCAGACTAGATGTAACGATAGCCGAATCTTTATTAACAAGGTTAAGAGAGTGCTTGCGTACAGCAGTTCTAATAGGCTGAGTAAGATAGTCGCCTGTGAGCGAAAGCACCCCCCCAATAATTACTAATTCGGGGTTAAAAACATTAATCAAACCAGCCACCTGTTTACCTAATTGGTAGCCGATATCTTCTATAATTTCGATACACAGAGTATCTTCTTTGTTTACCGCATCGATAATAGTTTCAAGCGAAATAGCATTTTTATCTTTATTGAAAGCCTTCGACAGAATAGAATTTTCGCCATTGCTTATTCTTTCGGCAAGCTTGCGATGTAATGCGCTACCCGAAGTTTCGGTTTCAAGGCATCCTTTTTTCCCACAGTGGCATATAATTTCGTTATCATATACCGGAGTGTGTCCAAATTCGCCGGCAAACCCCGATTTACCCGCATAAATTTTGCCATCGATCACAATACCAAGCCCAAGTCCCCAATTAATATTAAGGAAAAGTATATTTTTCTCCCCCTTTACGTGTCCGCGAAGAAGCTCGCCATAAGTCATGGCACGAGTGTCGTTGTCGATACTCACACGATAGCCTAATTTATTCGATAAAACTTCGGTAAGAGGTAATTCGCCAAAGTTGAACCAGCTATAGCTATATCCCGACTCCGGATTAACACGTCCCGATACGTTGATATTAATATTAAGAATTTTCTCTTTGTCCAGATCCAGACTATCAATAAAACCTTTAATGACAGTGCATAAGTTTTCAAGTCCGGCAACCGTATTTTCGAAAGTGTAAGGCACATTCAATTTTTTTTCTATCATATCGCCATTGAAATTAATCAATCCGATATTGATAGCAAAACGCTTTATATCAACACCAATAAAGTAGCCCGATTCGGGGTTAAGCCCATAAAGACACGGATGACGCCCCCCCCCTGTTTCTAATTTACCATATATATTAAGGTATCCATCGGCACACATCTCGTCGATAAATTTAGTAACCGTAGGTACACTTAGATCTAATTCTTTAGATAAGTCGGTGATAGTAGAACTCCCATTATGTATATAATGAGTGATAATGCGTTTTTTGATAAGGGCACTTTTGCTACCTTTTTCTATTTCTTTAAGAAGGTGTTGTGTCATACTGCCATTTTGTTTCGATTTATGACAAAGATAATAAATACTTTAATAAATACTATATGATAAATAAACAATTAACAAAGTTTGGACTAAATAAATTAATTAAAATAGCTCATAAACACATCGTTATTATTTTTTAACGTGGCGTAATAATGCGTCTAGGAGTAGCTCTCGTAAAGATTTTTTACAATTTAAAATAAAAATTAGGTTATATAAATTAGAAACTTGATAAAATAATTTATTAAATAGCACAAACTTTTTAAAAGAATGCTTATATTTGTCGCATATTTATCATTTTTCTAATCGATCAATACCAATAGTGATGAAAGTGAGTATTTTTTCAAGGGCAAGTTTAGTTTATATAATAATAGGTGTATTTGTGGTTATATCATGGGTACCGGTTAATTCACGTACCCGTGATATAGACCTTTTAGTAGTAGGAGGAGGGGCAAGTGGCGTAACAGCCGCCGTTCAAGCCTCACGAATGGGAGTAAAAACGATGATAGTCGAAGAGACATCGTGGCTGGGCGGAATGCTCACCAGTGCAGGTGTAAGTGCCATAGATGGCAACTATAATTTACCCGGAGGTCTGTGGGGTGAATTTAAAAATGAATTATCAAAATATTATGGAGGTTTAGACTCTTTGAAAACAGGCTGGGTAAGCAATGTTCAATTTGAGCCCTCGGTAGGAAATAAGATTCTACATAAATTAGTATCGAGAGAAAAACATATCGAGCTATATAAAAACAGCATTCTACAATCACTAAATAAAGAAAACGACAAATGGACAGCATCGTTTAAAGATGCTAATGGCGAGTTGATAATAGTAAAAGCAAAACTAGTGATAGATGCTACCGAGCTAGGCGATGTAGCTAAGCTCGCCGGAGTGAAGTATGATATAGGAATGGAGTCGAAAGAAATGACAGGCGAAGAAATTGCGCCCGAAGCTTCAAATAATATAGTCCAAGACCTCACCTACGTGGCAGTGCTAAAAGACTATGGCAAAGATGTGAGCATCGCATGCCCCGAAGGATATAATCCGGCAGAATTTTTGTGTGCGTGCAGCAATTCGTTGTGTGTCAATCCCAAAGAGCCCGATCGCGTATGGTCGAAGGATATGATGATAACCTACGGAAAACTACCCAACAATAAATATATGATCAATTGGCCTATCGAAGGCAATGACTATTATATCAATCTAATCGAGATGAGCCGAAGTGAGCGCGAAGAAGCACTAAAGGCAGCAAAGAACTACACAATGTGTTTTGTCTATTTCTTGCAGCACGAATTAGGCTTTAAGAATCTTGGGCTTGCCGATGACGAATTTCCGACAGCCGACCTAATGCCGATGATTCCATATCACCGCGAAAGCCGACGAATTCATGGCTTGACACGGTTCTCACTGAATCATGTAAGCGACCCCTATACACAAGAGCAACCACTATATCGCACCTGCATTGCAGTTGGCGACTATCCTGTAGATCATCATCACACACGCTATCATGGATATGAAGACCTTCCACGATTATATTTTCACCCAATACCATCATTCGGCTTACCAATGGGGACTCTTATCCCACAAGATGTTGAAGATTTTATTGTGGCAGAGAAATCTATTTCGGTATCAAATATTATAAACGGAAGTACACGTCTTCAGCCGGTAGTGTTACAGATAGGGCAAGCCGCCGGTGCAATAGCCGCATTGTCGCTAAAAAACAAAGTAGAAGTGAAAGACGTGAACGTGAGAGACGTTCAGAATGCAATATTAAATGCAGGAGGCTATCTATTGCCTTATCTAGATGTTCCGGTAGATAGTGCAATATTTAAGCCACTTCAAAGAATAGGGTCAACCGGAATTCTTAAAGGCGTAGGTATGAATGTAGAGTGGTCGAATCAGACATGGTTAAGAGCCGATACATTACTACTCACCACCGAGCTGTCGGGGCTAAAAGAAGTGTATCCGGCAATGACCTATACAATACCGACAAGCACACGAGCAGTAAAGGTCGGAGAGGCAGTGCAGATACTAGAAAACATATCTAAATCGTGCAATGTAAAGACAAAAGGTAAAGTAGCCGAACAAGCACAAAAAGTGTGGCGCAAATATAATCTAGGTACATTCAACTACAATTCCGACATAAAGCGAGGCGAGTTTGCAGTGTTACTAGATGCCATTCTCGATCCCTTCAATAAAAAAGAAGTATCGATAGAAGGCAAATATATAAATTAGAAAAATATAACTAGAAAAATAAAATCTTAGACATGGGAGACCGTAGAAAATTTTTAAAAGATTTAGCTATTGTAGGAGCATCAGCTCTTGTAATACCATCGTTAAATTCATGTAACGATAAGAGCGAGAGTAAAATTATCAAGCCGGAAGGCACTGATGGGTTATTAATAAAAAATCAAGGGCTAAAGATTACCGGGACATTCCTCGATGAGATATCGCATGATATACCTCATCAAAACTGGGGAGTAGCCGAGTGGGATCAAGAATTCAGGCACATGAAAGCTATCGGTATTGATACCGTAATAATGATACGTTCAGGTTATCGTAAATTTATAACCTATCCATCAAAGTATTTACTAGGCAAAGGTTGCTATATGCCATCGAGAGACTTGCTAGAGATGTATTTACAGCTAGCCGATAAATATAATATGAAATTTTACTTTGGTCTATACGACTCGGGTCGCTACTGGGATACAGGCGATTTGAGCTGGGAAATCGAAGATAATAAATATGTAATCGACGAAGTGTGGCAAAACTATGGCAGCAAGCACAAGAGCTTTCAAGGGTGGTATATCAGTGGTGAGATAAGCCGAGCCACAAAAGGCGCAATCGGAGCGTTTCACGCAATGGGAAAGCAATGTAAAGATGTTTCGGGCGGGTTGCCAACCTTTATTTCGCCGTGGATAGATGGAAAGAAAGCCGTAATGGCAGGTGGCTCGGCATTAACAAAAGAGCAAGCCGTCTCGGTTCAAGAGCATGAGCGCGAATGGGGCGAAATATTTGATGGAATCCACGATGTAGTAGATGCCTGTGCATTTCAAGACGGACACATCGACTACGACGAGCTAGATGCCTTCTTTGAAGTAAATAAACGATTAGCCGATAAATATGGAATGAAATGCTGGACAAATGCAGAAACCTTTGACCGCGATATGCCAATAAAATTCTTTCCAATAAAATTTGACAAATTGCGAATGAAGCTCGAAGCCGCCAAGCGCGCCGGATATGACAAAGCAATAACATTTGAATTCAGTCATTTTATGAGTCCACAATCGGCATATCTACAAGCCGGACATTTATATGATCGTTATAAAGAATATTTCGATATAAAATAACATTAACCAAAATAAAAATATAACAGCATAACAACAATGAAATCTTCATACAATTTAGGGTACATTATATTCGTGTCGATCGTAGCCGCAATGGGTGGGTTCCTTTTCGGCTACGATGAGGCAGTAATCTCAGGAACAATAAGCAAAGTAACCGAGCAATTTAATCTCGACGCAATGTCGCAAGGTTGGTTTGTAGGTTGTGCATTAGTAGGAGCCATAATCGGAGTACTCGGAGGTGGCGTGTTGGGCGACAACTTAGGACGTAAAAACAGTATGTTGCTATCAGCAATGCTCTTCACCGTCTCAATGATAGGCTGTGCATTCAGTACAAGTTTTACCGAGTTAGTCATATATAGAATAGTCGGAGGAATGGGAATCGGCGTAGCATCGATAATCAGTCCTCTTTATATTTCAGAGGTCTCTGTTCCAAAATATCGTGGGACACTAGTATCGTTATATCAATTAGCGATAACTATAGGAGTAGTAGTCGCCTATGTCGTTAACGACCAACTATTACAATTTGCCGAAAGCAGCCCGGTTTTAAGCACCACATTTGATAAAATCTTTGTAACAGAGTGGTGGCGCGGAATGTTAGGAATGGGCTTAGTGCCATCGGTAATATTCTTGATAATCATATTATTTATCCCCGAAAGTCCACGCTGGTTAATTTCGCGCGGAAAAGTGAACCGAGCAAGCGGCATCTTTAGCAAAATATATAATAGTGCCGATGAAATAAAGACACAAATAGCCGCAACCCAATCGGTTAGTGGTGGAGAGAACAAGTCGGAAATGCAATTTCTTATGAAACCCGGAATTGTAAAAGCACTAATAATAGGAGTTGCGATAGCAATTTTAGGACAATTTATGGGCGTGAATGCAGTGCTGTATTATGGACCTGAGATATTTAAGAATGCCGGTTTGTCAAGTGGCGATGCACTATTCTATCAAGTACTAGTGGGCGCAGCAAATATGATAACCACCATATTAGCATTATTTATAATCGACCGAGTAGGGCGTAAAAAGCTCGTTTATTATGGCGTGTCGGGAATGATAATATCATTGTTATTGATAGCATTCTACTTTATGTTTGGCGCAAGTCTTAATATTTCCACAATCTTCTTGTTAGTATTCTTCCTAGCTTACATAGTATTCTGTGCAGGGTCGATATGTGCAGTAGTTTGGGTAATACTCAGCGAGATGTATCCAATCAAGGTAAGAGCCGTAGCAATGTCGATAGCAGGATTTGCATTATGGGTAGGCACGTTCTTAATAGGGCAATTAACGCCGTGGTTACTAGAGAATATCACCCCTGCAGGAACATTTATACTATTTGCAGTGATGTGTGTTCCATATATGTTAATCATGTGGAAATTAGTCCCCGAGACCACCGGGAAGAGTCTTGAAGAAATAGAAAAGTATTGGGAAAAATAAGGATTAAAAAACAATAGGAAAAATTCAAAAGACTGGTATAAAGAGAAAAAACAGAGACAAATATAATATTAATAATTCAATGGGAAATTTCAAAAAACTAGCAGAACAGTACAAAAGCGAGCTACTGGATTCAGTATTGCCCTTTTGGCTAGAGAAATCGCAAGATAAAGAATATGGAGGCTATTTTACATGCCTCCATAGAGATGGTAGTGTGTTTGACACCGACAAGTTTATATGGCTTCAAGGTCGAGAAGTGTGGATGTTTTCGATGCTGTATAATAAAGTGGAGAAGAAACAAGAATGGCTTGATTGTGCAGTTCAAGG
>JAQVCR010000013.1 GCA_028689665.1 Muribaculaceae bacterium
TCCGGCTGCATCTACTAGTGTTACGAGTCCTTTAAGCTCTTTAAATTCATTAGGATTGGTGTCGGTCAAAGAGATAGAACCGTCGGCTAATGTTAGATCGCCTAGATTTGAATAAAGTACTGTTCCAACAGCCTTGATTCCACATTTCACTGTTGCATATTCGTTAATTTGTGGAGCTACAAAGAATATTGGTTCTTTTCCGATAAAGTTATCGGCTTGATATACATTCTTTGGATAGTCGGTCGATGCCATACCTTTTGTTAATGGTTCTGCTACTATCAATGTAGGTACGGCTGCTGTGCCATCATATTTTCCTACAAAGCCTAGGTCAATTGCAAAATCAACATAGTTCTCAGGATTTGCTATCTTTATTGCTATCCAGTCGCGTTGGTCAAAGTTTGCCTCTTCGTCATTGTAATATTCTGTATTGCCTGCAGGTTTTGTCGATGTAGAAGAACAAACGCTGGTAGCGGTCGAAGCATACAAAACTCCATTAGCTACATCGGCATAAACTCCTTGAAGTGGTATATTAACCTTATAGAAAGCTCCATCAACACCCTTAGTCAACACCGCACTTAGATTTGTCTCGACTGCTGCCGGTGCGCTTGTGGTAACTGTCATTAGTCCCGAAACATCAGAATCTAGATAATTCACATTATCGCCTTTTGCTATTACTGAATATTGATAGGCTGTGCTGTGTTGCAATCCTTTTACGACTTCCGAAGTTTTGGCATTATCAACTGTGGTAGTAGTTGCTTGCAATATCTTGATATCATCAACAAATGTACGTAAGCTACTTTTAATTGTAACAATTGCTGTGGCTGTCCCTGATGTAAAATCTACCGATATTGTTTCAAATGCATCAGCCATCTTTGCAGAATAACTAACAGTCTTAGTCTCTGCTCCACAAAGAATTTCAATATCGCTTTCTACTTCTGTCCAACCTTTTACATTTAGTACAATGGTGAAGGCTCCACCATTTGCCGATAAATCAATTGCATCGGTTGATAAAGCTCCCACTTTACCAATTCTAACAGCGCCACCTGCCTTATAAACTCTTGTTGCTTCTAAAAACTTAGGCGTATACTCTTCCCATAGTGTATTCGAACCAGTGTTAGTAGTATTGTTTCCACTAGTAATAGAAGAGAAATCTTCAGAGAATACTAATTTTGCAACAGTTATATCATAACCTGTTGCATTAGCTACTGCATCCCAATTAGCTGTGAAGCCTGATGAAGTTATTTCGGTTGCATCTTTTGCTACCGGAGCAGCAACTTTTGGAAGTGTGGCAGTACCGGTTAGTGCTATCACTACATCGGTTGCGCCGGCACTTGATAGTGTAAGTGTTGCTGTATGATTTCCAACGGCAGTTGGTAGATAAGTTACTGTAACTTGTGCATCAGCTATTGTCCCTGCATTAGGAGTTATTTTTATAGGATTTGTAGTAAATAAAGAAGCATCTGTTCCGCTAACTGTCAATGTAACATCTCCTGTTAGATTTGCTCCATCTACAACTATTGTCTGGTTGACCGAACTATTAATAGATGTTGCTAAACTTTCAAGAGTTGTGGGTGCTACTAAAATTGTAGGGGCGGTAAATTGATGCTCGGCAAATGAAATAATACTAAGCTGTTTAGTGGTTTTATAAGAAGAAGCAAATCCTATAATATCATATTTAGTAGTGGCATCGGTAGTTATAGCTAAGCCATAACTATTATAAGCATTAAATGTACCATCGTTATCTGTAATTGTATAGCTGCTTCCATATTCGTTTACTAAATTAGCATTTTTAATTATTACATATTCATTTAGATATGGATCAAGCGTTGTTACCGAAGTCGTTGTTACTGCTTTAGGTGCTACTTCACTACCACTTGTCGCAGCTACAAATGTTTCATCAATTGGAGTTAATTGATTATTACCGCCATAAATAGCAACTGTGCCTAAACAACCTGCCGGAATTACATCTCCGTTTTTATAAGTATTTGTCAATGCACCTACTACTAGCATATTACTTGTACCATCTGACACTCCTAAATATTGACCTTGTTGGAAAATCACGGTTAGTGACATATTAAATTTCACTTTATCACCTTCTGCTTTTGTCTGCAATTCCGAAACCTGAGCAAGCGCTGTGAATGGCACAATCGTATATGTTGCAGTTGCTATATCACTCTTGTCAGTCCCTACTGTTGCATAAGCTTCGATGGTTGATGTTTCAGTAATCTCAAACTCTCCGTCATAGACTTTTTCAGGTCCTTTATTTATAGTATAGTGTATCTGCGCACCAATTGTAACACACGCCATTCTTACTGATACTTTGTCGTTATATGTTCCAATTGCAGTCATAAAAATGGGAGTACCAATTGTTACTGCTTTTCCAGTTAGAGGAATTATCTGATCGGTTGCGTCGGCACTTGATAGTGTAAGTGTTGCTGTATGATTTCCTACTGCGGTTGGCAAATATGTAATTATTACTTCTTTATCGGCTACTGTGCCACCAACGGGAGTAATAGTAGTGGGAGTCACACTAAATTGATCTGCATTTGTTCCCGATATTGCACAAGTGATATTCCCGATCAAGTTAAGACCTCCAACTTTGATATAACTTTCACGACCAACAAATATACTCGACTCAATTGTCTCAACGGTAGCCGGTGATACGGTGATTTTAGGACCACTTAAAATTTCTTTATAAAGATAGACATCTTTCTGTCCAGAGCTATAACATGAAAATATAGGAGTATTATACCGAATCCAATTATGCGTATAATTACCTAAAAATTTCATCGTAGGAACGTTTCCACTAAATGTAATAGATAATTTACAATCATTATCACTCTTTGCTTTGCTCCTTAAATAATTTTTTGAACTTGATGCGGCATATAGATATCCATTTGAATCTTGTAAATACCATGCGCCGGTAGCTCCGGTTAAAGTCAATTCGGCAACTGTTGTCGGTGCCTCTATTACTAAACTGGAATTAATGGTAACATCTTCTGCTGTTCGATTATTACTTGCTTGATTTGCACTCATTGCCTTCGCAGAACCCGCTGTTGCCGAGCTAACTATCAAGTACTTTTTTCCAGCCTCTAGTTCAGCATCCGAGGTGATTAGTTTATAATCAGTTGCCCAAGCCGTGCTAAGTGTGAGCAACAATAATAAAAGTGTAAAAATTTTCTTCATAAGTAATATGTTTTGTTGATTAATATTAGCAATACGAACAGTTATCCAGACATTGCAAAGCAATGCAATACAATCATTCTTTAGTATTTTACCGATAAAAACGCATATTTGTCTTATAATTATGCGTATTATCTTATTTCTTTACAAAGTTATTATTTTATTCACAAATCACAAATTCAAAATTTCATTGTTTAGTATATTTAAAACACAGAACACTCTAAAGCCCTATAACACATCACTATTAAACTAACATCATATTGTTTAACCTAGATTAACGTCATCAAGCGAAAATCAAGCCCCAATCCCCTGAAAGTAGCAACACCGTTACGACAATCCTGACACACAGCCACTCATAGACACACACCGCCGCAGAAACACAGAAACACAGAAAGAAAGACACCCACAGCCATCGACACAGGCACCGACAGCGAGAAAGCAGTATCCCATACATAGCCACAGAGTGGCTACACTATCCATAACCTAGGGCTTTTAAGCACTAGGAACACAACCCCCCTGATAAGCACCCCGAAGCGGGTGCCACCTCGCACGCTGCATCAGTATACAAAAACCAGCAATAAGAAATTTGCAAATTATCGGCACTTATTTGATTTAGTGCCGATAATTTGTTAACTGTGCACACAAAATTGATATAATATGAGCAACGAAACGATAGCCTCCATACTTGATTATACTGAAAAGCACCGTAATTTCAGTATAAAAGACTTGTTTGCCTATCTTCATGAAATGATTGGTATAAATAAATCATCCTTGTCATGGTATCTGTTCAAGCTCGTAAATGATAACGTGTTGGTCAGGACCGGGCGAGGAATGTATGCCAAAGCGATAAAACAGTCCTTTGCTCCTAAGCCAATAGATGAAGTGAAAGATATATATGATTTATTGCAGGTCAATTTTCCGTTTGCTAAATTTTGTATCTATCAAGGAGAGATTATTGCTCCTCTGCAACATCATCTTTCATCTAACCGTATCATCTATGTGGAAACAGACAGAGACTCAGCAGAAACCGTTTTCAATTTTTTGAATGACGGGAAGCGTGATGTCTATCTGCGACCTGATAAGGAAATAATATACCGGTATGTGGATATGGATAGCCGTACTTTCATTGTGAAAAATCTTGTTTCGGAAGCTCCATTGCAAAAGATATTAGGTGTTACTATGCCCACACTGGAGAAACTAATTGTGGATATATTGAGAGATACTGACTTTTTCTATTTGCAAGGCAGTGAAAGCAACAATATCATAGAAAATGCCTTTACTTTTTACACTGTCAATCAAAGCCGACTTTTCAGATATGCCGGCAGGCGTAAAGTGAAAAAGGAATTATCGTCAATTTTAGAAAATATGAATATTCAATGATAAAGAAAGAGTGTTTTACGACAGAATGGATCGAACATGTCTCATCTAAACTGCATTACAATGACAAAAACCTCATTGAAAAGGTAATCCGTGCATTGTCGTTGCTTGAAATGCTGGTCAAAGCCGGATGTCCCTTTGTTTTCAAAGGCGGAACTGCCTTGATGCTTATACTCGGAAAGTCTGCCCATCGTCTGTCCATCGACATTGATGTAATTTGTCCACCCGAAACCAACGTTGAAGATTATTTGAAATCTTTTGCCGATTTTTGATTTATTTACCTCGAACTTGTGGAACGCAAGCAACGAAACAATGCGGACATACCCAAAAGTCATTCTAAGTTTTTCTATCAGATAGCTTACCAAACCGATGCGGATGCGCAATCTTATATTCTGCTAGATGTACTGTACGAGGACATTCATTATTTCCATACCCAGAAAATAGCCATAGACAGTCCATTAATACAACGAGAAGGAGAGCCGTTGATGGTAACAGTGCCTTCCACAGAAGATATTTTGGGCGACAAACTTACTGCTTTCGCTCCAAACACGACCGGAATACCTTATTACAAAAACGGCAGATCCTGCTCTATGGAGATTGCAAAACAGCTTTATTACGTGGGCAGGTTGTTTGAAAATGTTTCAGACCTGCAGATTACCACGCAAGCGTTCCGCAAAATTACGGCTGTAGAACTTTCATACCGCTCTTTGGTAACAGATGCAAGGCAGGTATTCAACGATATTCGTCAGACTGCGCTCTGCATATCCACACGAGGAAAAGCCGGAAATGGGAATTATGATTTGATGCAAGATGGTATCATCCGTGCAAAATCATTTATGTACAAGCAACGTTATCTGATAGATGATGCCATTATTGACGCTGCAAGGACGGCTTACTTAGCCACGCTGATTGAAAAAGGGATCACTGATATAGAACATTATTCAAAAAATCCTGCTGATATAAAAGATTTGATCATTCAACCATCACTGACAAATAAGCTGAATAAACTGAAAAACAATCTGCCGGAAGCCTACTATTATTGGGCAAAAACGAGTGAGATACTGGAAGCATAAGATTATTAAAATTTCGTGTACTATTTAATTCCGTATCTTATTCTCAATACTTTGATGAGTCATTTTAATCTTAATTTTGTCGCCAATAAAATATTTTTGGCGACAGATTCAATGCAAATATACTATATTCAGGGAGACCTCAAAAATAAATTGCCAATTTTAAATATTCCATGTATTTACACATTCTGCTTACTGATATACTCATTTATATTTGGCAATCCAATCAGGCTTACCAATCTCCATTTTTCTTTCTAAATAGGGCTAGAATCAAGTGTCCGGCTGCTTCGCTGAGAAGTAGCCGGACACTTTGTAAATATGGTAATAGATTTTATTTCACTATAATTTTCTTACCGCGGTTATCGTCGATAGCAACGATATATGCTCCGCTAGGCAAAGCTATAAATGTCTTATTTGCCGATACGGCAGCTCCTGCCACCTTTACAGCATCGAGTGAGTAGACTGCAACGTTTGCATTGTCGGCACACTCAACCACCACGCCATCGGCAGTAGGATAAACATCCCATTTGTCGCTATTTATCGAAGCGACCGAAGAGTAATCGGAAATTGAAATATCGTCGATATTAAAACGTTTACCCTCAGTCTTAACTATCTTAAAGCGAACTTGTCCGTTAATGTTTGCAGGCACAGAATGCTGAGTAAGGATAGTTTCGGTAATGGCAACTTCGCTGAGCAAAGTCCAATTTTGACCACCATCGACAGAATACATTACGTTAACCTTGGCATCAACGTCGGTGCCAAATAATGCTGCATAGAATGAGAAAGTGCCGGCTCCGTTAAGTTTGTCTTCAGCCATAGCCAATGAGCTGTCGGTTGCTTTACCAAAACGAGCTGCAAGAGCATCGTTGCGACGAGGATCGTCCCATACACCTACTTCTTTGAAGTCCCATTTGCAAGCACGTCCGTCCATGATAGAATTATAATATCCACCTTGTTTTACAGTTTCAAAATCTTCGAAGAAAGAGCGAGGAGCAGCAACAGTAGCTTTTAAGTCGGCATCTTCTCCGGTTAAAGTAGGAGTAGAAAGCGCAACGCTGCCAAAATATACACCCTCTTTATCAATCTTCTTGCTGCGAATATAGAAATGTTCGCCCTCAGCGTTGATAGAAACCGATGACGACCAATTCTGTTTGTCAAGGCTTGCCTCGAATTCGCCGGTGATAGTTGCAGTGATCTGCTCGGTAACATATTCGGTGTATACTTCTATATCAATAGGCTCGGCAACCTCACCGGGTAGAGAGTTGAAATTCAAACCACTTTCGGGATAGATAAGAGTAAGCACCGGAACGGGATCGGCAGTGCGAACTTTCACTACATTAGAAGATATAGTACCATTGGTGAGCGAATAAGAATAATCTGTGCCGGGTTGTAGTCCGGTTATAGTAGAGCTTTGAAGAGATGCTGCAACTTGTACAGGATAACCCGAAATTTGAGTAACTCCGTCGGCAGTGAATACATTAAGAGTGTAATTTCCACCGCTTACGTCGAGCCAATTAGCATCGAAGCGATCGGTAGATACATTAGTAGCCTTTAGCGCAGGAATACCATCGTAGGTAACAGCTTCAAGATTTACTTTTACACTAACCTCGGCACTGCTGATAGTAAGCACTGCCGAATGAGAGCCTGCAGTGGCACTTGTGTAAGTAAGTGCAAGATTAGCACCGCTAGTACTATTCACAGCATCTTTTGCAAGAGTGGAATTAGCCACAACGAAATGAGAATCTGAAATGCTTACATTAAGGTCTTGAGTGAGAGCAGTACCCTTAACAAGAATGTTGTGAGCTATGGGCTTGCTGATTGAAGTGATACCCATATCCACTTTTTGGTCGGCAACGGGAGTATAGATCACAGGATCGACAACGCCACCGGGCACCCAGCCTTCGTTTTTCTTATTACCCCACACATATTCGGCAAGTTCGGGATAGTCGATATATGGGTTTCTGTTTTTCTGATAGCCGTATACAACCTCGTTACGATTAATTTCTTTTTCGCTTACAGGGTCTTCACGATGCCATTTAAGGAGCAAGTTTAATGCCCACGAAGCATAACAAGGATAGCTGTCATGCGAAAGCATAGGACTATTCCAGCCACCAATTTTGTCTTGATAAGCCGAAGCCATATAGAAATAAGTACGGGCAAAGTCGCCTTTATATTCATCAACCGGTTCAAACACAGTGCCTGAATATCCGGGGAATGTACAAGCTCCTAACTTTCCAAGAGCTTTAATATTTCCGTTAGGCGAAAGAGTAGTACCATTCTCGCACTCACCATAAGGATAATTACTGCGTTGACCATTCACCTTGCCGTCGGTAGGATAAATGTGATAAGCGTCGCTATACATTGGTGTAGCATCGTTAAACCAGCTCTTAGGGAAAGAGTGTTCGCGATTATAGCAATCGCCAACTTGAGTATAATTTCCACATTGTTTCTGCCCCGGAACAAAATTTGCTGTAGAATACATATCCCACACATATTTGTCGGCGCGTACATCTGAAGTTAAATAAACTGTCCATAGTCCTTTGTAACTCACTGCGGTGTGAGGCCCTACAATTGCATTAAGGGCGGTAAGTAATGCTTTTTGGCTTTTTCCTTCTGCCGACTTATAGAAATCGACCGGTGCTTTTGCCGAGACTTGAAACAAGCCGGTCAAAGCAATAATCAATGGCAAAAAGCCATGAAGAAACTTTTTCATAATGTCTTTTGTATGATAATTTAGTAGTTAAGTTTTAAGTTTGGTCAGTGCTTGCTTTTTCCTGCCAGCATACCACAAGCAGCCATAATATCTTCGCCTCGGCTGCGACGTATCGTACATATCAACCCGCGAGAATTAAGAAACTCACGAAATTGAATCATCTTTTCGGGTGTTGAAGGCATCAACTTGACTCCCGGTATTGAATGAAATTTAATCAGATTAACCCTCGCACCGGTGCGACGCAATAATTTAGCCAAAGCCTCGGCATGCTCAAGGTCGTCGTTAAGATTGTTCCACATTATATATTCTACCGACAGACGGCGTTGATGTGCAAAGTCATAATTTTTTAGTAATTCTACCACATCGGCTATGGGATAAGCATTCTCGACAGGCATAAGCGATAATCGCTCGGTGTGATAAGGGCTGTGAACGCTGATTGCTATATGGACACTGCTCTTCTCGATAAGTCGCTTTAAATTATCGAGCTTGCCTATCGACGACACTGTGATGCGCTTAGGACTCCAACCAAATCCCCACTTTGCGGTGAGTATCTCGATGGTTTTCATCACTGCATCATAATTATCCATTGGCTCGCCCATCCCCATAAACACTACATTGGTGAGCGACTGCGATTGTGGCACGCTTACTATCTGATTGAGTATTTCATTAGCCGAAAGATTTCCATGAAAACCTTGCTTTCCTGTCATGCAAAACAAGCAATTCATCTTGCATCCTTTCTGCGAAGATATACACAGAGTGGCGCGATCGTCTTCGGGAATATAGACACTCTCAACGGCATTGCCATCGCTCGATGAGAATAAATATTTTATCGTGCCATCGGCACTGCTCGATTGTGTGTCGGCCGACGTACAGCCAACACAATATTTAGATGTTAAGCGATTTCGTGCTTCTTTCGAAAGATTTGTCATCTCTTCAATAGTCGAAACTCGCTTTTCATATATCCACTTAGCTATCTGGGCTCCTTGAAATGCGGGAAGTCCGTTGTCGGTCGCTACCTCTTTTAATTCGTCGAGGTTAAGTCCCATTAAAGGGATTAAATATTGACTTTTGTCGTTGTTGACCATTGTAATTTTTTTAAAGCAAAGAGTGCAAATTTACTGCTTTATTTTGTATATTCCATAATTAGTAGATAAAGATTTTTGAATATTTGTTAATATATACATATACCAACCCGGCATAAGCAAGAACACAAAAAGGTTAATGTAGGTTAATTTGCTGTTGTTTAAGCTATTTCGTATTATCTTTGTACCGGAAATAGTACTATTTAATACTAAAAGACTATATAAAATGAAAAAATTATTCTTATTATTCGCACTAGTATCATTGCTAGCATCTTGTGTTGAAAAAATAGAAGATGGAGGAAACACAAAAACAATTGAAGTTTCTTACGACGCAATTCGTCCTTTGACTGAGATGACAGTCGAAGCAAAAGAGGGTTACATTACTCATGTAATTCAAAGCGCAGACACTCTAGCCTCTCTTACACAGACCACTCGTATATTAGTCCCCAGAAGTCAAAAATCGACTGCCAACAGAGCAGCCGAAGACATAAAAATATCCTACGAGTCAATGAGCAGCACCAGCACAACTAACGGAGATACAATGAAAAATCTTTATGTGCTTATGTTTGAAGACTCTAAAGGTAATAACGACAACGACTACAACGACGTAATTATTCACGTTCGCCAAACTCTTAATAAGCTCAAAACCGGAGTAGAGATGAAAATAGAGCTTCAGCCGGTAGCGATGGGTAATACACGCAAAATGGGATTTGGTTGCGATGTGTATATCCTTGACGCTAACAACAACCTCGTTAAATCGGCAGAATTTATATTTACAAACGATATCAAAGTCGATTATTTCAAAGTAAACGACGTGCTTAAGATGATCAACACTTATTCTTATGGTCGTCCTTTGAATGGATATCCTACTTTATCTACTAAAATAGTTTCGGGTAAAGATTTGATTACCGGTGCTGAATACTCGGCTTTGAACTACCGAGCAAACGGAACGGGATTCTTGCCTCAAACCATTGAAAGCACCGATATTATTTATATAAATTGGTTTATTCAGAATGATAAAGGCGAGAAATGTTACACCGTGCCAAGCTATAAATCAGACACCCTAGATTGGCTTTCTGAAGCCGGATATCCAATTGGATTGCTTATTTCCGACATTAGTGAAGCTATATATAAAGATTCTGAAGGTACTGCATGTGGAAAAGACTGGATTAACTACCCTTCTGAGGGCGTGAATATTGAAAAAGTATTCCCCGGTTTCACATCATGGTTACAAGGTACAAGTGTAGCTCCCGATTTCACAAAACCGGTAGATGGAACATATATCGATGCTATTACAAATTATGGTGGCGTTTCGCTATACGATATGAAATATTTCAAATAAAGATATAATATACTGCGAAAACAACACACACAATAAATAAAGGAGCTACAAATCCAATTAGACTTGTAGCTCCTTATTTTTTTACCCATCTGCACAAAGCGACAAATCGCACAGCAACCCCATCAGCCATAGTGCCGTTTAAGCCCTAGGACAGCACATAACCGAGATTTTGCACCCCGAAGTGGGCGCCACCTCGCACACAGCCTCAAAAAAAAGAAGATGCGTCAAAACTACTCTTAAAAAAATTACCCTCGCTACGACTATCTGCAGCGAAGGTAATTTTTAATTTATAAAGGCTTTTATACGCAATTCAATATCATCAAACAGAATATTATTCTATCACAATTCACATTCCAGTTTCACACCGTTCATACTCTCGTTGTTAGCACGGTCGATAGCCGTAACTACAAAAGTTTTATCGCCCTTCAGTCCACTAGGTATTACAAACAATGGCACATAACTCACACCAATAATGGCACGTGAATCATCAAGACTAATTTTGCTACCCTTATCGAAGCAATAAATTGCAAATGAATGTTGCTCTTGCAAAGCATCGACAGTATTCACTTTCGTCCACGATAATATCGACTTATCATCTTGCTTAACAAGCTTGAGATCTTGCACCATGGCAGGCGCAACCGAATCGATCCACGGATACGACGGAACAAGCGCAATTGTAGATTGCTGATTAGCAGCAAGCGAATCGGCTACATTCTTAAAATTTCTTGTAATTGAATATGCAGGCCACCAACAATTTCCCTGAATATCAGGCAACTCACGTGTAAGATTAATCTTGTGCGCAAGCTGATTAGCATCGGTCGACGGAGCAAGGTCGGGTTTATCCATCGTCTTCATCACATCTTGACCAATATACATGTGTCGCCTGTTAGCATTATCATTCCACCACTTAACCAGCGTCAACGACGATGCACGAGGATGCTCAAGCTCCCAATAAAGCTGAGGAAGCATATAATCTACCCACCCCTTCTCAGTCCAAAGAATCACATTCGCATAAAGATCATCATAATTTGTAAGAGCATTCGTATCACTGCCCTTCGGGTCTGATTTCTGATTACGCCACACTCCAAACGGACTAATTCCAAGTCTTACCCACGGCTTAATTGCCATTATCGACTTATGAAGCCCCTCGATAAGCTGATCGACATTATTACGTCGCCAATCGCCTATCTCCATACCATTACCATACTTTTTATACGATGCCTTGTCGGGAAAATCCTCACCTTTAGCCGGATAAGGATAGAAATAATCGTCCATGTGGATAGCATCGACATCGTAACGCAAAATAATATCCTCTACAACTTGCTCGATAAACTTACGATTCTCCGGAAGTCCCGGATCGAAATACATCTTGCCATCATACATCACAAAACGCTTAGGCTCTTTGTGATACAAATGATTTGCAGGCAACTTCTCATTCTTTGAACACGTTACACGATAAGGATTCAGCCACGCATGAAGCTCCATGCCGCGTGCATGCGACTCCTCAATCATAAACTGCAAAGGATCCCACATAGGACTCGGTGCAACACCCGCTTTCCCGGTAAGATGTCGGCTCCACGGCTCCAACTCCGAAGGATAAAGCGCATCGGCTTGAGGACGCACCTGAAACACAACAGCATTAACACCCGCCGCCTTAAGTTTATCCAACTGGTCGCGAAGATAAGCCTTATTCTCAGCCGTCGACTGCTTAGCATATTGCCCCTGAAAGACAGTATGCATCCATGCCCCACGAAATTCGTGCTTAGGATTCTCTGCAATTGCGCCAACACTCACAGCGGCAAAAGCCAAAAATGTCAAAATAATTTTTCTCATTAGATTTATAATAATAGTTGTTCGTTCAAATAGCATCTGCATTACATCTGCAATACATCTGCAATACATCTGCAATACATCTGCATAGCATCTGCATAGCATCTGCGAAAATAACAATTAATAGCCATTCACAATAAAGCATCTGCATAGCATCTGCATTACATCTGCGAAAATAACAATTAATAGCCATTCACAATAAAGCATCTGCATTACATCTGCATTACATCTGCATTACATCTGCGAAAATAACAATTAATAGCCATTCACAATAAAGCATCTGCATAGCATCTGCGAAAATAACAATTAATAGCACAACTACCAAATCAAAAATTCACACGAATAGACATCACCACACCATTCCGCTATCTAAATTCTAAATTCCACATCCTACATTCCACATCCTACATTCTACAATCCACATTCTAAATTCCACATTATAAACTCAACATTCTAAACTCCACATTCTAAATTCTACATTCTAAATTCTAAACTCCACATTCTAAATTCTACATTCTAAATTCTAAACTCTACATTCTACATTCTACAAAGCCACAGCGTGGCAACACCCTCCATAGCCTAGGACTTTTAAGCCCTAGGACAGCACAGAACCGTGATTTTGCACACCGAAGCGGGTGCCACCTCGCCCACAGCAACAAGCACGCCAGAAAACATACAAAATTAAATAATCAGCACAAAAAAGGCATAAACAAATTGCGAATTCCCAAAAATTAGCTACCTTTGCAATTAATAAAAAATACATATTTCTGTGATAGAGATAAGTAAAAAAGACGAAGGGCAAGACAATAATCGAAAAACCACTAACACACAGCAAGTTACAACTAGCCGTGTCCCCCTCTAGTCCCAACAAAGTCCCAAAAACCTCTACACAAAAAGCCCCCAAAGCCCCAAAAGGACAAGCAAAGCAAGCCCCCAAAAAGGCAAAAAGCCCAAAAGCAACCCCCAAAAAGGACAAGCAAAGCAAGCCCCCAAAAAGCAAAAAGCCCAAAAGCAACCCCCAAAAAGGACAAGCAAAGCAAGCCCACAAAAAGCAAAAAGCCCAAAAGCAACCCCCAAAAAGGACAAGCAAAGCAAGCCCCCAAAAGGCAAAAAGCCCAAAAGCAACCCCCAAAAAGGACAAGCAAAGCAAGCCCCCAAAAGGCAAAAAGCCCAAAAGCAACAAGATAAATCAGGATAAATAAAGATAGAAACGTTGCAACAAAAACAGCAACGCACAACCCCGCCACGCCCAAGCTCAACAAAATTGTAGCAAAATCGTAGCACAACTCCTTATGCGCCCAAAAACACAGCGCAGGCAACACCAGCAAATAAGAACAATCACAACAATAATGGAAACAGTATTAGTAACCGGCGGAGCAGGCTTCATAGGCTCCAACCTATGCGAGGAACTCCTCGCCCACAACTACACAGTGAGATGCCTAGACAATTTTTCGACCGGTCATCGCTATAATATCGAGCCTTTTTTAAGCAATCCTAATTTTACGCTTATCGAGGGTGATATTCGCGATCTCGACACTTGTCGCAAGGCTGTTGATGGTGTAGATTATATTTTACATGAGGCTGCTCTTGGCTCTGTGCCTCGTTCGATCAAAGACCCTATTACGACAAATGAAGTTAATATTGGTGGCTTTCTAAACATGATTGTTGCGGCAAGAGATGCTAAGGTGAAACGCTTTGTTTACGCAGCTTCGTCTTCTACCTATGGCGATTCTAAGTCGCTTCCTAAAGTGGAGGATAAAATTGGTCGTCCTCTGTCGCCTTATGCCATTACAAAATATGTCGACGAACTTTATGCCGACGTTTTCGCTCGCACTTATGGAATTGAGTGTATCGGGTTGAGATATTTCAATGTTTTTGGTCGTCGCCAAGATCCAAACGGAGCTTATGCCGCAGTAATTCCATTGTTTGTAAAGAAATTTATCAGCCATGAATCGCCTACTATTAATGGCGATGGCGAGTATTCTCGCGATTTCACTTATATCGCCAATGTGGTGCAGATGAATTTGCTCGCAATGACTGCCCCTGCCGGCAGTGAGGCAGTTAATCAAGTGTATAACACTGCTTTTGGCGAGCGTACCACGCTAAACCAGCTTGTGGGATACTTAAAGGAAAATCTTGCTCAGTTTGATGGCGAGATTGCTAATGTTGAAGTTGTGCATGGACCTAATCGTTTAGGCGATATACCTCACAGCTTAGCCTGCATTGATAAAGCAAAAAAACTACTAAGTTATAATCCTAAATATTCTATGCGCGACGGTCTACGTGAGGCTTGTGAGTGGTATTGGGAAAATCTAAAATAGAAAAATCATTATATGGCAAGCCATATATAAATAATAAACACCGAAAGAAAGTAAGAATAATGGAAAAAGAAATTAAAATTGCCGTTATTGGTTTGGGTTATGTAGGACTTCCTCTTGCACGCCTATTTTCAACAAAATATAAAACTGTTGGCTTCGATATGAACCAACGCCGTGTAGATGCTCTTATGGCAGGACACGATGCCACACTCGAAGTAAGCGACGAACTGCTTCAAGGTGCTATTGCAAATGGTTTCGTTTGCACCACCGATCTAGATGCAATTCGCGATTGCAACTTTTATGTAGTCGCAGTGCCTACCCCTGTCGATGAAGATCATAAGCCCGACCTTACTCCTCTATATGGCGCAAGCGAAACTGTGGGCAAAGTGATAGGTGCAGGCGATATTGTAGTGTATGAATCTACAGTTTATCCGGGCGTTACCGAAGACGAATGCCTTCCTGTTGTAGAGAAATTTTCCGGACTCAAATTTAATAAAGACTTTTTTGCCGGCTATTCACCCGAGCGCATCAATCCCGGCGACAAAGTGCATACAGTAGAGCATATTAAGAAAATCACTTCGGGAAGTACTCCTGAAATCGGGAAGATTGTAAACGAAGTGTATTCATCAGTAATCACTGCAGGAACTCACCTAGCTCCAACAATGAAAGTAGCCGAAGCCGCAAAAGTAATTGAAAACAGTCAACGCGACATAAACATAGCATTCGTAAACGAACTTGCAAAGATTTTCAATCTAATGGGAATCGACACCGAAGCCGTACTCGAAGCAGCAGGCACAAAATGGAACTTCCTTCCATTCCGACCCGGGCTGGTAGGCGGACACTGTATTGGCGTTGACCCTTACTATCTTGCTCAATGCGCCGAGCGTTATGGCTATAATCCCGAAATCATACTCGCCGGACGACGAATGAACGACGGAATGGGCGCCTATGTAGCACAGCAAGTAATCAAATTGATGATAAAGAAAGGCATACAAGTACTAGGCTCGGAGCTTTTGGTTATGGGATTCACGTTCAAAGAGAATTGCCCAGACGTACGTAACACAAAAGTCATCGACATTATTCGCAAGCTCAACGAGTACGATATAAACATCACGATTTGCGATCATTGGGCAAATCCCGCCATTGCTCACCGTGAGTATGGTGTGAATATTGTCAACGAGTTGCCACAGGGGAAACGCTTTGACAGCGTGGTGATGGCAGTGGCTCACCGAGAGTTTGAAAACATAGATATTCAGAGACTTCTCAAGCCAACATCGGTGCTTTATGATGTGAAATGGGTGCTAAACGGAGATGTTGATGGAAAGTTGTAATGTAAATAATAAATTAAATATAGCATCTTCAAAGACTTGTACAGGTTGTATGTCTTGTGTCGATGCTTGTAAATTCGGCGCATTATCTTCTAAGTTTGATAAAAATGGATTTTTAATGCCAAAATTTGATAGTTCAATATGCAACAACTGTCATTTATGTGAAAAGTCGTGTCCTATTACTAATAAAACATTCGAAAAAATAGAAAAATATGAATCAAAAGCGTATACTTGTTGGTCAAATGACTTAAACTCAAGAAGACTAAGCGCATCAGGAGGTGCTTTTGCTTGTTTTGCAAAAAAAATAATAGAAGATGGTGGTGTAGTATTCGGTGCTAAAATAGAAAATAGTTATGTCAAGCATACGTGTATTGATAAAGTAATGGATATACCAATAATTCAAGGATCCAAATATCAACAAGGAAATTTAGAAGGAACATATAAAGAGGTTGAACGGTATTTAAAAAGAGGTAAAATTGTCTTGTTCTCAGGAGTTCCGTGTCAAATAGGAGGGTTAAAAGGTTATCTTAGAAATAAAACATACGATAATCTTTATACCGTAGATTTAATTTGTTCTGGTTTCCCATCTGCTCTACCTATGAAATTATTTTTGAATGATAATAAAGACATTTCACACATCATCTCTTTTAGAGATAAATCTAACGGTTGGAAAAGTCGAAATTATGAATACACTCTAAAAGCTAAAATGAAAGATGGTAGCATAAATAATTACGGGTATAAGAACTTACCAATTCTCTCTTTTGGTAGTAAATCGACTTGCAGATATTCCTGTGGTAATTGCAAATTTACTGGTTGGAATAGGATTTCAGATATAACAATTGGAGATATGTGGGGCGATGTAAATTACAAAGAAGAACATTATAATGGGTTATCATTATGTATCACACACACTTTTAAAGGAGAAAATTTACTGAATAATAGTAATATCACCAGTCATAATACAACGTATGATGAAGCTATTAGATGTAACAAACCATTAGTAGATGGTAAAAGATATTTTAAATATAATTTGTTTAGAATTTTTATGGGAATTTTATATAGAAATTTATCATCACAAAAAATAAGCAATATATATTTAGGTAAAGGGTTGCTGGGATTTATGTATAAGGTAAATACAAAGTTAATAGAAATAATAATGAGATGAAAATAAATTTACTTACAATGCATTACTCTTTAAGCATTGGAGCTACATTACAAACCTATGCAACTTGTCGCATTCTTGAAAAAATGGGGCACGAAGTTACGATTATTAACTTTAAGGACAAGGTCGAATTAAAAAGAAGAAAAAGTATAAAATATTGGCTTTCAAGTGGAACTACAAAAATTTTGTTCGAATTATTCAAACAAAAACATTTTCCAAAAAGGACAAAAGAGATTTTTCATATTGATTATGAAAAATTACCTAAAGCAGATCTATATATATCAGGAAGTGACCAAATATGGAATCCTCATATAGTTGATGAAAATCTGCCTGTGTATATGTTCAACTTTATTCCAGATAATATTAAAAGGATCTCCTATGCATCGAGTTTTGGTGTAAATAAATGGGAACAAGACTCAGAAACGACACAACAAGTTCAAAATTTATTATCCAAATTCTCACATTTGGCCGTAAGAGAAGATACTGGTGTAAAGTTTTGTACAGATATTTTTAAATTAAATGCAAAACAAGTTTTAGATCCAACATTACTAATAGATGATTATTCAAATTTGATTGGAAATATTAGATTAAAAGATGAAATAGTTTGTTTTAAACTATCTTTAAATAATGATTTCTACGATAGTGTTGCATATATAAGAGGGATACTAAAAATAAAAACAGCATTATTACACACTTTGATACCATCAAGAAAATTTGATAAAAATTACTTCTCTCTATTCGAATCTCCAATAAAATGGATGAGGAGAATTGCTTCTGCAAAATTAGTGATTACTGATTCATTCCATGGATTGGCCTTTTCTATTATATTTAAGAAAAATTTTATTGTTCTTGCTGGCGAAAAAAATAAAACAACTCGTTTACTGTCTTTATTGAATACGCTTGGATTGAATGAGAGATATTTTGATTCTTATGAGAGTTTGAGAAAAAACAAAAATATTTTGGTTTCTGACATAGATTATAATAATGTTAATAGTATATTAGAAGAAAAGAAAAAGGAATCATTACAATACTTACGTAATTCCATAATAAAATAAATTTAATGGAATCATCTAACAAGATAGGCAATATTCTAATTCTTAAGAATACAACTACGTTGTATTTTAGAATGATTTTAGCCTTGTCAATCTCATTATATACATCAAGAATAATATTACAGAATCTCGGCGTTACAGATTTTGGTATATATAATGTAGTCGGAGGTTTTGTAACAATGTTTGGATTTATAAATGGTGCAATGGTATCATCAACAAGAAGGTATATTACATTCGCCATAGGAACGAACAATGCTTATGAAATAAAAAAAACTTTTAGTTCTAGTTTTTATATACACTTGGCAATAGGCCTAATTGTATCCGTTTTTGCTTTATTTTGTGGTGAATGGTTTATTTCAAACAAAATGAATCTACCGCCTGAAAGAATTCATACAGCACATATAGTATTATATTTTTCTATTACAACTATTTTTTCATTATGTGTAACTGTACCTCACAATGCAATGGTAGTAGCTCATGAAAAGATGGGAACATTTGCTCTAATATCCTTATTCGATGTATTTCTAAAATTAATAATTGCTATATTTTTAAAATATACAGAAAATGACAAATTATTAATATACTCGTTCTTGTTGATGTTAGTGTCAATACTTGTAAGATTAATGTATGTGGTATATTGTCATATAAAGTTTAGTCATATTAATTATAGACTATATAAAGACAAAGTCTTGTATGTGAAAATGATTACGTTTGCAGGGTGGAATTCATTTTCAGCATTATCCGTATCAGGGTATCAACAGGGAACGAATATGTTACTAAATATATTTTTCTCTCCAGTTATTAATTCTGCCAGGGCAATATCTGTTCAAGTACAAGGGTTATCATCTATGTTCATCTCTAATTTTCAACAAGCAGTTGACCCTCAAATAACCAAAAATTACGCTGGTGGAAATATTGAAAGATTTATAAATCTTATATTTATAAATTCAAGATTGTCTTTCTATCTATTTTTTATTATTGCAATTCCCATTTTTTTTGAAACACATTCGCTATTAAATTTTTGGCTAGGGACATACCCTGAATACACTGTTAGTTTTATTAGATTTTCACTAATAATAAGTATTTTTGATACTATGACCAATGGCTTAACAGTGGCCGTCTTGACTGTCGGGCAAATTAAAAAATATCAATTTTTTTCAGGCATAATTCAATTGATGATTCTACCAAGTTCTTATATGATGTTAAAATTTGGTGGTTCTCCTAATTCCGTTTACATAATAAATATTTTTATTGTTATACTTTTATTTTTATATAGAGTTCGTACTGCTTGTAGAATTATCAATATTAATCAATCTATATACTTAAAACAGATTTTTTTGCCAATAATTAAGATATTTATTATAAGTGCAATGTTCTTATATTTTTTTAAGCCTTTATTGAATCATACCAACACTATATTCAATATTATATTCTATATAATCTCTACAATTATAATAATATATATTGTAGGACTTAATAAACAAGAAAGAAAAACTATTGTAACTAAAATAAAACAACTTATATGAATGAAAAAGTATGTGTAACTACATATGTTTGGGGAGATAATTATCAGTTATACATTCCTATAGCTGTATTCTCTATGAAAAAAATGTATCCTGAGTATGATATAATAATATTTTTGCACAGTAGCCTTAATCCTGAGTTAAAAAAAATATTAATTCAATTAGATCTGTTCGATAAAATCGTAATAAAAGAAAACACATTTGCCAATTGTCCTAATATGAATAAATATAAAGCAAAAGCTTTTAGATGGGTGATATGGGATGAATTGTTTTTTAATTATGATTATCTTTATACAATTGATATTGATATGTTTTATATAAAGGAGCCATTACCTCTTCATAAACAACATATTTATCATATGGAAAATGTAACTAAGTTGCCTTTTGATAATATGAGGAGATTTCAAAAGAGAAATGCTTTAACTTTAAAAGAAAAAATAGTGAGCTCTCTTGCGTGTAGTAAGAATTTTGGCGTTTTTAAAGCTATTAAACATTATAAATATATCTATAATGATATAAACAAGCTATCAGGTCTGCATTTTGTAGATATAAAAAAATATTATTATATTGTTAATAAAGAGGTTTTAAAAGCAAATGAAAAGAAGATTTTTGATGGTACTTTCTTAATTGATTCACCTGTATTAAGTGATGAATGTTTCCTTTATAAAATGCTTAAGAATGTAAATATAAATGTAGATATTTTGGATCAACAGGATTTTGGACCAGGGTTTAAGCACATGGACTTTAATAATTATAATAAACCATTGTTTAGACCTGTACATGGAATACATTTAGGAGATTTCAGAAATGACACACACATAAAAAAAGAAAATGATAATCTTGTTTGTTATGATTATTATAAAAATTACTTTATTGACTTTCTGCTTAACGATAACGATTTTACAAAATTTCTATCTTTAATAAACAACCAATCTAAGCTATATTTTAAACGTTACTTTGATTATGCTGTGATTGACTTGGCAAATTATTCTAATATCAAAATAATTTTAGATGAAATCATATAAATTTCTATCTATACTTACAATGATATTATATATCCTGTATTTTATGCAGGGTATAACATATTCATCGGGTAGTGTAGTATCACAAATTGCGATATTATCTATAATCCTGATAGGTTTATTCTTCACGCTAAATACATTTTCGTTACCAAACCAAAATAAGTTTAATACGAAATGGTTGCTATTTTTGTTAATAAATGTGTTATATTATGTTGTTGGATTTTTGTCAGGCACTTTACCAGAAGTGAGCTCTAGTGTGTTTAAAGGAGTATTAATTTGCTTTACTTCATTCTTTACATTCTATTATATAGCACGAAAAACAGATTTTGACGAAAAATATTTTAAGTTTTTCTTTTATGCAAATTTGCTTTTGTCTATAATTAGATTTTATTATACAAATGACACACTAACAAATGACAGTAATTCAGAGAATGTGGTAAATAATATGTCTTATGTATTTAGTTTTTTGATACCATTTATTGTATTTATAAAAACTAATAAAACAAATAAAATTTTGTCATTAACGTTAATTGTCTTTTTTGTTTTTTATGGAGCAAAAAGAGGTGCTATCATAATATCTTTAATAGGAAGCGTAATTTATATGTTATTTGAATTAAAAGCAATTAAATATAATAAATTGATATCAAGATTAATGTTTATTTTTCTTTTTATTCTTTCTTGTTATTTTATATATGATCATTATGCAAATAACGAATTTATTATAGATAGATTTAATGGCATTCAAGAAGGTAATATTAGTGGACGAGATATTATATATTCAACAATTTATAATAAGTATATAAATTCGGGTACGATTAATTTTATATTCGGCTTTGGATTTGCGGGTTCAACTGTACTGACAGGATATCTATTAGCTCACAACGATTGGTTAGAGGTAGTATCAAATTTTGGCCTTATAGGAGTGATATTATATTTACTATTATTCATATCAATATTTAAACTTATTAATACATCTATTTATTTAAAAAATAATATAAGATATAAATACACATTACTTTCCATAGTTTTAATGTGGATGACAATGACCATCTTTTCAACCTGGTACAATGGTATAACAAATTATACTCAGGCGATATTATTAGGATATATATTAGGAGATATTGATAAATATACTAATAATAAATATTAATAAACTTTTGAGTGGCTCTAAAACTTAATTTTTATTCCAGAAATACAAGTCTCTAAAGTAAGTTTATCCCTTCTTATATAAAACATTTAATTAACAGTTTTGGGTAGGAATACACGAAATATGACGAATTATGCTATTATTTATAGGTTTCCCAATCAAACAATAAATCTGTAAGTTGCTAAATGTCATTTAATTTTTTCAAATAAAATTGCAAAACTTTTCAGATGAAATCATAGATTGTTGTGCTAAGCAGTCCGATTTCACAATACACCAAATATCAATATAATAATGAAAATAGGAATACATAAAAAAGTCGGGTCCTATAGTGACCGTTGGATTGAATACTGCAAAGAGAACAATATAGATTATAAGATTGTAAACGCCTATGATAGTAATATAGTAGAACAATTAGTGGATTGCGACATTTTTATGTGGCACCACCACCACGCAAACTACCGTGATGCACTCTTTGCAAAACAACTACTAAATTCATTGGAAACCGCAGGAAAAAAGGTTTTCCCTGATTTTAAAACAGATTGGCATTTCGATGATAAATTGGGGCAAAAATATCTTTTTGAGGCGTTGGGAATTCAAGCAGCACCATCCTACGCCTTTTATGATAAAAAGAGTGCTAAAAAGTGGATTGATTCAACAACTTTTCCCAAAGTATTTAAACTTAGAGGAGGTGCAGGCTCCGCCAATGTTCAGTTAGCAAAGAGCAAAAAAGATGCTGTAAAATTTGTAAATAAGTGTTTTAGTAGAGGGTTCTCTCAATTCGATGGAATCAGAAATTTTAAAGAGAGAATAAAGCATTACAGAAACTCCAAAGATACCTTATTTGGAGTTTTTAAAGGTTTTGGTCGTATGTTTATCAAGACCGAATTTGCCAAGATGCATCCTAAAGAAAAGGGATATGCCTATTTTCAAGAGTTCATTCCTAATGACGGATACGACATACGAATTGAGATAGTTGAAGATAAAGCAATCGCTTTGATAAGAAAAGCACGTAAAAATGATTTTAGGGCTTCGGGTGGACATATGGATTACTTTAATCACGAGTACATTACACCCGATGTTATAAAGTTTGCATTTGATGTGTACGATAAACTTTCTATGCAGTCGTGTGCAATGGATTTGGTAAGAAATAATATTGATGGGAAATTATATGTAGTTGAAGTGTGCTATTGCTATGGTGTAGATGATGATGAGTTCGACCACGGTTATTGGGATAGAGATGGAAATCTTCATAATGAAAAATTTAATGGACTTGATTTGATGATTGAGAGTGTAATTAAAAATTAGCAAATGAAAAGAATCCTTTGCATTACAGAGAATCTGGGCTCTGGAGGAGCTGAACGTCAACTTACCGGGCTTGCGGTGTTACTGAAACAGCAGGGTTATCAGGTCAAATTTATTACGTATATTGAAGCCCAGTTTTATTTGCATAAGTTGGAGGAAGGTGGAGTTGATTACGAACTAATTAATGGTGAGAAAAAATGGAAACGTTTTTTTGTGATTAGGAGTGCAATAAAAAAATACAATCCCGATGTAGTTATATCGTTCCTTCAAACCGCTTCTCAATGGACTATTTTAGCGAAACTTTCAGGATTGTCATTTAAGTTGATAGTTTCGGAACGAAGTGCAACACAAAAAATTGGCATAAAAGAACGATTGAGATTTTATCTCTATCGTTTTGCCGATGCCGTCGTTGCAAATTCATACAACGAAAGAGATTTTATCAGCAAGAATTTTCCTTCGCTTGCAAAAAAAACATTGACCATTACAAACTTTACCGACACTCAACACTTCACACCACCGCAAGAAGAACGGGATTTTGGAGTGAATAAAATATTGGTCGTAGGTCGTTTGATGCCAACTAAAAATACACTGCAATTTTTGGAGGGAATAAAGATAATCATAGACAAGGGATATAGTTGTAGAGTGCGATGGGTGGGGAATCAGCACGACAACGATTACAAAGATATGGTGATGGAAATGGTAGAAAAATTAAACCTCTCGAACAGCGTAGAATTTGCCCACCAATCAATTGATATTGTTAGTGAATATCAGAGAGCTGCAATTTTTTGTTTGCCATCACTTTTTGAAGGCTATCCAAATGTTGTTTGCGAGGCAATGAGTTGCGGCTTGCCGGTAATTTGTAGCAATGTGTGCGACAATCCGATGATTGTTAATGAAGGAGAAAATGGCTTTTTGTTTAATCCCTTGTCGGCAGATGATATAGCGACGGCAATAGAGAAGTTTATCACCCTTCCTATACGCGAAAAAATCACGATTTCAGAAAAAAACAGGGTGAGAGCGATTTCTCTATTTGGTGTTAGTAGTTTTGAAGCGAGATATGTAGAATTAATACAAGATATAAACGAGTAGATATGAGATACTTATGCTTATTTGTGTACTACTTCTTGTTGAAACATTTGCCTGCCGCAAATAGTAGATACTTCTATTTTGTGAAGTTTATAAGATCTTCGGTTGGCAAATTTATTTTTGAACATTGCGGAAAAAATGTCAACATTGAGAAGGGAGCAAATTTTGGTACTGGCAGAGATATTAGCATCGGAGATAATTCAGGGATAGGGGTAAACTGTCATGTAAGAGGGCCGTTAATAATAGGCAATAATGTGATGATGGGACCTGAGGTTATCATCTTAACATCCACACACAGATATGAGCGAACTGATATTCCTATGTGTAAACAGGGTGGGGATATACATGAAGTAAAAGTAGGCGATGATGTTTGGATCGGCACAAGATCTATTATTCTCCCCAGAGTTACGATAGGAAATGGGGTAATTATTGGTGCAGGTTCCGTTGTTACCAAAAACATTCCTGATTTTGCTATAGTTGGTGGCGTGCCGGCGAAGATTATCAGATATAGATTAGTGAATCAATAACTAGTTAGAAATATGGGTAAAAAATATACAGTGGGTACGTGCGGTTATTATGGCGATGAAAACACAATCCAAAATGGCCAAACTATCAAGACCGTTAATGTTACATTTGCTATCAAAGAGTATTTTGGTCAAGATAAAGTACGCATTGTTGATTACACACAGGTTAGAAAGAGGCCGTTCTCTGTTTTATGTGGGTTCGTATCGCTATTTATTCAGTGTAAAAATATCGTACTATTCCCCGACCAAAATGCTTACAAGGCAATCATACCTCTTGCAGTTGTTTTATCTTCAATATCCCGAAATAGAGTGTTTTATTTGGTAGTTGGAGGTTGGCTTCCTGATGACCTAAAAGCAAACAGATGGCTTCTCCCTTTTGTTAAAAAAAATGATTTTATATTCGCCGAAACAACTCAATTAAAGAATAAACTCAAAGAATTGAGTATTAATAACGTTGAGATATTAACTAATTTTAGAATTGTTGAAATTGACGAAAAAAGGTACAATAGTAGAAATTTTACCCCACCATACAAAATATGCTTTATTTCGAGAGTTACTGCAAAAAAAGGCGTAACGGAGTTAGTGAATGTAATAAATGAAATAAACTCCAATAAAATACTATTTGAATTGGATATTTACGGAGGAATAGACAGTGAATATCTCGAGGAATTCCACTCACTTGGCATTGAAAGAAACGAATACATTAACTATAAAGGTGAGTTGGAGGCAGCAAAAGTGATAGATATTATGAGCAACTACTATCTCCATGTTCTGCCAACGAAGTTCAAAACTGAGGGCTTTCCGGGCTCTATCATCGAAGGTTTTTACGGCGGAGTGCCTACTCTTGCATCAAGATGGAACTCGGCCGAAGATATTATTTCGGATAATATTGATGGGCTGGTATTTGAGTTTGATAATTTTGAGGATATGAAACAAAAACTTATCTATTGCTACAACAATCCCGATGAAATTATCAAAATGAGAGAGCAATGCAGGCAAAAAGCTAAAAAATTCTCATATAAGGAGGTTATAAAAACATTGACTGACAAAATGCAAAAATAGTATGAGCATACAAAAAAGAGTAGTTCTCAAACTAAGAGAGATAATTGGGAATCTGTTTTTCAGAAAAACAGTTGTAAAACAGATGAGTAAAAGGTTGGTAAATAGAGATATGACCATAATAACAAGTAATTGCATAGGTTGTATATTTTTACACGATATGCAACTTCCATTCAATACTCCTACCGTGAATCTATTTATCAAATCAGGGGATTTTGTCAAATTTGCAAAATTATTAGACCACTATCTCTCGTTGGATTTCAGTGGCTTTGAAACCTCAGCCGAAGGCTATCCTATTGGGATTTTAGGCGATATTAAGATATATTTCGTTCATTATAAACATCCGGAAGAGGCTGCAGCGAAATGGCATCAACGCAAGATGAGAATCAACAAAGAGAATATGTTTTTCATGATGACTGATAGAGATGATTGCACTATGGAAATGATTTCCGAGTTGACATCTTTGCCACATTCGACAGTTGTGTTTTCTCACGTTCCTAGACCTTCAAATGACAGTGTAGTTTATATCCCAACCTTTGAGGCAGAAGGTTGCGTGGGAGAGCTATACAAATTTGCCGACTATACGGGGCATCGTTATTATGAAAAATACTTTGATATTGTAAAATGGTTAAACACACGCAAATAATGGAAGAAAAGCACTTTGTATCCAGAATTTGTCCGATATATAATGAGGAGAAATACATTTTATAATTGATTTAAGTAGCCAGATGATTCTTTATAATTAATGCACGCATAAGTACTACATTCTGTTGACTATAAATGATTTTAATATAATATTATGACTTTTGAAATTGCTATTATTATACCTACCCTCAACGAAGAACGTTATATCTCAGAGTGTCTTAAATCTGTATTTGAACAAAGTTTTGAGCAATCGAAACTTGATATTATTATAGCGGATGGCGGCAGTACAGATCAGACTTGCAATATAATAGAAAATATTGCAAAGAGTCATCAAAATGTCAGATTAATACGGAACGAAAAGAAAATACAATCTGTAGCATTTAATCTTGGAGTAGCTATATCTTCTGCGCCTTATATTATTAGACTTGATGCTCATGCTCTATATAATAGAAATTATGTAGAATTATGTTATAATAATCTTGTAAAAAATGGAAACATTGGAAATGTTGGGGGCGTATGTTCCATACGCCCCCAACATTTCGGAATAATCCCTGAGGCAAATGCTATACTTAATCAGGTAAAATTTGGTATTGGGGGTGCAGCTTTTAGAATCGGAGCAGAAGCGGGATTTGTTGATACAGTCCCTTTCGGAGCCTTTCCTCGTAAAGTAATTGAGAAAATTGGAGGAATGCGTGAAGAATTAGCTAGAGGAGAAGACAATGAATACAATTCACGAATAAAGAAAGCAGGATATAAAATATATCTTGATCCAAACATTATTAGTACATATTATTCAAGAGACACAATCAAAGGAAGCATCAAACAAATGTATGCTAATGGTCTATCTATTGGGAAACTTTTACAGATTGATCGAAAATCTGTCAGTATCAGGCATTTAATTCCTCTCTGTTTTGTATTGTCAATAATTATCTCATTTCTTATTGGATTGATGTATCAGCCTTTATTATGGATCGTAGTTTTAATTATTGGTACATATACAATAGCCAATCTTATAGCGACAATATCTGCCTGTATCAAATTTGGGTGGAAATATATATATATTTTACCGATTTTATTCTTTACAGTCCATTTTTCCTATGGAATAGGTACAATAATAGGCCTTTTCAAGGGTTAAAGAACTCGTTTTTTATAATTTTCAAAATCAATAAAACTTTTTTAGGAAATGAAGATATCTTTCTCGCCGCCTGATATTACTATGGCGGAGGCGGAGGAGGTGCGTGATGCGCTTCTTTCTGGGTGGATTACAACTGGTCCGAGAACAAAACAGCTTGAACATGAGATTGAAGCGATGACTGGCGCTAGTCGTTGCGTTTGTCTTAACTCGGCTACGGCAGCTATGGAGTTGGCTCTGCGTGTACTTGGTGTTGGCGAAGGCGATGAAGTGATTACGTCGGCTTATACTTATACTGCCAGCGCTAGCGTTGTGTGCCATGTAGGGGCAAAGTTAGTATTGGTCGATACTGCTCCCAATTCATTTGAGATGGATTATGATAAGCTTGCCGATGTTATCACGCCTCGCACAAAAGCGGTGATTCCGGTTGATCTTGGAGGTAAGATGTGCGACTACGATAGAATATTTAAAGCCGTTGAAAGTCGTAAAGATGTTTTTGATCCACAAAACAGCATACAAAAATCAATTGGGCGCGTTGCGGTACTAGCCGATTCGGCTCATGGATTTGGTGCCGAGTGGCATGGAAAAATGAGTGGTTCGGTTGCCGACTTTACAAGTTTTTCTTTCCACGCTGTGAAAAATTTCACTACCGCCGAAGGTGGAGCAATAACGTGGAATGATATTAAAGGAATAGATACAGAGGCAATTTATAAGCAATTCCAGTTGCTATCGTTGCACGGACAGAACAAGGACGCTCTTGCAAAGACAAAGCTTGGCGCATGGGAATATGATATTATAGCGCCGTATTATAAATGCAATATGACAGATATTATGGCTGCTATTGGTCTTATTCAAATGAAGCGCTATCCTGCCATGCTAAAGCGTCGGCATGAAATTATAAATAGGTATAATGAAGCATTGAAGAATTGCAACGTTAGTGTGATTGAACATTATGTCGAGAATTATAAATCTAGCGGACACTTGTATTTAGTCCGTTTATTGGGTAAGGATTCAGCCTACCGCAACCATGTGATCGAGCAAATGGCAGAACGTGGAATTGCGTGTAATGTGCATTACAAACCATTGCCAATGATGACTGCATATAAAAATCTTGGCTTTGATATTAATGATTATCCTAATGCCTATAACCAATTTATAAATGAAATCACACTACCACTTCATACATGTTTAACAGATGAGGAGGTAGAATATGTTATCAGCAATTTTGTAGATATTATATCTAAATAATGAAGCGAGCTTTTGATATCCTTGCAAGTGGAATTGGACTTATTCTTTTGAGTCCAATTTTATTTTTTATTTCAATCTGGATAAAATTAGATTCCAAAGGACCAGTTTTTTATAAACAAGTACGAGTAGGGAAAGGAAATAAAGATTTTAAAATCTTTAAATTCCGCTCAATGCGAATTGGTGCTGATAAAGGAAGCCTTATCACCATTGGCGGACACGATTCTAGAATAACTCGATCTGGATATTTTATAAGAAAATATAAGATAGATGAGCTGCCACAACTTATAAATGTCTTTATTGGAGATATGAGTTTGGTTGGACCTCGTCCCGAAGTGCGCCGTTACGTCGATTTGTATAACGAAGTACAGCAAAAAGTATTGACTGTTCGTCCTGGAATTACAGATGTAGCATCTATAAAATACCGTAATGAGAATGAGATTCTTGGTGGTGTTAGCAATCCAGATGATTACTATGTTAAAATCATAATGCCGGATAAATTGAGTATGAATATCAATTATATAGCCAATAGAACTTTTATGAAAGATATTAAATTGATATTCTTTACAGTTCTTGGGAGATAATTATTTTTGATGGGGCTTTTTGACTTTCAGCGGGAGATGCTGGAGCGGATCGATGAGGCTTACATCTGCGAAGGAATTAAGAGGGCGATTGTGCGTTAGGATTTTTGCTTTTATACATAATATATAGGCTCGGTAGTATTTCTGCCGGGCTTTTTTTTTGACGGGGCTTTGTGTGAAATTTACGGGTACTTTTTCAGCCGGGCTCTTTATTTATTTGGGTTTTTGGTGGCTTGGGGCTTGTGTTCTTGGGGGCTTGGTTCTTGGGTTTTTGGTTCTTGGGTTTTTGGTGGCTTGGGGCTTGGGGGCTTGGGGGGTTGTGGCTTGGGGGGTTGGAATTTTTTGGGGGGTGAAGGTTTTTTCTAAATGGGGTATCGTTTATTGAAATTAATCTCTTGTCTTTTCTTTATTTTTTCTTAAAGGCTTATGTTGGTTCAATTATTTGAATTAACTTTGCATCTTTATTAATTTAATGCTAGTGATTAAAAGCATCTTTGATTGGATTTTCGCAATTTTTGGACTTATCGTCTTGAGCCCGATTTTGCTTGTTATCGCCTTAGCAATAATGGTGCAGATGCGCTGTATCAATCCTTTTTATACACAGAGCCGTATCGGACAGTATGGAAAGCCATTTAAGATATACAAATTTCGCACAATGTATGATGCCGATGAGCATTGCAACAAGCGTGAAAGTAGTATTGGCTTGCTACTGCATAAATATAAACTAAACGAGTTGCCCCAACTTGTAAATATCATCTTAGGTGATATGAGCTTCGTTGGTCCTCGCCCCGATGTGTCGGGCTATGCCGATAAATTGCAAGGTAAAGATCGTCTGATACTCGAATTAAAGCCCGGAATTACAGGTCCGGCATCGATCAAATACAAGAATGAAGATAAAATTCTTGCATCGGTAGATAATCCAAAGCAGTATAATAACGAAGTGATTTATCCCGATAAAGTAAGGATAAATCTTGAATACTATTATAACCACACATTTATATCCGATCTCAAACTTATTTTTCTTACGCTATTTAATAGGAATTTATAATAAATATGAAAATTTTTGTATTAAAATAAACGTTTACAATTTAATTTATTATATTTGCAAATATAATTTAATACATAAGGTAAAACTTATACTCATAGTGTTATAAATAAATAAATAACTGTGAGACACTTATAAATGACCTGTTAATAAGATCAAGTTGGAGAGCCTAGTACTATAAGTATTAATAATGAAAATATCTGTCGTTACAGCTGTGTTAAACAGCGCTAATACATTGGGTAATACCCTACAATCGGTCTTAGAACAGACCTACGATGATGTAGAGTGTCTTGTCGTAGATGGCGGTAGCTCTGACGGCACTGTTGATGTTATTAGAGAATATGAGCAAAAATTTGGAGGAAGGCTTCGCTGGATATCTGAAAGCGACAGCGGACTTTATGATGCTATGAATAAAGGCATAGAAATGTCGACCGGCGATGTTGTTGGCTTTATCAATTCGGACGACTATTATCATCGAAAGGATATTCTAAGTATTATAGCACATGAATTAGAGACCCACAAAGAAGTTGGTGCAGTGTATGGCGACCTGAAATATATATCAAAATACGACAAACGCATAATTGTCCGCCACTACTCGTCAAGCCACTTTAGCAATTGGAAATTCAGATTTGGGATAATGCCAGCCCACCCCACTTTCTTTACTTATCGACACTTCTACGATGATTGGGGATATTTCAAAGCAAACTATCAGATTTCGGGCGATTTCGAGTTGCTAATGCGATTTATGTATACCTATAAGATGAAAACACGATATTTGCCAATCGACTTTCTAAGAATGCGCGCAGGCGGACTCACAACTGCATCTTTTCATAACACACTAATCGTAAACAAGGAGATACACCGAGCTTGCAAAGAAAATAATATACGCACTTTCTACCCATTGATATACAGTAAATATCTATTTAAAGTGTTTCAATGGTCGCCACAGGGATTCCTTCACAAATTGTTCAATAAATTATAGACGATAATATGGAAAAATGGCACTCACTAATTGTGAATGCCATTTTTTATGTTCTAATAGAGAGTACAAGCCTATAATATATTATTTAGCACATCGGGGATTGACAAGTCATCACAATTAATCGAAGCTATGAGTGCGCGCCCGGCATCGGTAAGCGAAAAGCGCATCTGTCGCTTGTCTTCTTTGCAAAGAAATCGCTCGATCAAATTTTTATTTTCAGCCGAAGCAATAACCTTCGACATATTAGAAGGCGTAAGCCCAAGTAATTCACCTAGCTCACCCGACGAGAGTCGCTCCGTTTTCGACAAAGAGCAAAGCAACATTCCGACGTTCATACAAATTCCATATCGTTTCTCAAATTGCAACTCAAAGGATATAACGCCACGTTGTACATCTCTAATTTTACACAACTTATCCATTTTAATCAACTTTATATACAGCATGCATAGCGCAAATACGCTTACACTTGCCACACTCAATACATTTATCGGCATCTATTACAGGCAATCCTAGCCCTTGCTGCGAAATCGCGCCTACGGGGCATTGCGAAATCATCGGACATCGATGGCTCTGCGGACATCTATCTTTATCTACTACTAGAGGCATATACCTACTTATTTAATAATATCTCATCAATAGCCTTTTTAAAATCGGCTTTGCCCATTGCTCCTTGCGCCATCTGAGGCTGTCCGTTCATCGGGACAAACAGCAACGACGGTATAGAACGAATACCAAAAGCCTGCGCAAGTTCCGGCTCTTTCTCTGTATCAATCTTATATATTACTATCGAATCACCATATTCTGCAGCCAACTCTTCCAAGATAGGTGCAACCATCTTGCACGGACCGCACCAAGTAGCATAGAAATCGATTAATGCAGGCTTATCCCCAAGATATTTCCATTCTGTAGGAGATGTTTCAAAGTTAGCAACTTTTTGTAAAAAATCAGCCTTAGTCAATTCAATTGTTTTCATTTTTGTTTCTATTTTATTATTATTATTATTCTTATTATTATCATTTACCGTCTGCGAATTGCCACAAGCCACAAATAATAGCACAGTAGCAAAAGTTAAAACTAGATTTCTCATTACTTCTTTAAATTAAATTTTTTAATTTGATTTTTATATACATCTTGTTTAGCATCATTTCCTGTTCCACATCCTCCGGCGCAACAACACGAAGCATTAAGTAATGCCTGAATTGCTAGTAATGCGCCGAGTATAACGAATACATATTCATTTGCGATTACAGCCCAAGCGATAATGCCAAGTCCGAGCAACAACCTTACTATACGAATTACATTCCAATTACTTATTAGTCTATTCATTTTTCTTTTTATTTTTAAATGTATCGAATAATAATCCACCCAATATTGCACCTACTATTGTCGAATTTATTGGACTTGCAGTAATTGGGCATGTGCCACTCGCACAGCCTACTAGCGACCAATATAAATATCCGCCTATCGCTCCTACCACCACACCAACAAGCATAAGCCAATATCGTTTGAAAAATTGTTTTGCCATAACTTTTATGAATTTAAGTTTATAATCTATCATTTCGTTTCCTTAGTTTATTATTTCCATTAGAAATAACATCACAAAGATAATACTATTTTCCTTAATAACAAATTTCCAATGGAAATTATTTACACATAACATTAATTAACGCACATAGCAAAAAAAATTTCTATTTAGCTACTCTAAAATAAAGCATAATGCCGCGCTGCGGCAATGTGCTGAAATCACTCTCGCGAGCTGCCATCGACAACACATTAATATACTCCTCAATAAAACGATATGGGGTCGGAACCATCAGATTCCAACCCCATATTAAGCAATATCTATAAGTATTATTTCTTGATAAACTTAATTGTTGTAGTGTTACCATCAACAGTTAACTTAGCAAAATATATACCCGATGCCAAAGCATTAACATCAACCGTTGTTGTATTAGCAGCCTTAGCAACCAAAGCACCTTGAAGAGAATATACCTCAACATCGGCAGCGACAGTCAAGTTAAGAATCTCGGTTGCAGGATTTGGATATATTGAAAGAACTTCATTACCCACTGTCTCAACACCGGCACCCTTTAATTTGTAATCGGCAAATGTAATACCTGTTACAGGCTTAGAATCGAAAGCTAAAGCCATTAAATCGCCATTCTTGTTAGAAGCTGCGCCGAAAGTAAATGTAGGAGTATCTATTTTTAAAGTCTCACCGGTAAAGGCACTGAAATTATAAATTAATTGAGTTTCGAGAGCATGATCGGCCTTCAAAGAAGAATATCCGGTTACAAATATACCATTATTATTAATAGTAGTACCAGTCAATATCTCCTCGTTTTTTGTAGCATCACCTTCATCGAAAGCACTTGCAGAAATCCAAGCATCACTCAAATCTTTAGCTTCAAAACTAGCTACAAACATATCATCAGAACCTACAGCAACGATAGATTTTTTAAAAGCCAATTCTTTCTGGAAAATACCCGAAAGATATATTCTTGAATCTTTTACCAACACATCATTAACCTCAGTAGCAACATATTCATCGGTTGTAGTAGATGTCGCAAATTTCATTTGAGTTTCACCTGTTGCATTAGTTAATCTAGCAACACCCATAGCAAAAATAAAACCGGCTTCAGCAGTACCTGCGTCTACCTCCGATTTATTATTAAAGAGATCAAGAGTACATTTACCGGTCGAAGTAAATCCAATTCCGGTGAAATCAGAATCTGCACCCATAGTAAATGTTACAACCTGCTCACTCGATTGCAAGCCTTCTTTATAACTTCTTGAAAGTAAAGATGCCGGATAAGAATCGACTACTAAATCGGAATTAAATCCTAAAACCACACCTGCTTTCATCGAAACATAAAAACCAATTCCCCAAACATCAGCCGAGCCCGAAGTAATTGATAAATCACCACTTGAAAGAGTTCCACTGAACACAGCCGAAGCATAAACCTTATTCTTAATGATTGAGATATTGTTTATCGTAACGAAAGCATCACCATCTTCAGCAAAATATGCACCTGTTGCAACAAGATCTTTATTAAGCTGTGGAAGAATAACATTAGATTTTAAGATATTACCATCTTTATCATAATGTGCAATAAACGAAGCAAGTTGCTTAGTTGAGTAAGCGTCCTCTTGTTTGAATCCGGCAAGAGTTACAGTATTTCCATTTGTGCTGCCAAATATCACCTCATCGGCTAATATACCGGCAATATAAGCGCCACCATTTTCATCAACTGTAATAGCCGTAATTTTGGCAGAACCTTGAAGAGCAATTTTCCAAATAGTATTCAACGAAGCATCTTTCTTCATCAAATAAGAGCTTGCTGCAATAGGCTCAAGACCTTCAAAAGCCTCAGTAAATACACCCGAAACGAAAAGCTCGTTAGATGCATTATAAGCCATCGCATTAAGACGCGATGCATCATCAGCTTTTACAATATCTGAATAATTTTTTAAATGGATTTGCTCCAAATCTGAAACTCCAGATATTTGAGCATTTGCAATACCTACCATTCCTAGCAAGCAAACAATTGTCAGTAAAGATTTTTTCATAAACAAATAATTTATTAATTAATACATTAATTCATTCAATTTGCTAATTCCGGATTAGCTGCAACAGCCTCCGACGGAATACGCAAAGTGTATCGCTTATCATTTTGTTGCAAGATAAAAGTCTCGCCACTATATATTTTTTGTAATTCTTGACGAGTAGTACGACGCAAGTCGAACCAACGATGCCCTTCAAAAGCAAGCTCTCTGGCGCGCTCATTATACAGTTCTGCTCTAAGATCATCTATCGCCATATTATTAATTAAAGCTTCTTTAGCGGTGAACGAAGACGCATTATATCTCGTTTTCATAAATGATAACAAGATTGTTTTTGCCTCAGCAATGCCAATTTCATCAGATTCAAGAGCTGCCTCGGCAGCATTCAAATATATTTCACCGGTACGGAAAGTGCAACGATAATTATCATCGCCACCTTTAAGAGCTTGAATATTCGATGCTGTGAGTAATTTATAATATTTGCTGCGTCTTAAATCGCCCGATGCATAAAGATTATAAAAAGTTTTATTCACCTTTCCCGCCTTTTGAAATTGTGCAGTTAAGTTACGCTCAAGCGATACGATCGATTCTACCGAGCGGAAATCGTTAGGCAAATATTTAGAAAAATCTTCTAGTTCGCTACGTTTCTCAAGCACTTTCTTCGAAGCATTATAAGCCTCTTTCCAACGCCCCATATAAAGATATACACGCGAGCGCAAAGCATCTACCGAGACAGTATTAAAACGATAAGTCAATCCCGTCTCCCAACTTTCTACATTTATTAGTTTTTCTGCCTCATCAATATCTCGAAGAATCTGTTCATACACATCACCCACAGTATTTCTTGAAAGCACTTTATCTACATCGGTATTCATCTTTAGCGGTATAGCTTTAGTAGTGGCAGGATCGCAAGCTGTATAAGGCTCACCATATAAATTAACAAGGAGGAAGTGCATATAAGCACGCAACATGTAGCACTCACCTACTAATTGATTTATCACGGCAGGAGTGCCATTAGTGATTTTATCCTTACTGTCGATTGTATAGTTTGCACTAAACATAATCTGATAGTAGCTACGCCAATCGAAAGACGAAGTACTCTCAGAAGGGCTGTCATCATTCCATGTCCAAATATCTTTATATGAATTCAAGTCTTCTTTCGATAGAGCCGCATCCATAATAAATTCATCGGAACGAAACGTTGACTTTCCTCTATCACTTGGGACAATAGAATAAGCATTGGTAACAAACTCACGAAATTCAGTAGCAGTCTGTGGAATTACCTTGCCGGTAGGTTGAATATCTAAGAAATCATCACACGAAATAAGTGTGAATGCTAGTGTGGCAGATAATATATATTTAAATAATCTATTCATCATTATTATAATTTTAGAAATTAACATTTAAGCTAAACGTAAAAGTCTTAGGTATAGGTTGAGCAAATTGATTACCCATAGTTTCAGGATCCAAATAATTATTATAATTAGCTCCAAAGACAAACAAGTTGCGTGCTTCAAGAGCAACAGTAACCGACTCCATTGATGCTTTTTTCACCCACTCAGATGGCAGACGATAGGCAAAACGTACATTTTGAAGACGCACATGGTCGCCACGCTTAACCCATGTATCTAATTGTTCATAAAGTCCGAACTCGGAATATCGAGCATATTCAGCTTGACGATAGCCCGACTGCATCAAAACAGGGAACAAAGTATTAGTGTTTGTTGAAGTCCAACGATTTAATATATCGGCATTTGAATTTAATCCCCTGTCAAAATTTGTCGGAGAATATGAAGGAGTAGTCTTAACATACATCTTAAGATTGAAGATAAAATTAAGTGATAACTCAAAATTGCGATAAGTGAACGTATTCATCAAACCACCGGTAAAGAGAGGATCAGACGAGCCAATATATGTATATAGATCACGTTGCTCGGCTGCGGTAAGTGTGCTGCCACCATAAGAATTCAGTTTAAGCAATTCTTGTGCATTAACTTTTTCGCCAGCCTTGTTATAGAATAGAGGATAGCCTTCATCATCAAGTCCGGCACTCTTATATGCAAATATTGCGCCAACAGGATAGCCTTCACGTCCCGGAGTAGTCTGATTTTCAGGAACACTTTCCTTCAACACTTTATTATTATTATACGCAAAGTTGAAATTTGTAAACCACATAAAATCTTTTGTATGAATATTACGAGTGTTTATCGACACCTCAAAACCATCATTTTTCATACTAGCCCAATTCACATACATCGAAGAGAATCCACTCTCAAGTGGAAGCATTCTAATTGCAATTAAGTCAGACCCATCTCTATTATAATAATCCAGACTTAGAGATATTGCATTATTGAAAATGCTCATATCGGCACCGGCAGTAAATGTCTTAGTCTTTTCCCACCTTAATTTTGTATTAGGAGCTGTGCCTACAACAATCATATCTTCTGTATAGCCCGGAAGCATAGTGATATTTTGATAATAGCCCGTTACTTGCGAAGACGTACTCTTGTCTATATTTCCTTGAATACCATACGACAGACGGAATGCAAGATTATTTATTTTCTCTACCTCGTTCATAAATGGCTCGTCACTTAATCGCCATAGCCCGCTAACCGAATATAGTGGCAAAAAGCGGTATTTCTTATCTACTCCAAAAATATCAGAGCCATCGAAACGCACACTTCCACCTAACGTGTAGCGATGCAGCAATGTATACGATGCAGTTGCAAAGAATGAAGCATAAGCATTCTCCGAGTAAGACTTTGTAGAAAGTGGATACTGCTTTGCCCATGTATCGCTAGGGAAAATAGGAGCAACCGATTGAAGAGTCTTTCTATTATAGCCGTATAATGTTGCAGTAGAAGCTTTATACCACGTCTTTCTGATTTCTGTTCCCACCATACCCTCAAGCTCGTGAATATCGGCGAATTTATTGCTATATTCTCCTTGTAGTTTCCACGTAATCTGCGAGTTAGTACTTGCAGCATTAGTGCATTTACCTCCATCGGGGAGGAAAGAAGTGTTGTTTAAAACAGCCAAAGTGGTACGCTCTTTATCTTTACGCATTGCATAAGTATCATGGTCGGCAACCATCTCCTTATTTGTATCATCTAATTGTATACCTAGTTGTGTGGTAGCCTTGATCTGATCGTTTATTCTAAATTCAGCATCTAAAATTGCTTGAAGCGATTTTGTTTCAAGTTCGTAAGATGTTCCATCTCTCTCCTCGAAGATATTGAATTTTAAGTCAGAATCCTCTTTACCTTGTATATCGGTATCATAATTATACGAGCCATCGGCATTAAAAGGAGTCTGATAAGGATTTGCGCGACGTGAATAATATACAGGATTGGTAAATCCATCGGCATCGGTAAGATTAGACTTATTCACACGACGATTAGCAAAAAGCGAAGCCCCAACTTTAAACCTTCGTGAAAGACGGTAGCTGGTTTTTGCAACGAGATTGAAACGATTAGCCTCTACCCCCACTACATTTCCCTTTTCGTCATTGTAGCCTAACGATGTGTAATAAGTCGCTTTGTCATTTCCGCCCGAAAGGCTTAAATTATATTCTTGATTAAATGTGCTGCGAAACAGAATATCATTCCAATCAGTATTAATCGAACGAAGGTTGTTTATACGTCCTTGTACATCACTAGTCAACGCATTCCAGCCATTTGCTTTGTAAGAATCGGTCAATCCGGCAGATGCTATGATTCGAGACACATCGCCTTTATTTTCGCGATATGTATATCCCGACTTTAGCAAATCTAACTCTAAATCCACTTTCTGTGACGAATTTAAAAGATTAAGGCGGTCAATATCTGTCTTAGGAGAGAAGGACAAACGTGTAGAGAATGTTATCTTAGTTTTTCCCACCTTACCACTTTTAGTAGTAATAAGAATCACACCATTGGCGGCTCGCGCACCATAAATTGCAGTGGCGGCAGCATCTTTAAGTACGGTTATAGTTTCTATATCGGCAGGGTTAATACCTGCTACCGACGAAGAATACAGCTCATCTATATCTTTAAGGTCTTCCATACTAGGCAATGAAGTACCTTCCATAGGGATTCCATCGAGTACCCACAGCGGGTCTTGTGTGCCATTAAGCGAAGCTGTACCACGAATACGAATTTTCGCAGGCGCACCCGGCGCACCCGATGTAGCCACCGATGAAAGTCCGGCAACCTGCCCGGCTAATGCTTGGTCGACACTCATCACATCGCCCAGCATATTATCATTTACATTTACAGTGCTAATAGCGGCAGTCAATTTACGCTTTTCAATCTTCTGATACCCGGTAACAACCACCTCATCGAGCTGTGCCGACGATTTCAGTGTTATTACCATATTAGAAATATTATCTTTAAGCGGTACGCTCTGAGTGGAATAGCCCACATAACTACACTCAATGCTCTTAGTTTTATCCGGCACTTCGAGAGAGAAGTTGCCATCTAAATCGGTAACTGTGCTTACATTAACCTTATCGCTACCGATTTTTTTTAATTCGGCAACAGGGACAAAGATAGATGCACCAATTATCGTCTCATTATTATCCGATGCCATTACTTTACCTTGAATAGTCTTGGCAAAAACGTTATTGCTTGCTAAAGCGATAACCAGTATTGGTAATAAATATTTAATTGTACTCATAATCCTCAGTATTAATTATTAATGCCTAGTGCATTGTCTATTCTTATTATTATATCCTTATAATGATATTTTGTCGCGGTATCGGCTACCGACAAACTGCGTTTCATTAAATCTTTAATTCTTAATAATTCGCCTCGTTTCACCGAAATAGCATCGCTGGTGCGATTGATTTGACTTCCATAGAAACTCAACTCGCGACGTGCGCCCATTCTGTCACAATTGTCATGGTTACAGAACGAATGCGAGCTATCGAAGAACCGGTCTTCAACGAGTTTTTTGTTAATTTTAATGCCTTCTGACGATGCTGCCGATGTGATAAGAGCGTCAATAAATGCTTTTTGCAAGTTGCGAGTCATCACATCAGGGATTCTACCACTCTCGGTAGTAGCAAAAAATTGTTTATGTAAATCGTTTAATAGCTCAACAGCCGTATATGCTTCTTTGCCATTTACCAGTTCATTTTCGAGCATCCTCATCAAGCGATAATTTGTCAATAAATCATACACAACATAAGCGACACAATTTTTATAAACGTATGTTGGAGCGACCTCCACCATTCCCAGCGGTGTGTATTTGCGAAGATAAGTGTAGTTGGTAATATTTGTATCAAACAACCATGCCGGGAAAGTAAACAATTCGTCGATTAAAAATTTCACTGATTCTTTCTGCTTTGCCTTTTCGACATAAGTATATGTTTTCTCGCCATCTCCTACCTCAGTATTCTCAATATAGATACCACCTACATTTGCCATTACATGATATAGATAATTGTTCCATTGATTAACAACCGAATAATATAGGCGTGAAGCATCTTTGTAGGTCTGCCCTTTTTCGCCCGTTGTAGTCCATTCTATTATGTGTGGCATTTCAAATTTCAAATTTGCTATACCATATTTTGATGACTTCACAGGATCGTTGCCTAAATCTTCATTTTGAGCTCGCGGATCTACTGCATCGCGAGGATCTTGGGCTTCGCTATATTTATAAAGATTTCCTTTATGCTCCGACAATAGAGCGTGAAGATTCTCTTTTTCATCTTCCGGCTCAACATTGCCATACCAACGATAGCCATATTCTATTGCAAGATAATCATAAGGTCCAACGTGTGGTGCAACTTTTGTTACTCCATCACCCGGTTGAGCTACATAATTATAGCGGGCATAATCCATAATTGATGATGACGTCGAATTAAGACGATCGGTAAATTCTTTAGAGCGCAATTGGTCGGTGGTAATAGCCCACGAACCCATCATATTATGGCGCAATCCTAGCGAGTGTCCCACCTCGTGGCACACTACAAATCTTATTGCATCGCCAATAATACTATCAGGCAATTCTGGTTTTCTTACATCGGGATTAATAGCACCGGTCTGCACTGTTATCCATTGTTGCAACATCGAAATTACATTGTGCCACCACATAATGTCGGCTTCAAGGATTTCACCCGAACGAGGGTCGAGCAATGAAGGTCCCATTGCATTCGACTTTGTCGATGCGGCATACATAATCTGCGAATAATTAACATCATCGGCATCTACAGCCATGCTATCAGTAAGCTCTTTAGCTATAATAGCATTCTTATATCCGATTTTCTCGAATGCTGCTTGCCACTCTTCGATACCTTCTTTAAGATATTTGCGCCATTTTTTAGGTGTCGATCCGTCGAGATAAAATACTATCGGTTTTACCGGCTCTACCAACTCACCTTTAATATATGCTGCCTTATCGCTAGGCTCTAATCGCCAACGTGTAATAAAATTACGTTCATCTACTCGCTGTTGCGAATCGCTATAATACAGCATATCGGTAGTAAAATATCCTATTCGCGGCGAATCAAGGCGACCTCGCATTGGCGTCGTCGGCAATAAGACGATAGAAGAGCTTACTTCTAAGGTTATATTCACCGAGCTATTACCTTCGGTAACTTTAGTCGTTAATTCCGATATAGCTACCACATTGTCATTAAATGCTTTTATCGATTTTATTGTCGATAGATTTTTCTTTGCTGCCGTACCAAGATTGATGCTGTTAAATACATTATTTATGCTTGTATCTTCGCCATTGAAAACATCATTAACTTTTACGACTATTGTTGTCGAATCGCTATTGAAAGCTTCGATTTTAAACGACGTTATTAATGGTGAGATATAGTTGTCTTTTATCGAGCGAGTAATCGCATCATCGGCGGGAGATAGAGGCAATGGTCGAATTTGTCGAATATTTAGATTCTTCTTGTCGGCACTCATCTCAAACCAAATCATCTGATTCTCATAATTTGTACCACGGTTAACGCCTGCTTCATTTAATTCTAATGGAACTCTTGTGAGCTTATTTACTACAAGCATATCGCGTTTTAATAACGACGATGGTATTTCAAAGTAAAAATCGCCTTTTTCCTTATAGACATTAAACAATCCCTTTGAAGCATTGATACTATCTTTAGTCAATGTCTCATATTTAGTTTCAGTCTTCGTTTCCGACTTCTTTTTCTTCTTGTTCCAAAAAGCCGCCTCACATTCTAAAGTTGAAAACGACATTGCTAACACAATTGCTACAGTTCCTAGTTCCTTAATATACTTCTTCATAATTGCTAACTCAGCATTTTTTAGTTATAAAATCGCCATTTGCACCGACAAATATATGGCATATAATATTGAATTTTACATAAATAGGTTACAAATATAAAACAATTATTACGATAAATAGATACGCATACCCACATTTGTCATCTAAAATGGCAATTTTAATGTTTTTTTGAAGTTTTTCTGTACAAGTTTGGTACAAATTGTGCAATTTTAAACTATTAAGGTTACATTTTTACATTATCATTTACATCTATGTCTTTATTATTATTTCTAAAAAAATGGTAACTTTGTGCCGAATAATTTCTAATATATCATTATTTATGAATTCTAATTCTTTCAACTGGATTTCGGCACCTTTTGTCGAGAACCTCACAAAAGAACTGATTAAGCTATGTACTCAAAAGGGGTTTCTTAACAACCAATTCTACAATATCGACGAGCTCAATGCTTGCTGGCATAAATCGGCACCTCAATATATGGCCGATGCTGTACCCGAAATTCCTCACTACCCTACTGTCGCTATTGCGTGGGCTACTTTTTATGGCTTGGCAGCCGGCTCGTTGTGGGATTCTTGCTGGGAAACTGTCAAAGAAAAAGACGACTTATATTTATACCTTCGCAATGCTCGAGGATTTGACTGTCTCGACGACTATGTGATTGAAGATATTCTTAAATTACTTCCCGAGAACCACACCAGAGCTAAGGAGCTGACTTCGCTTATCCAAGATTGCGCCGAAATTGCGCTTAATCTTATTAGAAAAGAAGGGATTGAGCCTCAGAGCATCGAGGCATTCCACATGTATGCTAAGACTACAGAGACAATGTTTAAACTAGGTGTTAGCCTCTCTCTATTCTCTTTAGGTTACAAATACGAGAAATTAAATCTTGATTTAAATTAAATCACAATTTTATATTTGTATATTTGTAAAATATTAACTCTTGCATTTTTAATATTATGATTTATGTCCCTTTACACCCTATGGTGGTACACTTCCCAATAGCATTAGCTCTTGTAGCTTTTGCATTCGATGCCAGCTCATATTTTTATAAAAAAATTTGGATAAAGCCTGCCTCGATAATACTCACTATCATTGCTTCTATTGGCGCAATTCTGGCTGTCGCATCAGGATTTCTTTCTACCGAAGCCGTCGCAGGCTATGCCTCTACGCTTAAAGATACACATGTTATGCTCGCTATAATCTCGTCAATACTACTAGCCATAACATCTGGCGTTGGAATTATGACTATTAATGGATTCACCGATAAATCTAAAATATCTTATATCTTTTCTTTCTTATTATTTTTATCTGCGCTATCTATACTCATAACCGGATTTAAAGGTTCTACAATAGTATATAGTGTATGGGCTTTCTAAACTAATTAATTATGCGTTACTACATCATCTCTTTATTAATATTTCTAAGTATTCTATCTGCTTGCAACAACAATAAAGAAGTTACCATTAACAACCTTAAAAAAATGGCGACTGCCGAATTTACGGCCTCTAAACAATATGCTGCTTTTGCCGAGCAAGCTTCGCGCGACTCTTTACTCGATATTGAGACTCTGTTTCGTGCAGCCTCGATGAGCGAAGCCATTCATTCGGCTAACCACATTAAAGCATTGCAGAAAATCGACAATATCAAATTTCTTCCTACAATTGCCGATTACAAAATGACTGCAAGCACAATAGAAAATCTTTCTATTGCAATTAATAATGAGACTATTGAGTTCTCGTCAGCCTACCCCAAATGTATAAAGGAGGCAGAAGGCATCGAAGATGCTCTAATTACTTTCAATTTTGCTCAAGACGCCGAAATAGCCCATAGCAAGATTTTTGCAGAAGCTCTTGCTAAATTAAATAATGGAGAAAAATCTTCATCAAAATATTGTATATGCAAAAGGTGTGGGTTGCTGTTCATTTTTAATGATGCTCCCAACAACTGTCAGCTATGCAATACTAGCAAAGCCGATTTCATTACGATACAAGCTAAATAATTTCCCTTGTTTTTAAAATGGCGATGGTGAATTAATTATAATTCTTTCGCCTGTTATGGGGTGAGTAAATTCGATGCGCGAAGCATGAAGATGCATTCGCTTTTCTCCTTTCGTTCCATATAGTCTGTCGCCAACTATTGGTGCCGCTAATCCCTGATGATGTGCCGCATGCACGCGCAATTGGTGAGTACGACCTGTGTGTGGTTCAAATTCTATTAATGTATTATCACCTTCATATTTTATGACCTTAAAATAAGTCAAAGCATATTTTCCTTCTTCATGAGATACAATTTGTCGAGGGCGATTAATATAATCTCTTGCAAGTGGCAGCTCTATAATTCCTTCTTTCTGTTCAATTCGTGATGACAACAATGCTACATATCTTTTTTTTATCGACCTATCTTTAAAAAGACGTTGCATCATTTTATGCGTAGCCTTGTCTTTGGCTATTAGTAAAATACCTGAAGTATCCATATCTAAGCGATGTACGATTGCAGGACCCGTAATGTCGGGATATTTTTTCATTACCTCTGTATATACCGATTTGTATGTTAATCTGCCCGGCACACTCAACATTCCTTCATGCTTATTCACAGCCAATAGATAATTATCTTCATATATTATTTCTAACTCCTGTTCCGGTAAGGCTTGAGGCGTGCTATCCTCAATTTCAAGTCCGCGCATCATAAACGATAATATAGGAAAGCATTTCCCTATACAAGCATTATAGAAAGCCCCCGAATGTCTTATTTCCTGTTTTGGAGAATCGCCTATCCAAAATTCAGCCATTGCTAGCGGAGAAAATGATTGGATATAGGCATATTGCAACATTTTAGGTGCCGCACAATCGCCTGCTCCTGCGGGTGGAATGCCCTGTGGCGTGTCTTTAAAAATCTCAAGAAGATTTTTCTGTTCTCCTAGCGAATTATTTATTATATATGATTTAAAAATATCGAGTTGAGCTTGTAGCGATTTTTGCTTTCGCTCGTTCTTTAACTGCTCTATTTTTTCTTCGTAGCCCAACACTTCATTACAAATAATCTGTTGCCGGTCGTGAGCTCTACGCTTTTCTCGTTTTAATTCTGCTTTCTGATATTGGCTTTGCCTCTCTAATTCTTTTAATTCATCATCGGTCAACGACCTTGACGCCCTTAATTCTGCTCGTCGATTACGATCCGACTCATATTCCCTTTTTAGATTCTCAATATGTTGCCTCGCAACTATTATTGATTCTTCTAATTGATTCTTTAGTCCGATATAGGATTGTGAATTTTCCAGCTCTAATATTGCAGCATTAATCCTATTTAGTTTTTTCTCGGCGTGGGCAAAAGCACCATTTCTATCTAATAAATTATAAATAGGTGGCACAAAATAGTCATAATCATTTTTATGAGCAATGTTACCCGAGAAGCCGGCTATAAATCCAATTGAATTATCTTCGCACTTTACAACTAACACTCCAAGCATTTTACCCTCTTGAATCTTAGAATTTAATTGCTCATCGCTTTTGATATACTGCATAGTTTGCTCCTTTGCCATTACACACAACTTGTGAGGTGTGTAATCGAATGGATTAGTAAACTTTTCAGGTAACGGTATACTTGAAATATTGCTATTGAATCTATGTAGTCGATTAGTCATAATGCTATAAATCAAAGCCCTCACGCTATATAGCATGAAGGCTTTATATCAATAATTAATAATTGGTTAATTACGCAAATTTACTCCAATCGGTTTTCGACATATCACCCTCCTCTTTAAATGACTGATGGAATGCAAGTGCGGCAGATAGCTTATGAGGAGTCTGACCTGCCTTTGATAGTTTAAGATAATCACTAAGCAATTGTTTATACATTGGGTGTACACAATTTTCAATAATTGTCTCGGCACGTTGAACAGGATCTTTTCCTCTCAAGTCGGCAACGCCTTGATCTGTAATAAGCACATTCACCGAGTGCTCGCTATGGTCTAAGTGAGAAACCATTGGCACAATATTACTTATAAGTCCACCCTTTGTGATCGATGGGCAACTAAATATTGAAAGATAAGCATTGCGAGTAAAGTCGCCGGAGCCACCTATTCCGTTCATCATTTTTGTTCCGAGAACGTGAGTAGAATTAATATTACCAAATATATCGGCTTCGAGTGCTGTATTCATTGTGATAAGTCCTAATCGTCTTACGATTTCGGGATTATTTGATATTTCGCCCGGACGCATCAAGACTTTATCTTTAAAGAATTCTATGTTTTTGAAAAATTCGTGAGTTGCTTCATCACTGAATGATAACGAGCAAGTACTTGCAAATTTACATTTGCCACTCTCCATTAGTTTTAACACAGAATCTTGAACCACCTCAGTGTACATCTCAAATGCAGGAATATCCTTGTTTTCGCCCAGACCGGCTAACACAGCATTTGCCACATTGCCCACTCCCGATTGCATTGGAAGGAAGCTCTTTGGAATACGTCCTGCTTTAAGCTCAGCGGTTAAGAAAGCACATACGTTCACTCCAATTTGCATTGTTGTCTCATCGAGTGGCGAGAAAGGTGCTACCTTACCGGCAAAGTCAACATTCACAATACCCACAATTTTAGCCGGATCAATATTCAATACCGGCGAGCCAATGCGGTCGCTAGGCTTATAAATTGGTATTTCACGACGATATGGAGGATCTAGTGGTAAATAATTATCGTGTAGTCCTCTTATGTTTGGCGAGATAGTAGAATTTAGCTCTATGATTATCTTATCTGCAATTTTTGCTATTGTTGGAGTAATTCCAATTCCTGTGCCTAGTATAGCTTCTCCTTTATCATTGATTTCGGCTACTTCGATCACTGCAACATTCAGCTTTCCAAAAAAGCCATAGCGCAAATTTTGTGCTAATTCTGAAAGATGGGCATCGGCATAGTGTACTTCGTGCGAATTTAACGCTTTGCGCATATCTCCTTGCGATTGATATGGTGTACGGAAATTCACTGCGTTTGCTCTCGATAATTCACCATCTACATAATCGTTTGTCGAAGCTCCCGAGAATACATTAATTTTAAAAGGATTTCCTTTTTCGTGTTCTTTTCGTGCTTTCTCTGCAATTGCTACCGGTACTGTCTTTGGTGTTCCACAAGAAGTGAAACCAGAAAAGCCTACATTATCTCCATTTTTTACAAATTCGGCTGCTTCTTGCGCCGAAATAAAAGGTATAGCCATTTTTTTTAAAATATTATTTTTAGGTTATTAGAATTTAGTTTTTAATATTTCACTAGCAATAATTGCTTTACGCCACTCATTACGAGCCGGTATATCGCTATGTCGCTCTATAAAATTATCATCTGTGATGTCTTTTGGTAATTCTTTTTCAAGTGCTGTATCTACCCCATCTTGCCATTTATATTCACCGACACTCGATGTATTATAATTGCTTATCTGCTCGGTGATAGTCAGTGATGGCTTCTTTGTCTCACATATCGTATCTTCTAGATCTTCAATTGTGTCGCCTGAAGTATCTACTTTGTCGGTAAATATATCTATTGGGCGAACAACAACTCGCTTTTGTGGCACTTCTTTCTTCTTTGTTAAAGCACTTATCAAAATGCCTATTATCACTAGCACTCCCGCTATTATTTCGTTTGGTTCCATATATCAAACATATTTATCCCCAAAATTAATTATTTAATTAACAACGAGCAAAAAAAACTACCATAAATAAGAAAAGTAATCGTTTAACTCGAAAATCAACTAAAAAGCACTGTATCAGCCAAAATAAATCGAGCTTTTTCAATTATATTATTAAATAAATAGCTGAACATTATAGAAATTAGCAAAATTTTACCTATCTTTGTCCCCTTATTTGAATGCCATAAATGAATATGGCGTGAAAAATTATTTTTTGATTATAGATGAAAACATTTGAAGAATTAGGAGTCCGTGAGGATCTATTAAAAGCTATAGCCGAATTAGGCTTTGAAGCGCCAATGCCTGTACAAGAAAAAGTTATCCCTCATTTATTAAATGGTGATACCGACGTGGTGGCATTAGCTCAGACAGGAACCGGGAAAACCGCCGCTTTCGGCTTGCCGGTAATACAACGAATTGACGTTAAAAAAAGATGCCCTCAAGCATTAATATTATCTCCTACGCGTGAGCTTTGCTTACAGATTGGTAGCGACTTAGCCGACTTTTCTAAGTATATCCCAGAATTAAAAGTACTTCCTGTATATGGAGGTTCGAGTATAGAGAGCCAAATAAGGACTCTTAGACAAGGAGTGCAGATCATTGTTGCAACTCCGGGACGTCTTATCGACTTAATTAATCGCCGAACAGTGTCGCTTGAAAACGTACATACTGTAATATTAGACGAAGCCGACGAGATGCTAAATATGGGATTTTTAGATAGTATCGATGATATATTATCTCACGTTCCAGAGAATAGAAAAATGCTGTTCTTCTCGGCTACTATGCCGGCGGAAATAGCTAAAATATCTAAAAAATATATGCACAACCCCGAAGAATTTGTTATCGGGACAAAGAATGAAGGAGCGGCTAACGTGAAGCACATATACTTTATGGTGCAGGCTAGAGATAAATATCTTGCCCTTAAACGTATTGCCGACAACAACCCCAGCATATATGGTATAATATTCTGCCGTACTCGTCGCGAAACTCAAGAAATTGCCGACAAGCTTATCGAAGACGGATACAATGCCGATTCTCTTCATGGCGAGCTTTCGCAAGCACAACGTGATACTGTGATGAAGAAATTCCGCGAACGAAATTTACAATTACTTGTTGCTACCGATGTAGCTGCTCGCGGACTTGACGTTAACGACTTGACTCACGTTATTAATTATGGTTTACCCGACGATATAGCTACATACACTCACCGTAGTGGACGTACCGGTAGAGCAGGCAAAACCGGAGTGTCGGTGGCAATTATCCACTCTCGCGAGAAAAGCCGTCTTAAAGATATTGAAAGAAAAATAAGCAAACAATTTGAGCATAAAGAAGTTCCTACTCCTCAACACATTATTGAGAAACAACTTTACAGCCTTGCCGACAGAATAGAAAAGGTAAAAGTAAACGAAGAAGAAATTGCTAAATACCTGCCCGGAGTAATGAAAAAGCTCGAATGGCTTAGCGGTGAAGACTTGCTTAAACGCGTTCTTTCACTAGAATTTAATCGTCTTATCGACTACTATAAAGATGCTCCTGTGCTTGATATTATATCTAACGATTCTCGCGGCGACAAGAGAAACAAGAGCGATCGCAATAGTGATCGTGGCGGAGATCGTGGCGGAGACAGAAGTCTTGAAGATAAAGACCGCCGAACAGCCGACAAGGGATATGAACGCATATTCATCAATCTTGGTAAATCTGACGGATTCTTTGCTCCAAACTTGATTGAGCTTCTTAATAAAAATATTCATGGTGGCAGAGTAGACTTAGGACGTATCGACTTACTATCAGGATATTCACTTTTCGATGTACGCAAATCAGATGCCTCAAAAGTAATTTCAGCCTTGAAACAGGCCGATTTCTATGGCAAACGTATATATTCTGAAATTGCTGAAGCCGACAAGAACTATGCTGCCGAAAATAAAGGCAAACGCCGTAGCACACGGAACGAAGATATGCGTAAAAAGGCAACTTCAGGAGCGGGCGACCGTCGCAAGAGCAGCCGTCGCGATGATTTTAAAGAACGCGACAGAAAACCTCGCGGTGAGAAACCAGCTTACGGAAATTACGAATCGTTCAATAACAAAAAAAACAAAAAAGGTAAAGAATAATTATGAGATCGTTTATTGTTATAGTCCTGTTTACTATCACACTAGGCTCTTTAAATGCTAGAATAACAAATACTTTGTTTTCTACCGATAGTGCAAAAGTTTTTTCACTTCTTTCTCCCGATGCTCGCTTTGATATCATTGAATATTACAAAGCCGATAGCATAATAAATATGGATAATAGACTGGGTGGACAAAGCAAGCTTATTAAAGTTGCCGACGATTTTCTAGCTATAAAGATGACCGACGTTTCTACTATCGAAATGTGGATAAGCGACACTACCGAAATGAAATCTGACGTAGTGGTTGTGAATAAGACATTACTCACTCCTGTCCCCGATGGCAGCTTATCATTTTTCAATAACGATTGGAAAGAGCTTGATAGCAAAAAGTATATTCAACCAATAACGATAGCCGACTTTATTCGTATCCCTAAAGATAGCAAAAAGAAAATCAATGATATTGTCGATCTCATTGATTTACCCTTTATTTCTTTCTCAATAAGCCCTGACAATGGTGATATTATTGCCAGCCAAAACCTTGAGAAATATCTCAGCAAAGAGGATTACGCTAAATTAAAGCCATTTTTAATCGATTCTATTAAATTAAAATGGACGGGGAAGAAATATAAAAAAGAGAAATAATTAGATTAGCTAATGCGCTAATAAATTATTACAATATAATCAGTGATATTTAGAAACATAATCTACATATCACTGTTTTTTTTTGCATCAAAAATAGAATATACAATTTTTTTTTGCAATTTTGTATTTATGAAAAGATTAATAGCCTTTATAATTGCAATAATACCAATTTCTAATATTTTGGCAGTCGACTTTCAATCTAGTGTAAACAAGTTTGTTGTCGACTCAAATCTCATCTATGCATCGGTTGGAATTAGTATTTTCGATATAGCAAAAAATTATGAAATGGCGGGATTTAATTCCTACACAGCCACCATTCCTGCGTCGACAATGAAAAGCGTTACTTGTGCCACTGCATTAGCTCTGCTTGGCGAAGATTATACTTACACTACCAAAGTTAATCTAATCGGAATAATATCGAGCAATAACACATTTAAAGGAACTATATTAATAACACCTTCTGGCGATCCAACTTTAGGTTCTCGCCATTTCAACGATTCTCTTCAATTCATATCCGAGATTTTGCAAGAGCTGAAAAATAGAGGGATAAAATCTATTAAAGGAAATATAGAGATAGAACAAAATCAAGGCGATGCTCTTGCCTACTGTCCCGACTGGACTATTGAAGATGCTGCGTGGGATTATGGAGCCGGAGCTTTCATTTTCAACTACCACGATAATTATTACACTCTTCCATTCAGCATATCCAATGGTGATACTAAGACAGAAAATGTGAATAAGAATGTAAATGCAACAATCATAAACAGTATTAATTACACTAGTAGAAGCTCACTAGCAAGCTACAGCCCCACAATGATTCGTAAAGACCTAAAGTCGGACAATATCACGCTGTGTGGAGTAATGGATAAAAACGTAAGGCGAAAATATGCATATACCTGCGCAATTGCGTCTCCTTCACAATATTTTATCAAAGAGCTAAAAGACTCGTTGATAACCAACAAAATTGAATATTCAGAGGCAAAGTATCAATACACCGATACTACTGAGCTACTTACTCACCACTCACCTAAACTAATCGATATAGCAAAGTCGGCAATGTGGCGTAGTGATAATATGTTTACCGATACTTTTTTACGCACTATCGCAAAAGAAAAATTCGGTATCTGGGATCCATACATTGCAATTAAAATCATAAAGGATTTCTGGAAAAATGAAGGACTCGACACACGCCAACTATTTATGAAAGACGGCTGCGGACTCGCACGTAACAATAAAGTTACCGCAAATTTCTTATCGCAAATGCTCGTTACTTTGTATAACCGAAAATATAATATTAATAGCGAATTTTATAATATAATGCCTAAAGCCGGAAACGATGGCTCGGTAAAATCGCTATTAAAAGGCACTCAATATGCCGGCAGAATATGCCTGAAATCGGGCAGTATGAGCGATGTGCAATGCTACTCAGGCTATTTCCCTGCCGAGAATCCTAAGTATGCGATTACAATATTAGTTAATAATTTTATTGGCTCGCGATCAACATTGCAAAAGAATATAGAGGAACTAATTATTAACATTATCGATAAAACCGACAAAGAAAATCAATAAATTTAATATCATAAATAATGCAAAGATTAGTTCTTTATTAGTGATATATCAAATTAAATTAATACGTTTGTATCGTTGATTTTAATAAATTTACAACATTAACATTATGAATCAGCAAATAAAAGACCTTTTAGCACAGGTTTACGAATTAGAAGGATTACTTCTTTTAGTTGAAAATCACGGTGATAACACCGGGAGTCTCGTCTATAAACTGATACAAAAGAAGGGTGCCGAGATTGCCTTGCTCTCTCAGAAAGTAGACAATGAGCTATTCAACAAACCGGAATCAACAATAAATCAGCAAGAAGTAAGCGAAAATTTAGAAACAGATGAAATTAGAAATAACGACTTTGAAATGCTGGGAGCCGACTCTTGTTGCGACTGCGATAACAATGATGAAAATCAAGAAAGTCCGGAGGAAGTATACGACGAAGTAATAATTGAAAACAATGACAATCTAACAGCCGAAGAAATAACTAACGACGACACAATTGACATTGAACCAATCGCCGACATTGAACCAGCACTAGATGACTCCGAAATAAATTCCGACGACATTAAATCTGAAGACAACTTAAATGATACAATAATAAATGCTGAAGAAGAATCATTAATCGTTGATAACGATGATGATATTATCGAAGAGGACGACGAAGAAAATGAGCCTATTCGACTTGATGAAATTCTACAACGCGAATTGTCGAAGAATCTCAAGAAAGCATTTACTCTTAACGACCGTTTTCGCTATCGTCGCGAATTATTCGAGAACAGCGACGTACAGATGACTAATACGCTAAATTTAGTCGAAACCATGGACTCTTTCTCCGAAGCCGAAGATTATTTCTACAACGACCTTGAATGGGACAAAGAATCATCGGAAGTGAAAGACTTTATGGAAATAATTAAAAAACATTTCGCATAAATTATAAAAATGAGCGGGAAACTTTATATAGTACCTACTCCAGTAGGAAATCTTGAGGACATGACTCCTCGTGCCATCTCAACGCTGAGAAATGCTGATATGGTACTTGCCGAAGATACTAGAACCAGTGGGATATTGATGAAACATTTCGGTATTGATACTCGTATGGCCAGCCACCATAAATTTAATGAACACGACACCCTCGATGGCTTGATTGCGCGCCTTAATGCCGGCGAAACCATCGCTCTTATTTCTGATGCCGGTACACCGGCTATTTCAGACCCGGGTTTTATGCTAGTGAGAGAATGTCGTCGCAATAAAATCGAAGTAGAAACTCTTCCCGGAGCTACTGCATTCGTTCCTGCTCTTGTTAATTCGGGGCTGCCTTGCGAAAAATTCTGTTTCGAGGGGTTCTTACCTCAAAAGAAAGGAAGATCTACTCGACTTAATGAACTTGCAACAGAGCCACGTACTATTATTTTCTATGAGTCGCCAATGCGACTGCTAAAAACTCTAGAGCAATTCTGCGAAACTTTTGGTAACGACCGAGAAGCTTCGGTGAGTAGAGAAATATCTAAATTGCACAACACTACTCACAATGGTACTCTTAAAGAATTAGTCGATTATTTTGCCGTTAATGCCCCGCGTGGCGAAATAGTCATTGTTGTAGCCGGTGCTAAAGGCGATGAAAAGCCGGCTAAAATTGATAAATATGCTCATTTCAAAAATAGAAACATTCAAACCAATTAAATTATTATTATTATGAAACAAATTGGAATTATCTCCGCATGTATATGCGCTATAACTATCTCATTATTCTCTTGCAATAATGGGAAATTAAAAGAAGCTCAAACTGAAAATCAAGAACTTACCGACTCACTTACTACTGCTCTCGCTGCACAAGACAGCCTTATGGCTCTCCTTAATGAAATTAGCGACGGTATGACACAGATTAACGACATGGAACAAATTATATCCACTACTAATCTTAATAAAGAATCGGTTGACCAAAAAGAGGAAATAAAAAACAATATGGTGCTTATTGCACAGACTCTTAAAAGCAGACGTGATCGTCTTAATGAACTTGAAAAGAAATTGAAAAATTCGGGAGCTTACACCAGCAAAATTCAAAAAACTATTGAATCTCTAAAGGCTCAAATCGAAACTCAAGAAGCATCGATCGGTAAACTTCAAGAGGAGTTGAAAAACGCTAACATTAAGATTGAAGGCTTGACTAACGAAGTGAGCACTCTTAATACTACGGTAGAAACTGTATCGTCGGAAAAAGCTGCTGCTCAAGAAGAAGCTACACGCGTAGCCAACGAATTAAATACTTGCTTCTATGTTATTGGCTCAAACAAAGAGCTTAAAGCTAATAAGATAATCGAAAAGAAATTCTTAGGCAAAACTAAAGTCTTAGAAGGCGACTTTGAACGTTCTTATTTCACTAAAGCCGACAAACGCTCGCTTAACGAATTAGCTTTACACTCTAAGAAAGCTAAATTACTTTCTAAACACCCTGCCGGTTCTTACGAAATAATAGATAATAGTGGCGCAAAATCTTTGAAGATTACTAACCCTACAAAATTCTGGGAACTTTCTAATTACCTAATTATTGAAATTGACTAATCGATATAAGTAATACACTTAATGCCACTCAAAAACGATATTTGAGTGGCATTTTTTATTTCTGACAATATATACAAATAAATGTATTATATTTGTATTATATTTGTATGTTATTATTTAATCAACTTGCCATGAAGAGAATTACTAAATTTGGCTTATGTATATATGCCATCTTATTTGCAGTTTCTGCATCAGCCGAAATACCTCAAGGATATTATAATAATGCAGAAGGAACAAAACGCGAAAAACTCAAATCGGCGCTATGTAAAATAATAAAACCTTCCAAAGTATTAAAATATGGAGGTAAAAGTGAAGGCTACACTTGGGAAGGCTTTACAAAAACCGACGTCGCCGAAAACGGAAGTGTACTCGACAGATATTCTAATGAAATTCGCCGTTTTAATGGAATTAACGCTGTTTCGGGTATGCACATCGAGCATAGCTTTGCTAATAGTTGGTGGGGCGGCATTAATAACGATGCCTACAAAGACTTACACCACCTTTATCCTGCCGACGCATCGGCTAACATGAGCAAAAGCAACCACCCTATCGGTATAGTTACCGAACCCGGAGGATTTGATAATGGCGTTACAAAAACCGGACTGTCTAATTGTTTCCGTGCCGACACTCTAATCAAAGTGTGGGAACCTGCCGATATATATAAAGGCGATTTCGCTAGAACTTATATGTATATGGCTACTTGCTACGAAGATTACACCAAACTTTGGACTTCTAACGACGGACTGCTTATGATTGAAAAAGACACATATCCACTACTTCGTCCGTGGGTGGTCGATCTCCTTATTCAGTGGAATCGTCAAGACCCAGTGAGCGTACTCGAGCAACAACGAAATGAAAATGTATATGCTATTCAAGGAAACAGAAATCCGTTTATCGACTATCCTCAACTTGCCGAATATATTTGGGGTGATAAAACCGACTCTTACTTCTATACCGAGGTAAGCTCCGACTCAAAGCTTTACATCCCTTCAGACAATAGCACATTAGATTTTGGACTTCAAGCATTAAGCCTCGGAGCAAAAAAAGAATTAAACATTCGCGGAATTAATCTTACCGAAAACCTCACAATATCTATATCTAACAACAACTTCACAATCGACAAGACTATTCTTACTCCGGATGAAGTGAAATCAGGAAGAATTATTAATATTAGCTCTAAACCGGCTTCTGCCGGCGCTATAAATGCCATAATAACATTATCATCCGGCGCTATCTCTAATAAAGTTTATATAACTGCCGAATTTATTGACGGTCTTCCTGCATTTGAAGCTACCGAAATATCTTGCGCAAATTTCTCGAAAAGTTTTGTGGCAAGCTGGTTGCCCATTCCCGGAGAGACTCAATATTCTCTCGATGTGTACACTAAAAAAGGCGAAACAAAGACTAGCATCGCAGGCTACCCTAAAACAATTAAAGATACCTCAGCAAAAGTTACAGTAACCGAAGCCGAAACTACATATTATTACACAGTAAGCTCCTCTACCCTTACTTCTAACGAAATAACTGTGTTGATGCCCTCAGTTCCTCCCGTATTTTCTGTAAATCGTAACGATGCCCAATTTTTCTCTCGTCCCGGTTTAGTCTCATTTCCTCAAATAATAACGATGGAAACTAGCGGCTTATCTTCCGACGTGTATGAAATTGTGGCAGAATCACCTTTTGAATTAAGCAACGATGAGACAGTGTGGAGCGACAAACTCACAATAACAGGCAAAAATCAATCCTTCTTTATTCGATTAGGAAAGATAGCCAACGAAGGAACTTGTGAAGGCGAAGCTATCATTTCTGCACCGGGCGCCGAAGATGTGATTATTAATCTAAAAGCCGACGTAAGCTATCAACGTGCATTCTTTGAAAACTTTGAAATAGGCACGAAATCATCTTATGCTCTAAAAAATGTGAAATGCACATCTGCCGAATGGGCAATGAATAACGCATTAATAGGAAGCATCGCCAACGATAAAAGAAATAATGAGAAGAGTGCAAGAATTAAAGGCGAAGGAAGTATATACACAGTCAATGCTAACGCCGATGGTTTAGGCAAAATTTCTTTCTATGCCGGCTCCTATGGAACCGACTCGGGAATGTCGCTGAAACTAGAATACAGCATCGACAACGGCATAACATGGACACCTATCATAAGCGAATTACCTCTAGCAACCAAAAAATGGAAAAAATATGAATACGAGCCTCGCATCGATGGCTACGTAATGCTTAAATTCACAGCCATAGGCAGCGCAAGTAAACGCGTAAATGTAGACGATATTCAATATATGGACTACAAGACTATATCAAGCGCAGAGGCAACAGTAGCCGACAACAAATCGACTGTTACAGCAACAGGCTCAACAATAGCCATTACAACCTCCGAAGATGCCACTGCTACAATTTTCGACTCTAAAGGGACAACCATTATGACCCGAAATATAAAAGCAGGCAAATCCACAATCAACTGCAACACACCTCCGGGCTGTTACATTGTAAAATTAGGCAACGACACTCACAAATTAATACTAAAATAAATAAGTTAAGCATGCGGTTCAATAAAATGAGCCGCATGCTTAACTTATAATAAGCCTCTAAATCAAAAGGCTATAAACTAGTCAAAGACGAATAATCGATGGGGTGAGCTACTCCTCTTTTTTTATTACAAAATTATATAAGTTATCAATATTGTCGTAATCATATTCTCTAAATTTATCATTAAAACACTCTTCCACTTTAGGTAATCCGTTCCAATCGACAAGACAACTATGAAGTTTCTTTTGTTCATCTTTCCTTACATTTCCTAATTCCTTTGATGATTCGATTGAAAGAGTTTGCCACCCTCTTACAAAGTGAAAAGCATTCCATCTGAGATGCTCTGTAACAGCCAAATTTGTGCGTAATGTGGGATTACCCTTGATAAAGCTTTTATATCCGGCTTCTCCCAAGTCTTTAACTTTCGCTTCATCAAGTCCCATAAGTTTTAGTTTTGTAAAAATATGTGTTGCAGTAGCAATGTTTGACAATCGAATATGATAACTCATTCTTTGATATTGTTGCCCCTTGCTCTTATTATAGGAGTTATTAATCATAAATGCTTGTTGATGAAGTTTCTTGTCAGCCAGATTTTCATAAGAGAATATAGAATATTCCTGCCCAATAAGAATAATGTCGTTTAAATTATTTACCGAAATATTTGAAATGGCATCTTCATCTTTTATGGCGGCAAATATCTGAATTTTGCTATCTCCTCGTTGCTTCAATAGCGAATTTATATTCATTGCAGTCTTTATGGTGTCTTCATCAGATTGAAGTGCAATGAATATCTGTTTCACGGAGCCTCCTATAGTTTCTATTAAACGGTAAAATTTTGAAGACCCGATGGCATAACTATATTGCCCCGATATATCATAGCTATCGGATATGGCAGGATTCAATGCAGTAAAACTCCCAATCAAATTATCAATATTTTCATCAATAATATGTGCCTTAAAGTGTGAGCCTACAAATTGACCATATTCTATCACATTCCTAAGTATGGCATTCCCGTAATTACCAAATCCAATTATTGCCACTTCATAGTCGGTCTCGGCACACCCATTATGATCAAATTTCATTCCGGGCGATGAAACGGGAGGATATTTCATTATCAAATCTTTAGCAACAATGCTTGCATCATCGAAGATATACAGCTTAATATTATCATCAAGGGTCGTATACCTCTCTATAACAACAGGATAGAGCATATCACTGTGTAATCTGATATATATATTTAAGTCTAAAGCATTTAAGCCGATGTCGGTAATCCGTTTGATAGTCAAATCTACTCTTTTTATATTATCATATTCTACATTCGACAGAAAATAGAGCGTCGTTTTATTCTTTACCAACACACGCCTTATCAACTTCTCTCGATATGCTTTATATGGCGACTCTCTCGCTATAATTATGGCATCCGACAGTAGTGTGCCTTTTAAGCGTTGTAATAAGTCGAGATAGCAATTATTAATCATAAATACTATCACTGATTTCTTATCTTTTTCTTTTATGTCATTCGCTAGTGTTATACTTGCAGTGTTATCGTCAAAAAATAAGTAATAATTCTTATCAGCTCTGCCAAATAGTATTCGCATAAGATTTACCAATCGTGTCCCAAATAATGATAGTGTTATTGATATCACTAATAAAAGTGCGGCAATATGAGTAATCGCAAATGCAACAAGCATATACGTATTGTCATAATAATCTTTTATCATTTCGTAATCAGGAAGCAGAATTAGCGACCGAGCTGTAGACATGGCAGCGTGTAACGAAGAATAAAAGAATGGTTCAGACCTATCAACATAGGCAATGAAATATACCATGAAACCGCCTCCGATTGCTACTATCGACAGTATATTTCGCAGCTCTCTATAATGGCTTTTGTTTTTAATTATTATTGCACAGAATAATAATATCACAAATAAAAAACTTATAAGATTGATTAATGTTATCATTATATTTTAATATATTAGAATTCGACCATAATGTGATTAATTAATTGTATCGCGATGCATACATTCTGTTTCATCTATTCTTGAATCATCATTTATATGCTTAATGACTTCTTCTTTACCGATTATTTTGAGAAAATCTGAAACCTCCGGAGGAATATAGTTGTCCTTAACTACAAAGTAAAGATATAATGCTTTACTTATTGGCTCTCCATCTTTTCGCAACTCATAAACACACCCATTGTCGTTCTTGTAAGCAGAACCGTCAGGAATATAATATTCACTTCCTAGCAGTATACAGCCTTTATTCTTGTGCAATTTCAATTCTATTCTATTGAAATCGTTATAGAATTCCACCGAATTATTAGCATCTAGCTTATTTGTCAACAGGCTGTTGTAATGCTTAAGCGTACTGCTTGCCAGTGTAGTCCTAAATATATTTATCGTTTTGTCTTCAAAATATTTGTGAAGTAACAAATCTAGATTTTGAACTGTTATCGTCTTATTTTTCTCATTTACAAATTCCTTGAATTTATCTTTTGGTATCAGAAGAACTGAAAGATTATCCATATCGTTGCCTAAAGCAACCTCTACCAATTTCAGTTTTTGCTTTTGTAACCTTAATATCTGTAATGAATCAAAAATCTGATTAATATCGGCTCTTCCAGCCGACATGGCAATAACATGATAATTCTTTGCACCTTCGGTCCCTACTTCTCGCAGTAGTCTTAAAGCGTTATATGTAGCAGCATTAAAAATAAATATATCCGAGTTATTATGTATGCCCTCAAATGTATTTAGATACTTACACACAGTGCCACTTCCCATCAAGAATAAATGCTTATAGGAATGTGATTGTCTGAGATTGCCAAATAGAAAGCCTAAAGCCATTAACAATAACGACGCAAAAACAAATATTGCTATCTTCTTTTTATTCCAATACTTAGAAGGTGGGATAATAGTTGTATTGTGATTTATGAATTGCGAAATAGATTGCGCTACTTCATTCATATTAGAATTAGTAACTATATGCTTGTCTTGTAGATGCAGCTTTAGCTGTCCTCTCAATTCAGAGCTGTCTAGGCTTATTGGGATAATATCAATATTATTATCAAACGCAATTCCTACTTCATTCTTTACATAGTTTGAGTTACCGGCATCTTTTGAAAGTAATACAACAACTGCTTTTACTCCAATTATTATATCCGGTATTATATCACCAAATCGGCTTCCTCCTTTCAGCTGCTCTTTAGCAAGCCATGGAACAGCGCCGCTATTCCGTAATTCTTCGCATAGCTTACTTGCGACGGCTTCATCTTCATGAGAATAACTGATAAAGACATCAAACTTGATATTTTTTTTAGTGCTATCTATTTCCATCGTTGTAATAAATAAGGTCTAATTTATTGTCTTATAATTTCGCACCGCAATTGTTGCAAAACTTTGCTTTGCTTTCTTGTTGAGCCCCGCAAGTTGTACAAAATTTCATAGTAGAATTATCTGATTCAACAGGGTGGCTGTCGACATACGCTTGTGCTATATTGATTGCTTGTTCATCTAATTGTGATTGCTGTATCATTCCCCAAATCTGTGGAATCAAGACAGGCCAAAATACCAGCATCGAGATAGCTGTAGGCAATGCCTGCTGCCCGAAAATACCTACTCCGGCTTCTATGAATATAGAATCATTAAGTGGCTGAATATTGATTTTTAGAGCTGTACGCATTCCTAACACAGCCTTAAACACTCCTCCTTTTGTAATAGATATATCGTATGTGCCACCTATTAGCTCTTGTGCAACAACCTCATACCCATCATTCTTATAGAATCGTTCAATTTCTCGGGCAATTCCGGGAATATACGATGGCGATGAAGAAATAGTCTTTTTTGATTTAAAAGTTCCCATACATTTTATTTTAATTTAGTTCCACAATGTCTACAAAACTGCCACTCCGAGTCAATATCATTGCCACAATTCGGGCATCTATCTTTGCTACTCTCACCTTTTGTATTCAAATTATTGATGATACGACGATATTGCTCACTTCGGCTCCATAATAATATTTCGCGCACACGAACAGCGGCAAAAGGATGCGAATTATTCATCGTTGCCAATACCTGCAACGTCTTGTTCCATAAGCCGCCATCGCGAATATCCTCGTAGCGCTCGGCTTGTGTTGCCCACTCTTCAATGTTAATGTCGTCGGTTACACATTTAGGACCGCCTGCCAATCGTACTTGAGTACGAAGCACCGCATCAACATTAGTTATAAGTGCAGCCGCTCGGTCGCACGAAAGCTCACTCTTGCGTTGCCAATATAGCAATGCATACTTTATAGGAGCTAAAATATCACCAAGAAGTCCCATCGAGCCATTCAGCAACATAGTTGCCATAGTGTGATACAATACATGGTGGCAGGCTATATGACCACACTCGTGTGCAATCACAGAGTCAACCTCTTCATCATCAAGATATTCCAATAGCCCGGAAGTTACGACAATAAATATCTGGCTATCGCCATAAGTATAAGCATTTGGCGACGGATCCATCTGAAGATAAAATTCAGGCTCCTTAATTCCCAATTGATTACAAATGCGTGGCAACCTATTATATATCTTAGGCAGCTGCGTAGGCGATAGACGTATCGTTGATGCCATGTTTATACCATGGTACATCTTTTCAAATCCCATCTTCAGGAATGCCTTTACAGCGACCGAAAAACCCGGGATAGCCTCCATGTTGCGAAGTGCCGCCTCATCTTCGGGGTGTATAAAATCTTGTGCGTGTATCATATTATTTATTTATTTTCTGAGACTTCCATTGTTCATACTTCTGTAATATTATTTGTACCATTTTCGAGTCTGCTGGAGGAGTATAAGACGAAAACTGAATACCGATTTTACCCGGTTCAAACGACTCTTCAATAATATTTAGATTTTCATCCATGAACACTATATGTCTCGTATTATTTGCATTCTGCATAATTACCCCACTCATTGGATAAATTGGGTCATATATATTCCAAGAACAAAATTCAAGAATAAAATAGACACCCTTAAGCCCTTTATTATACGCAACGCCTCCTTCTACAGGAGTGCCAGTGACCAAATCTTTCCATATAAGTTGCCCCTTATCATCATATTTATATGCCGCAGAAAAAAACTTCATTGCTAAGTCATAGCGCTTGGTATCATAATATAACGCCCCCAAATTATTTTGAACACCTGTTATATTTTCAGAAAAGACTTCTGGATTCTTTTCTGCTAATTGCTTATAAATTTCCAAAGCCGAATTAAACATTTTTTCCGCCAATTCATAGCGCTGTGCTTCTCTATATAAATGTCCTAGATTTAGTTTGACACGAGCTACATCGGGAGTATATACATCCGGATTCTTTTCTGCCAATTGATTATACGTATTCAAAGCTAAATTGAACAAATTTTCGGCTAAGTCATAGCGTTGTGTACTATAGTAGAAATATCCTAAATTGTTTTGCGCACTTGCAACAAATCTTGAATATACTTCTTGATTATTCTTGCATAGTTTAGTATAATTTTCTATCGTAGCTTTATACATATTTTCTGCTAAATCATAACGCTGTGTATCGCCATATATAGTAGCTAAGTTATTTTGCGCCATAGCTACATCTTGGAGGTAAGTTTCAGGGCTTATAATAGCTAATTCATTGTAAAGTGATAGCGCTGACTTTAAATATTTTTCTGCTAAATCATATTGTTGTTTAGCACTATAAAAGGTCCCCAAATTATTTTGTATGTTAGCCTCATTTTTTGAATACACATCAGGATTCTTTTCTGACAATCGTTGAAAAATTTCTAACGATGATTTATACAGACTTTCGGCTGAGTCATATTGTTGAGTCTCTTCATATAAACCCGCCAAACTATTTTGTTCATTTGCTACATAAGAGCTATACACTTCTGAATTCTTTTCTGCCAATTGCTTATAAATTTCCAGCGAAGATTTATACATATTTTCGGCTAAATCATAACGCTGTGTTTCTCGATATAAAATACCTAAATTATTCTGTATGTTTGCAACTTTTTTAGAATACACATCTCGATTCTTTTCTGCTAATTGTTGATAAATATCCAATGAAGATTTATACGAACCTTCAGATAAGTCATAACGCTGCGTTTCTTGATATAAACAGCCTAAACTATTCTGTATGTTTGCAACATTTTTAGAATACACATCTCGATTCTTTTCTGCTAATTGTTGATAAATATTCAACGAAGATATAAGTATACTTTCTGCTAAGTCGTAGCGTTGTGTATCTTTATAAATAAGTCCTAAATTATTTTGTTGCAATGCCATAACTGGGGAATATACCATCGGATTTGTTTCTACCAATTGTTTATAAATTTCCAGCGAAGATTTAAGCATATTTTCCGCCAAGTCATAGTGCTGTAAATCAGCATATAAACAGCCTAAACTATTTTGTGT
>JAQVCR010000037.1 GCA_028689665.1 Muribaculaceae bacterium
TTCCGCAGCATTTACAGTGCTTTATTATTTCCATCGAGGTATCTGTTTAAGTCTACACTTTTGTCTCATAGCGTCTCATAGCGTCTCACAGCGTCTCACGCTTGTGCCGTGAATTACAAATGGCGCATAGTTGTGATTCTCACAGCGTCTCACTTGTTCCTTCTATCACAATTTTCTCTTAGCTGTTGCTCGAATTTGAGCGAGAGGAATGAAACTTGGGCCAAAAATAAGCTGAAACTTTTGTTCCAACAAATACCAATTACGAAGTGTTAAAAAAATAACCCACTCATTATGAGCAGGTTATTCGCAGTTATTTTAAAATGTTTTAAGTTGTTGGATATGAGCTACTTGCCGATGCAGAAGTGGGAGAAGATGGAGGTTAGGATGTCGGCGGGGGTTATTTCGCCGGTTATCTCGCCTAGGTAGTGCATGGTTTCGCGTATGTCTTGGCTTACGAAGTCGCCGCTGATTTGGTTGTTTAGTCCGTCGATTGCTCGTCGTATTGCTTCGGTTGCTTTTGTTAGTGCGGCGTAGTGGCGAGCGTTTGTTACTATTACTTCGTTGCTGTCGTTTTGTGGCAGGTGTGCGGCATCTATAAGTGCGTTTTGTAGTGTGTCGATAGCTGTTCCGTTTTTAGCCGAGATGCTTACTGTTGTTGTTTTTTGTGGTGTTATTGTGGCTATTGTGTTTGTGATTTCGCTTAGTTTGCTGTTGCTGATTGTGTCGATTTTGTTGATTACGCATATTAGAGTCTTGTCGAGGAGTGTTTTTTCGATTTGTGAGTACATTTGTTTTATTTCGTCGATTTGGCTGGTTGCGTCGATTACCCAGAGAGCTATTGATGCTTCGTTTAGTTTTTTGAATGTTCGTTCGATTCCCATATTTTCTATTATGTCGTCGGTGTGTCTTATTCCGGCTGTGTCGATGAATCGAAATAGTGTTCCGCCTACAGTGATTGTGTCTTCTATCACGTCGCGTGTGGTTCCGTGTATGTTGCTTACGAGAGCTCGTTCTTCTTGTAGGAGTGCGTTGAGCAGGGTAGATTTGCCCACGTTTGTTTCGCCCACGATTGCTACTGGTATGCCGTTTTTGATTGCGTTACCAATAGAGAAAGAGTCGGCAAGTCGGCTGATTATTTCTTCGATATGGCTTGCGAGAGAGATAAGGCGAGAGCGGTCGGCAAATTCTACTTCTTCTTCGCTGAAGTCGAGTTCGAGTTCCATTAGCGAAACGAATGTGAGAAGTTGTTCTCTTAGGTCGGCGAGTTGTCGGCTGAAAGCTCCGCGCATTTGGCTTATTGCGATTCGGTGAGATGCGCGCGATGAGCAGGCAATAACGTCGGCGATGGCTTCGGCTTGAGATAGGTCGATGCGTCCGTTTAGGAATGCTCGTTGTGTGAATTCGCCGCCTGTAGCCATTCGGCATCCGTTGTCGATAAGTAGTTTTAAAATTTGTTGTTGAATCCAGATTGATCCGTGGCACGATATTTCGATGACGTCTTCGCCGGTGAATGTGCGAGGTGCGATGAATATTGTGGCTACCACTTCATCAATAATTTCGCCATTAGCGTCGATGATATGTCCCAGATGAGCCGAGTGAGAAGCGACAGAGCTTAAATCTTTTCCATTCCATATTTTTTTGATGATGGATAGAGCGTTGTTTCCGCTGATGCGAATCACGGCGATACCGCCTACTCCCGGAGCAGTAGAGATTGCGCAGATAGTGTCGTTGTTATTGTTTATCTGATGTTCCATTGTTTAAAATTACATTTTGATTCAACATTGTTTTCAATATCTTCGGGGAGGTTATAGAAGAAGTCGTATCTGGTCAGTGTCTCTATGCTGTCAACGCTGACTGCATATTTTTCGAGGCTTTTGTGGCATGGAGCGTTGTCGAAGATGAATCCGATAGCTTTGATGTTGTTGTTATATGGTGCGAGTAATACTTTGAAGAAGTGTTCGGGTACGGCGACTTTGGTTTCGCCAATTCTTTTCATATTATCCGAGATTATTGGACCGCAGACTACAATTATTGCACTGTCTTTTATTGCCCATTCTCGTACTTTGCGTTCAAGTTTGTGCCAAGCCCCTGTGTTTAGCGATTTATTTTGAGGGCAGATATTCGACATAAGAAATGTTGCGTCCATGGCTTTGCTGTCCCATTTCATATCTCCGGCAGGAGCCATGTGTCCGCGATCGTAACCCGAACGGGTATAATCTTTAGGGAAAGCCGAAGTTGTGAGAGATTCGTCGTTTTCAAATTTTTTAGCGCGAGGGATGTTGCCGTCAGTTTCCGAGGCTGTAATCTCGTAGCTTACACAATTAGGGATATGCAGCTCATTGTTAAAATACAGTCTATGTCCGGGATATTCACGTTCTACCACCTCCATACCGGGACTTAATGCTACAAGTTCAAGATTATTAAGATTAGAATTGTCATCAGTTGAATGGCTATCTTTAATAAAATATCTGGCGACGAAATAAAGGATTGTAACGACGATGGCAAGCCATAAGAATGCCATAAACATTCTCTTGATGGTAGTGAAATCGAATGATTTATTCTGTCTACGTTTATATTTTCTTTTTGTGGGCATTATAACGTTATTTTTACTAGTGCAAAAGTACAAAATAATTACTACCTTTGTTTGCTAAAACCAGATAATCTTATCTCATCAAATACCTAGATAGATAATAAAAATAAAAATAGATATATACAATGAATGTAGTTGAACGATTTCTAGAATATGTAAAATTCGACACTCAGAGTGATGAATTGACAAATCTAACGCCCTCTACACCGGGACAAATGATTTTTGTAAAGCATCTTGAGGAAGAGCTTAAAGCCCTTGGTTTAGAAGATATAAGCCTTGATGATAATGGCTATTTAATGGCAACATTGCCCTCGAATATTGATAGGGAAGTGCCTACAATTGGTTTTATAGCCCACTTAGATACGTCGCCCGATATGTCAGGTCGTCATGTGTCGCCACGTATTGTGCGAAATTATGATGGAGAGAGCATAGTTCTTAATAAGGACAAGAATATAATATTAGCACCTACACAATTTCCCGAATTATCTGACTATAAAGGACAAGACTTAATAGTAACCGACGGAAATACCTTGTTGGGAGCCGACGATAAAGCAGGAATAGCCGAGATAATAGCCGCAATAGAACATTTAAAAAATAATCCACAAATTAAGCACGGAAAGATACGCATAGCCTTCAATCCCGATGAGGAAATAGGGCAGGGCGCACACAAATTTGATGTAAAGCGATTTGCCGCCGATTGGGCTTATACGATGGACGGCGGAGCGATAGGCGAGCTGGAATATGAGAATTTTAATGCTGCAGTTGCAAAAGTATCGTTTCAAGGATTAAATGTACACCCCGGATATGCAAAGCATAAGATGCTAAACTCGATAAGGGTAGCCAATCAATATGCCATAATGCTTCCGCGATGGGAGACACCCGAACACACCGAAGACTACGAAGGTTTCTATCATCTAGTAGGCTTTGAAGGCTCGGTAGAGAAAACCGTGCTTACCTATATAATCCGCGACCACGACCGCGACCGTTTCGAGCGACGCAAGCGCGAGCTAGAGCATCTTACACGCAAAGTAAATTGCGAGTTTCCCGAATGTGCAAGCATAGATATAAAAGACCAATATTTCAATATGCGCGAGAAGATAGAGCCGGTAATGCATATTGTCGACACAGCCATTCAAGCAATGAAGAATGTAGATGTAGCACCAAAAGTGCAGCCAATAAGAGGTGGAACCGATGGCGCACAGCTATCATTTAAAGGTCTTCCTTGCCCAAATATCTTTGCCGGAGGGTTAAACTTCCACGGACGATATGAATTTGTGCCTATTCAATCGATGGAAAAAGCGGCAAGCGTAGTTGTTGAAATTTGTCGACTAGTAGCTGAAAAATAAATAGGATTTGAAGACACTGATAGTAATAACCGGTCCCACAGGTGTGGGCAAGACTAGTATATCAATACAAATTGCCGAGAAATACGACACCGAGATAATCTCTGCCGATTCTCGGCAACTTTATCGTGATATTCCTATTGGTACAGCCGCCCCAACCGCAGAGCAAACAGCAAGAGTTAAGCATCACTTTGTGGCTACAATGTCGCTCGAAGAGTATTATAGTGCGGCGCAATTTGAAGAAGATGCATTGGCGCAGCTAGATAAAATATTTACCACACACGACTATGCAGTGATGTGTGGAGGCTCAATGCTCTATGTCGATGCGATATGCAAAGGGATAGATTCCATACCCACAATTAGCGAAGATGTGCGTTCGCGGGTGCTTAACATTTACACCCAAGAAGGAATTGAAGCAGTGAAAGCTCAATTGTCGTTGCTCGATTCTGAATATTACAGCATAGTCGACCTCAATAATCATAAGCGAGTAATCCACGCTCTTGAGATTTGTCTTCAATCCGGACGATCCTATACAAGTCTGCGTACAGGTGAAAAGAAAATCCGCCCATTCAGGATAGTAAAAATAGCGTTAACCTTACCACGCGAAGAATTGTTTGAGCGCATAAATTATCGAGTAGAAGAAATGCTGGTTCAAGGACTTGAAGAAGAAGCACGTCGAGTGTATCCGTTACGGCATCTAAATTCGCTTAATACAGTAGGTTTCAAAGAAATGTTTGCTTATCTCGATGGCACAATGGACTATATAACAGCTAAAGAGCGCATAAAGAAGAACACAAGGGTGTATGCCAAGAAGCAACTTACATGGTATGCCAAAGACGACACGATAATATGGTGTCGCCCAATACTATCGGATGTAGAAGCCTCCATAAGTAAAGCGATGCTCAAGCCCTGAATCCGATAGCACGATACTGCTTAGGCGAAAATTCAAGTCTTTTCAATCCGGTATTTTTGCATCCGGCAATTATGTCAGCCTCAATAATATTCTTATAATCGCTGGTCGAGTAGACAGAATTGCCATTAAGCAGCCTAAGCGACATTGCCGGGATAATGCAGTTGTCGATAAAATTTTCAATCCAACGAGCATTGCAGAACGTATCGTTTTTCTTATCTAATTCGGCCTTAATAGTATTATATAAGGCACTTTTTGCACATTTGTCGATAATATATTCATTTTTCACAAGATACCTTTCGGCGATGAGGAGTAATTCATCGGCAGAATAATCTTCAAATTTTATGATATTAGGAAATCTACCTTCCAGCCCCTGATTTGATGAAAGCAGAACTTTCATTTCCTTCTCATAACCTGCAAGAATAACAATAATATCGGCATCTTTCTCGGCAAGAATAGTGAGCAGACATTCGATGGCACGATAGCCAAAATCTTTGCGATCGCTAAGAGTATCGCACAGAGAATAAGCCTCGTCGATAAATAGCACATTGCCTTTTGCTTGTTCAATTAGCTTCATCATATTTTCCTCAGTCTGTCCTATGAAGCGACCAACGATGTTTTTGCGCTCTGCAAAAATCACATCCCCTTTAGATAATAGCCCTAGCGAATGATAAATGCGTCCAATAAGTCCCGCCACCGTAGTTTTTCCTGTTCCGGGATTGCCCATAAAAATCATATTATTATTAAACGAAGATTGCGCTTTAAGTCCCATTCCGATACGATTTCTATTAAGTTTTACTTTTAGTGAGGTCGCATTTATTATATTCTTAATAGCATCGAGTCCCACAAGCACATTAATATCTTTCATAGCTTTTAGATATATATCATCAGAATCTTGAATAAACGAAAGGTCAAAATCGTCGGGTTCGACAGTGTCGATGTATTCAAGATTAGAATTATCGACAGGCTTATCGAGTATACGTTTTTGCATATTAGGTAAAATGCAATTTTCAACAATTCTTTTAATATTTGCTATGTCCCAAGTAATTGGAGCCATACCATTCCATCTTCCGGCAAGAGTAGAAACAAAAACATTTTGAGCCTCAGCCGATAATTTTAAAGGAATAGAATTAATCACATTCTGAAAAGAAAAAACAGTTTCCTGTAAAGAATATGAAGAAAATTCGAGCAAATTATCTTCAGGGAAAAGCGTGGAAATCTTAGGAGATATAGTTTTTAATATTTTTATTTCACTTTTAGTTCCGACAAAAGTAAGCGACCAATTTTGATCTTTCTCCAGCCACTCAATGATATAATTTAAGATATCTTTTCCCGTTCCGGTGAAAAGCGAACTTATATTAGTTATTATTAGAGCTTTAGACTCAAAATCGTAAAGCACTTCATTAATTTTCTGGTATATATCTATCACATTGGAGTCGAATAAATCTCTAGCTTCTTTTTGTGATATATCAGTGAAATCTACGCCAAATAGAGCATAAGCATATTTTGCCATATCGACCATATTACATTTAATATCACCAGAAATCAAGAAATTAGAATTATATTTAATATTAGCAATCTCTTTCTTTTTTCTAATTTTATTAATAAGGACATTACGATATTTGTTTACAATATTCAGTTTAATTTCATTTGCGCCCGATATTTTACTGATATGTTTCCATGCTAAATCTTGACGAATAAATAATTTAGCCAGAATGAAATCGTCGGAATTGTAATTTATATGCTTTATCTGATAAGCAGTAATTGAGTTGGCAGAAATTTCAAATTCAATTTTTGCTTGTTGGTAATTGTTCAGAAACAAGAAAATGAAATATTGTCCCGGTGTCCATATATATTTAGAATTTAGAGTCATTTCTACGCATTTAGTCTTAGATGTTTTAATTGCTGTGCGACAAATTTCTTGAAAAGAATTGTTAAGAGTCAGAGCCAATATTTCATTACCATTATCAATATATTCATTAGTGGTAAATTTCAATATAATCTCCCCCGAAGTGTATTGAAGAGAATTCTTTTTTGTTATCTCGATATTTGAAATGTCTAATGGCTTTAGATTAGCACCATTCTTTAATATAGAGAAACGCATATAAGATAGATTCCCGGTAGTGTCGAAATTTCGCTTAATACTTTTGAAACGTGCATTCTTCACTACCAAGTAGTAATCGCCTTCGGTGAATTTATCTATACAATTAGTGAGAAAGAAAAATATACAGTTACTGTAACCATCATATATTTCGGTGAGTTCAATGATGTGATGTTGTACGCCTTTTCTATAAATATATATAGTTATATTATTTTTTTTATTATTAGTCGGGCATTCTTCTACATTAGTGAAATGTATTGAAAAAATAGAAGATTTAGGCTCGTCGGCATAGAATGTCGATGAATAATTGTCGCCATTTACTCTAGAGTGGTCAAAGTTCATAACAATATCATCGAAAACAAATTTAGACGATATGATTCCTTTCGGCATTATATATTTGAATCTGTCAATTGTTATAGTCTTTGTGTTTTTAATAGGTTTTTTACTCGTGTTATTGATCTCTAAGTCTATAATGTTGTTATCTTGATTATTCATATTTTTTCAGATTTATGTAAAAGAAGTGAATTAATGTAGCGCCCACATCGTGGCGCAAAAACACAATAGCATTACTGTTCCGAATGCTTAAATGCAGTCGGAATGGATTTGAAACATTTTAATAAGAGTTTGGCAGTGCCTAAAATTAAATAAATCTTTAGGGTTTTTGCTCTGCTGGGCAGCCGGGCATAGATAATAAATGTGATTTCAAAGACGTTTATTTTTTCCAATATGTCAAAGAACTAAATGTAACTTCTCCCGGCATAGTAAAATACCTAGTGAAATTAATTTAGTTTTTGATTAAAAATTTAGCTAATGTCGTAACATATTAGGATAAATATATTTGTGTCGTTCTTGATTATGCCACAAATATAAACACTATTTCAATATTTCACAAAAAATTGGATAATATTTTTACTGAGAGCCTAAGATTAATAATGTCAAGCCGATAAGAAGGATTGACAGATCGATGGCTTTGAGCTTGATATTCTTCTCTTTAAGTATTGATAACCCATAGATGAACGATACTATCACACTTCCTCGCCTAATCATAGATATTATTGAAATCATTGCGCCGTCGCACGATAGGGCATAGAAATAGGCGAGGTCGGCAATTGTTAGAAATATAGCAATGCAAGGAATAGTCCATTTGAAATGAAATGGTGTAGCCGAGTCGGAGTGTTGCAGTCGCTTGATAATAGTAATGGTAATGCCCATAATGATACATTGATATAGCGAGTACCACGCTTGTACTTGCAGTGGTTCAAATTGTTGTAAAAGATGCTTATCGTATAATCCGCTTATTGCTCCCATAATAGTAGAGCCAATACATAGCCACAGCCATTTGTTATGTTTAATCGAGAAGCCTTCTTTCGCTCCAATCCGGCTAATAAAGAATAACGAAACAAATCCAAGAGCTACACCGCCCCATTGGAGCAGATTAAGGCGTTCGCCAAAAATTAGCATAGCCCCCAGCAATACAAGCACCGGGCGAGTTGCGCTTATCGGTCCTGTGATGGTGAGTGGTAGGTGCTTTATGCTAAAATAGCCAAGTACCCATGCGCTGAGGACGATAAAAGATTTTGTCAGAATCTTAAAGTGAGCAAAGTTGTCTCCGCCAAAAACAGTATTGCCTTGATAGAAATCTGTAATGATAACAGGCGACATCAATAATGCGCAGAAAAGAGTGTTGTAAAAAAGTACGCTTAATACATTATTTCCATTAACCGATAGCTTTTTGAAAATATCGTATATGCCAAGCATCAAAGCCGATAATATTGCAAGAATAATCCACATAATTGTTAATGAATTTGGTGCTTCTTTAGTCTAAATGTTTTATTGCAACACGGAGGTATTTCATCTTTGTAGTGAGTAACATAGATAAGCGAAGATTTCTCGTATTGCGTGCGACGCATTATTAATTGGGCAATAAGTTTCTTCCGAGCCGAGTCGAGTCCATGCAGTGGTTCATCAAGAATTAGCAGAGGCGCATTTTTAATAAAAGTTCGAGCCAGCAATACTAATCGTTGTTCGCCCGACGAAAGAGTATTGAACCGACGTTGTGAAAGCTCGCTGATACCAAGAGCTTGCAGCCAGCAATTGACTGTGTCTAATTCTGCCTCTTTAGGCTGACGAAAACAGCCGGTAAAGTTGCTCAATCCCGAAGCGACTACGCTAGCCACAATTTCGCCATTATTAAAGTAAAGGTGCATTTCGGGGGAGATGTATGAAATACGTCGTTTTATATCCCAGATACTTTCGCCCGAGCCACGAGGGCGGTCGAAAATGCTAATATTGTTTTTATAACCTTGAGGGTTGTCGGCATATACTAAGCTCAACAATGTGCTTTTTCCTGCGCCGTTCTCTCCCAGTAATGCCCAATTATCCCCGGCTTCGACTCTCCACGATAGGTCGCTTAGAATAGTAATATCCCCGTAGCTCACGTTGCAGTTGCTTAACTCGAAAGCCACAGAATAGTCGACGTTGGGATTTTCAAGATGAGGCAGAGCAGCAAGGTTGAAATTAGCATCGAATAAGCTATAAAGATTGTTGCGAACGATTTGTAACTGATTATTGTCGTTGATTGTAATGCTCTCTAATATTTGCTTGTTCTTCATCGGAATCACCACATTGGTAAATGATGGAATATCGTTGGGGTTGCATAGCAGCAATATTACTGCCGTGCCGTTCTTTATCACCATCGACAGTAATTCATCGAGAAGTGTGCGAGAATCCTCATCTAGCCCGATATATGGATTATCGAGAATTAATATGTCGGGTATCTCGGCAAAAAGATTTATTATAAGAAATTTGCGAAGCTCGCCACTCGAAAGATAGTTTATTCGTTTGTTGCGAATATCGCGAAGAGAAAGCCTTTCGCAAAGCTCGTCCCAGCGATTTTCGCTCATCTTCCCTCCGATAAGGTCGTTGACAGTGGGAATATTGTCGTTAGCCGAAGCTTCAAATCGTTGTTGGTAATAAGATTCGGAGAACCCTGTGAGAGAATGAATATCCGAGAACTCAATACTTTTGATATTCAAAGATTTCTTATCGCCAATAATTTTGTTTGTGGCAATGTTCCAGCCTTTCTCAATAATTTTGCCAAGTGTTGTCTTTCCACAGCCATTTTCGCCTATTATGGCATAGCTTTTATTCCTCTCGATAGTAAATCCATAATTATTTTCAAGTTTTACTCCTGTATATTGTAGATTTTGACTTACTCCGGATAGTAGATATTCCATTTTTGTAATATTTTTAGCAAAAGTAATGCAAAAAGAAGAATATTTAGCCTTTAAAATTCAATATGCCGAAAAATATGCTCTATTTTTGCCAAACAATTACTGCTCCTTATGAGTTATTATAAGTGGTATAAGTTAAATTTATTTTTTTATGGATTCCGATAGGGGAAATTATAAATCAACACAGTGTCTTACAAGTTGCCAAACAATTGAAGAGTCGTTACATTTTGAAGACTTTACAATAGATTCCATTTCTCACATACTACCTTATTTGAAAGATTTTGAAAGCAATACCTGCGATTTTTCGATCGGAGGTATCTATATGTGGATAGATTATTTCAAATATAAATATTGTATTGTGAATGATACCCTATTTATTATGGGGCGAGAAGAAGACGATACATCGAAAGTTGCATTTTCTGTGCCGGTTGGGGCTATGCCTTTTCGCCAAGCGATAGAGCTTGTGAGAAGATATTGCGAGCAGAATAAATTGCCAATGGTATTTTCGGCAGTTCCCGATGCTTATTTAGAACGATTCAAATCGTTGTCGCCAAGGCTGATAAGTGATTTGCCACATTGGGCTGATTATCTTTATTCGGCACAAGAATTGGCGACGTTGAGCGGCAAGAAGTTTTCAAAGAAGAGAAATCATGTAAATAAATTCAATTCTCTATATCCTCAAGCTATTGTCGAACCGATTACCTATAAAAATATAGCGACTGTTAAGGAATTTTATAAGTCGTTGGAAGCCGGATTAAAAGACGATCCGATGGCTCAATATGAATATCGACAGGTGGGGCGTATATTGTCGCATATCGAATCGTTCAATTTTATTTCGATGGCACTGCAAGTCGATGGCAAAGTGGTTTCGTTTATGATAGGCGAGATTATTAACGACACACTGCATGCGCATATCGAAAAGACAAATCACGAATATGATGGAGCATCTGAATATATAAATAACCGATTTATTAATTATGCTCTTTCGCTTTATCCCGCATTACTTTATGAGAATAGAGAAGATGATGCAGGCGATGAGGGACTAAGAAAATCTAAATTATCGTATAATCCAATTACGATGCTCAAGAAGTATAATATAATTTTTTAGCAGATTGCAACTTTTCAGCCCGAGAAGGAGTCTAATATATAAATAAGATTATTTTTAAATAAAAAGAGATGAAGAAATTATTATTTATTGCGGTTGCCTTTTCATTGATTTTTGGCTCAATCAATGCGACGGCTAAGACTATTGAGGCTTCTAATACGATAGCCACAAGGGTGTATGAGATAAAAGATGTCAAGTCGTTGACTGTTAATGGTGGCTTCTATGTAGAGTATGTCTATGGAGAGCCTGAAATAAAAGTTGTGGCACCCGATAATGTAATTCCTTTAATGGATATAACAAGTGATAAAGGGAAAGTAACGCTGGGCTACAAGAATAATACAAACATTTCTTTTCGACTTAATAAAAAAGTAAAGATATATGTAAGCTCTAATCAATTGTATTCGGTGGTGCTAAATGGAAGTGGTGATATTATTGTCAATTCACAACTAAAAGAAAACAGTTTCAGTGCGGTATTAAATGGCAGTGGGGATATAAAAATTGACAATATATTGTGTGTCAATAATTGTAATATTAGTCTTAATGGTAGTGGCGATATTGCACTACAAACCATAAAAACGGCTAATGCTACATATTTGATTAATGGCAGCGGAGATATGAAAATTGGGAATAGCTCCTCGTTAGAAGCAAAAGTTGAGGTGAATGGCAGTGGCGAAATGAAAATAGCTACAATAATGGCAAACTCGAATGTCAAGCTACAAGGTAGTGGCGATCTGATAATTCAGAATCTAAGAGGACACGTGTGTAACGCTAATCTATACGGCTCGGGCGATTTAGAAATACACAATATCCTGAGCAAAGAAGTAGATGTGAATTTAGGTGGTAGTGGAAATATCAAACTTTCGGGGATCGCCGATAAAGCAACTTATTCGATAACTAATAGCGGAGACATAGATGCCTATGATCTAAAGGCTGTTGATGTAATTGCTTCGGTGAAAGGTAGTGGTACTATTAATTGCTTTGCCGGGAACAGCCTGAAAAAGAGAATTATAGGTATGGGTGATGTGAAATATAAAGGTAACCCAAGTATAAAATAGGAGTTAGGTCTGTTAATATATAACTGATAAGCGATGATTATCCTGAGTGGTAATTATCGCTTATTCTCTATATACGGATATTCTATATCCCATAGAAAAAGAGCATTGCCCGGCATAGATGTCCCTGCGCTGCAACGGTCTTTCTTTTCAATTATTCTGCAGAATTGCTCGATAGTCAACTTCCCTCGTCCCACCTCGACAAGAGTACCAACTATTGCTCGCACCATATTACGCAGGAAACGGTCGGCAGTGATGGTAAATACCCACTGGCTGCCTTCTTTAGCCCAATGTGCATGGGTAATTTTACAATCGTTTGTTGCTACATCGGTATGTAATTTGCTGAAACTTGTGAAGTCGATATAATCGTATAACTTCTCGGCGGCAATATTCATTGCATCAAAGTCGAGCAGAGTGTGGCAATACCAGCTAAAAGGATAACTGAAAGGCGATTTCTCAATGTCGACAAAATATTTATATGTACGGCTTACTGCATCGAATCGTGCATGAGCATCGCTGTCGACAGCAATAATCTCATATATCGCAATGTTGCGCCCTACAATGCTGTTAAGTCGCTTGATAAACAGGTCGGTATCGGCTATCGCACTATCGCACTCAAAGTGAGCATACATTGTGCGGGCATTCACTGCTGTGTCGGTGCGCCCGGCACCCGTTATTTTCACCTCATGGCGCATAATCATACTCATAGCTTTCTCAATAGTCTCTTGCACCGAGATAGCATTTGGCTGTGATTGCCAGCCATGAAATGGAGTACCGTTATATGAAAGACGTATGAAATAGCGTTGGCTCATTGTTGTTAAGTTTGATTATTTGCTAATGCAAAAATAATAAAAAATTACTAACAAACAGCTATCTGTGTGATAGAGAAAGTTTGCGCTTGGCAGGCAGAGCTTTCATTATCTTATAGAAATAGCAATCGAGCAACCTACCATCGTATCTCAATTCCACCTTTGGCAGCAACTTCTGATATACAAAGCCACACTTCTGCAACACACGTTGCGAACGCTTGTTGAAAGAATAACAATAAGCAGTGATAATATTCAGCTTTAAATGCTTAAAACCAAAGTCGAGCAACGCTTTAGCGGCTTCGGTAGCATATCCGCAGCCCCAAAAATCCTCATTGAGAGAGTAGCCGAGCATATAAATGTCGCCATTCTCAACGTGTTCGTCAAGAACAAAACCAATTGTCCCGATTAGTTGCTGTGTCTCATTAAGTACTATTCCATAGGTCATAGAATTATTAAGAAACATCTCTTTCATCACAACCCGCGTCTCCTCTATGTTCTCATGAGGCTTCCACCCGGCGTTTGGACCGACATTCTCATTTTTGCAATAATCAAAAATCGCTGTTGTGTCATCTTCAGTTATGTGCCTAAGCGTCAACCTCTCAGTGTTGATTCTCGATTTCATCGATTTATATATTTTTCGCCGCAAAAATAATAAATTCTTTGAATAGACAAGCAAAATTTTTAGGCTAAATTGCTACGCCTTTTACCATTTGCCTCCGATTGACAAAACTCTATCTATTTCCCCGAAAATAAATAGTTTAAGCACATATCACTTAGCAAAATCGGGATGCAGTTCGAGCCATTTTGCGGCATAAGAGCAAGTCGCAACAGCTTTAAGACCTTTGCTTTGAGCAAAAGTGTAAGCCTCTTTCACCAATGCGCCGGCAATACCCCTGCCACCAATAGCAGCCGGAACGATAGTGTGAAGAATGTTAAGACCACCATCTTCGATCACATATTCAACATGGGCTTTAACCCCGTCGACAACGGTATAAAACAACCCATTGTCGCAATCATGCATAATTTCCATAACAATAAAAAGTTTAGACATCAAAGATACGAAACGCAACCACAAAAACAACAAAAACCACAAAGAACAGAACAAAACAACAGAGAACAAAAAAGGCGAGTTGCCCCGCCTTAAATGTTTTCACAACGGAGGCACGCAGATTGCGCAGATTTTTCTGTTGTGTTTAGCATCTCAAAGGTGGGGATTTGGTGGGGATTGTTGGGTTGTTGCTATTTGTGTGGGAAATGTTGTATTTGTGTGTGTATAAATGGATTATATTTTCTATCTTTATGCTGGGAAAACAAATATGTAAACCATATACAGCGGACAAGG
>JAQVCR010000052.1 GCA_028689665.1 Muribaculaceae bacterium
AAGATATTCGTTGAAATGCTCAACGTGTCTTGATAAATAGTCAGAGCTTTATTGTATCGTGCATTATCTAATAGAAATGAAGCAAACTCGTACAACAAGTCTAATAAGTCTTGTTGTTGTATTTCTATCTCTTTAGCCCAAATTACGGCTTTATCATAGCACTTTTCTGCTTCATCAAATCGATTGGCATTATCATAGATTGAGAGCAAAGTCTTTGCACGCAAACGATATTCCTCAATATTTGAGAGAATAGCTTTCCGAGCTTCTGCAGTAAGTAATTTCCCTCTTCTGAAATTCTCCATATTGCGTTGAGCATCCGCTTCTATCTCTTTCGGGTCAAGAATAGCATTTGCACCCATATTATCCCCTTGTTCAAAGCGCTCAATGGCTCGACGAAGACGTTCGCTTGACGCCTTACCTTGTAGCGAAACAATAGTTAGAGCTGTATCGAACAATGACTTCTCAATCTCCTCTATTTTCTCCTTTATTTTGAATCTTTCGGTACGTTTGCTACCCAACATCTGTTCTATTGCATCGTTAGGAGTTGTGGCGAGTATGGTTTCAAAAGCAGTGATTTCTTCCTGAATCTTATTCAGACGATCCTGCAAATCTTTGTATTGCTCATTATTAGCAGTGAACGGTACATTCTTCAGTTCAGCCACTTTCATACCATCAAGCTTCACCGCAGAGTCTTGAACCTCTAATTTCACAGTTGGATTATCACGGCTGTCAACCATCTGCAATTGCATCACAAAATGAAGTTGCATGGTATCGGTATTGTCATAGCGACACCAATAATGGCCTAATTCATCAAACAAGCGTTGTTTAAACTCTATTAATTCAGGAGTTTCCTGTTCGCCTTCGTGTAGGTCCTTTACATAAGTATATATTTTGGGAGAAGCGTGCTTATGAAATTCTTTCGATGCGACGTCAAACTCCTCGATGGTGAACTTGCCGGCTTGGCGATGAAATACAGCGAGGAACATGTTGCTCTCCCGGATTTGTTCATTGTATTCATCTTGTTTTCGCACACCATTATAGGCAGCGTCGAGATCTTCCCATTCAACTATCTCAATACGCACGCCACGTTTTTCATAAATCTTATCAAGTTTGCGTACCAAATTACCAAACTTTGCTCTGTCAACCTCACGCTCTTCACTTGATGCTAAGAATATTTTTATTGTTTTTCTGTTCATAATATATAAATCTGCTTAAAGTTGCGGTATGCTTTTTATGTTTTCGGGACTTATAACGATAATTTCATGGAATTTTTCATTAAGAAAGTCATACTTATTATACTTACAGCAAAAATAATACAAAAACTAGGAAAAGACTGATATTTTATCAGTTAAAAAATGGTTTTATGCCAAAGAACATCTATTTTTTAAAAACTAGATTTTCATCGGTAATTTCTCTTATGTTGGTGAATTTGCCCCATTGCATTGAGTTTCGATAAATATCTACACAGCCCTTAGGAACAAATAAAGTGCATCCTTTTGAAATTCCATAAATATTAATATCGGGAGGCGTTTGTTTCAAAACGTATAATTTGTAAACGTTAAACCCGACTAATGAATAAGGTGTTAAACCTGTTAATTCTTCCGGTAGAATTAAATAATCTAATTGTCCGATACCACTAAATGCATAATCGCCAATAGAAGTTATTCGGCTGTAATCACTTTTATAATAAGTCTCGATATGGGTTAATTTACTGCAATTAAAGAAAACATAATCGTCGATACGCTTGCAATCAATTGGCAGAGAAACGCTTTCAAGGTTCATACAATATTGAAAAGCACCTCGTTTAATATCGGTAACCGATGAAGGAAGCATAATGGAAACAAGATTGTCTGATTGCTGAAACACCTGTGATGGTATGGCGTTGCGTGTAGTTTGAACTTGGTTATCACCCCAAATAGAGCCAATGCCGCCGAATCTCTCATAATATCCTTTATTATCAGAATAGGCAATACTAACTCTGCTTAAATCTAAATTAATAAGCGGGCGAGGAAATCCGCCATAGGTGTATTTATTGAATAGTTTTTTGATAACAGCCATATCGTTGGCGTTCAGACTTCCTGTAATAGCAACATTCTGCAAATGCGTATAATTGCTAACATTGTCGCCCAGCATTACCCCAAGTTGTCCACTGTGATATACCTCAAATGTTTCGTTGTCGGTAAATATGTGTGGTTGCTGCCATAGACCAATGGTTAGATTATCTCCATCTTCCGGCGAAATAAGTACGCCGCAAGCTCTTCCCATCCCCGAGTTTGGCGCAATATCCAGCTCAATTGAAATATGCTTGCCATCTTGTCGATAATTGTCAATCGATGCAAACATCTCGCCATCATATACCATTATGCAACTGCATTTTGAGTCGGAAGTAAGACTAACTTCAATCACCTTTTTTTCTCCATCACATGAAAGGCTGTAATAAGGATAGGGCGATTCTACTTTATTCTTCACCTTTTGTATAATATTAAATTGCCGATTCTTGTTACCGTACGATATTGTTACAGGAATACAAATTTCTTCATCGGTATCATTTTTAGGAAATAATATCACTAAAGCATCATTTACCACGCTAGCGGTAGCAGTCGTAGAGCCTATTTCTACATCTGTAATATCTTCAATTGGAATATTGAATTTGAGTTCTACCTCATTAGTTAATGCAGAGACTAAAATATTTTCATTTACAGGTTCACCCTGATTATAAATAGATAATGTATCATCTTCTTCAGAACAAGCTGTGATGCAGAGAGATGCGAGTAGGGCAAAAGTTAGCCCAATTAAAACCTTAAAAATTGTCATATTCTATTATAGTTGATTCTTATCATATCAATGCTAAATTGAGACAAATGTAATTCTAGCCATTGTCTTAAATCATTAATAATGCCTCGTAAAAGTACTTATAAATTCGAGTAAATGGTGTAATTATGCGTCAAATATATGATTATTTGAGAAAAATTAGATAAGATAGGCTGCACTCGGGAAAACAAAAACAAGTAAACTTGTTTTGTGTTCTCCACTCATTTGCACTATCTTTAGATAAGATAGGCTGCACTCGGGAAAACAAAAACAAGTAAACTTGTTT
>JAQVCR010000014.1 GCA_028689665.1 Muribaculaceae bacterium
TTACAACTATTTTCAAGAGTTTTTAGCTTTTTTCGTGTTTTTCGCTCTTTAACGCCTATTTGGTAGTGTTTTAGCAACTATGTTAAAAAACATATAATGGGAAAAAGGAATGTAGAATGTAGAATGTAGAATGTGGAATGTAGAATGTGGAATGTGTGAAAGGTGAAAGGTGAATGTGGAAAGGTGAAAGTGTGGAAAGAATAAAAGTGAAAGTGTGGAATGTGGAATGGGTGGCTGTGGGCGAGGTGGCACCCCTCCGGGGTGCGGATTGCGAGGGGTTTCCCTACCGTGCGCTTAAAAGCGCACGGTTATGCAGTGTGTTGCCACAGCGTGGTAGCTACACTAATTCCCCCGAGAGGGGGGAATTAGTGTAGCTACCGGCAATGTATGGGATAGCTCCCCGGCTTATACCATTTAGGCTGTTTATACTCTTTAGGGGCTGATACCGTTTAGGTTTAGGTTTAGATGCAGGCGAGGCGGCACTTTTGGTGTCGCCTCGCTTTTGGTTTTTATAGGGTTCGCTTTGCTTCGCTCACTATCTGGCTTTCTTGGCTTTCTTGGCTTTCTTGGCTTTCTGCCTTTTTGCCTTTCCGGCTTTCTGCATTCTACTTTCTACTTTTTACTTTCTACTTTTGCCTTTCCGGCTTTTGCCTTTCTACTTTTGCCTTTTTGTGTTGGTTGGTTAATCTACGTTGTGTAGGTCGTGTCCCATACGTTTTTTCTTGGTTTGCATATAGAATTGGTTGTATTTGTTTGGATTTACTTCTAGAGGAATGTTTTCGACAATTTCGAGTCCGTATCCTTGCAAACCAATACGTTTCATTGGGTTATTTGTGAGTAGTCTCATTTTTTTGACTCCTAATTCGTGTAGGATGTTAGCCCCTACTCCATAGTCGCGTTCGTCGGCTTTAAAGCCGAGATGAATGTTTGCTTCGACAGTGTCTAACCCTTCTTCTTGGAGTTTATAGGCTTTAATTTTGTTCATCAGACCTATCCCCCTTCCCTCTTGACTCATGTATATAATAACGCCTTTTCCTTCTGCCTCGATTTGTTGCATCGCCTTATGAAGTTGTTCACCACACTCGCAACGCTTAGATGCAAAGATATCGCCCGTCATACAGGAAGAATGCACACGCACAAGTATTGGTTCGTCTTTTTCCCACGAGCCTTTGATAAGGGCAATGTGTTCAAGTCCGTTAGAAATCTGACGGAAAGGACGGAGCTTAAAGTGTCCATATTCGGTAGGCATATCCACTTCTACCCCAACTTCGACAAGTTTTTCGGTTCGTAAACGATATTCAATAAGATCTTTGATTGAAATAATAGGAAATCCGTGCGACTTAGCTACTTCGACAAGTTGTGGTAAGCGAGCCATTGTGCCATCGGGGTTAATAATTTCGATAAGAGCTGCAGCCGGATATAGCCCGGCAAGACGAACGAGGTCGATAGCCGCTTCAGTGTGTCCGGCGCGCACCAGTACACCTTTGTCTCTCGCTCTAAGTGGATTTACGTGTCCCGGTCTGCCCAAGTCGATAGGTCGCAATTCGGGGTTAGCAAGAGCTTTAATCGTCTCGGCACGGTCGTGCATAGAAACGCCGGTAGTGCATCCATTACCCAATAGATCAATGGTAACTGTGAAAGGTGTACCCAGCATCGAAGTGTTGTCTTCGACCTGCATATCTAGGTCCAGTTCCTTGCAACGTTCGCCCGAAATAGGAGTACAAAGCACCCCCCTTCCCTCGGTAAGCATAAAGTTAACCTTTTCGGGCGTAATTTTTTCGGCGGCAATTATAAAATCGCCCTCATTTTCACGATCTTCATCGTCGACAACAATTACAAACTCACCCTTCTGCAATTGTAAGAGCGCATCGTCGATAGTGTTAAGCTTAATGTCATCCATATTTATATTTATTTTTTATTATTAACTGCACCTTTGTCGAGCAAGACGATTAATTCATTGCTGACATTTATAATATTATTTATGTCTCGTTTGAGAAGATCCTGTTGATTCTTTCCAATCAAAAATATAGTAAAGCCAATTGGGAATAATATAATAGCACCCCACCCGACAAATTTGTAATTAGTAGGGTGATAGAAAAAGAGCCGTCGAAGGATAGGATAATCCATAAGTTTGTTAATCACAAGAATATCTTGCGAGTTGCAAAGATAAGTTACAGTAGATTCAAGATTCTCGGACAATTGATTAAGTCTAGTTTTAGAATAGCCATTAAGCCAATAATTAATATATGATTGAGGCTTGGCATTGATTGAAAGAAAATCTTTACACTCAGCGGCAAGGTCGTTGAGTTTGTTGACAGCCAGTTTATTTTCGACATCGTCCATAACAATTTCTTTCATTTCTATGTGTCGAATATCTTGGATTCCAATAATCTTCAATAAAATATTTCGATATAAATCGGCATTAAATACAGCCGAGTCGTTAACTGCTTTATAAGTAAAGAAAATTCCCAGTGGCAATAGTACCGCCGAGCTAAGCCATATACCCTGCCATACCTCCCAAATACCCTCTTTAGCTAGTTTTAAGCCAGTGTTATCGATAATATAATAGACTACGAAAAGCAGTACCGACACGACGATAGGAATAGCTAATCCCCCTTTTCTGATAATAGAGCCAAGCGGCGCACCAATAAAGAAAAATATGATACAAGCTATGGCAAGAGTGAACTTCTTCTGTAGTTCAATGTCGTGTCGACGGATTGTCTTAAGATCGTCTTCCATAGAATATCCTTTAAATTCGTATTCCTGCTTTAGGCGATTCGCCTTAGAACGAGCCGAGCTTACTACCGAACGAGCCGAAGCGAAATTGCTATTATTAAAAATAGAATCGGTATTAATCACCTTAGTCAATATAACAGGTTTATCTTCAATTTTGTGCGCGACACCGTTTTCGTATTTATTAGTATACTTTTTAATGCCAAAGAAAGGATTTTCTTTGAGTTGGCTACCATAGTCGCTTCCGATGCTGTCAATCTTAACATTAACCGAGTCGATAGTACTTTGCAATTCAGCCATATTCTTACCAATGTACTGATTACGCATGGTCTCATCGCCCATTCTATTAAAGTTGGCATCGAATGGAATCAAAATTTCTTTAGTAGAAAAAGACTCGCGACGGTAAAGCATACCACCACGCAACATTCCGCCACCATCTTTAAGGTCTTCAAATGCCTCACCTTGATATAACTTTAGAAATAGATGTTTTTTATCTTGCGTCATACTCAGCTTACCAGAGTCGGATACTATAATATTCGCAGTACCATAGCCTTTAGAGACGTCGTAAATCATCATATTATAGAGCATACCATTGTTATGGTTTTTTTTCTTAATATATATGTTATAGCCCGTAATCTGGTCGTAGAACGTACCTTCAGGGATATCCAATTCGGGTGATTTTTGTCGCATAGAATAAAGCAGAGTCCACATTTTGACTTGCGCTTTAGGCAGAACATCATTCTGGAAGAAAAATGCACCAACAGCGACAATAGCGACACATACAATAAGAGGAGCCATGATACGCAACAGCGAGACACCCGCCGCCTTCATTGCAGTCAACTCGAATCGTTCGCCAAGATTACCAAAAACCATAAGCGAAGCGAGCAAAATAGCTAAAGGCAGAGCGAGAGGCACCATAGTCAACGATGCATAGAAAAACAACTCGCTAATAACATCAATACCTAGCCCCTTTCCCACCAAGTCGTCAACATATTTCCAAAGGAATTGCATCAAAACAATGAAGAGACATATAAAAAATGTCATCATAAAAAGAGGCAGAAACGTCTGCAAGATGAAAGTATATAATCGCTTTATATGTAGCATTATCTCGGATTAAATATTTTGGGAGCAAAATTACGAAATAATACCGAATTATCTTTGTAGACTTTCGTATTTAAAGTTTCTTTTTTCGATAATAAGCAAATATTCTTTTATTCTCAAGTATTTATTTATAAATTTGTAGGATAAAAAATATAATTATGACAATACTTAAAAATAATTTACCAGTTGCCCTATGTTGTGATCATGCAGGGCTAGAGACCAAATTGGCAGTGATTGAGCTATTAAAATCTCTAAACATCGAATATAAAGATTTTGGTACCTATACGAGCGACAGCTGTGATTATCCCGACTTTGCCCATCCATGTGCCATTGCGGTAGAAGCAGGCGAATGCTATCCCGGGATAGCCATCTGTGGCAGTGGAAACGGGATAAGCATGACACTCAACAAGCATCAAGGAATACGCGCCGCCCTATGCTGGCTACCCGAGCTTGCAAAGCTGGCGCGAGCACACAACGATGCAAATGTGCTAGTAATGCCCGGTCGCTTTATCAGCAATGCAGAAGCTGTAGAGATCGTAAAAATATTTCTAGGCACCGACTTTGAAGGAGGCAGACATCAACGCCGAATAGACAAGATACCGGCTTGCTAGTTTTTTATTGGGTTTAAATCGGGGGTTAACCGTGGTTTATCCGGAGGCTAAGAGATTCTTTGGTTTAAATTGGGGGTTTAAATTGGAGGGTTAATCTGGGTTTAAGAGATTCTTGGTTTAAACTGTGTAGTTAACTTTATCTTATAAATTCTGCTTTTTGGCATAGAAAAATACCAGCAATATATGTAAACTATGAAAGCTAATAAAAAAACAATTAGCATAATACAGATAATATTATTATCCTTTGCATTTTCGATACAAATAAAGAGTGAAACTTATAATACAGATTCGGCTCTAAATGTTCTAGATAAAATTATCTCGGATAACAGGGTAAATGAAGCTAAAAAGCAAAGGACAATAGCGCATCATCGCTTTGCCCTAAAAAATTCTTTGAACGACTCGCTGAAAGATATAGCTTGTCGTAATTTATTCTATGACTATCGCACATATAAATTAGATTCGGCACTATACTTTGCAAAAAAGCGAGTAGCATTAGCCAAAAATATCGGTATTGAAGATACGCTATCGTCGGCAATAATGAATGTTGCAGACGGGCTTAAAGGATTAGGACGATTTTATGAAGCAAATAAATTATTAGACGGCATCACAAAAGATCGATATGTTAAAAGCAATCCATACTATTATCATCTCAGGCATTCAATCACACTTTCACTCTATAATAACAGTAATGAATACGATGAATCAATAATGCTAAATAGAATGCTATTGAGCTATCGAGATTCAATTTTGAGTTCGAATCAGCCCGGCGGCATAGGCTATATCATCAATAAAGCCGAACAATTTAAGATAAGTGGGAAATATAAAGAAGCCTTAAATCTATTGATAGAATATAAACAAGAAAATAATGGAGAAGTGATGTCGAATGCCACCTTTCTTTGTACTCTAGCCGATATATATAAATTTTTAAATGATGAAGACGCCCGGAAATACTACTTAATATTAGGTACTATCCAAGATAAAATAAAATGTGGCAAGACCTACACTTCATTGCAAACATTGGCATTATTGCTCAATAACGAAGGCGACAACGAACGAGCATATAGATATATCACATGTGCAATGGAAGATATAATCAGCAGTAATGCACGAAGCCGGCTGAACCAAGTAGCCGAATTTATGCCCATTATCACATCTGCATATTCCAAACAGCAAGCCAAAGATTCACTACATAGAATCTACTATATGAGCAGCCTGTCGATATTAGCCCTAGCATTATTATTAGCATTATTGATACTCTATAAGCGTAATGGCAAATTGAATAAGATGCGTGGGATATTAGACACAAAAAATGAAGAATTAGTCAGTCTAAATCAAAATTTAAAAAAGCTCAACAGCAAACTCACCGATTCAAATAAAATCAAAGAGGAATATATTGCGCAACTCTTCAATTTGTGTTCAGGATATATCGACAATATTGAGAGCTTCAGGCTTACAATCAATAGAAAATTGAAATCAAATCAGACACAAGATTTAGAAAAGCTATTAAAGGACTCCGTAACATCGAGTTATTTAAAAGACTTCTTCAGTCATTTTGATGCAATATTTCTAGATTTATTTCCACACTTCATTGAAGATTTCAATAGTTTATTGATGCCCAAAGAGCAAATACGTCCGAAAGAAGGAGAACTATTAACCCCCGAATTGCGCATTTATGCTCTGGTAAGATTAGGTATAAACGACAGCACAAAGATTGCCAACTTTCTCCATTACTCGCCACAGACTGTTTATAATTATCGACTAAAAATCAGGAATAAAGCATTGCCCAGTGAAGAAAAATTTGCTGATTTGATACAATTACTCTAAAAAACGTCCAAAAAAGTTTACTTTAAATATTACATTACCTAAAAGTTATAGTGCTGAATATAAGTATATTAATATTTTTTGAGTGCTATATAAATCTACTTTATTTAATAAAACGGGGAAATAGAGGAAATGATGATTTAAATTTGCAAAGTACGAAATTTTAAATCGAGACCTATTATTTATTAATTTCCATTTGTTATTACCAATGGAAATATTAACTAAAAATCAACATTAATGAAAATCTTTAACCTCATGTCATTTCGGAGTATTGCGTTAGTCTTAGCAATGCTTGTATGCACATTAACCTATGCACAAGGAGTCCAAGTAAGCGGACTTGTAGTAGACGAAAATCACGATCCAATTATCGGAGCCTCAGTAATTGTAAAAGGCACGAAAACAGGGTCGGCAACAGATTATGATGGACGGTTCACCTTAACAGCACCATCAAGCAATTCGATATTAGTAATCAACTATATCGGATATATCAAGGCAGAAATAGCCGCCGATTCCCCCGAACTAGCAAAAGGCATAGTATTAAAAGAGAACAGCCAAGCGCTAGAAGAAGTAGTAGTAATAGGCTACGGCAGTGTGAAGAAATCAGATGCAACAGGCTCAGTAATAGCCATGAAGCCAGATGAATTTAACAAAGGAAACCGAGTATCGGCACAAGAAGCCCTTATCGGTAAAGTAGCCGGAGTGAATGTCGTAAGTGGCAGTGGTGCTCCAGGCAGTGGTGCAACCATTCGCGTAAGGAGTGGCTCCTCATTATCGGCAAGTAACGACCCCTTAATAGTAATCGACGGAGTTCCAGTAGATAACTCCTCAATAAATGGATCAAGCAACCTCATCGGTTCAATCAATCCCGAAGATATAGAGACATTCACCGTATTAAAAGACGCATCTGCAACAGCCATTTACGGATCACGTGCATCGAACGGAGTAATCGTAATAACTACAAAAAAAGGTAGCGATAAAATAAGTGTAAACTATAACAGTAGCTACTCAATAAGCAATGCTGTAAAGAAACTAGAGGTGTTGAGTACCGAAGAATATAAAGCATTTGTACCGGGCGTAACCGGCGTACCAAGCAACGTAAAACTAGGCGAAGCAAGCACTAACTGGCAAGATGAAATATTCCGTACAGCATTTGGCACAGAACAAAACCTATCAGTATCAGGAAAAATCAAGCCAATATCATCACCATTCAGAGTATCATTAGGCTATACAAATCAAAATGGTATCATCAAGACAAATAACTATCAACGCTTATCATTTGGCGGGAATATCGCCCCAAGCCTACTAGATAATCACTTGACAGCAAACTTAAACTTAAAAGTGTCGTATGAAAAGAGCAAAAGCGTAGACAATTCGGTTGTAAATAACGCAATGCGCTACGACCCCACCCGCCCAGTAAAGACCGGCAGCACAACATCAAGCACCGATCCCGGTTTAGGATATTTTATTTGGACTAATGGTAACTCACCAATGGCAATACAGACAGATAATCCAGTAGCCCAATTAGAGCTAGAAGATCGTACCAACAAGATAGTAAGATCGATAGGAAGTGCAGCCATAGCATATAAAATCCACGGTTTAGAAGACTTGAAATTAAATGTAAATTTAGGCTACGACGTACTACAAAGTAAATATGACCGCGATGTTCCAGACCTAGCCGGAATGATGTATACCTCGCACCAAAAAGATGGAACAGGACTAGCATATATCTCGACACAAGATAAAAAGAACTACCTACTCGATGCCTTTGCCAACTATGACAAAAGCATAGGCAAACACACATTTGGTGTGATGGGTGGTTACGGCTGGCAACACTTCTGGAAGAAATTCAATGCCACCACAAGCGACCACAACGACAAGACATATTTACAATCACACTATGAAACAGAATATTATTTATTATCGTTCTACGGAAGATTAAACTACTCATTTGATGATAAATATCTATTGACAGCAACAGTGAGAAGCGATGCCTCATCAAGATTCTCAAAAGAAAATCGTTGGGGAGTATTCCCATCGGTAGCATTAGCATGGCGCATAATTCAAGAAGACTTCTTGAAAGATCAAAATGTATTATCAGATTTAAAGCTACGTTTAGGATATGGAGTAACGGGTCAACAAGATATAATCAACGACTATCCATATATGACAACATTCAGTGTCTCTTATCCAGAATCGATGTACCAATTTGGCGACAAATGGTATAACACCTATCGTCCTAACGGCTATGACAACGATATAAAGTGGGAAACCACCACTACCTGGAATGCAGGAATAGACTACGGATTTTTACAAAACAGAATTTACGGAACATTAGACTACTATCAACGCAAGACAAAAGACCTACTAAATACAATTAGCGTGATAGCCGGAACAAACTACTCACCAGTAATCACGACCAATATTGGAGAAATGGAAAACAAAGGAGTAGAATTTTCAATCAATGCAGTTCCTGTAAAGACCAAAGATTTAGAATGGACAATTGGATTTAACTACACATGGAACGATTCAAAGATTACAAAATTAAATGTCATAGATACCGGATCTAACTTTGTACAAACCGGAGCAATTTCAGGTACCGGCAAAACAGTACAAGTATTTATGGTAGATGAACGTCCTTATACCTTCTACTTAGCAAAGCAAGCCTACGACGAAGCCGGCAAGCCAATAGAAGGACAATATGTACAACCCGACGGCAGCATCTCGGCAACCGAGACAAAATATGCCACCGGAAAAAGCGCACTACCAACCTCATATCTAGGATTCAACACCCGCATCAGTTATAAAAATTGGGATTTAGGAATTAGCGGACACGGAGCATTTGGAAACTATGTATATAATTATGTAGCAGCAAATGAATATATTCAATCGGTATATAGCGACCAAGGGAACTTCTCAAATATACTAAAAAGCACCCGCGACAGTGGATTCCAATTGCAACAACTATATTCAGATTATTGGCTAGAAGACGGGTCATTCTTCAGATTTGACAACATCACCATAGGCTATACATTCAATAAATTATGGAATAAAGACAGCAAGCTACGCTTGACAGCCGGTGTTCAAAACATAGCCACCATAACAGGATATAGTGGAATAGATCCAGAGCTAGACAACGGAATCGACAGAGAAGTGTATCCACGACCACGCACATATAGCGTAGGTGTAAACTTAACATTTTAATACCCACAAATTATGAAATTATTAAATAAGAATATTATAGCAATATTAGCAGGATTCTTAATGCTCACCTCCTGCTTTGGCGACCTAGATACAATGCCCCTAGACGATAACCAATTAGTGAGCGAACAAGTGTACAAGACAAAAGATGGTTATATGGGTGTATTAGCAAAATGCTACTCCTCACTAATCTTAACCGGACAAAAAGGAGGCGATGGAGGCGATGGCGACTTAGAAGGCGCCAATGAAGGCTATTCGGGATATGTACGCCTAATGTTCTACATGACCGAATTGAATACCGACAACTGCTTAATGCCCTCATCCTCAAACGGATTAAGAAAATGTCTTAACCTCCAATGGGACGCATCGAATGCCTCAGTAATCACATGGACCTATCAACGCTTGTATATGGCAATAGCATATAGCAACGAATTTCTACGCGAATGTACCCCAAGCAAGATGCAAGATCGTGGTGTATGGAGCGAAATGAATGGTGAATATCTCAATTACCGCGCCGAAGCACGATTTATAAGAGCATATTGCTATGCCACACTATGCGATTTATTTGGCAGCGTACCATTTATAGATGAGACCGTAGGTGTAAAAGATATCCCCGTTCAACAATCACGCGCCGAAATATTTAAATATGCCGAAAACGAGCTAAAAGAAATAGCAGGCGAATCGGCAACAGAACAAGCCGATAAAGATGTACTAAAAGAAGCAGGACAAAACGAATATGCACGAGTAGACAAAGCCGCAGCATGGTTCCTCCTATCGCGAATGTATCTAAATGCTGAGAGCTGGATTAATGAGAATCACTATAACGATTGTTTGACCTATTCAAATAAGGTAATAGACAGTGGTAAATACCCATTAGCTAGCGACTACCGTCATATCTTCCTAGCCGACAACAACGATTGTAAAGAAATCGTTTGGCGATTGGTTCAAGATGGACAAAAAGCACAAAGTTCAGCCGGGACAAACTTCTATGTAAAAGCATTTGTCAACGGTCCGATGAACGAGCTTTACCAGACCGGAGTAGGTTCCAAAGGCTGGGGCAACGTGAGAGCAAAAACTACATTAGTAGCAGCTTTTGATGCCTCCGACGTAGAATTTAACACAACCGATACGTGGGGAAACAATAAAAACGACAAGCGCGCCCAGTTTATGACAGCACTTCCCAATCAAAAGAAAGAAACATGGGACGACAATGAAAAAATGACAAGTACATTTACCTGTGGATTTGGATATATCAAATGGAGAAATGTAACAAAAGATGATAAAATCAGCGCATCGGGCGACACATACAGCTCGATCGACTATCCAATGTTCAGAACAGCCGATGCCTATTTAATGGCAGCCGAAGCAATATTAAGAGGTGCAAACGGCAGTCGTGCAACAGCCCTCGACTATATAAACGAAGTGAGAATGCGCGCATATATGAGCGACAAATATGCAGTATCAGGAGTAAGTTCAAAGGTATCGGGCAAAATTACAGACAGCCAACTAACTCTCGACTTCATATTAGGCGAACGTCAACGCGAATTAGCTACCGAATTAGTAAGACGCACCGACTTAATCCGTTTCAATAAATTTACTACCGGCAACAATTGGGACTGGAAAAACGGAGAACGACTAGGAACCGACGTAGACAAAAAATACGAATTATTCCCAATCCCCGAAAGTGAATTGACCAATAATCCGACATTGAAACAAAACGACGGATACTCAAATAAATAGCAATAAAAGGACAAAGGCTATGATAAATATGCATAGCCTTTGTTATTAAAACCACATAAAGATGATCAAAAAACTACTTTTACTTTTAAGCCTTACATTCGTAGTCGCAGTAAATGCACAGACATCGAAGGAAGAAGTATTTGAAACAATAGAGAAAGCCGGAGGAGTATATTATGCGTATCCTAACGTTGAGAAGCAAAACAGCACCACACCCAAAGGATATGAAGCCTTTTATGTAAGTCATTTCGGTAGACATGGCTCACGATATTTAATCAGCGATAACGACTATGAGTGGGTAATCAAACTCATGCGCGATGCAGAGAGCAAAAATGCGCTAAGCGAGCTAGGGAAAGACGTACTAGCCCGTCTAGAGAAAGTAATTGTGGAAGCACAAGGTCATGGTGGCGACTTAAGTCCGCTAGGGGTAAGACAACAAAAAGGGATAGCACATAGGTTATATGACAATTATCCAACGATATTTAAAGATAATGTAAATATGTCAGCCCGCTCAACAATAGTAGTACGTTGTGTCCTAAGTATGGACGCATTCTGCGAAGGCTTAAAAGAGCGCAATCCCAAGCTAGATATAACACAAGAGTCGAGCAACAAATATATGTATTACCTGAACTACCATAGTGAGAAATCGAATAAATACACATCACAAGAAGGTCCATGGCGCGAAGAATACAGAAAATTTGAAGCCAGTCATACTAAAGGCGAACGATTAACCAAATCCTTGTTCAGCGACAGCACATATATCTTAAAGAACGTGAATCCATCAGAATTAATCTGGGGCTTCTATTGGATAGCAATAGACATGCAGAATATGGAAAGCGACATAAGTTTCTTTGACATATTTGAGAAGCAGGAATTATTTGATATTTGGCAGGCATTTAATTATCGATTCTATGTATGCGATGGCAACTATGCCGGCAACAAAGGACTACTACTAGCAAACGCATGTCCGGCATTAAAAAATATAATATCGAGTGCCGATGAAGTAATAGCAACAGGAGGCAATGGCGGAACATTTAGATTTGCGCACGATGGCAACTTGATACCACTTACAGGACTTATGCGATTAAAAGACTGCTATAACTCGGTAGAAAACCCTTATGACTTTTACAAACACTTCAGCGATTTCAAGATTGCCCCAATGGCAGGAAATATCCAAATTGTATTCTTCAGGAATAAGAAGAATGCTAACGACATCGTAGTTAAATTTCTTCATAATGAGAAAGAGACTTCAATCCCGGTAAAAACTGATATTTATCCATATTATAAATGGAGTGATGTAAAAGAATATTACAATGAAATAATTAATACTTATACAATATTATAAATTTAGGAAACTGAGATAAAAAAAGTGATTACAGGTTTATATCCAAGGAGTAACGTTGTGAAACGCTACTCCTTTTATAATTAAAGAGCTTCGTAAAAAAGCAGACATCCATCTATTGTCGATATTGATTGGGCGTAACCCCCACATATTTTTTGAAGAAGCGGCTGAAATATTGAGGATATTCAAACCCAAGACTATAAGCAATCTCGCTTACAGAATTTTTAGGATCGTATAGTTTGTTTTTAGCCGATTCAATTAGTTTATTTTGTATATGCTCAATAGCACTTTTGCCCGTGTCTTTACGAAGCAAGTCGCTAAGATAATTAGGCGATATATTTAATTTTTCGGCGCAATACTTAACTGAAGGTATACCCATCGCTTTAGGAGCATCAGAAATAAAATATTCATTTAGCAACGATTCAAAACGCGATAATATGTCGCTATTAACATTAGCTCGAGTGATGAACTGGCGATCATAGAAACGAAGAGCATAATTAAGAAACAGCTCAATATTTGACACAATAAGGGTTTTGCTATGCTTGTCGATAGGGCGAGATAATTCGATAAAAATATTCTTAAAACAATCAATAACCATTATCCTTTCTTCAAGCGAAAGATGAAGAGCTTCAAAGACTTTGTAAGAAAAGAATGAATAATTTTTCATTTCACGAGCAAGATGAGTTCCACGCAACAAATCAGGGTGGAATAATAAAGCCCAACCTTGTGGAGCATGCTTTGTGCGATTTTCTATTTTAATAATCTGTTCAGGCGAAAGAAAAACGAGTGTTCCATCTTGATAATCATAATAATTTCTGCCATATTTCATATCACCACATCTAGCATCTTTAAGAAACACTGCATAAAATCCGAAAGAATGCCCGGCAGGAAAATCAAGGCAACAATTAGTTTTAGAAAAATCGATCACTGAAACGAGTGGGTTCTTCGTATCTATTCCCATTAGTTTATTATATTCATCAACTGTATCAATTCTTTGAATATCATCATTCATAATAATTTTAATTATAATTTGACAAAAATAAAAATAAAAAGTCGACAAACAAGCAGTAGAAAAAAAGGATCAGTGATTTGTATCCACAATTCATCAAAAAGTATACATTACTCTGTAAAAATATGAAGATATTTGCATAAAACAAACAAAAGAAAAAAAATGGAAGTATTAATAATCTCATCTTCTCCACGCAAAGGAGGCAATTCGGACAGTCTGAGCGAGCAATTCAAATTAGGGGCGGAAAATGCCAAACATAAGGTAACCAAAGTCTTTCTTGGTGATAAACAAATCAATTATTGCAAAGGGTGTAATTCCTGCTTTACTAGTCATAAATGTATACAGAAAGATGATATGGAAGAAATCTTGCAACAAATGGTTGAAGCCGACATAATCGTGCTAGCCACTCCAATATATTTCTATGCTATGTGTGGACAATTAAAAGTCTTTATCGACCGTTGTTGTGCAAGATATACCGAAATGAGCAATAAACGCTTTTATTATCTCTTTACGGCAGCAGAAAATGGTAATAGCACTGTTGATAAAGCAATAATAGAACTTCAGGGCTTCCTTGATTGTCTCGACTCGCCACAAGTATCAGGAATAGTATCCGGTCTTGGTGCGTGGAAAAAAGGAGAAATATCGGGGAATAAAGCCCTTAAAGAAGCTTATGACATGGGCAAAAACATATAAACATTCTTGCGAATGCAGCAAAAAAATGGAGGATGTAAAAAAATACATTCTCCATTTCTATATTATTAGAGTATCTGCTATTCGGCTTCACGTCCTTCGACAATTGCTTCTGTGTCGCGAGCAATCATATACTCCTCATCGGTAGGAATAACGACAACCTTAATAGCAGAATCATCAACGCTAATTGTAGCCTCATCGCCATGTATGGTAGCATTTAATTTTTCATCAAGTTTCACACCCATAAATGCAAGAGGACGGCAGACATCTTGACGCACTACCGATTGATTCTCCCCTACACCACCGGTGAAAACTATAATGTCGACGCCACCCATCTCGGCAGCATAAGCGCCAATATATTTAATGACACGTTGCTTATACACCTCGATAGCTAATTTAGCGTGTTCATTACCATCTTTTATTGCGGCATCAATCTCACGCATATCCGACGATACACCACTAATACCGAGAAGTCCACTCTCCTTGTTGATAATATTCTGCAAATCGCCAGCCGAAAGATTATGCTTTGTCATCAAGAAAGTCAAAGCTCCCGGATCGACATCACCACAACGAGTACCCATCATAAGACCTTCGACAGGGGTTAATCCCATAGACGTATCGATTGATTTACCATTCATGACAGCAGTAATGCTACCACCATTACCAATATGGCAAGTGATTATACGTTGGCACTTAGCATCGACTGATAAAAATTCGCAGACCCTCTTAGACACATATCTGTGGCTGGTTCCGTGAAAACCATAGCGACGAATACCGTCTTCTTTATAGAAGCGATAAGGCAATGCATACATAAACGACTTAGCAGGCATAGACTGGTGGAAAGCCGTATCGAAAACTGCAACTTGAGGCACAGCAGGCATGAGTGCAGAAATAGCCTCGATTCCAGCCATATTTACAGGATTATGAAGAGGAGCAATACCATAGCACTCTTTCACCTTGGCAATAACATCATCATTTATAAGGACACTCTTGTTAAACTTTTCGCCCCCATGAACTACACGATGCCCTACTGCATCGATTTCATTAAAGCTCTTAATGCAACCTTCAACCTTATCGGTAAGATTCTCAAGAATAGCACCAATTGCTCCCTTGTGGTCGTTAGCTTTAAGTTTAACAATTTGTTTCGATCCGTCGGCACGTTTAAACTTCAAGAACGCATCTTCCAGACCTATTTTTTCGACCCCACCTTCGGCGAGAACCTTATTGTCTTTAATTTCAATTAGTTTGTATTTAACCGAACTGCTACCACAGTTAAGGACAAGAATATTCATAATCATTTATTTTCTTTAGCACCAATAGCTTGGTTACAAGTAATTATTACAGTTTTATAAATATCTTCGGGGCTGCAACCACGAGATAAATCGTTAACCGGAGCGGCAAGACCTTGAAGAATTGGCCCAACAGCTTGAGCCCCGGCAAGACGCTGAACGAGTTTATATGCTATATTACCTACTTCGAGCGAAGGGAAAACCAACACATTAGCATTTCCGGCAATAGGACTACCCGGAGCTTTGCTAAAGCCAACAGAAGGCACGAGCGCAGCATCTGCTTGCAGCTCACCATCAATAGGAAGTGATGGTTCCATATCGTGAGCTAATCGAGTAGCTTCGACCACTTTATCCACCATCTCGTGCTTAGCACTACCCTTTGTAGAGAAGCTAAGCATACCAATACGTGGCTCGATAGCCGCAATATCTCGAGCCGTCTTCGCCGTAGAAATAGCAATCTGAGCGAGCTCGGGCGCAGTAGGCGCAGGGACAACAGCACAATCGGCAAAAACTAAAACTCCATCTTCACCATACGGGCTACCCTGTTGAAGGAGCATAAGGAAAGCCCCCGACACAACACTAATACCCGGTGCCGTCTTAATCACTTGGAAAGCAGCACGAAGGACATTTCCCGTAGTATTCATAGCTCCAGCCACTTGACCATCAGCCTCACCTGCTTTAATTAAAAGGCAACCAAAATATAAAGGATTAGCAGCAATTTTACGCGCTTCCTCAATGGTAATACCTTTCGATTTACGCATTTCAAAAAATAATTGTGCATATTTTTCAATAACGTCCGCATCGTTAGGATTATAAATAGTGGCAGCGTCAATATGCTTCAAATTAAGTTTTTCTGCTTCACGCATAATCTCAACAGGATCACCTACAAGAATAATATCAGCAATGCCATCGGCAATCAATTGATTAGCAGCCGTCAGTGTGCGATTTTCCGTACTTTCAGGGAGAACGATTCTTTGTTTATCGTTCTTAGCCCTCTCTTTAAGTTTATTAAACAGTCCCATAATATTTAGTGTTTATAGAATTCTCATACAAATTTACGTTTAAAAGTTCAGAGAATTTAAGAAAGATGTAGTAAAAATGCTAAAATTGAAAAAATAAATGATTTCGATATGAATTTTCGTATAAATAGTTGTCAAGTTAAGATAAATGTATTTAATTAGCAATCGAAAGATCATTGAAAAAAAACATATAGATAAAACCATGATAAAAGAACGATTTACTATAGAATACGATATGAAGAGAGCTCCGGTAATGCTACTCTGGAATCATATAGCAACTCCACCCGGGTTATCGCAATGGTTTGCCGATAAAGTAATCCAGAATGGAAAGACGATAGACTTTACATGGAAAGGCTCGACCAGCCAAGCACTAATTTTAGGCAGCCGACTAGGAAACTATGCGCGATATAGATGGAACGATGATTATGAGAACGAAAAAGTGTATTTTGAAATGCGAATAAGCACCTCCGAAATAACCGACAGCACTACTCTAATAATAACCGACTTTGCCGAAGATGAAGATGATAAGAAAAGCACTATCGAGCTTTGGAATCATCAAATAGAGAATTTGCAAAGGTTGCTCGGTTGTCTGTGAAAAAATATTAAAGTTATAAATAATATTATTTCTAAGGAAATATGTATATGAGAATAATGCAATTTATCTCGAATTGCATTATTTTTGTATACCAAAATTGAAAAATATATATATGACAAAAATTAGAGCAGCCATAGTAGGATATGGTAACATAGGACATTATGTTCTAGAAGCCCTCAACGCCTCCAGCGACTTTGAGATAGCCGGCATAGTAAGACGCAACATAACAAACATTCCAGACGAGCTAAGTGGTTATAAAGTCGTTACGACAATAGACGAGCTAGAGAATGTAGACGTAGCAATATTGAGTACCCCGACACGCGAGGTAGAGAAATATGCAAGCGAATATCTAGCAAAAGGCATCAATACCGTAGACAGCTTTGATATACACACATCAATTGTTCCACTATTAGATATTTTGAATCCAATAGCCCAAGCACATGGTACGGTAGCAATAGTATCGGCAGGCTGGGATCCCGGAAGCGACTCAATCGTAAGGACTCTATTACAAGCCGCCTCCCCTAAAGGTATTACCTATACCAACTTTGGGCCCGGAATGAGCATGGGACACACAGTAGCCGCAAAATCGAAAGAAGGCGTAAAGGATGCCCTCTCGATGACAATACCCTTAGGGACAGGGATTCATCGTCGTATGGTCTATGTAGAGCTAGAGAACGGCTATAATCTAGCCGATATAACCAAAGCCATAAAGAGCGACCCCTACTTTGCCCACGACGAAACGCATGTGATGCAAGTATCGAGTGTAGACGATGTTAAAGATATGGGACACGGAGTAAATATGGTGCGCAAAGGTGTATCTGGCAACACCCAAAACCAACGCTTTGAGTTTAATATGAGCATAAACAATCCTGCCTTGACAGCACAAATACTAGTTGGAGCAGCCCGCGCCACAAAGCGACAAAAATCAGGAGCTTATACAATGATTGAAATCCCCGTGATAGATTTACTTGCAGGAGATCGCAAAGAATTGATTAAACATCTCGTATAATCGTCGAATAGCAAAAATAATAATGCGATGCCGTAATAATTAATACGGTATCGCATTTATTGTTTATAATAAGTATATTTCGCAAAAAAAACTTACTTTTGCACATACAAATTAAAAAAGATGAATTATGATAGAATTTATAACCTGGACAGCCAATCCCGAAATATTTAGCAGTGTAGTAACCGTGAGATGGTATGGTTTAATGTTTGCCATAGGATTCTGGATTGGATATGAGATAGTTTATAGGATATTTCGACATGAAGGCGCCCCCGAAGCTTGGCTCGGGAAGCTGTTCATATATGTTGTTGTAGCCACAATATTAGGGTCAAGGCTGGGGCATGTATTTTTCTATCAATGGGACTATTACAGCGTACACCCAATTGAGATATTCAAAATATGGGAAGGTGGTCTAGCCAGTCATGGCGGGACCATAGGGATAATAATCGCCATATTCATTTTTTCAAAATTTGTAACCCACCGAAGCGCATTATGGACATTCGACAGGCTTGTTATCCCGGTAGCCCTAGTAGGCGCAATGATAAGACTCGGCAACCTGATGAACCACGAGATATTTGGTCATGCCACCGATATGCCGTGGGGCTTTAGATTTGTACAGAATCTACACCAATGGATGAATGGAGCCGAGCCAATATTCACCGCGCCATCGCACCCGACACAGATCTACGAGGCACTCGCCTATCTTGCCCTATTCGGGCTTATGATGTTTATGTATTGGAAGCGTAATGCCGAAGAACGTCCCGGATTAATATTTGGAGTATTCCTCACGTGGCTTTTCACCGCACGATTCTTAATAGAATATGTGAAGAACGCACAAGTAGAATTTGAAGAAACAATGGCACTAAATATGGGACAACTATTGAGTATACCATTTATTATTGCCGGAATGGCATTGATTATATATTCATATTCACGTCCACGACTGTCAATTGCATTTCCCAACAAATTCTCTGACGAGAAATCAAAGAAATAAGATTCACACACAGCCAGAGCCGAACGACACCCGGATAGGCTATACTATCAGCCATTAGTTTTTGTAATCTCTTATGACAATGGAAATAGATTTTGAATCATACATTCACGGTGAGCGCCGGATATGAACTATCTGTAAGTCAACAGCCGACAATATTTTCGATTTAGATAAACATAAACAGCCACTATGCTTGATTGCATAGTGGCTGAATTATTTAGATTTTAGTTAGATGCTTATTATTTAGTAATAACAATTTTTTCGGCTTTACCGGCGATAGTGCGGATATATACGCCCGTTGTCAAGTCGTCGACAGCAACCTTTATACCTTGAAGATTATAGTATGTTGCATCAGTATTTTGGTCGGCAGCAATCTCGGCAATCGAAACGTGTCCAACAGAAACCTCAATAGGAGCGCAAGCAATACCCTCACCATGATTATAGAGAGGAGCAACTTGATAAGTAAATTTATAGTCGCCCGATGCCATTTCAGCAGCAAGAGGAGTCTCGTCGAATTTAGTATCAGTAACACTATTTTGATTAATCTTCTTGCCATCACGATATATATTGTAACTTAATACAGCTAAATCGGCAGGGATTTGAGGAGCTGCACTGAAAGAAATATCATCGACATATAATGCACCCGAATCGTAAGAATTGTGGTGAATTGCGAAATACTTAGCACCTGCAGGAATTACAGCTTTAAACTCAGTCCACACTTCAGGAACTTGACCATTTTCAGGATAATTCACTACACTTTCAATTTTCACAAAGCTGGCAGTCTGTTTGTCGGTTGAAGAATAAAGCACTTCAAAAGATTCAGGCCAAGCAAGCGAGAAGCTCTTAGCGAAGAAAAAGATAGTCTGTTCAGCGCCCGAAAGTTCAGGAGAAATCAACCAGTTGTCGTTAGCTGCACCACCGGCACTCCAAGCAACAAGGAATTGATTACCACTATGAGGTTGGGCATCAATCAACGAGCTTTCTGGCACAGCAGCAACGATAGGATTGAATAATTGGAATGCTTGTGGTTGAGTCTGGTAAGGATTATTTGTTTCACGCAAGATATTATAGGTTTTTTTCTTATCTCCATCGACAAGAGTCCAACCACCGAAGTCGGAAATAGTAAGCGGAGTGTAATCAGCGCTTTCAAAATCTTCGACAACAGCTACCGGAGTATTTCCGGCAGACAAATCGGGAGCAGTCCACGACAGCGTAACATTTTCACCTACTACAGTAGAATTAAGTCCTGAGACAGCAGGCAAAATCGATTGAATGACAGCAACATTAGCCCATACCATATTATTTCTTTCGACAGCATCGCCGGCACTTACAATCTTAACAGCAAATTTAAGAGATTCAGGAGTAACTGCATCGGTAGCATAAGCGAACGAAACAGGAGCAAAGCCATTAGCTACAATAGCCTCGACAGCCTTAGTCTCGACCAATTTATCGTTAACATACAATTCGGCAGAAGCACCCGAGCAATCTTTAGTTCCAAGGTTTTCGATACGAGCCGAAATAGCAACCGATTCACCAGCCTTCACCTTTTTAGGTGCAATAGGAGCGAAAATACGAAGGTCGTTATCAACTAAATCGCGTACACGGATATTATCGAGCGGAATACTCCAAGTTTCGGTATCTGTATTATCGACAGCTGTTAATCTTAAAGCGATTCTGATATATTTAGCCGACTTGAAATCGTCGAGAGCAAATCGATAAAGAGTCCATTTTGTTGTAGGTGTTTCTTTAAATTTGATAGTCTTGATGCTAGCAAATTCACCAGCTTCGCGAGCTACCATCACATCAATATTGCTACCCATTCCCTGAGCCCAAAATTCTATGACAGGATTTTTAGCGGTAGCGATATTAATCTTAGCCGACTGCATACCATATATAGCATCTTTAGCCATAGGCATAGCCATAAACAATCCATTATCACCATCTTGAGAGTTTAGATAAATAGGTTCGGCTCCCTCTTCAGAAGTATTAATTTGAAGTTCATTATCGTTAATAGTACCAGCATACCAACCTTTATTTGTAGTCAAAGGATCCATAGCCCAAATCTGAGTGAAGTCGGCATTAGCAAAGCTCTCGGAATAAGGAAGGACTTCAGGATCACCAGCTAAAACTATACCTGTAGAAGCAGCAAGCGAGTAAAAGTCTTCTCCCACACCTGCAGTAATCTGATAAGCCACAAAATCTTGTTTTACCCAATCAGAATAATCAAAAGTATAAGAAGTCTCGGTAGTAGAAGCAATTGCAGGATCGTAATAAGATCCAAAAGCGTCGAAAATGTAATAAGTAACTTTAGCTACATCGACATAACCACCACTCTCGCCCACTTCACCAACAGGATCCCAAGACACAGTTACGTGTTTGTTATCATCGGCAAGTACGATTTTAGGGTTAGTAGGGATTTTAGGATTATCAGGACCGCAATATATGCTAGTGAGTGTTACAGCATCGCCCGGTTCGCCATCGACATAAGCAATAGCTTCGATTTTATTATTACCACTGTGTAATAATGCGGTTTCAAACTCGATAGTTTGTCCCGGGGTAACATTAGCAAACTTCTGAATATTAGCAGTCTTATTAACCGAAATAACAACTTCGGAAATAGCAGTAAGATCGGCACCCGATTTAGTCTTAGTAGGAGCAATATATTTCACAGCAGCTTTTAATTCCCCTTTAGGAGCCAGAGTGTAAGATAATTCACCGGCGGCAGGGACATCAACTTCCGCTTTAGCCACAGTAATAGCGAGGTTACGAATCTTAATACTACTTCCTTTTGGAGAGATTGCATGGAAGCCAAAATAGTAATAACCTTCTTCAACGACAGTGAAATTTCTACTAACTTCGGTGAATGAAGTAGCATTGGCTGTATGTTCAGGGTCGGCGAAAAGGACTTTAGTCATAGCTTCAACCGTAGGTTGAGGGCCATAATTCACTTCAATCTTACCACCCTTGCTTGAAGTAGTGGCACAGCCATCTTCAAATTTAAAAGAATATTCTACATTAGGTAACAGATGAATAGGAGGAGTAACCATCCAGTCATCAGATCCTTTAATAACAGCAGAATTAGAAGTCAGACAAACAGAATAGCCGGTGAATCCACCAACTTTCCAACCTTGCCCATCACCATTACCGTCGATAGTAGTGTAAAGAGCAATATTATCAGGCTCATTTTTACCCAAAGAATGATTAACCGGGATTTCTAAAGCGTTAGCCGGGACATCAGCCCATTTAGCCACGCCATCGACAATTGATAAAAGCACCTTAGGAGTAGCAACGGCATGCCCCTGAGTGTTAATCTGCTTCAACGAAGCAGACGACGAACGATGATATTGCACTTTTGCCGAAAAAGCAAAAGTAGTAGCTAATACCAAAGTAAGAAGTAACGTTTTTTTCATACTTAATATATGGATTAATAAATTATATTGCGTATCTATACTGAAGCTCATAATGTAACTTATGGAATAGCAACAAGAGTATTCACAACATTTTGAAAGCAAATAATAAATATTACTTTACAATTAGTGCAAAATTAGCTCTAATAATTACACTGTGTAATTTAACAGAGTTAAACAATGTTAATATTCATAATTTATTCCATTTTCATAACAAATGATGAGCATTTGTCATAATTAAAGTAACGATTTATAGGTATAATTCTAAAAAGAGTGAAAGTAATAATACAAAAAAATACATCGTAACTGAGACAGCCACGATGTATTAATGTTATAATATTAATCTAAAAAAATCTAGCTACGATTTGAGCGTTTGCGCTCGGTCTCGTCGAGAATAATCTTACGAAGACGTAAATGATTAGGAGTAACCTCGACATACTCATCTTCTTTGATATATTCCAGAGCCTCTTCAAGGCTGAATACAACAGGTGGAATGATTCTTGCTTTGTCATCAGTACCCGATGCACGAGTATTAGTAAGTTTTTTCGACTTTGTAACGTTAACCACTATGTCGCCTTCTTTAGCATTTTCACCTACGACCTGACCTGCATATACCTCTTCTTGAGGGAAAATAAAGAAACGCCCGCGATCTTGCAGTTTGTCGATAGCATAAGCATAAGCAGTACCGGCTTCCATAGCGATAAGCGAACCATTGGTACGACGTTCAATATCACCTTTCCAAGGTTGATATTCAATGAAACGGTGCGACATGATAGCCTCACCAGCCGATCCGGTCAATACATTTGTTCTAAGCCCGATAATACCACGAGAAGGGATATTGAAATCGAGGTGAATACGGTCGTTCTGAGTACTCATAGCAATCATTTCGCCACGACGACGAGTAACCATATCAATCACCTTACTAGAATATTCTTCGGGAACGTTAATCGTAAGTAGCTCGACAGGCTCGCATTTAACGCCATTAATCTCCTTCACAATAACTTGAGGTTGTCCTACTTGAAGCTCATACCCCTCTCGACGCATAGTCTCAATAAGCACCGACAAGTGAAGTACACCACGTCCATAAACCACCCAAGCATCTTCGTTATCAGTACGATTTACTTTAAGTGCCAAGTTTTTATCAAGCTCCTTAATAAGGCGATCGGCAATATGACGAGTAGTAACAAATTTACCATCTTTACCAAAGAAAGGGGAATCGTTGATAGTAAAAGTCATCGACATAGTCGGCTCATCAATAGCAATACGAGGGAGAGGTTCGGGGTTAGAGAAAAGAGTAACAGTGTCGCCAATTTCAAATCCCTCGATTCCTACAAGTGCGCAAATATCACCTGAAGAGACACTTGCAACCTTTTTACGTCCCATTCCTTCAAATGTGTGAAGCTCTTTAATCTTTTGACGAACTACGCTACCGTCTTTTTTGCAAAGCCCGACTTCCATACCCTCTTTGAGGGTGCCACGATGAACACGTCCCACAGCAATACGACCTACGTAAGAGCTGTAATCGAGCGAAGTAATAAGCAATTGAGGCTCACCTTCAAATGCTTGAGGCTCGGGGATATATTCTATAATAGCATCAAGAAGTGGATTGATATTATCAATAGGTTCCTTCCAAGTAGTATTCATCCAATTTTGTTTGGCTGAACCGAAAAGTGTAGGGAAATTTAATTGATCTTCAGTAGCATCAAGATTGCACATTAGGTCGAATACCATTTCTTGTACTTCGTCAGGACGACAATTAGGCTTATCCACCTTATTGACGACAACGACAGGCTTCAACCCCATTTGAATTGCTTTTTGCAACACGAAACGAGTCTGAGGCATAGGGCCTTCAAAAGCATCTACAAGAAGTAGACAACCATCAGCCATATTTAAAACACGCTCCACTTCACCACCAAAATCGGAGTGTCCCGGAGTGTCAATTATATTAATCTTGTAATCTTTATAATTAATAGAGACATTTTTTGAAAGGATTGTTATCCCTCTTTCCCTCTCTAAGTCATTATTATCCAAAATTAATTCACCAGCATTTTGGTTCTCTCGAAACAAGTTGCCGGAAAGTAACATCTTATCTACCAAAGTAGTTTTGCCATGGTCGACGTGTGCGATAATGGCAATATTTCTAATTTTTTGCATACCTAACCTTTTTCAGGGTGCAAAGTTAGTGATAATGAGCCCATAATCAAAACAATCTGTTTTTTATTTTTCAAAAAGGCTTCATTTTTTTTGCACAGCAATAATAAACAGGTAAAAAAACCTAAAAATAATATCTAGCAGAAAGATAATAGACAAAGGCAAAAACGATAGCAGAGAGTGCCTATCAGCGATGTAAGCCAGTTCTTCTAAGCAGCTAAAATTAATTATCACACTGCTTTTGCTCCTCATCAATTAAATTAAATAAGTGCAAGCTGATAAGCAATTTTCAGCTGTATGCTTGCATTGTTTGTCTGCAATAACTATCTTTGTAGACGCTAACTATCACTTAAAAACGACGTGAAAAAATTGCTTACGCGAACCATAACAGGTTCATTATTTGTGGCACTAATAGTATTATCGCTAATAGCCACTAGTAGCACGCTATATCTATGCGTGTTCACATTATTAACCATATTAGGATTAACCGAATTTTATAGGTTGACCATACCGGAAGAAAAGAATCTCACCAAAATAATAGATGTACTCGGAGGCATAGCCATGTTTGGTGGATTGTATGCCCGATATCAATATAACATAGAATCGCTAGTATGGCTGACACCATATATATTATATATCATAATAAGGCAGATTGCCCAGCTATATACCCATGAAATTTCGCCCTTGTCGAATATGGCATACAGCCTGATGGGGCAGCTCTATGTAGCACTACCACTAGCATTAATCAATATTTTGTATTATAGGATAGGAGCACCGATAGTATTAGTTCTATTTATATTTATCTGGTTAAACGATACCGGAGCATTCTGTGTAGGGAGCTTAATCGGCAAGAACAAGCTATTTGAGCGCATTTCTCCAAAGAAATCGTGGGAAGGTTTTTTCGGAGGTTTATTTTTTGTAATTGTTGCATCAATAATAATTTCACTCTATTTCGACGAATCCATAGGGACAAGAATGGATATCGCTGAGTGGATAGGTCTTGGTGTAGCAGTGTCGCTATCGGCAACATGGGGCGACCTAAGTGAATCTCTAATAAAGCGCACATTAAAAGTGAAAGACTCGGGGAAATTACTTCCGGGACATGGAGGAATACTCGATCGCATAGACAGCCTTCTGCTTGTGATTCCTGCATCAATAGCATATCTATTAATAATCAGCAATATCTAACAATCAATATGAGCAACCAACGTTACGATCTACGAGGAGTATCAGCCTCGAAAGAAGATGTGCATAAAGCAATAAAGAATGTAGACAAAGGACTATATCCAAACGCATTCTGTAAAATTATCCCTGATATATTAGGTGGAGACCCCGACTATTGTAATATTATGCACGCCGACGGTGCAGGGACAAAATCATCACTAGCCTATCTATATTGGAAAGAGACAGGCGATATAAGTGTATGGAAAGGGATAGCCCAAGATGCTTTAATAATGAATATCGACGACTTGCTATGTGTGGGAGCAACCGACAATATATTATTGTCATCGACCATAGGCAGAAACAAGCTACTAATTCCCGGCGAAGTGATAGCGGCAATAATCAACGGAACTGAAGAATTGCTAACCGAGCTACGCGAAATGGGGGTAAATATATATAGTACCGGAGGAGAGACCGCCGACGTAGGCGACCTTGTGCGCACCATCATAGTAGACAGCACCGTAACCTGTCGAATGAAGCGTAGCGACGTTATAAATAACGCCAACATAGCAGGTGGCGACGTGATTGTAGGTCTATCATCATCGGGGCAAGCCACCTACGAAAAGACATACAATGGTGGTATGGGAAGTAATGGCTTAACCTCGGCACGACACGATGTATTTGCAAAATATTTAGCCTTGAAATATCCCGAAAGCTATGATTCAAACGTACCCGATGAGTTAACCTACTCGGGAGCAGTAAAGCTTACCGACAAAGTAGACGGGACAGAGCTCAATGCGGGGCAACTAGTATTATCGCCCACTCGCACTTATGCCCCCGTAATAAAGAAACTACTCGACACAATGCGCAGCAAGATACATGGCATGGTGCATTGCTCGGGTGGCGCACAGACCAAAATAATGCACTTTGTAAATAACAAACGAGTAATTAAAGACAACCTCTTCCCTATCCCACCCCTTTTCAGATTAATACAAGAGCAATCGGGTACCGACTGGAAAGAAATGTATAAAGTGTTCAACATGGGACATAGAATGGAAATCTATGTAAAAGCCGAAGATGCCGCAAGTGTAATAGCCCTATCAGAACAATTCGGGATAGACGCCCAAATAGTAGGTCGCGTAGAAGAAGCGGCAAGCAACTCATTAACAATAATTTCGGAAAAAGGCACATTTAATTATTGATAAAGACTCAAACCGCTTGATAACAATGAAACAAGCATTTAAGTATTTAGTAACAATAACGGTTTTACTATTGTCGATAGCAGGTTGCACAAACAAAAAGAGCGAGAATACAGCAACAACGCCAACAAAAGCATTACCCGACACAATAAAAGTAGGCACGCTCTATGGGCCTACCTCCTACTTTATTTATAAAGGTGAAGAAATGGGCTACGAATATGAATTAACCCAGCAATTTGCCAAAGATAAAGGGAAAGCTGTTAAGATAACCGTAGCACAAAATATGGAGTCTCTAATATCAATGCTCAATGCCGGTCGCATAGACCTTATTGCCTACGAGATACCCATCACAAATGAGTATAAGACAAAATTACGACATTGTGGCAAAGAAACGATAACCCATCAAGTATTAGTACAGCGCAAGAATACAGAAAAAACAATTATCCAAGATGTAACCGAGCTGGTAGGCAAAGACGTGTATGTAGAGAAAAACTCGAAATATGAATCACGGCTAAACAACCTAAATAACGAAGTAGGCGGCGGAATAAAGATCCACTCCATCATGCAAGACACATTGATAACAGAAGACCTAATAGAAATGGTGTCGGGAGGAGAAATTCCACTAACAATTGTTGACAGTGATATAGCACGGCTTAATCGCACCTATTATGACAATATCGACATATCGTTGCAAGTAAGTTTTCCTCAGCGTGCATCGTGGGCAGTATCGAAGAAACAAATATGGCTTGGAGACACGATAAACAAATGGTTTAAAGAAGCAAAAAACGAAGCCTCTTCTAAAGCCCTGCTCAAAAGATACTTTGAAAACAGCAAAAACAACAACGAGAAAAATCAAGATTATATTCTAGACATAAAAGGAGGTAAAATATCGGCATATGATAGACTATTTAAGCACTACTCCATAAGTATTGGCTGGGATTGGAGATTACTTGCCGCGCAAGCCTATACCGAATCACAATTTAACCCGACAGCAGAGTCGTGGGCAGGAGCAAAAGGCTTAATGCAGCTAATGCCCCGCACAGCCTATGCCTATGGGCTAGAAGCCGATGAGCTAGATAATGCCGAGCAAAGCATCAAAGCCGCCACAGCCTATATACGAGATTTAGACCGTCAACTATCCCCATATATCTATGATGATAAAGAACGAATAATCTTTATCATAGCCGCCTATAACTCAGGTCTCGGCCATGTGATTGATGCAATAGAATTGGCAAAAAAATATGGTAAAATTTCTGATAAATGGAACGACAACGTAGAACAGACAATACTACTGAAATCGAATCCCGAATATTTCAACGATGAAGTGTGTAAATATGGATATTTTAAAGGTAAACAAACCGTAGAATATGTTGCAAAAGTAGAAAAGATTTACGACCTTTACCGCATAAAAGTGAATAGGGACTAAAAAATTAATTATTAAACTATTATCAAACAAAATGAAGAAGAAATATCTTTCAGTAGCAATCGTATTAGCGATCTCAAGCTCATTGATGTTTACATCATGTATCGGAAGTTTTGCTCTTTCCAACAAAGTATTATCATGGAACAAGCAAGTCGGTAACAAATTTGTAAATGAATTAGTATTCTTTGCATTCTGGATATTACCCGTTTATGAATTGACAGTATTGGCCGACGTAGTTGTAATCAACAGCATTGAATTCTGGTCGGGAAGCAATCCTGTAGCATACGGAACACGTGTAATTGATGGTCAAGACGGACGTTACCTAGTGAAATGCGACAAAGACGGATATACAATAACAAGCGAGCGCGATAAATCGGTAGTAAAATTCGCATTCAACGAAGAAGATAATTCATGGGCATTAGAAGCTAATGGGGAATCAAGAACATTTATGACCTTTGTCGACGACACCCACGTAAAGATGGTAACCCCAGAAGGCGAGTTCAGAACAGTAGAGTTATCACAAGCCGGAGTATATGCATATCAAGAATTAGCACAAACTTCAAATTTAGCAATACGCTAATCAATTCTAATCAAATAACGTCGGATAAAGACGGCTTAATAATGTCCCGCAAATTTATTTCGGGACATTATTTTCTTAAACAAATAAGATATTATATATTTGCGCCACAAGAAAAAGCATATAAAAAATGAATGAATCACAAAAGAATAATTGCGAGAATCACTGGTATGCAATACGAGTAACATATAATAGAGAGCTAAAAGTAGCCGACGAGCTTAAAGAAAAAGGCATAGAATATTTTTTGCCAATGCGCTATAAAGAAGTGATGAAAGGCGAAAGACGAATAAAAATGCTAGTTCCGGCAATCAATAATCTAATATTTATACGCTCCAGCCGAGAAGATATGATAGAATTTAAGATACACACGCCATTGCCAATAAGATATATAATGGACCGAGAAACCCGCCGTCCAATCATTATTTCCGATAATCAAATGAAAAACTTCATAGCCGTAGCCGGAAATTACAATGAACAAATTATATATCTCGATTGCGACACAGCCACTATGAAAAAAGGCGAAAGAGTGAGAATTACAGGAGGAATTTTTGAAGGCACAATAGGCGAATTTGTGAGAGTAAAAGGCGATCGCCGAGTGGTAGTAACCATACCCGGAATAGCAGCTGTAGCCACAACATTTATACACCCCTCGTTGATAGAACGAATAGAAGATCAATAATAATAATGGAAGCTATAAAACAACAACGCATTAAATATTTCGACTTACTAAAAGGGATAGCAATATTTATGGTAGTTATGGGACACGTACTGACAATGTGCATAAGAGGCATAGATTCAGCCTTCTTATTCAAATTAATCAGCGAGATTCACATGCCAATATTTTTCTTCATCAGTGGATACCTCACCTATAAGATAGGCTATCAACGCCCCAACATCACTAAAAGATTCAAACAATTAATAATTCCCTTCTTTGTTGTTAGCGCACTGTGGATATGGTATTTTCCATACAGCCACTTAGAGTCGCCAATATCCAGCAACCTAATAGATATGTATTTTTCGTATTGGAAAGATGGATATTGGTTTACCCTCTGCCTATTTGAAATGTTTTTAATCTATTATCCCCTATCTATAATCTTATCAAAAACAAAAAGACTGATAACACATATAGTAATAGTAGTATTAACATACTTGGCACTTATCGTAATTGCAAATTACACATCATTTCCAGAAATAAATAAAGACATTGCAGGAATGGGGCTGCTCACAAGTTTCTTTCCCGTGTTTATGTTCGGCGTATTAGCAAACTGCCACAAAGAAAAATTCGCAACATTTACAAATAGCAACAAAGGTTTTATCATCGCCACAGCATTATTTATAATTTCATGGTACTATACCGTATACTTCTGGGAATTTCCCAATATTCCTCTGTGGGGACACTTTATCAGCCAGCCACTTGAGCATCTCGGACTAATTATTATAGCAATAGCACTAATAACTCCATGGAGCGAAAAAGAATACAGCGAAAATAAAAGGCCTTCAGTTGCAGCCCGATATTTCAACTATCTAGGGCAAGAATCGCTATCAATATATCTTCTTCACTACTTTTTTCTGTTTCCTCTCACCATGCTACAAACTCCACTTATAGAATTAGGGCTACCATTCGTCCCGCTCTTTACAATCGCCTCGATAGTTGCATTTGTAATAATCGGAATCACTCTGTTTGCAAGCTATACCATATCAAGGAACAGCATATTGAGTAAATTAATGATAGGCAAATAAAGCATAATCACCACTTTAAATACAATTCTATTTTATATTCAGCTAAAAAGACCTATTTTTGTAGCTACAAAAAAAGAATCAAAATATGGACATAATATATGAAGATAATCACCTGATAATAGTAAATAAAAAACCGGGTGAAATAGTTCAAGGCGACAAAACCGGAGATGAGCCACTAAGCGAAACTCTAAAAAAATGGATAAAAGAAAAATATGCAAAACCCGGGAACGTATTCTGTGGTGTAACACATCGCCTCGATCGACCGGTTGGAGGGCTCGTAATATTTGCCAAGACAAGCAAAGCACTGAGCCGGATGAACGAAATGTTTCGCAACGGCGAGGTTCATAAGACCTATTGGGCAATCACAAAAGAAATGCCGGCAAAAACAGAAGACACCCTGACACATTATATTACCACCGTAGAAAAGACAAACAAATCATACGCCTCGACAATCGAAAAAAAAGGATCACAAAAAGCGATACTTAAATACAAACTAATAGGGAGCAGCGACAATTATCATCTGCTAGAGATAAATCTAATCACAGGGCGTAAACATCAGATTCGCGTGCAACTATCCGCCATAGGTTGCCCCATAAAAGGCGACCTAAAATATGGTGCAAAAAGAAGTAATCCCGATGGCAGCATAAGCCTACTAGCCCGACATATCGACTTTATCCACCCCGTATCGAAAGAAAAAATCGACATCACAGCCCCTATTCCCGATGATAATCTATGGAAAGCATTATCGCCGGAATAGAAAATGATAAAGTATAAATGCTAGAATAAAATAAAGTTTCATTAAATTTGCATTAATAATCGTATTACACTAAAATAATAAATTTATGGCAACAACCCCTGAATTTAAGTATCAAGCTCCATTTCCATTAGGAACAGACGATACAGAATATTACCTTCTCACCAAAGATCATGTATCGATTGGCGAATTTGAAGGACAACCAATATTGAAAGTAGCAAAAGAAGGACTCACCATGCTAGCAAATACTGCTTTTCGTGATGTTTCGTTCTTATTACGTCGCAGCCACAACCTACAAGTAGCAAAAATCTTAACCGACCCCGAGGCAAGCGACAACGATAAATATGTGGCACTAACCTTCTTACGCAATGCCGAAGTATCGGCAAAGGGCAAATTACCACTATGCCAAGATACAGGAACAGCAATAATCCACGGCGAGAAAGGTCAACACGTGTGGACCGGCTATTGCGACGAAGAAGCTCTATCGCTAGGCGTATTTAAGACCTACACTGAAGAGAATCTAAGATATTCACAAAATGCGCCCCTGGATATGTATAACGAGGTAAACACAAAATGCAACCTTCCGGCACAAATTGATATTGAAGCCACCGAAGGCATGGAATATAAATTTCTATGCGTAACAAAAGGCGGCGGCTCGGCAAACAAGACATATCTATTTCAAGAAACAAAAGCACTGCTAAATCCTAAGACACTCGTTCCATTTCTAGTAGAAAAGATGAAAACGCTAGGTACAGCAGCCTGCCCACCCTACCACATAGCATTTGTAATAGGCGGAACATCGGCAGAAAAGAACCTGTTGACAGTCAAGCTAGCATCAACACACTACTATGACAACCTGCCAACCACAGGAAATGAAGGCGGCAGAGCATTTCGCGACATAGAACTAGAAAATGAAGTACTCAAAGAAGCTCACAAGATAGGACTAGGCGCACAATTTGGAGGAAAATATCTGGCACACGACATACGCATAGTAAGACTTCCACGCCATGGCGCATCTTGTCCCGTAGGTATGGGCGTAAGCTGTTCAGCCGACAGAAATATCAAATGCAAGATAAACAAAGACGGAATATGGATTGAAAAACTTGATGATAATCCATCAGAATTAATTCCCGAAGAGCTACGCAACAACGGCGAAGGAAATGCCGTTCAAATCGACCTCGACCAACCAATGAGCGAAATATTAAAGCAACTCGATAAATATCCCGTATCGACACGCCTATCGCTAAACGGAACAATAATTGTAGGCCGCGACATAGCCCACGCAAAATTAAAAGAACGCCTTGATAACGGCGAAGAGCTACCACAATACATTAAAGACCACCCAATATACTATGCAGGTCCGGCAAAGACACCGGAAGGAATGGCATGTGGTTCAATGGGACCCACCACAGCCGGTCGAATGGACTCATACGTCGACCTATTCCAAAGCAACGGAGGAAGTATGGTAATGCTAGCAAAAGGTAACCGCAGCCAAGCCGTAACCGACGCCTGCCAAAAGCACGGCGGGTTCTATCTCGGCAGCATCGGCGGTCCGGCAGCTATATTAGCACAAAACAACATTAAAAGCATTGAATGCCTAGAATATCCCGAGCTCGGAATGGAAGCAATATGGAAAATAAAAGTAGAAAACTTCCCAGCCTTTATACTTGTAGACAACAAAGGCAACGACTTTTTCACACAGATAAGACAAAATTGTCCATACAACGGAAAATAATCGAATAATATTTGAAAGATATCCAGAATGGCATTCTGGGTATCTTTCTTATTATAACACAGCCAAAATTTAGGCTATAAATACACATTATATATATATAATAAAGCGCAAACCATATATTTCTCAATATAAGCAAAAAAAAATATGCTATATATTTTGCAGGTAAAAAATAATGTGTAACTTTGCAGTCGATTAAAGTTCCCGCTTATAACGGGGGTGGAGAGAAATGCCTCTTTAGCTCAGTTGGCCAGAGCACGTGATTTGTAATCTCGGGGTCGTTGGTTCGAATCCGACAAGAGGCTCAAAAAGAAAGATCATTGAAATAGAAACAGGGCAAATACCAGAGTGGCCAAATGGGGCAGACTGTAAATCTGCTGGCTTACGCCTACGGTGGTTCGAATCCATCTTTGCCCACGCAAGAAAATGCGGAAGTAGCTCAGTTGATAGAGCATCAGCCTTCCAAGCTGAGGGTCGCGAGTTTGAGCCTCGTCTTCCGCTCTATTTTTTTGCTGATGTAGCTCAGGGGTAGAGCACTTCCTTGGTAAGGAAGAGGTCATGGGTTCAATTCCCATCATCAGCTCAAGAAAAGGAAAATGTAAAGAAAGAGTTAATTATTTAATCAAAAAAAATAAATTATAAAGTTATGGCTAAAGAGAAATTCGAAAGAACCAAACCGCATGTTAACATCGGTACAATTGGTCACGTAGACCACGGTAAGACAACTCTTACTGCAGCTATTACTAAAGTACTTGCAGAACAAGGATTTTCTTCAGAAGGTGCAAAATCATTTGATCAAATTGATAACGCTCCAGAAGAGAAAGAACGTGGTATAACAATCAACACATCACACGTTGAATACGAAACAGCTAACCGTCACTACGCACACGTAGACTGTCCGGGCCACGCTGACTACGTAAAGAACATGGTAACAGGTGCAGCTCAAATGGACGGTGCAATCATCGTAGTAGCAGCAACTGATGGTCCAATGCCACAAACACGTGAACACATCCTTCTAGCACGTCAAGTAAACGTACCAAAGATCGTAGTATTCTTGAACAAATGCGATATGGTAGACGACGAAGAAATGTTTGAGCTAGTAGAAATGGAAATGCGTGATCTATTATCATCATACGAATATGATGGCGACAACACACCAATTATCCGCGGATCTGCTCTAGGTGCATTGAATGGTGAACCACAATGGGTAGAGAAAGTATTGGAATTAATGGCAGCAGTTGACGAATGGATTCCACTTCCTCCACGTGATATCGACAAACCATTCTTGATGCCAGTTGAAGACATCTTCTCTATCACAGGACGTGGTACAGTAGCAACAGGACGTATCGAGGCAGGTATCGTAAAAGTAGGTGATGAAGTACAAATCATAGGTCTTGGAGCCGACATCAAATCTGTAGTAACAGGTGTAGAGATGTTCCGTAAACTTCTAGATCAAGGAGAAGCAGGCGATAACGTAGGTCTATTACTTCGTGGCGTAGACAAGACAGAAATCAAACGCGGTATGGTAATTTGCCACCCGGGAAAAGTAAAACCACACTCAAACTTCAAGGCACAAGTTTATATCTTGAAGAAAGAAGAAGGTGGACGTCACACTCCATTCCACAACCACTATCGTCCACAATTCTACATTCGTACATTGGACGTAACCGGTGAGATCACTCTTCCAGAAGGAGTAGAAATGGTAATGCCAGGTGACCACGTAACTATCCAAGTTGAGCTAATCAACCCAGTAGCTTGCGACCTAGGTTTACGTTTTGCAATCCGTGAAGGAGGCCGTACAGTAGGTTCAGGTCAAATCACAGAAATCGTAGAATAATAACGATTAAACAATACACAGTCGGTTGTAATAAACTGCAACCGACTAACATACGGGAATAGCTCAGTCGGTAGAGCACTGGTCTCCAAAACCAGGTGTCGGGAGTTCGAGCCTCTCTTCCCGTGCGAAACAAGAAAACGCAAATGAAGAAAATAAAAATATTTACGGATATTGAGGAATCTTATAACGAATTAGTCTATAAGGTTTCTTGGCCAACCAAGAGTCAGTTGGTAAATAGCAGTATTGTTGTTATGATTGCTTCCATTATAATCTCATTAATAATATTAGCTATGGATCAAGTGATTGACAATTTAATGCACCTTATTTATTCATTAGGATAAATAACGGAGTAAAGTAAAAAATTTCTAAGTAGATATTCAATGGGTGAATTAAGAAAAGGATGGTACGTATTGCGTGCTATATCAGGTAAAGAAGCTAAGGTAAAAGAGCTGCTTGACGCAGCCAGAAAGAATACCAACCTTGGAGAATATGTAACACAAGTGTTGATACCTACGGAGAAAATTTACACGACGCGTAACGGGAAAAAAGTTCTCAAAGAAAAGAATCTTTATTCCGGTTATGTTTTTGTGGAGGCAATCCTAACAGGAGAAGTCATTCACGAATTGCGTAACACGACTAACGTAATCGATTTCTTAGGTGGCAAGGGTAAAGGTAGTGCACCAGAGCCATTGCGAGCAACAGAAGTAACGAGGATGTTAGGCGCTGCAGACGAGCAAACAGAAATGAATGATTCGGTCGACAATGATTACATTGTAGGCGAAACAGTCAAAGTAAATTTTGGTCCATTCAGCGGGTTTACCGGAATCATAGAGGAGGTAAACAACGAGAAGCGCAAGTTGAAAGTAATGGTCAAGATATTCGGTCGCAAGACCCCTCTTGAGTTGGAAAATTCGCAAGTAGAGCGAGAAGTATAAGTGGTTGCGCACCTATACCTCGTTGATTTAACATATCAAAAAAATTAAAACAAAATGGCTAAAGAAATTGCTGGACAGATCAAATTGCAGATTAAAGGTGGAGCAGCAAACCCTTCACCCCCGGTAGGACCTGCATTAGGTTCTAAGGGTATCAACATCATGGAGTTTTGCAAGCAATTTAATGCCCGCACTCAAGACAAAGCTGGTAAAATATTACCAGTAGTTATTACTTACTATGCAGATAAGAGTTTTGACTTTGTAGTTAAGACACCTCCGGTAGCAGTACAGCTATTAGAGGCAAGTAAATGCAAAAGTGGTTCAGCAGAGCCCAATCGTAAGAAAGTAGCAGAGTTGACATGGGAGCAGGTAAAGACAATTGCAGAAGACAAAATGCCAGATTTGAACTGTTTTACTTTAGACTCGGCTATGAGAATGGTCGCAGGCACAGCTAGGAGCATGGGTATCACTGTAAAGGGGGCATTCCCTGAAAATAATTAAAACTTCAATTGACATGGGTAAACTTACAAAAAATCAAAAGTTGGCATTAGAGAAGATTGAAGCTGGGAAAGTGTACACTCTTAAGGAAGCTGCAGAAAAGATAAAAGAAATTACTTTTACAAAATTTGAAGCTTCATTAGATATTGACGTGCGCCTTGGTGTAGATCCTCGTAAAGCTAATCAAATGGTAAGAGGAGTGGTATCACTACCTCACGGAACAGGAAAGCAAGTAAGAGTGCTTGTATTATGTACAGGCGATGCAGAGACAGCGGCAAAAGAAGCAGGAGCAGATTATGTTGGTCTTGAAGAGTATATCGAAAAGATCAAAGGAGGCTGGACTGATATAGACGTAATAATTGCCCAACCGGCAGTTATGGGAAAACTAGGAGCTGTAGCGCGCATCTTAGGTCCACGTGGCCTAATGCCAAATCCAAAAAGCGGAACTGTTACACTTGACGTTGCTAAAGCGGTAAACGAAGTAAAACAAGGAAAAATTGACTTTAAAGTCGATAAAAATGGTATAGTACATACCTCGATCGGTAAGGTAACATTTAATGCAGATCAGATTAGAGATAATGCCAGAGAGTTTATCAATAGTTTGATTAAATTAAAGCCAGCCACCGCAAAGGGTACGTATCTAAAGAGCATTTATCTTTCAAGTACTATGAGTCCTGGTCTAAAGATTGATACAAAATCAATCGAAGAATAATTAATGATTAGAAAAAATGAGAAAGGAAGATAAATCAATAATAATAGAACAAATAGCAAAGACTCTAGGAGAGTACAGCGCTATATATTTGACCGAAACAACAGGTCTAAATGCTGAGAAGACAAGTAATCTACGTAGAGCTTGTAACGCTGCCGGTATCAAACTATTAGTAGTAAAGAACACTTTATTACACAAGGCAATGGAAGCGAGTGAAACAGATTATAGTGGTCTTTATCCTGCACTAAAGGGCTCAACATCGTTGATGCTAAGCAACACCGGTAATGCGCCTGCCAAATTAATCAAGGATTTCTGTAAGAAAGATGATAAGCTACCTGCATTAAAAGGAGCATTTGTAGAAGAATGTCCATATTTAGGAGCCGATCAACTAGATGTATTAGCGAGCATCAAGAGCAAGAACGAGCTTATTGGCGACATCATTGGCTTATTGCAATCGCCGGCTAAGAACGTTATCTCAGCTTTACAATCATCAGGAAACAAGCTACATGGTATCCTTGAAACGTTATCAAACAAAGAATAAAACAAATAAAAAACAAACAATTAAATCATACAAAAATGGCAGATTTAAAAGCTTTTGCAGAACAATTAGTTAACCTTTCAGTAAAGGAAGTAAACGAACTTGCTCAAATATTAAAAGACGAATATGGAATTGAACCTGCTGCTGCAGCTGTTGCTGTTGCTGCTGGACCTGCTGCTGCCGCAGCCGTTGAAGAGAAATCATCTTTCGACGTAGTATTGAAGAGTGCTGGCGCAAGCAAGTTAGCAATCGTAAAACTAGTAAAAGAATTGACTGGACAAGGTCTAAAAGAAGCTAAAGAGCTAGTAGATGGCGCACCAAGCGTAATCAAAGAAGCATTAGCTAAAGCAGACGCAGAAGGCATAAAGAAACAACTTGAAGAAGCTGGAGCTGAAGTTGAACTTAAATAATATTGCCTGATTTTCAGGTAATTAGGTTAAGAATCCTCTACCAAGTTGATTCTTAACCTTTTTGTGTTATAATTTAATTTGAGTTCACTTAATTATATTTTTCAATGTCAGTTTCATTAGATAATTCACGCGTAAACTTCGCATCTGTCAAGAATCCGCTACCCTATCCGGACTTTCTTGAAGTGCAATTGAAGTCGTTTCAGGACTTTTTGCAACTAGATACACCTACTGAAAAAAGGAAAAATGAGGGGCTCTATAAAGTATTTGCAGAGAATTTTCCAATTGCGGACACTCGCAACAACTTTGTACTAGAATTCCTCGATTATTATATCGACCCACCCCGTTACACTATAGAAGAGTGTTTAGAGCGCGGGTTAACATATAGCGTACCATTAAAGGCAAAGCTAAAATTATACTGTACCGATCCGGATCATGAGGACTTTGATACAGTAATCCAAGATGTCTATCTTGGACCAATCCCCTATATGACCGCAAAAGGCACATTTGTAATAAATGGCGCCGAGCGAGTAGTAGTTTCACAGCTACACAGGTCGCCGGGAGTATTTTTTGGACAAAGCGTACATGCCAATGGGACCAAGCTCTATTCAGCAAGAATCATTCCATTTAGAGGATCATGGATAGAATTTGCGACCGACATAAACAATGTGATGTATGCGTATATTGATCGAAAGAAGAAATTACCTGTAACCACATTATTGCGAGCAATAGGGTTAGAAAGTGATAAAGACATTATAGAAATATTCGGGCTAGCAGAAGAACTCAAAGTGAACAAGACCAACTTGAAGAAATCCGTTGGTCGAAAGTTAGCAGCACGTGTATTAAAGACGTGGGTAGAAGATTTTGTAGACGAAGATACAGGCGAAGTAGTATCAATCGAGCGAAATGATGTAATCATCGATCGTGAGACGGTACTAGAAGAGGGACATATACAAGAAATAATTGAGTCGGGCGTAAGCAACATCTTATTGCACAAAGAAGATGTCAATACAAATGACTATGCTATCATCTTCAACACATTACAGAAAGATACAAGTAATTCGGAGAAAGAAGCAATACATTATATCTATAGGCAGTTGCGCAACGCCGAGCCACCCGATGATGCAAGCGCACGCGAAGTCATCACCAATTTATTCTTTTCGGAGAAGAGATATGATCTAGGCGAGGTAGGACGCTTCCGCATAAATAAGAAATTAGGCTTGACTACATCAATGGACGTCAAGGTGCTAACAAAGGAAGATATTATTGAAATCATCAAGTATTTGATACAGCTAATCAATTCAAAGACCGATGTAGATGATATTGACCACTTGAGCAACCGACGAGTAAGGACAGTAGGCGAGCAATTATACAATCAATTCGGTGTAGGACTTGCAAGAATGGCAAGGACAATACGTGAGCGTATGAACGTAAGAGACAACGAAGTGTTCACTCCTATCGATTTGATTAATGCAAAGACAATATCATCGGTAATCAATACATTCTTTGGGACCAATGCTTTGTCTCAATTTATGGATCAGACCAATCCATTGGCAGAGATGACCCATAAACGTCGTATGTCGGCCTTAGGTCCAGGTGGACTTTCGAGAGAAAGAGCCGGATTCGAGGTACGTGACGTACACTATACACACTATGGCCGTTTATGTCCTATTGAGACTCCGGAAGGACCAAACATTGGACTAATCTCGTCATTATGTATATATGCAAAGATAAATAATCTAGGATTTATAGAGACCCCCTACCGTAAGGTATCGAATTCTAAAGTAGACCTAGACAATAACGATATAGTATATTTGGCAGCCGAAGTAGAGGAAGGCAAAATTATCGGACAAGGTAATGCCCCACTTAATGACGACGGCACCTTTATACGCAACAAGGTGAAATCGCGTCTAGATGCCGATTTCCCAATAGTACCACCTAGCGAAGTAGAGCTAATGGACGTATCTCCATCGCAGATAGCCTCGATAGCAGCAGCCTTGATTCCGTTCTTGGAACATGACGATGCTAACCGTGCGTTGATGGGATCGAACATGATGCGCCAGGCAGTTCCATTGCTACGCAGTGAAGCACCAATCGTAGGAACAGGGCTTGAAGGGCAATTGATTCGCGACTCGAGGACACAAATCACAGCAGAAGGAGCAGGAACGGTAGAATTTGTAGATGCAAGTGTAATTAAGGTAAGATATGATCGTACCGAAGAGCAAGAATTTGTAAACTTTGAAGATTCATTGACCAGTTACAACATTCCAAAGTTTAGGAAGACCAACCAAAGCACTACAATCGACTTGCGTCCAATCTGTGAAAAGGGACAACGAGTAGAAAAAGGGACTATATTAACCGAAGGCTATTCGACAGAGCACGGCGAGCTAGCACTAGGACGTAACTTGAAAGTGGCATATATGCCATGGAAGGGTTATAACTATGAGGATGCCATCGTACTTAATGAGCGAGTAGTGTCGGAAGATATATTGACATCGGTACACGTAGACGAGTATATTCTAGAAGTTCGCGAGACAAAACGAGGAATGGAAGAATTGACCTCCGATATACCAAACGTAAGTGAAGAGGCAACAAAAGATCTTGACGAACGCGGTATAATCAGAGTAGGCGCACACGTAGTTCCGGGAGATATTCTAATCGGTAAAATCACACCAAAGGGTGAGTCAGATCCTACACCGGAAGAGAAGCTTTTGAGAGCTATCTTTGGTGATAAAGCCGGCGACGTTAAAGATGCATCATTAAAGGCATCACCATCGTTGAAAGGAGTAGTAATCGAGACTAACCTATTCTCACGAGCAGTGAAGAAAAAGACGACAAAAAAGACAACCAATGCCCTATTGCCGAAGCTCGATGAAGAATATGAGAAATTAATGGACGACTTAAAGAATCTATTAATCAAGAAATTGATGATACTTACCGAAGGTCGTACCTCACAAGGTGTAAAAGACTTCTTAGGATCAGAAATAATTGCAAAGGGAGAGAAATTCAGCGAAGCAGCATTAAGGAATCTGGAATATGATACCCTTAATCTAAGCAAATGGACAAACGATGCAAATAAGAACGACCTAATAAGAGCTACTATCGTAAACTACTTGCGCAAATATAAAGAATATGATTCAGAGCTACGTCGAAAGAAATTTGACATTTCGATAGGCGATGAGCTACCATCAGGAATTATGCAAATGGCAAAAGTATATATTGCCAAGAAGCGTAAGATAAGCGTAGGAGATAAGATGGCGGGACGCCACGGAAATAAGGGTATCGTATCGAGAATCGTAAGAAAAGAAGATATGCCATTCTTAGCCGATGGAACTCCGGTAGATATAGTATTAAACCCACTAGGTGTGCCATCTCGTATGAATATCGGACAGATATTTGAGGCAGTATTAGGCTGGGCAGGACGTGAACTAGGCGAGAAATTTGCGACACCAATCTTTGATGGAGCAAGTCTGGACGACTTAAATTCATGGACCGACAAAGCCGGGCTACCTCGTTATGGAAAGACATATCTATACGATGGCGGAACAGGCGAACGATTTGACCAACCAGCAACCGTAGGAGTAACATATATGTTAAAACTAGGGCACATGGTAGAAGATAAAATGCACGCAAGAAGCATCGGACCATACTCACTGATCACTCAGCAACCATTAGGCGGTAAAGCTCAATTTGGTGGACAGCGATTTGGAGAAATGGAGGTATGGGCACTAGAAGCATTCGGGGCATCACACATACTACAAGAAATCCTCACAATCAAGAGTGATGACGTAGTAGGACGAAGCAAAGCCTACGAAGCAATAGTGAAAGGCGAGCCAATGCCAACTCCGGGAATACCAGAGTCTCTCAATGTACTACTTCACGAGCTTCGTGGATTAGGACTTAGCATCAACTTAGAATAATTATTTTATAATCGGACTTAGCCATTGAAGGAAACTTCGATGGCTAATACACCGACAAACTCTTTATAAGACAAACAACAATATGGCTTTTAGAAAAGATAACAAGATAAAGAGTAACTTTTCAAAGATTTCTATTGGTTTAGCTTCACCCGACGAGATATTAGAAAAATCGAGCGGAGAAGTATTAAAACCGGAAACCATCAACTATCGTACATACAAGCCCGAGCGCGACGGACTATTCTGTGAGCGTATTTTTGGACCTGTAAAGGACTATGAGTGCCATTGCGGAAAATATAAAAGAATCCGCTATAAAGGTATTGTATGTGATCGATGTGGTGTTGAAGTTACAGAGAAGAAGGTGCGAAGAGAGAGAATGGGACATATTCAACTCGTAGTTCCTGTTGCACACATCTGGTATTTCCGTTCATTGCCTAATAAGATAGGATACCTATTAGGAATTCCATCAAAGAAACTCGACTCGGTAATTTATTACGAACGCTATGTAGTAATACAACCGGGCTGTATAGACAGCGTAGAGAAATTTGATTTATTATCAGAAGAAGAATATCTTGAAATAATAGATCAATTGCCACGCGAAAATCAAATGTTGGAAGACACTGATCCCAATAAGTTTATTGCTAAAATGGGAGCAGAAGCAATATATGATTTGCTGACGACAATCAACCTAGATGAGCTATCTTACGAGCTACGCCACCGTGCAAGCACCGACGGATCTCAACAAAGGAAGACCGAGGCATTAAAGCGACTACAAGTAGTAGAATCATTCAGAATCTCACGAGGCAAAAACAAGCCAGAATGGATGATATTGAAGACAATTCCGGTTATTCCACCAGAATTGCGTCCCCTAGTTCCACTAGATGGAGGTAGATTTGCTACAAGCGACTTGAACGACCTCTATCGCCGAGTAATCATAAGAAACAATCGTCTAAAACGATTAATCGAGATAAAGGCACCGGAAGTAATCTTGAGAAACGAGAAGCGTATGCTTCAAGAGTCGGTAGATTCACTACTCGACAACTCACGTAAATCAAGTGCAGTAAAGACCGATGCCAATCGTCCATTGAAATCACTTTCGGATAGCCTGAAAGGAAAGCAAGGACGTTTTCGTCAGAACTTGTTAGGAAAACGTGTAGACTATTCAGCCCGTTCGGTAATTGTCGTAGGACCTGAATTGAAGATGCACGAATGTGGTATTCCTAAATATATGGCAGCCGAGCTTTACAAGCCATTTATTATTCGTAAACTCATCGAGCGCGGAATAGTAAAGACAGTAAAGAGTGCGAAGAAGATAGTCGACCGCAAAGAACCGGTAGTATGGGATATTCTAGAATATGTGATGAAAGGACACCCGGTGCTACTTAACCGTGCGCCGACACTACACCGACTAGGAATCCAAGCCTTCCAACCAAAGATGATTGAAGGCAAGGCAATTCAACTACATCCACTAGCTTGTACGGCATTCAATGCCGACTTTGACGGTGACCAGATGGCAGTACACTTGCCACTAGGAAACGAAGCCGTTCTAGAAGCACAAATGTTGATGCTTGGAGCTCATAATATTTTGAATCCGGCAAATGGAGCGCCAATTACCGTTCCATCGCAGGATATGGTATTAGGACTTTATTACATCACAAAATTGCGTAAAGGCGACAAAGGTGAAGGCTTAAAATTCTATGGTGAAGAGGAAGCCGAGATAGCATATAACGAAGGCAAAGTAACACTGCATGCGCCCATCTCAGTGATTATCAAAGATCTAGACGAGAATGGAAACATTGTAGATGTATTAAAAGAAAATACATCAGTAGGTAGAATACTAGTAAACCAATTCGTTCCCAATGAGATAGGTTATGTAAACGAAGTACTTTCAAAGAAATCGTTGAGAGATATTATCGGAAAAGTAATCAAGACATGTGGAGTAGCGCGTTCGGCACAATTCCTTGACGACATCAAGAACTTAGGTTACAAGATGGCATTTAAGGGTGGACTATCATTCAACTTAGGTGATATCATTGTACCACCGGAAAAAGAGAAATTAGTAAACGACGGCTATGCGCAAGTAGAAGAGGTATTGAATAACTATAGTATGGGATTCATCACCAATAACGAGCGTTATAACCAGATTATTGATATATGGACACACGTGAATTCAGAGTTAACAAATACATTGATGAAAGAAATTTCGGAAGACAAACAAGGCTTCAATTCAGTGTATATGATGCTTGACTCAGGAGCTCGTGGATCTAAAGACCAGATACGTCAGCTATCAGGTATGCGTGGACTTATGGCGAAACCACAAAAGAGTGGAGCAGAAGGAGGACAAATCATTGAGAACCCAATTTTGGCAAACTTTAAAGAGGGGCTATCAGTGCTAGAGTACTTTATTTCGACTCACGGTGCTCGTAAGGGACTTGCCGATACCGCATTAAAGACAGCCGATGCAGGATATTTGACACGTCGTCTAGTCGACGTAGCGCATGATGTAATCATCAATGAAGAAGATTGCGGAACATTACGCGGGCTAGTGTGTACAGAAATAAAGAACAACGAAGATGTAGTAGCATCGTTAGGTGAACGAATCTTAGGTCGTATTTCGGTACACGATGTAGTAGATCCTATCTCAGGTAAAACATTAGTATTAGCAGGCGAAGAAATAAATGATGAAGCAGCCAAACTCATCAATAATTCGCCAATCGAGCAAGTAGAAATACGCTCGGTCCTAACTTGCGAATCGAAGAAAGGTGTATGTGCTAAATGCTACGGACGTAACCTCTCGACCAACCGAATGGTACAGAAAGGTGAAGCAGTCGGCGTAATAGCAGCACAATCAATCGGAGAGCCGGGAACACAGTTAACACTACGAACATTCCACGTCGGTGGTGTTGCATCAAATATAGCAGCCGTATCATCAATAGTATCACGCTATGATGGTATCTTAGAAATCGACGAGCTAAGAACAGTAACAGCAGGCGACCATAATGTAGTTGTAGGACGATTGGCAGAAATGCGTATAATCGATCCAAAGACCAATATGGTATTAACCAATGCTAATATTGCTTATGGTTCAAAGATTTATAAGAAAAGTGGTGATAAAGTAGCTAAAGGCGACTTAATCTGCGAATGGGACCCATTTAATGCAGTAATCGTCTGCGAGGTAGAAGGTCATATCAAATATGAGAATGTAATTGAAGGCGTAACATATCGAGTAGAATCAGATGAGACTACCGGACTACGTGAGAAGATTATAATAGAGACAAAAGATAGGACCAAAGCACCGGAGGCACAGCTACTTGACCTAAACGGACAGTTAATCAAGACATATTCTCTACCGGTAGGAGCACACCTAATGGTAGAAGAAGGCGCCGAGTTAACTCCGGGAATAGTATTTGTAAAGATACCACGTGCCGTAGGAAGTGCGGGCGATATTACGGGAGGTCTACCACGCGTAACCGAGCTGTTTGAAGCACGTAATCCATCAAATCCGGCAGTAGTATCAGAAATCGACGGAGAAGTAACCTTTGGCAAGATCAAGCGAGGTAATAGAGAAATCATAGTAACATCAAAACTTGATGAAGTTAAGAAATATCTAGTACCATTGTCCAAACAGATACTTGTACAAGAGAACGACTATGTGAGAGCAGGTACACCGCTATCCGATGGAGCAATCACCCCAAGTGATATTCTAAATATTAAAGGTCCAACCGCAGTTCAAGACTATATAGTTAATGAAGTGCAAGATGTATATCGTCTACAAGGCGTAAAGATCAACGACAAGCACTTTGAAGTGATTGTACGTCAGATGATGCGTAAAGTAACAATTCTCGATGCCGGAGACACAAGATTCCTAGAGCAACAGATTGTCGACAAGCGCGACTTTATGGACGAGAACGACCGAATATGGGGCAAGAAAGTAATTACAGAAGTAGGCGATTCGTTGACATTAAAGAAAGGACAGATCATCACAGCACGCAAATTGCGCGATGAGAATTCTGCACTAAAACGTCGCGACTTGAAGCTAATAGAAGTAAGAGATGCTATTCCAGCTACATCTGAGCAGATATTACAAGGTATCACACGCGCAGCACTCCAGACCTCGAGTTTTATTTCGGCAGCATCTTTCCAAGAGACTACCAAAGTGCTAAATGAAGCAGCCATCAACGGCAAGGTAGATAACTTAGAAGGAATGAAAGAGAATGTAATCTGCGGACACTTAATACCTGCAGGAACAGGACTTCGTGATTACGATAAGTTAGTAGTAGGAAGTAAAGATGATTTTGATCGTGCAAACATAAGTTATCCAAGCGAAGAAGAAGTTAAGATGGACGAAAGTTTACAAAGATAATAACGGAATCAATCAAAATTAATATTTAGAGTGGATTGCTATAAAAGGCAATCCACTCTTATTATATAGTAACGTAATATGTTGATAACTTTTATGAATAAAGATAATGAATAGGCAAAAAAATATATATCTTTACATAATCAAGGTGCAAGCAAAAAGAAAATAATAAAGCTTGAATAAATACCTAAATAATATCGTGAATAGCAAATAATAAATGTAGAATAGATGGACAGGAAAGGTAAATTATACTTTAGATATGGCACAATGGGGTCGGCAAAGACCGCCATACTACTAACTACGGCATATAACTTTGAAGAGCGTGGAATGGAATATCTATGTCTAAAGCCAATAATAGATAATCGAGAGAAAGAGAATGTAATAAAATCGAGGATAGGCATATCTCGTGAATGCAAATGGATATATCCCGATAGCGACTTATATGAGCTGGCAAAAAGTATATTTGAAGAAAGTCTGATAGTAAAAGATTGGATATTAATCGACGAAGCTCAATTTTTAACAGCCGAGCAAGTTGACCAATTATCGCGTATCGTCGACGACTATGGTAGTAATATAATATGCTATGGACTTCGTACCGATTTTCAATCAAAGCTATTTGAAGGGTCGAAACGATTATTTGAGATAGCCGACTCTATAGATGAGATAAAATCGACATGTACCTGTGGCAGGAAAACAATAATAAATGCACGTATTGATCGGAATGGTGATATTGTAACCGATGGAAATCAGGTAGAGATAGGAGGAGATGATAAATATATTGCGTTGTGCCGACATTGTTGGCGTGCGAAAAGAGTTGAAGCAATAGAGCGAAATGCGTTAAAGTTCAAATCAGAGTAAGGCAAACACAAATATTATAAATGAACCCCGTGATACAAATAGTATTTCGGGGTTAATTATATCATTAATCTTCGATGCGTATTTTTACACAAAGTTTTTTTAGTATTCCTGTGCCAATATTGGGTGAATGTCCGTCGGAAGGCAACATAATACAAAAGCAACCGGTGTTAATAGCAACAAAGCTAGATGGGATAATATAGTAAAGAGTGCGATCAAGATCGTCGTTGTAAGGCGAAACGGGATTTTGCAATTTATTAGAAGGCACCCACCCTATCAATTCGGTAGCAGAAATGGGTACATGAATATCAATAAATTTTTTATGGATTTCAAGTAGTTGCTCGGTACGCTCTTTAAGGTGTATCTCTTCAATATTTATGTATAAATCATTGGGGATTAGCACAATTTTTTGAGGTTCCATTTCAGGAATAGCACTTAAATTTTCGCGAATCCAATTAAAAGCGATGGCAAATTTTGGATTCAATTTTTCTATTAATGACGTATCATTTAGTTCTCCAGTAATCATGATAGTAATAAGTATTGATCGAAAAAAAATAAAGGGGAATTTTTCCAGAAATTCCCCTGGTATAAATATCAAATAGTCTTAAATCGAAGTAACGCCGGCAAGTTCCGGGTCAATCATAATTCGTCCGCAATATTCGCAAACGATAATTTTTTTGTGCATTTTAATCTCCATCTGTCTTTGAGGTGGGATTCTATTGAAGCAACCGCCACAAGCGTTACGTTGGATGTATACTACACCTAAGCCGTTTCTTGCGTTTTTACGGATTCTTTTAAAAGCAGTTAAAAGACGAGGCTCAATTTTAGCTTCGAGAGCTTTAGCGTCGGTTCTAATTTTTTCTTCGTCTTGTTTTGTTTCAGAAACGATTTCTTCAAGCTCTTTTCTCTTCTCGGCAAGAATATGCTTGCGGTCGATAAGGTTTTCTTCGGCAACCGAAACCTCATTAACTTTTTGCTCACTTTGGAGAGTAAATTCTTTAATACGTTTCTCAGCAAGTTCAATTTCGAGATGTTGATATTCAATTTCTTTAGATAAGAAATCGAACTCGCGATTGTTACGAACGTTGTCTTGCTGTGCCGTGTATTTGTCGATTAGAGCTTTCGACTGTTCCATCTCGGTATTTTTTTTGATAATTTCAGCTTTGAAATTATCCACCTCGTTCTTATAATTTTGAACTCTGGTTTCTAGACCGACAATTTCATCTTCCAAGTCTTGAACTTCAAGAGGCAGCTCGCCACGAAGAGTTTTAATACGATCAATCTCTGATAAGAGAGTTTGTAAATCGTAAAGTGCTTTTAGACGTTCTTCTACCGTCAGTTCTTTTTCAATTTTAGTCTTATCGTTAGCCATAGCTTACAAATAATTTATGGGATTTTTTTCTTTATCTGGATAATAGCTTACAAAGTTAGGAAAATTTTCTTGAATAATATTATAAAAAATATCTTTTGTGAATTGTTCACTTTCATAATGTCCTATATCAGCGATAATAATATCATTTCCGAATGTAGTAAAGTCGTGATATTTAAAATCTCCTGATATGAAAACATCGGCATTCTGTACAATGGCAGATTGTAAGAAGGATGCGCCACTGCCTCCACATATTGCGACACGGGAAATCTTGTTAATATTATTCTTCGAATATCTTATGGCAGGAACGTTAAAAATAGCTTTAATTCGAGCAAATAAGACCTTGGGGGCGGTAGGTTCAATATTTCCGATTACACCAGAGCCTGTGTATTTATAAGCATTCTCAAGTTTTATAAAATCGTAAGCCGGTTCTTCGTAAGGGTGAGAGGTAATTAAAGTTTTAAGAATTTTATTTTTAATTCCTGTATGTAATATAAATTCCATTCTTTGTTCTGCCTCCTCATGTAGCTCGCCAGAGCAACCGATGAAAGGATTAGCTCCATCTAGTGGACGGAAAGAGCCTTTACCGTCGATTGAATAGCTACAACAGTCGTAATTGCCATATCTGCCTGCTCCTGCCTCGAATAGTGCATTTCTTACTTTCTCGCAATGCGACAATGGGACAAAAACCACAAGTTTTAATAAATCACCACTTTGAGGTTCAAGGACTTCTATATCCGACAGTCCAATACGATGAGCTATGTCGTGCGACACCCCACCCCACGCATTGTCGAGATTTGTGTGAGCCGAATAAATAGCGATGTCGTTCTTTATGGCTTTATTGATAATTCGCCCTGTTGCATCGCTTAACGTGATACTTTTTATTCCTTTAAATAGAAGTGGGTGATGCGATATTACTAAATTACAATTTTTAGAAATAGCTTCGTCGATAATGTCTTCGGTAACATCGATGCATAGTAATGCAGCGTTAGCCTCGATTGAAATATCGCCAATTTGCAGCCCAGCGTTATCATAATCTTCTTGCAGATAACGCGGGGCAACTATTTCAATTGCGTTAATTATATCATTAATTTTAGGCATTGTTATTTCGACAATGGTAATTCAACTTTCAGACAAAGTTCTTCTAATTGGCTGTCATCAATTGGAGCCGGAGCTTCATTCATAACATCACGTCCGGAGTTATTTTTAGGGAAGGCAATAACATCACGAATACTGTCGAGCTCGGCAAGGATAGAAACAACACGATCGAATCCAAAAGCTAATCCTCCGTGAGGGGGCGCACCATATTTAAATGCATTCATTAAGAATCCAAATTGTTCTTGAGCTTTCTCTTTTGTGAATCCAAGCAACTTAAACATTAAGTCTTGCAATTCAGAATTGTGGATACGAATACTACCTCCACCAAGTTCCACTCCGTTTACAACCATATCGTATGCTGTTGCTCTTACTCGACCCGGATCGGTCTCTAAATATTTAATATCATCGGGGTTAGGCGATGTGAATGGGTGGTGCATTGCGTAAAAACGTTGAGTCTCATCGTCCCACTCAAATAGAGGGAAATCAATCACCCATAATGGAGCATAAACGCTAGGATTACGGAATCCAAGACGCTCGCCCATTTCAAGACGTAATTCGCATAGAGCTTTGCGAGTCTTCATGGTTTCACCGGCAAGGATAAGAATTAAGTCGCCGGCAACAGCATTACATCTATCAGCCCATACCTTTAGCTCATCTTCGCTGAAGAATTTACCTACGCTGCTCTTGATAGCTCCATCGTCTTCAATCTTGAGCCAGACAAGTCCTTTTGCGCCGACTTGAGGACGCTTAACAAATTCGGTAAGTACATCGATCTGTTTGCGAGTGTAGTTGGCACAGCCTTTTGCACAAATGGCACCTACATAATCGGCATCATCAAACACGCTAAAGTTTTTACCGGCAGTGAGGTCTTTAATCTCAACAAATTTCATATCGAAACGAATGTCAGGCTTATCACTACCATAAAACTTCATGGCATCAGCCCACGTCATACGAGGGAATTGCTCGGTGAAGTCGATATTTTTTACATATTTGAAAATGTGTTTCATCATAGCTTCAAATAATTGAAGTATGTCCTCTTGCTCCACAAACGACATTTCGCAGTCGATTTGAGTAAATTCAGGTTGACGGTCGGCTCTTAAATCCTCATCTCTAAAGCATTTAGCGATTTGGAAATATCTATCAAACCCCGAAACCATCAGCAATTGCTTGAATAGCTGTGGAGATTGAGGCAACGCATAAAACTCACCCGGATTCATACGAGAAGGCACAACGAAATCGCGCGCACCTTCGGGGGTAGATTTAATAAGGATAGGCGTTTCAATTTCCAAGAAATTGTTTTCGTTTAAGAAACGACGAAGTTCAAATCCAATTTTATGTCTTAATTCAAGATTTTTTCTTACAGTAGCACGGCGTAAATCGAGATATCGATATTGCATTCTCAGCTCATCGCCACCATCGGTATTATCCTCGATAGTGAAAGGAGGAATGTCGCTTTTATTAAGCACCGACAGAGCCGTTGCAATAATTTCAATATCACCGGTAGGAATGTTTTTATTCTTGTTGCTACGCTCGGCAACCTCACCGGTAACAGTTATCACGAATTCACGACCAAGAGAATTTGCCATATCGCACAAAGCAGCATCTACTTCGTTATTAAAAACAATCTGAGTTATACCATAGCGATCGCGTAAATCGATAAAAGTCATACCGCCCATTTTTCTCACACGTTGCACCCACCCTGCAAGGGTAACGCTAGTGCCTACATTGCTGATTCTAAGTTCACCGCAAGTGTTAGTTCTATACATAGTTTTATGTTTAATTACACCAAATAGATATATAAGCTTAATACATCTATATATTTAATGCAAAAATAATGAAAACGAGCGACATATATTACATAAAACGAAAAAATAAAAAATAAAATACTTTTTATTGCACTCAAATAGAGGAGTTTTGCTCGAGTGCGAAAAAATATTTATGAATTTCTTGCCAAAATATTTGCAGATAATAAAATTTGGTTTTACCTTTGCATCGCAAATGAGAGTTACAGCGGTAACAAAATTGCAATTCGGGGTGTAGCGCAGTCCGGTTAGCGCACCTGCTTTGGGAGCAGGGGGTCCCAAGTTCGAATCTTGGTACCCCGACGAAAAGAGAGCTTAAGTTGTTAGAAATAACTATTAAGTTCTTTTTTATATAAGATATAGCGATTCTAATACCTAGGATACTAATCTTAAAAAGAGAGTTAAAGAGTATGTAACTAATTGAGATAATAAAAGTAATAAAAACACAATATTATGGATTCTGAGAACTTATCATATTTCAATAATATGAATAATTGCTTTTATAGATACTGAATGTAGCATATTAACATACATAATAATACCATGCCAATGTTAACTAAAACTAGCAATAATCTATATTTACTCAAATTAATACTCACAGCACTAGTTGTGTGTATGCATTGCGAATTTCCAATAATTGGTCGAGTATTAAATCCATTTGCAAGAATTGCAGTTCCTTTGTTTTTTGTAATTAGTGGATATTTAATAACAACATACGAAAATGGAAAATATGTATTAGGAGGAAAAACTAACACAATAAGAATAGCTAAAATATTAAAGCTTATCATACTACCAATAATAATATATGTTATTTATAAGTTGGTATACAATATTCCTATTGATATAAATATAAATTTTGTAATTTTTAATTATTTCCCTATATCTCCACCTCTCTGGTATTGTTTTGCATATATCTATGTATTATTTATTACACGATATATATTTAAGTCGATAACTAATTATAGGTTAACCTGTTGTATTATAACATTATTATTAATTGGAAATTTGTTATTAGGTAGTTATAGTTGGATTTGGAATTTAACAAATTGGGAAGGATACTATACCCGAAACTTTTTGTTTCTAGGAATGCCATTCTTCCTTATTGGAAGCTTGATAAAAATAAAGGAAAGTTTCATAAGATGGAATAACGTAATGTATATACTCCTCGCCGTTTCCTTTATAGCAATATATTTGGAAGCTAGTATATTAAAATTTACTGGGCTGCGCACAGAATCGATAGGAGATTTATACATATTTACTATCCCACTATCAATTTTAATATTCATATACGTTATAAAACTTAATAAAACAATACTATCGTACAATTCTATCATATCATTTTCAAAGAAATATAGCAAATACATATATATATATCACATCCTGGTATTATATCTATTGGGAATATATATCCCTAATGGTAAAATGTTTAATGTGATAGTGAATCCATTGACATTATTTATATACACATCAATTATAGTGTACTTAACATCATACACATATAAGTATCTAAAAAAGCTATTTAGAAACCGCTAAAAAGTAATCAGTAATTGATAAGAATCATATTACTTCAATAATTTTTGCTATTGAAGTTATGATAATTTATGCAATGAAGAAATTAAATAAATCTCTCACTACATAATTATATTTAGGGTCAGCGGAAAATTCAGGTGCATAAGGTTTGAAGAAGTGGCAAGACTAGACCGAGAAACATTCAATACTGTGATCAGAACATTCAGAAACAATTATAAGGCTATTACAAACTACTTCAGACGAAGTGCCACCAACGCTTCGGCGAAATCATTCAATGCCAAGATAAAAATGTTTCGGGCTCAACTGCGAGGAGTATCAGCCCCCCCCCTATTTTTATAATCAGATTGACTAAACTATTTGCATAAAACTTTAACACTTTATAGACCATCTTTTTAACCTATGCACCTGAATTTTCCGCTGACCCCAAAAATGTGAGGCTGGAATTGTGGCTTGCGAAAACACTTAGCGTTGTTCCGGGCAAAAATTAGTATCAATTTTAATTGTAGAAGCTGTATTTTTGTATATTTTCATAGTATGGAATAAATTAATCTTATAGTATTAACGATATTTTTAATAATATTCGTTAAATAGTAATTAATTTTTAATTTTATATTTTATTAAAATTCATATATTTGCTGAGTCAAAATACATTACCTAAAATCTCATAAAACAATGAACCGAATTATTCTTTTAATTTTTATGCTGTCTACGTTGACAATGTCGGCAACATGGAAACCTATCTTTGCCGGGCACCGTGGAGGCTATACCGGAGTATCAAACACAGCAGAATGCTATCGCAATGGAGTAGATAAATATGGTTATACAGGGCTTGAATGCGATGTGCGAGTAACCAAAGATGGTGAATATGTTATAATGCACGATGAGACTACCAATTCGTTAGGAGGGAATCTAACCGTAGCTAATTCTACCCTTGCCGAACTAAAAGCAGAAACGCTAACGCAGACACGAAGTGGCGTAGAATATACCGGAAAGATTTGTACAGTAAGCGAATATCTAGATATATGCGTAGAGAAGAATGCTTTTCCACTTGTAGAGCTAAAATATACGACAGGAATCAATACGAGTTCGATGACTAATTTTCCGGGACTGATGAGTTTAATTGAAGGAAAAGGGTTACGCGAAAAAGTAGTATTTCTAACATCAATGAAATCATCACTCGAATATATTCGCACCAATTATCCCGATGTAAAATGTCAATTTCTCACTAATGCAAATTGGGAAACGCATTTCGATTGGTGTGTAAAATGGGGTATCAATCCAAGTATTCAGACCGGCTGTTTTGACCAAAATACAGTTGTAAAATTTCATCAAAAAGGGTTATCAGTGGCAATGTGGACAGTAAATGATGAAGCCAATTACAAGAAATATGGCAATATGGGTGTGTATATGATGACTTGCGATTATCTATATCCAAAAGATATGGCAGAATTAGACGAAATTGATTGGAACAAATTTCCAACAATCCTTGAGCCTCTAGAGATAGAGACAAAAGAATTATGGTCGCGTTCGGCTGCTAATAATAATCTTCCTGCAAATTTTCCAGCCGGCAACGGCACACTATATAAATCGGGGCAACAAGCAGCTTATAGCGATGGGAAATTTTATGTTAACGACTACACTACCAAGACATTACTAGTGTTTGACAAAGATTGCGCAGAGCCAACAGTGCTCGATGAAAATCAAGAATTAGGCGGAAGTGCAGCGATGGGAATAGCATCTGACGATGCAGGCAACATCATACAACGCTATGAAGAGTCTATTTCCACATCACCATCATCAATAAGAATCTTTAAGAAAGGAGAGACAAAAAGCACGATAATTAATTTTTCGCTAGTGAAAACGGGGCAGACAAACTTTGTGTATGCAAGTGGCGACATCTTTTCGGACGAAGGAGGATATGTATATCTATACCCAAAGGGTCAGACGGAAATTAGTGTTTTGCATATTGTAAACGGACAATTAGCAGGCGATATAGAAGTTAAATCGGGGCTTTCAATAGCAGCATCAACGGCAGGAGTAGTAATACCAATTTATAATAATCCCAACAGATTTGTATATCAAGTAAGAAGTAATGGCTTCTATATGTATAATGGCGAGAATAAAGGTGATTATCTCACAGGCACAGCAAGCACGACATTGCCAAAGCGTAATTCATCGCTCGGAGGAGCCTACATAGAGCTAGACGGCCATGAAATACTTATTCACCCATCGGGCTATAATTATAATGGAGGTTTTTGCATTCGCGATATGAGCGCATCGGCAGAGTCGTTGGCAAGTTATGAGCCACTAGGCAACGGCGGATACTCGGCAAATTCTTCGACAGGCACATTTATGAAAGTAGAAAAGATAAACGATCGACGCTACAATCTATATTGCTACACAATGGGAAATGGATATGGGGCATATGAAATTGCCGTTAAAGGAAGTGGGAGTGAAGTTATAGCATCGGATAACAATAATACAGACATAAGAATCGCTCCAAATCCTACATACGGAGAACTAAATATTAAAAGCAATAGCGAAATAAGCAGCGTTGAAATCTATTCAATCAATGGTACAAAGGTAGCCGAAAGAGATATCAACGGAGCGAGTTTTACCAGCGTAGATATAAGCAATTATAATGCAGGCATCTATTTTGTAGTAATCAATAAGTCGACAATAAAGAAAATAGTAAAATTATAATTAGTCGATATCAAATAATTAGGCACCAACTGAAAAAAATTAGTTGGTGCCTTTTGTTTATATTTTAATATGATTTATTTCTTAGCTTTTTTCTTTTCTAATTGTTTTTCGAGAGCCTCGATAGAAAGGTCGATAGCCTCTTCAAATGTGTCAGCAACTTTAGAAGCAAATAAATCTTCGTGTTCAGGAGATATTAATTTAACCCCTGCTTCTTTGTTCATCGAAGTTTCCGGCTTAATAACTTTAAGTGCAACTTCAACTTCTGTAATATCTTCGTAATGCTTACCAAGCTTTTCGGCTTTCTTATTAATGAAATTCATTAATTTCTCGGCAGCGTCAAAATGAATTGCTTTTACTTTTACTTTCATATTACCCTCCTTTTTTTAATGCTCGTGGATGAGCTTGTTGATAATTTTGTTTTAATTCGCTTATGGTTATGTGGGTATAAATTTGGGTTGTACCCAGTGATTCATGCCCTAATAATTCTTTAACGCTATTTATTTCGGATCCATTGTTTAGCATAGCTGAAGCAAACGAATGGCGCAATACGTGTGGACTTTTCTTAGTAATATTCACATCAGCCAATTCCTTCTTGACAATTCTATATACTAACGTCGGGTATAATGGTTTCCCATTTGTGCGAACAAAAAGCTCGGCATACTCTTCGCCAACCTCGTTTTTACGCACTTGCATATAATGCTTAATTTTGTTGGAAAGTAAAGCTGTGATAGGTATTATTCTATCCTTGTCGCGCTTACCATGCACCTTTATTTCTTGCTTGTCAAAGTATACATTATAATCTTTAAGATCAATTAGCTCGGCACGTCGCAATCCGGTGTCGTAGAACATTTCGATGATTAAATTGTCTCTAACCGTAACAAAATCGTTGCTCAAAGGATCTGTGTTCTCAAGAATGTCCTCCATAGCATCTTGACGAATAAATACAGGGAGTCTCTTCTCTATTTTTGCTAATTCAATGTCTTCGGTTGGATTTACGGTAATTTCGCCTAATTTTTGAGCATATTTAAAAATCGCTTTGAGAGCTTGAATTTTACGATGAATGGAGCTGGAATGGTATTTTTTCTTCGCCATATCTACCAGCCAGCCTCTAATGTCATTAACCGTAACATCAGCATAATTTATTAAGCTAGTATCAGAACCACAAATAAATTCTTCGAATTGATTAATGTCTATTTTATAAGACAAAACGGTATGAGTCGAAAGATTCAACTCATACCGCATATATTTTAAGAATTTTTCTTTAAGATTCATAGTAGGCGTAATGTTTCAACGCCCTAATTTACGTCTTAAAATTCAATTCTCCAAATAAAAAAGAGGCTTTTTATTCTTCTTCTAAATGAAGTTTTTGAACATATACCGCCTTAATCATCTTCTTACGATTTATAATTGACGGTTTATCAAATGCTTGACGTGAACGTAACTCTTTTACAACGCCTGTTTTTTCAAATTTTCTTTTGAATTTTTTTAATGCTCTTTCAATATTTTCGCCTTCTTTTACTTGTACGATTATCATATCTTTTTTTGTTTAATTGTTTTTTATTTGCGGTGCAAAATTAAGCATTATTTTATTATTGCAAAAGTTTTTACACCAATTTTATTATGCACACTACTTATATTTAGACAGCTCGAATCAAATATCGTCAATCTAAACTCACCGCCAGTAGTAAGCGGCATCGGGGGTAATATGTTATTAATCTTTATATCAGGGTGTTACTATTACTTAACCTCCTCTCAATTCATTGTGTGCATAGTGCACGTTTAAATCGGGTACAAATTTACATTCTTTTCTCAAATTACACAAATATATTTGATTACATCTAAATAATTTATTTATCGACTTGTTATAATTACGATTAAATAACAAATAAAAGTACGTACTCAATAATTAAATAGCTACATTTGATATAAATTGTAGGAAATGAAAAGAATTGCTCTAAATATCATATTAATAATGTGTAGTCTTTTGGTTTACTCTCAAGATTACACACAAAGCATTAAAGGTGATGGACAGCCAAAGCTTACACTGCACCCCGAATATTCCGGAAGTATTTATAAATTGAGCAATAAGCCTGCATTTATTACCTCATATACTTCTGACCTTAAAGCCACGCCACGTTTACACACATTTTCGATCGACATAACGCCCGAAATTTATAGTAATTCTGATTTAAAAATTTCTAAGAATCCATATATTAATGATTTTTCTCGCTATGGCGCATTGCAGATATGGAAAGGAGGCTACCTTGTAGGTGCAGGCAGTTATTCTACGATGCCGGCACTCGGAAATATAGGCAGAGCAAGCATCGCAATAAGTCAGCAGCTAGGAAACCTCACAGTAACAGGAGGTATAAGTGGGGAGAAATATCATATAGGCAGGGATTTGCATAACAACTACGCAGTCTTTGGGAATGCTTCTTATCGCTTTAATGAGCGGTTCACACTAAACGTATTCGGATCTTACTATGCAAAAAACAATTTCTATTCATTTGCGGCAATGCCCTATGTAGGCTATTCCAATTATGGGGCTTCGTTAGGTTATTCTATCAATGACAAATTTGGAGTCGAGCTTGGCGCACAAAGATATTTCGATCCATATTCACGCAGTTGGAAAACTGTACCTATAATTGCCCCATCTTTTAATATCGGCGGACAGAAAATAGGATTTGACATTGGTGGACTTGTGTATCAAATTTTAGATGGACTTCTTAATAATTATTCTGAGTCATCTAATATGAATGGAATGTCAGGCAGTGGGAATAGTGGTTTTAGCAGTGGCAGCTCTCCCATGTTGCAGAAATGGACTGATAAGCACAGATAAATAAAACGCCACAAAACAGAGAATCTATTTTGTGGCGTTTTTATAATATAGGATTATGATTACAACGTTATTTCTTTGCTATCATCATACCATTTAGAATACATAAGATAATTCTTTGCTATCTTCTGGTTAATTTCTTTACTTTGAGCCGGGTCGACCATTTTTATAAATTTTGCCGGCGCACCACCCCAAAGTTCATTATTTCCAATCACCGTACGGCTAAGCACCACACTGCCGGCGGCAACGATAGCCCCCTCGCCTACTACGGCATCGTCCATAACCACAGCCCCCATACCAATAAGAGCAAAATCATGAATTTTTGCGCCATGAATAGTAACATTGTGTCCTATCGACACATCATCGCCTATTTCAATAGTTGATTTTTGATAAAGAGTGTGCAGCACACTACCGTCTTGAATATTTACACGATTACCAATAGTGATAGTATTGACATCACCGCGAAGCACAGTATTAAACCATACGCTACATTCATCGCCGATAGTAACATCACCTATAATAGTAGCATTGTCGGCAAGGAAACAATCACGACCAATTGCAGGAACAAATCCTCTAAGAGTCTTTACAAGTGCCATATTATCGTAGAATAGTTTTAGTTTTCGATGCAAGCCATTCGTTTTCAACATCATTAAGATGCTTTGCAAGGCGATTTTTCACCATTTCATGGTAAGCATTAATCCAATTTAGTTCTTCATCAGATAGCATTGACACATCTATTAAAGCAGCATCGTAGGGATATAGAGTAAGAGTTTCAAATTTATAAAAATCTCCAAACTCTTCAGTTTCAACTGCAGGCACTACAAGAGTTAAATTTTCGGTACGAATACCATATTTACCGGTACGATAAACACCCGGCTCATCAGAAGTAATCATACCCGGTTTCAACTCTGCCGGATTTTCATTCAATCTAATATTTTGAGGTCCTTCATGCACACTCAAGAAATGACCGACACCGTGTCCTGTGCCATGGAAATAAGACACCCCTTCTTTCCACATAAATTGACGAGCCAGCGCATCAAGTTGCGCACCGCGAGTACCGACGGGGAAAAGCTGAGTAGCAATGGCGATATGACCTTTAAGCACAAGCGTGTAGTCATGAATTTCTTCGTGGGAAGGATTTCCCAGAGAGATAGTACGAGTAATATCGGTAGTACCATCAATATATTGTGCGCCCGAATCAACAAGTAATAAACCATCAGCACTAAGAGTTGCATTACTATTCTCATCGGCAGTATAATGCACGATAGCGCCATGTTCCTTGTACCCGGCAATCATCTTGAAGCTGTCGCCACGATAATAAGGGTGCAAAGCACGCATCTCTTTGCCTTTTTCCCACACATCAATTTCGGTAACATTACCCGATGCAACATTCTGTTCAAGCCACATAAACATTTTCACAAGCGCAGCTCCATCACGTTCCATTGCTTCTCTCGTTCCTGCAATCTGCACCTCGTTTTTAACTCCTTTCAATGCTCCAATTGGAGATTTCTGATAAATCTTACCACAATCAATTGCACGTCCGAGAGTGTCGCTAACAAGATTAGGATCGATAAGCACCGTCTCCATATTCGACAATTTTGCCAAAAATTTAGTAACATCTTCGTAAGGTAATACCTTAATCTCGTTATCTTTAAAATATTTAGCTACATCATTATTAACCTTAGAGCTATCCACAAATATCACCCTCTTCTCATTAGAAATATAAGCAAATGCGATAGCAACCGGTGTAAATGCGACGTCATCACAACGAATATTAAACAGCCATGCAATTTCATCTAGAGCAACAATGAATAAGCTGTCGGCACCGGCAGCATCAACTTGTTGAAGCACACGCTCAATCTTATTATTAACATCCTCGCCTGCAAATTGAGCATCGTGAATAAATAACTCGCCATTAGGACGTGCCGGGCGATCACTCCATATTTCATCAAAAGGACGAAAATCGGTGGCAAATCTAAATCCGTTAAAGCCACAAAATTCTTCAAGTGCATTAGCCTTTATCAACGAGAATAAAGTGCCATCGACAGCCAATATAGCCCCCTCTTCAAGATTTTCAGCAAGCCACTCGGTGAGAGTAGGTTCTCCCGGAATATCTTCTTTCATCATTTTAAAGCCAGAACCTTCAAGTTGTTGTTCGGCTTGCAAGAAATAGCGAGAATCAGTCCAAAGACGAGCATCATTCAATGTAACTACAGCAGTTCCATTGCTACCCGTAAATCCACTAACCCAATCGCGCATTTTCCAATGATCGCATACATACTCACTCTGGTGAGCATCTGTTCCCGGAACAATAACTGCATCAACGCGTGCGCTAGCCATAGCCTCGCGCAAAGCACTAAGATTATTCAATGTATTATTACTCATATTATATATTATATTTAATTTATCTAATAACAATTTAATGACACTTACAAATATCATTTGCGCCACATGTGCAAGCAGCACCGGCATATTGAATTTTGTCGAAATACAAGCCTCTAACTACCCTTTCGATTTCAGTCTCCGAATCGTTAGCGTCAAGCATAATAGTATATTTCCTACTACTAATAATCTTTGAAGTGTCTACTACCCCAGACATATTAAGACGCTTAATCTCAATCACTACAGTCCACGAAGTATTATCAAAATCCTTAATAGAATGCACAAAATCAAGTCCACCATAGCTCTTAAGCATCTCGCCAGAAACAGCTTCCACATCATCAATGCCAGCCGATGTAATAATTGCATTAGAGTCTAATTGGCTGAAAATACGATGAGCTATCATTCTTGCTACATCATCATTTGAAGCAACAAAGATTTTCATTTTTTAGACTTCTTATTCTTAAAATAGTCATTATACACCTTAATTCCAAATATAATAGCGCTCGAAGTGGTAGTAAAGATATTAGTGATAAGCAATGGCATATTATCAACCAATATCCCCTGAATTGCAAAAAACAATCCGCCAATTGCCATCAATAAAAAGGTCGACATAGCAATATCATCAGTAGAACGAGTGCGAATCGTCCTTACAGCTTGAGGCAAATATCCCAGCACCATAGAAACGCAAGCAATATAGCCAATAATCTCGGTAATAAATTCGGTATTCATAAAATATATATTAAAAAAACGAATAGCAAAGATATAAATAAAAGACAAGGCTAATACAAAAAATGTAGAATAAAATTAAAATCGAAAGATTCAAGTCATAGAGATAACGAAAGAACATACAAAGATATCTTAATTTATCACTAGCCGACTGAAACTATGGTGCATCTAAATACAAACAACTCTTCCTTAATTAAAAAGAAATTATTAATTTCGTTTACATCAATTCCATGAGAAAATATAAAGAGGCTCAATACGGGCAGAAATTGTCCCTCAAAACAAGTTCAAAACACATTAAAATTAGCTTAAAAGCATAAACAATTATGACAAATTCAGAAGAATCGCCTTGGAAAGAAATCGAGAAACGCAGCGTGATGGATTAATCATTGTAGACACGAAGATAAAAAATTAGAGGAAAGTGGATTAAGAAATAAAATA
>JAQVCR010000038.1 GCA_028689665.1 Muribaculaceae bacterium
GATTTAATTAAAGTAAGTTTCATAATATAACCATATATAGCTACAAATATATAACAAAAAATTGACACTACCAAATTAAATGTCAATTATTTACAGTTTATTTTCAGCTAAAAGTGTCAAACTCCCGATATTGTACTATAATTAAGTTTTTTCAAAAGCTACTCCGTTTTTTCAAATTTGATTTGATTATTCATAACAAACATAGTAACTTTGTACAAATTAATTATAAAAATATAATGTTGGAATATAATACTCAACTAAAATCTTTAATTCTCCCAGAATATGGCAGAAACGTTCAACAGATGGTCGATCATTGTCTGATGATTGAAGATAGAGAAGAACGAACGAAATGTGCCTATACAATTATTCAAATTATGGGCAATTTATTTCCGGAATTGAGAGATGGTGAGGATTACAAACATAAGCTATGGGACCACTTGGCAATAATGTCGGATTTTAAATTAGATATTGATTTCCCATATCCGGTTGTACAAAAAGAGGAATTATACTCTCGTCCCGAGGTAGTTGAATATAAACTTGATAATATTAAATTCCGTCATTATGGTAAATTAATTGAGCAAATGATAATTCAAGCCTCAAATTATCCAGATGGCGAGGAAAAAGATGTTTTAATATCATTAATAGCACACCACATGAAGAAACTTATGTTTGCCATAAGTAAAGAAGGAGTGGAAGATGAAAAGATATTAAAAGATTTATATAATTATTCTCATGGAAAGATTAATTTAGATCCAACAACTTACAAATTACGAGTATTTAAAGAAGCGCCAACGCCTCAACAACAATCTCGTAAAGGTAAAAAGAAAAAATAAGAACCTTAAAACATTAAGAACCGTGAGTACATTTGTAGTAGAAGGAGGACATAAGCTACAAGGTGAGATTATTCCTCAAGGAGCAAAGAATGAAGCATTAGAGATATTATGTGCTACGCTATTGACTTCAGAGAAGGTTGTAATATCTAATCTTCCCGATATCTTAGATGTAAATAATTTAATATCACTGCTTAAAGATATGGGGGTTAAGGTAGAAAAAGTAGCTACCGGTACATATTCATTTGAAGCAAAAGATATAGATCTTAATTATCTACATAGTAAAGATTTTATTTCTAAAGCCACTTCTTTAAGAGGCTCGGTAATGATAATAGGCCCTTTAGTGGCTCGATTCGGATATGCAATATTACCTAAACCAGGTGGAGATAAGATTGGAAGACGTAGACTCGACACTCACTTTGTCGGAATACAAAGTCTTGGCGCCGAATTTACATATAATGCTGGCGAGCATCTATATGAAATTAAAGCAGAGAAATTAGTGGGTAAGTATATGCTCCTTGATGAAGCATCTGTTACCGGTACTGCAAACATACTAATGGCTGCGGTATTGGCTGAAGGCATTACTACTATATATAACGCTGCATGTGAACCATATATTCAGCAATTATCGAAAATGCTAAATGCTATGGGCGCAAAAATTAGCGGGGTAGGCTCAAATTTATTAGAAATAGAAGGCGTAAATAGTCTACACGGCTGTTCTCATAAGATACTACCAGATATGATAGAAGTAGGTAGCTTTATTGGAATGGCGGCGATGACCGGCTCTGATATTACATTAAAAGATGTATCATTTGCTAATTTAGGAATTATTCCTGATAGCTTTAAACGATTAGGAATAACACTTGAGCGTGTAGGCGATGATATTCATATACCAGCGCATAATGGGTATGAAATAGAAAAATTTATTGATGGTTCTATAATGACAATTGCCGACGCTACTTGGCCAGGATTATCTCCCGACTTATTAAGCGTATTTCTAGTTGTTGCTACTCAAGCAAAAGGTTGTGTATTGATACATCAAAAGATGTTTGAAAGCCGATTATTCTTTGTCGATAAGCTTATTGATATGGGCGCTCAGATTATTTTGTGCGATCCACACAGGGCTGCCGTAATTGGCTCGGGCAAACTCAACTCACTGAGAGCAACAAATATGGTATCTCCCGATATTCGCGCTGGTATTGCAATGCTAATTGCTGCAATGTCGGCAAAAGGGACAAGCTATATTCACAATATAGACCAAATAGATAGGGGCTATCAAGATATAGATAAACGTCTAAATGCCTTAGGAGCTAATATAATAAGAATATCATAATAACATGATAACAAGAGATAATATAACTGAGGTAGGAGCTTTTAATAAGCCACATGGCGTGAATGGCGAGATATCATCGACTTTCGAGTGCCAAATAGAAGATGTGAAAGATTTCAGTTGTATAATTGTAGATATAGACGGCATTTTTGTACCATTCTATATTAATAATATAAGATATAAAAATAATACAACATTTTTACTCAAGCTCGATGAGGTGGAAACCGAAGAGGGAGTAAAAGCATTTGTAGGAAAGCCAATATATGCTCTAAAAACCGAAATTGAAGATATTGAACCAGAAGACAATGATTCATATTATTTTATTGGGTTTAGCATAAAAGATTATCATAAGGGTGATATAGGCACAATAATCGATGTCGATGATTCTACTGATAATTATTTATTTGTAGTGAGCAGTAAAGATAAAGAGGTATTAGTCCCGGTAGCAGAAGAATACATCATGAAAATAGACGATAAGAAGAAGATTATTACTATGCTATTACCGGAAGGAATACTCGATTTGTAAAAAAAAAGAAATATTATTTAGAATAAATACAAAACATTTTATAATTTAGCATTAACAAATAACTAAAACGAATTAATTAGATTATGGGCGCTTCACAAGAAAAAGAATATGATGAAAATGAGGCAATAGTATTTATAAAAAACTTTTTACCTCAAGATTTGAAAAATAAATATAATGATGATGATATCCTGATTGTTATCGATATTATTTTTGATTATTACGAAGATAAAGGGTTCTTTGACGTTTCAGCCGACGAAGATGAAGAGAGCGATTTAAGTGTTACTGATTTAGTAGGATATGTTAAAAACCAGCTTCGCAAAGATCCGGATAATATTATAGAAATGGACGATGTGATGAATATTGTTCTTGGAGAATTAGAATATGAAGAATCTTTAGGAATGTATCTCTAATGAATATTGGATACAGACTATATTTTTCTAGGATTATAATATTCCTTCTGCTGATATTTTCTTCGGCTACTATTGAAAGCCAGAATTTAGTAAAAGCAGTGAAAGGTATATTTGAATCTCCTAATAAGGATAATAAGAAATCGTTTAACCCAGCCGACCTTTACGACTTGACTCTTGATGCAAACTTAATGAATCCAAGTACTGGCAAATATTCGGCACAGATTAAGGCATATCAAAAAAAACAAGCAATATCCATAAAGCGAGACCATTATAAGACTGAGCTTGCTAGAGATGGAGAGGTGATAATAGTATCTATACCTGTTGAAGATTTATTCCAACCGTCAGATACTGTAATCACTAATCGAGGAAGCAATATCCTTCGACAATTCACTCATTTCTTAAAAGATACTGATTTCTATAGAATGGTAATTGTAATGCACAGCGATAATACCGGTACAAATAAATATACCTACGAATTATCAAAGAATAGAGTTGAGAATGTGCTTAATTGGTTCGATGGGAGTGGTACAAATATAGATTATTTGATACCTTATGCAATGGGGTCATCAATGCCAATTGTAGATAATAACTCTATGCATAATAGAAATTTAAATAGACGTTTAGAGATATATCTAGTCCCGGGTATGGAAATGATTAATCAGGCAAAAAAAGGGTTGTTACATTTTTAGTATTAAATGAGAGTGCGAATAACTGTTTTTTGTACATAGAATATAATTATAAATAGAATAATGGCAAAAGAGCTAAAATCCCTTACTAAAAGGGCTGAAAATTACTCACAATGGTATAACGATCTCGTTGTGAAAGCAGATTTAGCCGAGCAATCGGCTGTTAGAGGCTGTATGGTAATAAAGCCATACGGTTATGCAATATGGGAAAAAATGCAACGTCAATTAGACGATATGTTTAAAGAGACTGGACATGTTAATGCTTATTTCCCGCTGTTGATTCCGAAATCGTTTCTAAGTAAAGAAGCCGATCATGTCGAAGGTTTTGCAAAAGAATGTGCAGTAGTAACGCATTATCGTCTTAAAAATGATCCTAATGGAAAAGGGGTAGTCGTTGACCCTGAGGCTAAACTTGAAGAGGAATTAATTATACGACCAACATCTGAAACTATTATTTGGAACACATATAAAAATTGGATTCAATCATATAGAGATCTACCTATTCTATGTAATCAATGGGCAAATGTATTTAGATGGGAGATGAGAACGAGAATGTTCCTTCGAACTGCCGAATTCCTTTGGCAAGAAGGACATACTGCTCATGCAACCAAAGAAGAAGCCTTAGAAGAAGCTACAAAGATGCTTAATATATATGCTGATTTTGCTGAGAGATATATGGCTGTCCCTGTAATTAAGGGCGTGAAATCGGCTAACGAACGTTTTGCCGGCGCTTTGGAAACTTTTACTATTGAAGCTATGATGCAAGATGGAAAAGCTTTACAATCGGGAACTTCTCATTTCTTAGGACAGAATTTTGCTAAGGCATTTGATGTGAAATTTATTAATAAAAATAATGAATTAGAATATGTGTGGGCTACTTCGTGGGGCGTTTCTACTCGTCTTATGGGCGCATTAATAATGACTCACTCAGATGATAATGGGTTAGTACTCCCTCCTCATTTAGCTCCAATACAGGTTGTTATTATTCCTATTTATAAGAATGACGAGCAACTTAACACTATCAATGAGAAGATTACTCCAATATTAAACAAATTTAAATCGATGGGCATATCCGTTAAATATGATAATGCCGATAATAAACGTCCGGGATTTAAATTTGCCGATTATGAATTAAAAGGTGTGCCGGTACGCTTAGCAATAGGTGCAAGAGATATTGAAAATGGTACTATTGAGATAATGCGTCGCGATACATTGGAAAAAGAAACTATCTCATTAGACGGAATTGAAGAGCGCGTAGCAAATTTATTGGAAGAAATTCAACAAAATATTTTCGACAAAGCTTTAAAACATCGTAGCAGCAAGACCATCATGGTGGATACTTATGACGAATTTAAAGAGAAGATCGAAGAAGGTGGTTTCATACTTGCTCATTGGGACGGAACTACTGAAACAGAAGAAAAGATAAAAGAAGAAACAAAAGCTACAATAAGATGTATCCCTCTTGAAGGAGATAAGACTCCGGGTAAATGTATGGTTACAGGTAAGCCTTCGGCACAAAGAGTTATCTTTGCTAGAAACTATTAATACACTTTGTAACGCATCAACTCCTTAAATTTTGAGGTGCTATAATATAAAAATAAGAGCGATTTAGTATTACTAAATCGCTCTTATTATATTATTTTTTATCGGCTTGTTGTGGCTTCAACCAGCGGTCCATCCATTTAAAGAACTCGCGTTGCCAGAGCAGAGCATTTTGTGGCTTTAGGATCCAGTGATTTTCATCGGGGAATACAAGCATTCTTGTCGGAATCCCTCTTAATTTTGCAGCATTAAATGCCATCATCCCTTGAGATGCAAGGATTCGATAATCTTTCTCTCCTACAGTTATCATTATTGGCGTATCCCATTTAGAGATAAATTTATGTGGTGAGTTAGCATAAGATTTTTGTGCTGTTTTATTATCTTTATCCCAAAATGCACCTCCAAGATCCCAATTGGCAAACCACATCTCTTCGGTTTCTAGATATTGTGATTCGGTATTAAATATACCGGCATGTGCTAAGAATGCTGCAAAACGCTTATTGTGGTTTCCTGCTAGCCAATACACAGAAAAGCCTCCATAGCTAGCTCCAATAGCACCTATATGATCGCTATCGATATATGACTCTTTCTTCATATAATCAACGGCAGCAAAATAATCCTGCATATTTTGACCACCATAATCTCCCGATATTTGTGCATTCCACTCAGTCCCAAAGCCCGGAAGACCTCGACGATTTGGTGCTATTATAATATATCCTTGAGATGCCATTAATCGGAAATTCCATCTGTAAGACCAAAATTGACTTACCGGTTGTTGTGGCCCTCCTTGACAATATAATAATGTTGGGTATTTCTTGCTTGCATCAAAGTTGGGAGGAAGAATAACCCATGTCAGCATCTCTTTACCATCGGTAGTAGGTACCATAACTTTCTGTATCTCAACTTTTGCTAGCTTTGCAAGCAATTCTGTATTTACTTCTGTCAGTTCTTTAATGCTTTTATCAGAATTTATTAGAAATATCTCGTTTGGCTCAAGCATTGAATGGCGAAGGGCGATAAGTCGGTTTTCGTTTATGGGGACTATATCGGCAAAGTCATATTGCCCATTAGCAATTGTGTCGATAGCACAAGTGTTAATATCAATACTAAAGATAGGAGTTGAACCATGATATGGAGCTGCAAAATATATGCTTTTTTCATTTTGATTCCATGCAATTCTATCGGCTGTATAATCCCAATTTAATGTAAGGTCGGTTTTATTTCCACTTTCAGTATCCATTATGAATATCCTGTTTTTATCCGATTCATATCCATCATGTTCCATTGATAGCCATGCAATATATTTACCCGAAGGGGAGTACGCTGGATTTGTGTCATATCCCATCATCCCTTCTGTGATATTTTTAGTGGTTTTAGTGGCTAAGTTATATTCATAGAGATCAGAGTTTGTTGAAATAGAATACTCTAATCCGGTCTTTTTACGCGACACATACACGATTTTTTTACTATCGGGCGACCATGCAAGTGATTCGATTCCTCCAAATGGCTTCACCGGAGATTCAAATGGTTCACCCTCCATAATATCAATTACATCTTTAATCTTATTGGTGTCGAATTTTGCAATAAATGGGTGCGGAATATTTGAAACCCATTCGTCCCAATGTTTATACATTAAATCATCAATAATCCTACCTGATGATTTATCTAAATCGGGATATTGAGCTTTTACATCTTCGCCGTTTTTAACTGAAGATATGATTACAATATTCTTCTCATCTGGGGATATGACAAAACCGTCGACTCCGTTTTCAAGTTCGGAAATGACTTTTCTGTCAGAACCATCGGCATTCATTACAAAAATTTGAGCTTTATCTTCTTGTTTACCAATAAAAGCAATCTTGTTTCCATTTTCTATCCACACTGCATTTTGCTCCGATTGGGCAGTTGTAGTTATTCTTTTGGCATTGCTTCCATCAATATCCATTGTCCATAATTCACGATTACCCTTATTTAGCTTTAGGCTCTCAAAGGTTATTCCGTAAAGAATTTTTTTACCATCTTGTGATAGCTTAGGATCGCTTACTCTGCCAAATGCTTCTAATAATTCTGGCGTGAATTTGCCATCTACGACACTTATTTCTGGTCGCTCAATGATTTCTTCAGATTCATTCTTAGCTGTGCTACAACTAGTTGCCGCTAGAGAAAGTACTGATGTCATAATGATTGGTTTAAAAAGATTCATAATTTTTTAATATGATTACTATATTTGTTATTTATTTCTCTTTATTGGTCTGTTCGCTATATAATTCCTATTATTATTGGGATATAAAACAGCAATAATATCTTCACGCTTTAATTTCTTCAAAGATGCAATAATATCGAGCCTATTTTCATTTTTATACCAGAAAAAATATTTTCGTTGAGTCTCTTTCTCTTCTTTTGTCTTTGCTGTAAATATCTTTTTTAATGTATATGGGTGTACGCCACTGTAGTATGCTTCCGACGATACAGTCATCGGTGTAGGGGTGAAGTCTTGAACTTGCTCTAAATGAAAATTTAGTAGCTTTGTCTTTGCCGCTAATTCTGCCATATCGGCTTCGGTACAACCGGGGTGCGAAGAGATAAAATATGGAATTAATTGCTGATTCAATGCATGCTTTGTGTTTACTCTGTCAAATATCTTTTTAAATGAAATGAAGGTGTCGAATGATGGTTTACGCATATTCATTAATACAACATCGCTTACATGCTCCGGAGCTACCTTTAATCGTCCTGAAACGTGCTTCACAATAAGCTCTTCATTATATTTTTCATTAATTCTATTTATCCGTTCATCTTTACTCCTATACATAGATAGGTCGTAACGTACGCCACTCCCGATAAATGATTTCTTTACCCCCGACAGGGCATCAACACTGTGATAAACATCAAGCAATTGTGAATGATCATTGTTTAGATTAACACATGGCTGTGGGTGTAAACACGATGGGCGTGCGCATTTCTGACATATTTCTAAATCAAATCCGTGCATCGAATACATATTGGCTGAGGGGCCTCCAAGATCGGATATATATCCCTTAAAATCGTCCATGGCAATTACTTTTTTTGCCTCTTTAATTATGGATTCTTTACTACGTGAAGCAATAAATTTACCTTGATGAGCCGATATTGTGCAGAATGCACATCCACCGAAGCACCCTCTGTGCATATTAATCGAATGTCTAATCATTTCGTATGCAGGAATGTGTTTCCCTTTATATTTGGGGTGGGGAAGACGTGTGTATGGCAAGTCAAATGACGCATCAATTTCTTCTTGCGTCATTGGTTCGTTTGTCTTATTAACTTTGATTGCATAATTACCACAAGCCTGCCACAATTCACGGCTGTGCCATTTATTTGATTCTATTTCAATTACTTTGAAATTTGCTGATTGATGTATTTTGTTATTACTACAATCTTCAAATGAGTTTAAAACGTAATGCTTATCCGATTCTTTCTCCTGAGGTAGACTTGAAAGGGGTAACAATATCGAAGTCTGAGGTATATTTGTTAAATCGGTTATCGTTTTCCCTTGTTCGAGCCCTTTTGCTATATCAATAATAGGTTTCTCGCCCATTCCATAAATTAGCATATCGGCTTTTGAATCAATAAGAATAGAAGGCTTTAATTTATCTTGCCAATAATCATAATGAGACAATCTTCTTAATGATGCCTCGATGCCTCCGACAATAACAGGAGTATCTGGAAATATATCTTTTAAGATCTTGCTATATACGATTGTTGGATAATCTGGCCTTGCTCCTGATCTTCCATCAGGGGTGTATGCATCATCGCTACGTCTGCGCCGAGCTGCCGTATAGTGATTGACCATCGAATCCATTGCCCCCGCTGAAACTCCAAAGAATAGACGTGGCTTGCCCAGCTTTTTAAAATCTCTTAAATCATCTTGCCAATTAGGCTGGGGGACTATAGCTACTCTGTATCCGTGTGTTTCAAGAACTCGACCAATAACAGCAGCTCCCATTGAAGGATGATCTATATAGGCATCGCCACTAAATATAATTACATCGACATAGTCCCAGCCTAGCCGGTCGAGCTCCTTTTTTGTCGTTGGTAACCATGGCTGTTTATATTGTTGGTTGTTATTGCTATCCATTATTTGTCCTTTTGTTCAGTTCTTAATAATAACTCTTCCATTTTAAGTATTTCATCTCTTAACTGGGCAGCTTCTATAAAATCCATTTTCTTTGCTGCATTAACCATATCCGATTTTAATCTTTCAATAGATCTATTAATCTCTTTTGGTGTCATATATTTAATTATAGGATCGGCAGCGATATTAAGAGATTGATTAAAGTCGGAAGTATAAAGATCAAAGCCTTTTCTGTCGATTGGAGCACCTGCCTTTTTAGATATAGATTTTTTATTATCTTCAACCGATTTCTCTTGACCAATTATTAAATTGCGTGCCTTGATAATAGCTTGTGGAGTTATACCATGCTGCTCATTATAAGCAAGCTGAAGAGTCCTGCGCCTATTTGTCTCATCAATCGTGCGTTGCATAGAATCTGTAATCTTATCGGCATACATTATTACTTGCCCATTTAGATTTCTTGCTGCACGTCCTGCCGTTTGTGTTAACGACCTGTGAGAGCGTAAGAAACCTTCTTTGTCGGCATCAATAATAGCTACGAGAGATACTTCTGGAAGGTCTAACCCTTCTCTTAATAAATTCACACCTATTAATACATCTATTACACCTTGCCTTAAATCGTCGAGAATTTGTATCCTATCCATTGTCTCAACATCCGAATGTAAATACGAACAATTAATGTTAAGTTTATCAAGATATGTTGCTAATTCTTCAGCCATTCTTTTTGTTAGTGTCGTTACCAGAACTCGCTCATGTCGCTCAATTCGTATTTGTATCTCTTCAATTAAGTCATCTATTTGTCCCCTCGATGGACGTACCGTAATTACCGGGTCGAGTAATCCGGTTGGACGGATTATCTGTTCCACAATTATTCCATCACTTTTGTTTAGCTCATAATCGGCTGGAGTGGCACTTACATAGATTGCTTGCTTGGTTAATGCCTCAAATTCTCCAAATTTTAAGGGGCGGTTGTCAATGGCTGCCTGAAGACGGAACCCATATTCTACCAGATTAGTTTTTCTTGATAAATCGCCACCATACATCGCTCTTACTTGGGGAATGGTAACGTGACTTTCGTCGATAATAGTAAGATAATCGGTAGGAAAATAATCTAAAAGGCAGAATGGTCGCATTCCGGGATCTCTGCCATCAAAATATCTTGAATAATTTTCGATACCTGAACAATAACCAACTTCACGAATCATTTCAATATCATAGCTCACACGTTCTTGAAGTCGTTTACTCTCAAGTAGTCGTCCTTCTTTATAAAATTGATCTACTTGACTCCCTAGGTCGAGCTCAATATGAGCCAACGCTTCGGCGGCACGCTCCTTTGAGGTTACAAATATATTTGCAGGGAATATTTTAAATTCTTCTACACTTTCTAGATTGGCTCCACTATCTTTATCTACAATATTGATAGATTCAATCTCATCTCCCCAAAATATTACACGAATCATTATTTCTTCGTATGCCAAAAATATATCTATACTATCGCCTTTAACTCTAAAATTGCCTCGGCTTAGCTCATGCTCAGTCCTAGAATATAGAGCATCGACAAGATTACGGAGAAAAGCATTCCGGCTTATCTTTTGCCCTATGTGAATAGGAATTATATTATTATGAAAGTCTTCGGGATTCCCAATACCATAAAGGCACGAAACCGATGAGATTACTACAATATCACGACGACCTGATAATAGGGCGGTGGTAGTAGCTAGACGCAACCGATCGATTTCATCATTTATCATCAAATCTTTCTCGATGTATTTATCCGACGAAGGTATGTATGCTTCGGGTTGGTAATAATCGTAATATGAAACAAAATAATGTACAGAATTATCGGGAAAGAAATTCTTAAATTCCGAATATAGTTGTGCCGCTAAGGTCTTGTTGTGTGAAAGTATTAAGGTGGGACGATTTACTTGATTAATGACGTTAGCCATTGTGAATGTCTTACCTGAACCAGTAACGCCTAATAATGTTTGCGCTGGCTCTCCGGAATTTATACCTTGAACCAATTGGGTTATAGCTTGAGGCTGGTCTCCAGTTGGGTTATAATCAGAATGTAGCTTGAAATCCATATTAAAGGCAAATTTACTAATTCTTTTGTTATCATCTATATTATTAACGATACAATATGTATATTCTTTTCAAAACGAGTCCAAAACAATAGGCGTATAATGGTAATTTATACTTATTTCGGGATGAAGAGTGTGTGATTAAAAATGATATATTAACTTTGTAAAAAATATAAATATACGTGATTTATCCTTCTAATTTTGAAAAGAAAATAGGCTTTGATTCCCTTCGTTCATATATCAAAACCAAATGTCTCAGCTCACTTGGTGAATATGAGGTAGATATTATGCATTTCTCAAACGAATACGATTATATTCATAGTCGCCTACGTGAAACTGACGAAATGCTTAGTATTTTAAAAAATTCGATTGAACTACCTCTCGACTTTATTTATGATGCCACCACTCCTTTAAATCGCATCAAAGTTGAAGGCTCGTATCTCACCGAAATTGAACTTAATAGCTTGAAACGTTCGCTTATAACCATCGAAGCTATTGCATCTTTCTTTGAGATTAAAGATGAAACGGATATTAAATATCCTTTTCTTGCCGACCTCACGTCTGATATTACATCTTTCAAAGAAATAATAAAAGAAATAGATCTAATCCTCGATAAATTCGGGAATATTAAGGATAATGCATCACCAAAATTAAAAGAAATTAGAAAATCAATATTAGCTACGTCTTCAGGAATTAATGGATTGCTTCGCCGTATTCTTGCTCAGGGCAGAGATGAAGGATTCTTTGAAAAAGATACTATGCCTGCTGTCAGAGATGGACGATTGGTTATCCCCGTTTCGCCTATGAATAAACGCAAAATTAAAGGCATCATTCATGATGAATCGGCTACGGGAAAAACTGTCTATATCGAACCTGCCGAGATTGTCGAAGCTAATAATAGAATCAGAGAACTAGAAGGGGATATGCAACGCGAAATTATAAGAATTCTTATTGAGATATCCTCTAAAATAAGACCGAGCATCGACACTATGCTCGAATCTTATTCAATCTTAGGGAAAATTGATTTTATAAGAGCAAAAGCATCGGTGGCATTAGCCCTTAATGCGCTACTTCCTAATATATCATCTTCGCTTGAATTAGACTGGTATCACGCAATACACCCTATTTTATTCCTCGCTCTAAAAGAACAGAACAAAGAAGTAGTCCCCTTAAATATTTCTCTAAATGAGAACGACCGAATTTTATTAATTTCCGGTCCAAATGCTGGCGGAAAATCAGTATGTCTAAAGACTGTGGGAATAATACAATATATGATGCAATGTGGCATGCTCCCATTAGTCTATGAAAATTCACACATGGGCATATTTGATAATATATTTATTGATATTGGCGATGAGCAATCTATTGAAGATGACTTAAGTACTTACAGCTCGCACCTTACTAATATGAGGACATTCGTTAATAAAGCTACTGAAAAAACGATAATTCTCATTGATGAATTTGGCGGAGGTACCGAACCTCAAATTGGAGGAGCGATAGCTCAGGCTATTTTGAAAAATCTTAACGAGAAAAAAACATTCGGAGTAATAACAACGCATTATCAAAACCTAAAACATTTTGCTGAAGATGCTGACGGAATTATAAACGGTGCTATGCTATACGACCGACAAAAAATGCGCCCGCTATTCCAGCTATCAATTGGATATCCGGGTAGCTCTTTTGCAATTGAAATTGCAAGAAAAATAGGACTGCCGGCTAGCATAATAAGTGAAGCAGAAGATATTGTTGGAAGCGATTATGTAAATATGGACAAATATTTATTAGATATCGCACGCGACCGCAAATATTGGGATAATAAACGTCAAGATATAAGAGTCAAAGAAAAAAAACTATCATCGCTAGTCGAAAAATATGATAATGAAATAGACAATATCTCGAATGAACGCAAAGAAATAATTAAAAAAGCAAAAGCTGAAGCTAAAGAATTATTAGCTCAAAGCAATTCGTTAATCGAGAGAACTATCCACGACATCAAAAAAGCCCAAGCCGAACGCGAAAAAACAAAAGTAATTCGTAAACAACTTGATGAATTGAAAAATAAAATCATCAATGAAGACATACAAAGCAATTCAATTAAAAAACTAAATATATCTAACAACAAGAAGAATAAAAGGAAAGATATACCCACTGATAAATCTAATATTACCTCGACATTATCAATTGGTGATAACGTAACGTTAGATCAATCTACAAGCGTCGGACAGATTATTTCAATTGATGAGAAAATTGCGATAGTCGCATTTGGCTTAATGAAGACAAAAGTTGATATTAATAGGCTGCATAAATCAAACAAGAATGCAACTACAAAAAATATTATAGAAAATAAAATTAATTTTTCTAATGAGGAAATAAGAAAAAGACAATTAGATTTTTCTCCCGATATCGACGTTCGTGGAATGTCTGTTGACGAAGCTACGCAAGCTGTAACATATTTCCTCGACGACGCTATCCAATTCAATGCCAAGAGGGTTAGAATACTTCATGGAACCGGAAACGGTATATTAAGACAGAGATTGCGTGAATACATAAATACATTTAGTGGAGTTAAATCTTACAGAGATGAACATATACAATTCGGGGGTACAGGGATTACAATAGTAGATTTATTTTAATTTTTTTATTCAACCTATTGCATAATTAAAATTTAGTACTTACCTTTGCATTGTCAAAAAATAAAACACGTTTTGTTTGAGACAAGGAGAGATGGCAGAGTGGTCGATTGCGGCGGTCTTGAAAACCGTTGAGGGTCACACCTCCGGGGGTTCGAATCCCTCTCTCTCCGC
>JAQVCR010000015.1 GCA_028689665.1 Muribaculaceae bacterium
ACTTGTTTTGTGTTCTCCACTCATTTGCACTATCTTTGGATAAGATAGGCTGCACTCGGGAAAACAAAAACAAGTAAACTTGTTTTGTGTTCTCCACTCATTTGCACTATCTTTGGATAAGATAGGCTGCACTCGGGAAAACAAAAACAAGTAAACTTGTTTTGTGTTCTCCACTCATTTGCACTATCTTTGCAATAGAAAACTATGCAAAGATTTTAATAAGATAATAATATAGAACGAATGAATAAAGTAATCATTATTGGAGCTGGTGGCGTAGGTACTGTCGTTGCTCACAAATGCGCTCAGAATCCTGAGGTGTTTAATGAGATAGTAATAGCATCGCGAACTAAGAGTAAATGTGATGCAGTGGCAAAGTCGATAGGTAAGTCGAATGTTACTACCGATTCGGTTGATGCCGATAGTGTTCCTCAATTGGTGGAGCTGTTTAAAAAACATCGACCAAACTTGGTGATTAATGTTGCTCTTCCTTATCAAGATTTGACCATAATGGACGCTTGTCTTGAGTGTGGTGTTAACTATCTTGATACAGCGAATTATGAGCCTATCGATGAGGCAAAATTTGAATACAAATGGCAATGGGCTTATCGCGAGAAATTTGAGAAGGCTGGTTTGACTGCAATTCTAGGTTGCGGATTCGATCCGGGAGTTTCGGGAGTATATACTGCTTATGCAGCTAAGCATCATTTCAGTGCAATGGAATTTCTTGATATAGTAGATTGTAATGCAGGCGATCACGGCAAAGCATTTGCAACTAATTTTAATCCTGAGATTAATATTCGTGAAGTTACTCAGAAGGGTCGCTATTATGAAAAAGGACAATGGATTGAAACAGAACCACATGAAATACATAAGCCACTAAATTATCCAAATATTGGTGCTAAGGAGTCGTATGTTATCTATCATGAGGAGCTTGAATCGTTGGTAATTAATTATCCTACAATTAAGCGTGCAAGATTCTGGATGACTTTTGGTCAAGAATATCTTACTCACTTGCGTGTGATACAGAATATTGGAATGGCTAGTATCGAGCCTATTATGTATGAAGGTCGTGAAATTGTGCCTATTCAATTCTTAAAGGCTGTATTACCTAATCCTAAGGAGTTGGGGAATAATTATCATGGCGAGACTTCTATCGGTTGTCGTATTAGCGGACGAGATAAAGAAGGTAAACTACTTACATATTATGTATATAATAATTGCAGCCACGAAGCGGCATTTAAGGAAACCGGAATGCAGGCTGTGAGCTACACTACCGGAGTGCCTGCAATGATAGGCGCAATGATGTTCTTAAAAGGTCTTTGGGCTAAGCCGGGAGTGCATAATGTAGAAGAATTTGATCCGGATCCCTTTATGGAGCAATTGAACAAGCAGGGACTACCTTGGCACGAAGTCTTTAATATCGATTTAGAGGTGTAAACAAGGATAAATGTTATAGTTCACCCGTGTTGCAGAAGAAGCAATACGGGTGAATTTGTTATATAGAGTCAAATCTGTAAGTCTGCCTAACGGATCGAATCATAGTACTGCTAAATGGCATAAATAATAAAGGTCGAAACTGATTTAAAGTTTCGACCTTTATTACACAGAATTGTTCTGTAACCTATATTTGAATGTATGTATTTTTATTTGAAAGCTCCTCTAATATTGGTGGCAATCTTTTCCATTTCTTCTGCAGGAAGTGAGAGCTTTTCTTTAAAGAAATTCATATCGCTCTCTTTGTTTATTGGAATAAGATGAATGTGAGTGTGAGGCACTTCAAGCCCCATAACTGCCACCCCAATACGTTTGCAAGGCATCACTTGCTCTATCGCTTTTGCTACTCGGCGTGCAAATTGTTGCAAGTCGGCATAATCTTCTTCGCTTAGATCGAAAATATAGTCGATTTCTTTTTTAGGGATTACAAGCGTGTGTCCTTTTGCTACGGGGTTGATGTCAAGAAATGCAAAGTGCTTTTCGTCTTCCGCTACTTTGAAACTTGGAATTTCTCCCGCTGCTATTCTACTAAAGATTGTTGCCATAATATCTATTATATTGATATATCCATAATTTCAAAAGACATAATGCCCGAAGGAACGGTGATGTCGACAACGTCGCCCACAGCCTTGCCTAGTAGTCCTTTTGCGATAGGGGTGCTAGATGCTATTTTTTTCTCTTTAAGATTGGCTTCGCTATCGGCAACGATTGTATATTCCATCTTAACGCCGTTTTTTAAATTTTTGATAGTAACGGTATTTAATATCTGTACTTCGTGAGTGTTCAATTTACTATCGTCGATAATGCGAGCGTTTGCAACAAGATCTTTGAGCTGTGATATTTTCATTTCAAGCATTCCTTGTGCTTCTTTTGCTGCATCGTATTCAGCGTTTTCCGAAAGGTCGCCCTTGTCACGAGCTTCTGCTATTGCACGGGAAATTTCAGGACGCTTGTAGTTTTCCAGATAAGCTATCTCTTCCATTTTCTTTTTATACCCGTCCTTTGTCATGTAACTTAGTGCCATGGTGTAAAATTGTTATTTAATATTAGTAAAAAATAAAAGAATCTCGACTATGTCAGTTGAGACCCCTTTTTTGTCAAAATTTTCAGTTTTTGTTACGACAAAGTTAGTAATTATTTTAATACAAACAAATAAAATGGTATTAAAATTACTAATTATTTGATAATTAAACAGAACGCTGTCTGTTTCGTGTTATTTTCAGCATGATATAAGCACTCATTATTGTCGAAATTATGCTTATTATAGCTGTTGTTATATAGTATTTATTGCTAAATGCAATTGCTACTGTGCTTGCTATAATAAATGCTGTCGCAGTGTAAATAATCGATGAAATATGCAGTTTTAGCTTGAAATTGTGTCGATATATTATGTATACGATAATGGTGTAGATTATATACCATATAGTGAAAGCATATCCGAGTCCGTCAATACCCCATTTATTGTAAAATACTATATTTAGTGCAAATCCTATCACTGCGCTTAGTGTCTCGGATACAAGATATATTTTTCCATTTCCTTTAGCAAGAATAACGAATGCGATGCACCACGATGCGGCTCGAAATATAGTTCCGATAATAGCAAATGTGATGAATGGTATAATGGTGTAAAATTGGTCGGAATATAGGATATTTACAATTATTCGGCTGAAAATAATGAAACATATTATGACAGGCACTAGGGTCAATATGGTGATATTTATCTGTTGTGTAACAAATATTCTCATTCGGTTGTTGCTTCGTTCGGCTTGAGCTAATCGCGGATAGTATTCCATTGCCATAGCTGTGAAAATAAGCCCTACATATTTATTGACCAGATTATTGCCGGCATTGAAGTATCCTACAATTGTGGTATCGCTAGTGTGATTTAGGTATACGATGAATAGGTAAGCGAAAAGGAGAGAAATAAAGCTCGTAATTGTCATGTATATTCCTAGCTTTAGGAATCCCTTTCCTCGATTAATTGTTTCAGTGAGGGTGATTTTGACTATTGAAGATTTCTCGCCTTTGCGACTATACCACCACATCAACAGTGCGCTTATGGCGGCAAAGATGATTAATGTCGGAATAATACTTTTCTCTCGCCAGAAGTAGAATAGGGGTGCGCTTGCAATTACCCCCATTATAGCACCTATTGCTGTGCCTTTAGCGAGCTTTGCGAGTTTGGCTGTTCCTTGTAGTACAGCTTCTTCGCCTTTAGCATACGCCATAAGTATCATTACCAGCGACAAAGCGACAAACCCCCATGTGTGATTATCGTCGTTGAATGTGAATCGGCTTAGTATCGGAGCAGCTACCATCATTACGACAGCGCCCAAAATTCCGACAATCCACGACCAATTTCTAACGGTAGCAATTATTCTGTTTCTGATGCTGTAATTATCCGATGATGCAATATCACGGACGCTGCTGTTGCGAATGCTGAGGGTTGTGGCAGCCGATACCATTTCGATAACCGAATTATAGATACCGAATAATCCAACGCCAATAGGGCCAATCCATACGGCTATTAGTTTAGTACGAATTATAGTGCAAAGAATAGTAATGATTTGAACACCACCGAAGATGCTCATAGCTTTTACTATTTTTTGCGCTATAGTCATATTAAAATAATAGTTTAGAAGTTAAGTTCATATGAATTATACACTACTGCACGTCCTCCCATACCGGTCTTTTGCATAGACAGACCTTCGTTAAGATAGCGTCCATTTTGCTCGTTAGAAGTGCCGAAGTCGAAATATTTACATTTACTAAATTCTTTGCCAATTAATTGTTTGAAAATTAGAGGTAACACTTTTTTCTCTTTTCCTTCTTCTGATGCTGCAATATATTGTGCGTGAGCCACTATCCCGGTATTATATACTAATACCCCGCCAAGTACTTTATCGTCAAGATTGGCAGTAAACAAGCGGATATTAAGAGGAAACAGAGAATGGAGTAGATTTATTTCGTCAAGTGTGTGTACGGGGTTAACTTTATATCTAGTGGTTAGGAGTTTTGATAGTATCTCCCAATATGGTGCATAATCTTCGGTTTCTTCTACAGTAATTCCAAGAGCTGAAGCACTTTTAACAGCGCGTCGGGCATTTTCGTTGAATCTAATAGCTTCGTTGATAGGTATTGTTGCCGATACGGTAGATGTGAGCAGCTTGCCGTCATATTTAAAGATAGCATAAATGTCTTCTTCCGAAGGGTAGCTGTGGTAGATGTGAGGGCTGGGTTTATACACAAGTTTTCTTATTCCTATTGTTGGTAGGAAATCTCGCATAGCTTCAAATATTCGTAGCATTGTAGAAACGTCGAAATGCTTTGTGTGTACCAGCCAGCCACCATAAGACAGCCCCTGATGAGAATAAAGCGTGTCGCCAACAATATTAGCAGGCAGTACGCCAATAATCTTACCACCCGAGTATGCGATAAGTGAGTTGTCGGTGAAGCGAGTGTTATGGTAGTCCATGTATTCTCGCAGATGAATGAAAGTGGAATTTTTAGCGCCATATACAAAATGGTTCCATTCCGATTTTAGCGAAGGTGAGTAAACTTTGAGTGCGATCATAGCTATAATTATTTAATCCATTGTTGTGGATTTAGTTTAGTTTTTTCTTTTCTTATTTCAAAGTGTAATATTGTACGGTTTTCGTCGTCAGGGTCGGAGAATATTTTGCCAAGAGATTGCCCGGCTTTTACTTCTTGTCCCGATGATACAAAACTTTGTTGAAGGTTTACATAAACGGTAAGATAGTTTCCGTGTCGAAGCATAACTACGGTGTTAAATCCGTCGGTCTGGAATACTGCCGATACTTTGCCTCCAAATACAGCTCTTGCGCTAGCTCCTGCAGCTGTTTCGATGTCGATACCGCCGTTATCGGTCTCTACATGTCGCAATTCGGGGTGTCTTTGTCGCCCAAATAGTTTAACGACTTTGTAGGTTGCATTAACCGGAGAAAGCAGATTTCCTTTATTGCTTTCAAAGCTGCCCGATATGTTACGTTCTTCGTTGTTCATCATGTATCCAGACGATGGTTTTTCTTTCACGATAGGCTTTGTGGGGACATTGATGGCGACGTCTTTAGAATTGTCTTTTGGTTTGACCGGTTTGGTATCTTCTTTTTTATTGTCGTCCTTTGTTTTTGGTGTTTCTATTTTGGGGCTTTCGGCAAGTTCTTTTTCTTTCCGTTTCTGTTCGGCGATGCGTAGTTCTTCCTTTCGTCGAGCTTCTTCTTGTCGTTTTTGTTCGGCGATTCTAGCGCGTTCGGCGGCTTTACGTTCTTCTTCAGCGATAAGTCGGTTAAGTTCTTTGTCGAGCGATTTAGCTTTTTTCTCTTTTTCTTTAAGTAGAGCCGATAGCGATGCTCCTTCCTTCTTAAGCTTAGTAATTACTTCAGATTGCTTTGCTTTTCTGCCTTCGAGTTGCTTCTGATTAGTATTAAGAGCTACCAGAGTATTATTTTTATTGTTAAGCAGGCTTTGGAGTTGTGTTCGCTTATTTATTAGTTTTTGTTGCATTTCTTGGATAGCGTGCGATTGTCGTTCGCGCCATTTAGAAAATTCGTTAAGGTAGCGCATACGTCTGAGTGCCTGTCGGAACGATTCGGACGAAAAGACAAACAGTAATTTATCCATCGATGTGGCGTGAGAGCGCATTTTATTAACGGCAATAGCATAGTTTTTCTTTAGCGATGTTAGCTGTTTGTCGTATAATGAAATAGAATCGCCAATTATAATGATATTTTTATTAATGGCATTTAGCTGAATTGTGAGATTGCTTATGTTTTTGCCTTGTTCGTCTATTTCGGCAGTAATAAGGTTTAGTTGGTTAAGCTGGCGATTAGTCTGTTTGGTATTTTGTCTAATTTTATTTGAAGTTTCTTTAATTTCCTTCTGTGTTTTTTGCTTTTGACGCTTTACGTTTTTCACGCTCTTTGCAGCCGAGACATCAGTAGCGGCCACAAGTGCGATAAGAAGGAGCAATAATATTTTACCAAAATATTTCATTATAAATTCTTTAATATAAATAGATATATGAGCTTATCGACGATCGTTTGTATTCCTTGCCGACGCTGAATGAATTATCGACAATTTGATTCCATTTTATGTTAGAAGGGTCGAAGCTGATAGTCAATGAATAATTCCTATTATTTATTTTGGCATCAATTTTCACTTTTGAAGCTATTTTGCCAAATTCGGTTTCTTTAGTGTTGTAATATTCGGCTGTGAAAGGTGCAGAATTTCCTGCTACAATCATATTAAGTTTGCTCAATTCGTTTGATGTAGTTATAATGAACGAATATATTAAGCCTTCAACGGTTGTCTTAGGTGTTATAGTCCAATTTCCATTTGTGTCGTCTTCGATTTTTACTTTCTTTATATCGTTTTTCGACAGCGTGCCACCATTGATCATAAAAGCACGGCTGAGAAAAAGATTTTGTAGCGTAACGATATTGAAAGGTATTCCTTGAGTGAATCGAGAAATATTTTCGGCAACATATCTTTTATTCATCTTGTCGAGCATAAAAATGGAGTCGTTGGTGATGTGAATTTTAACCATTTCTATGCCAAATACCGGCCGTATAGAGATATTAATAGATTTGGCTCTAATCATCTTAATCTGCATTGAGGAGCTTAAATTACGTCCCATATCGATAGTGATTTTGCCATTAGAAGAGAATGTATCCCACGATTTGTAGCTTGCCACTAAATTGTCGAATTGTTGCGACTCGGGGGTATATTGTGTGCTGTCGACCGTTTTCTGCGTTGATTTACAACCGAATAGAAAAGTCGAGAATATTATAGCCGATATATAAATTATGATTTTATTTTTCATTAATATCTATTATTTATAGAAGTACGTTTTGTGATCTACTTTGCGTTGTAGTAATTCTGAATCTTTTTTTGTTTCGAGAGCAATTTTCCATTGTTCTACGGCGAGATCAGGCTCTCCGCTCATAAACAGTATGTCGCCATAATGCTCTCTTAATTCCGGGCTGTTTGTATCGTCTTTTTCGACAGCTAATTTGATATATGTTTTAGCCGTTTCGTAATCGTGCTTTTTAAAGAATATCCAAGCGTAAGTGTCGAGATATGTGCTGTTGTCGGGTTCTAGTTGGATAGCAAAATAGCTCATTTTCTCGGCTTTATCTAGATCTTTATTACTCTCGGCAAGGAAATAGGCATAATTATTCAGTGTCCCCGCATTCTCGTTAAAGTAGGTTAGCGATGTGTCATAACTGCTAAATGCTTTAATTGTGTCGCCCATAGAGAAATAAGCATCGCCCATCCCGGCGTAGATTATTGATATAAGTTTATTATCTTTCTTATCAATTTTTTTGAGAGCTTCGTCGTATACTTCCAGAGCCTTGTTGTATTCTTTCATTTGAGTGTAGGCAGGCGCGATATATTGGTATAGTTCGAGGTTGTCGGGATTATAAGTCATCGATTTCTGAGCCGCTTCGATAGCTTTAGGATAATTATTACTCATCAGGTGGATAACCATAAGCATTTTCCAATCTTCGGCATTTGTGGGGTCGATGTCGAGAGAATAAGATATTTGTTCTGCCGCCCCTTTATAATCTTTGATATAGTATAGGTAGCTGCTATATAGGCGATGTATCTCGGTTTCGTGCGGGTGTTGCCTTATAAGAACAGAAAAGAGAGAATTTACACGTTCCGATGAGTCGTTTTCTTCTTGCAGTGAGCGGATATATTCGGTGAGCACGTCCAGCTTATCTTCAATGTTTAGATTTTCAGAAATAAGAGCGTTGTAGATTTGGCTGTCATATTGAGCTGAGTCGCCCATAAAATGGTAATAATTGGCTTTAGAAAGATACGTTCTGCCGTTTTCGGGCTCTAGCTGTTGAGCTTTGTTGTAATATAATATTGCGCTGTCGGGCTCGGCGAGTTGCATATACACATCCCCTTTAAGAATATAAGAATTGACAGCCTTAGGATTGTCATCAATTAGCTTTTGAGCTTCGTGAATGGCATTAATGGTGTCGTTTATCGAGATATAGAAGTTTATTTTGCGCGCCGATACAAAAATCGAAGCTCCTTCAATCTTTTCGATTTCGTTATATATTTCGATTCCTTTTTTGAAGTCGGATGATAAGGCATAGGCATCGGCAAGCTTGTATTTCATTTCGTTCTTTGATGGGAACAGCTTAACAAGCGAATTAAATACTCTTATTGCTTCATCGTTTTTATTTAGCTTGCTACACAACTGGGCATAAATAAAACTTTCGAAATAGTCGGCCGGGAATTTGTCGATATGCGATTTCATTAGCGAGAGCGCCGAGTCGACAGCTTCCTTGTTTTGAGTATCCAGCATAAGGTTGCAATGTCCTAAGTAGAACGAAATAGCTGTATTTTCTTTATCGAGCTCGTGAGCTTTCTTAAGTAATTCGTAAAAGGCATCATCTTTTCCGAGAGCCGTCATACTCAGCCCTTCGAGATATAAATATTCGGCTTTTCTTGCATTTTCGTCCCATTGAATCACCGGCTTTTTCTCTCTAGCGAGTAGCGAGAAAGGAAACGACAGCAAGCATATAATTATAATTAATATTGATTTGTTCATAATCGAATAGTTAGATTATTTAGTTCCGGTGTGTCCGAATCCGCCTTCACCTCGTTGTGTCTCGTCGAGTGTGTCAACTTGTATCCACGATGCTTTGGTATATTCTTTTATTACCATTTGGCATATTCTTTCGCCATTAGTTACTACAAATGGTTCTTGTGAAAGATTAATTAAGATTATACCTATTTCGCCGCGGTAATCGGCATCGATAGTACCCGGAGAGTTAAGAACTGAGATACCTTTTTTTAGTGCTAATCCGCTGCGAGGGCGTATCTGGCATTCATATCCTTGAGGCAGCTCAATATACAGCCCGGTAGGGATTAAAGCGCGTTGTAAGGGCTGTAGTGTTACAGCCTCGCTTAATGACGCTCTGATGTCCATTCCGGCTGAATCGATTGTAGAATATTCAGGTAGCTCGTTTTGAGACTTATTTACTATTTTAATTTTTATTTCTGCCATAGATATGAAAGATATGGCCTATAAATAATAATATATATAGGCTTGATTGGATTAATATGCGAAAGTAAATAAAAAGGGGCAATATTGGTAACAATTTCTATTAAATTAATGAAATAATTTCCTTATCGTGTAGCTATAGTCTTCACTGATTAGCAGATATCGAGATATTCATAGAGCAGTATAATGTAGTGAAGTTAAATAGTGCAATTTATTTGCTTAAGCAGATTTAGTTATTTAATTTGTGATATTAACAATACTAGTTTTTATGTTAATAATAATATTATTATTAATGTTATGGAAAAAGTTTATGTAACTAATGAAATTACTACGACAAATGATCCCACTCATTATATTGTTACCTCTAACATTGTCATAAGTAGGAGCATAACATTTGCCGACGATAGTATATTAGAATTTCAGGACGATGGTAAAATTAGTTGCGTGGATAACATTTCATCAGGGAGTATCACGCTTTCGGGTAATCGGCTAGTTTTAATTGCTCCACAAAAGGAAATTTTCGACGTGCGACTTTCGTTTGAAGGGAACTGGATTATGGAAAGGTCGTTTCCACAGTGGTTTGGTGCTAAAAGCAGTGAACGAGATTTAGTGGGGATTTTTGATGTAAAAAATAATTCTAACGCTGCCGGTAATAAATATGAACAGCTGATGAAACATTTATCTCTTATTCCAGATTGCTCGGAAGCAATTAATAAGGCAATAGAGATAAAAGGAGTAGGTGAAGTTTTTATTTCGAAATGGTTCTATAAAATAAGCAAATATATAAATGTAAAAACCGGGATTTTGTTAGCCGGAGAGGGCTGTGATTTTGTGGGTATATCTCAGTTTGGAACAATATTATATCCATGGAAGTCAGATGGCTTAGATGAAACCACCACAACAAGCTATTTACAAGCGACTTCAAGTAATTGGAATCTTAAGAATGTAACATTTCCCCGTTCACCAGAAGATACTAATCAGGGAGTGAAAACAATTAAGGAAACATATACGGTTAATTATGATTCCGGGTATATGATTGCCGTAAATGTTAAGGAAGATTTTGAATACAGGGACAATTATATATTTTATGAGCAGGATCGAGCATATCCACCATACACTACAAAGATAACAAATTTAGGTATAGCCAATATCCGTGATTCCCAAGCAGATACTGATTTTTTTTTCAGTATACGCTCCCGATTATAGGTTTATTAGAGGTATTTTGATTAATGGCAGTGTCGAAATTTCCAATGTAAGGACTTATGGTATCTGTCAATTTTGTCAGTGTGTAGGAACGACATTTGAAGATGGACGTGTAATAAAGAATTGCATATTTGGAGGTATGGCTGAATATAAATACAATAATAATATCAGCGATCGGTACGCAGATTCTATAAATAACGAGATATATGCATTTGATATGCAGGGACTTGGTGATGGCTTGATTTTCACGGGCAATCACGTTTCCGACTACAATGATAATATAAAGGCATTTAGGTTGATAAGTAACAATGGAGGAGTAGTTTCAGGAAATATCTTGAATTCCGATGCCCTAGTAGAGAAGTCAAAGGGGGTGCTGTTTACAGGCAACCATTTAGAATATGGCTCACAATTGTCAATACGGAATGCCACAGTTACTGCAAGTAATAATTTTTTCTGGAGAGGAAAGAGTCCGGCAATACAAGTAAGCCGTTCTTATTGGCCTGTTACTCATCAGTCGTCGGCTGTAACACTTGAAATTGGGGGCTATCCATGGACTGAAAATAAACCAGAATTACTTCAACTCTAGGAGAAGATGCTTTTAGTGATACAAAAATAAGCGCTCTTACAATACCAGAGAGCGTGGGACTGATTAATGCAAATTTTCGTTTTATTTCTGATTGTGAAAATTTAACTACATTGAACTTTAACGCAATATATATATCTTTCAAAGAGAATAGGACTCCTAAATTATTCGTTAATTGTCCAAATCTTGAATATGTGAATTTTGGACCCAAAGTTCAAATTATACCCCAATCAATATGCAGTAATAGTAAAGTCAAATCGATAGTGATACCGGAAAGCGTTAAAGAAATAGGTGAAGCTGCTTTTTCGGGCTGTAAGGAATTGGAAAAGGTCGTATTCAAATCTTATAATGCTCATGTGTCTTCATTCGCCTTTTCTGCCACAGATAAGCTTAAAATCATTGAATTTGATGATGAAATGCACCTGCTCTTAAATAAGCAGGAACTGAATTCAGGGTTATACAACAGCACGAGAGGCGCGTATATTAACGGCGAATTAGTTACAAATATAATCGTTCCCGATTATGTAACAGAAATTGCTGATGGCTGTTTAGCAAACTATGAATTAATGGAGTCGATAACCTCTTATGGTTATATAAAAAAAGTTGGAGCGAATGCCTTTTATGGCTTAAGTAAAACAAATTTTGTGTTTCCACAAGGAATGGAAATGTCAACTATAGGTGATTATGCTTTCGCTTTTAGTAATATTAAAGATTTTAGTATAGATACTGAAAAGGAAATAAATATAGGCAATTATGCTTTTACTGGAGCTAATATTGAAAACGTTAAAATCAGGTCTAATTCCCAATATTCATCTTCAATAGGTTCTGGAGCTTTTAAAGCTTGCGATAAATTGAAAAGTGTAAAATTAAGTTTTAGTTATCCTCTTACTCTTAAAGATGAGCTGTTTATGAGCGATAGCTCTTTGGAAAATTTAGATTTGTCGGAAAGTAAAATAGGTGGAGTTGGGCAAGAATGTTTTTATGATTGTGTAAGCTTAAAGAAATTTAGTCCTGAATATGTTGAACAAGGTAGTGTGAAATTTGGAGCTAAGGCCTTAATGAATACTCAAATTTCTGTATTATCATTACCTAAAACAAGTACTTACATGGATTCAGAAACATTTGCTAACCTGAAACTGGAAACCTTGTATTTTAATTGTAAGTCAATATCTAAAACAGGTGATGAAGGTGCATTTCACAATAGCCGCATCAAAAATCTAATTTTTGGGAGAAGCGTATTAAGATTGGATTTTGGATTACAGTTAAATAACTCGGGAATTGAAACTATTGATTATGTGGAATTTCCGTCATCTATTGCGAGTATATCTTCAGACTTTACAGATGCTGGGCTTATTGGTACATTAAAAATAGACGGAGACATAATATTTGGAAACAATAATATCAAAGCAAAGCAGATATATATGAAGTCGAAGGAACCTGGTATGTTATATGAAAAATCTTTTCTGAATCGCAGTGAAACCACTCTTTATGTGCCTTATGGCAGCGAGAACACATATCGCGAGACTAAATATTGGCAAGACTTCATTATTGTTGGTTATGACCCAGCCGGGGTGGATAATGCACATATGGATAATGGTGTAAGTGTTGTCGTAAAAGATGGTATTATATTGATTTCTGGTGTTAGTGATGAGGTAGATGTTGAGGTATATGGAATGAATGGTTCAATTCTCTATAAAGGTAACGAGACAACGATTAATGCACCATCAAAAGGAATGTATATAGTGAAAGTGAATGGTGTGCCATTCAAGGTAATTAATTAGCACAACACTTACGACGTAGCTACAATTTAGAATATTATAGCACAAATAAATGAAACGTTATAGCTTAATTGATATAACGTTTCATTTGTTTGTGCCAATTGTTGGGCATAGTCTAACATAGATATATTGTCATATCAATGTATTTATAAATCTAGTTTGTGCTTTTGATTTCGGTTGCGGTGAGTGATTTTTTTCTTCTGTATAATTAGCCATTTATACCACGCTCTTACTTTCAGCCACATATTTGATGGAGCAATATTAAGATCGCTAATCATAGGGTCGCTGAACGACATTAATTGAGGCGATTCACCAAATTGTTCGGGATAGATAATCATAAGATTATTGTGGGCGAAATATCGAGATAAGAATCCGGGCATATTGTCCATTTCGCTTTGGAATGATATTGAAGTACGCCTTGCGCTAATAACGACTAATAAATCGTCGTCGAGCACTTTATTAGCAAGTAATACAAAGTCGTTCCAATCATCAAATTCTCGATATTCATTTCTAATTTCTATTCGTTCTTCGTGTATCACGCCGCGAATAAAAGGAGTAGTGTTGCGATGGGCGCAGAATATTATGCGACAACCTACTTGTCGTGTTATATTGCCAAGTCGTGCCACCCAATCTCTAAAGCCGGTTTCAAATTCGGCTTTTTCGGGGACTATCACAACAATTCTGGTGATAGTGTTGAGCGGAATGAAACAACGAGATATTATCACCATTCTATTCATCTGGCTCAGTAGCTGTTCGATTTTACTACCTAAGAATGAATCGACAATCATACTCTTCTGGTGCAGACCTATAATTACGTCGGTGATATTTCGCTCGAGTGTGGTGTTAACTATTCCTGTGGTGGTGTTAATGTCGAATCGGTCGATAGATTCAAATTTCACGTCGGCAGAGGCGGCAGTGCTTTCTGCAATATTTAGGGCATTACGGGCGCGGGCCAGCGATGCTTCGGTGTTGTCGTTTCGTACATGCAACCCAAATAGCGGGTTCTTGTTTCCTTCGGAGCGAGCCAGAATGGCAATGTTTACGAGGCCTGAAATTGTTAATGGATTCGATACTGTGATTAATATTCTTGCTCTTTTACGCATACCCGACTTAGCTTTTTCGCTTTCTTCTTTGTCATTTATCATTTCGAGTTTCATCTTAGCTGCTGCATTTTCGGTAACGATAGAGGAAATAGCGCAAGTAACAAGAATCATTAATATGGTGCCGTTGAGTATCGCTTCGTCGAAAATTCCAACTTTGTAGCCAATCATCACAGCGGCGAGAGTAGCGGCTGCTTGTGCATTGCTAAGCCCAAACATCATATTTCGGTCGAGGCTGGTGAGTTTATAAGTTTTTTGTGTAATCCATGCAGCTATCCATTTGCACAGAGTTGCAACAACGCTCATATTAATAGCTACATATATAGTGTCCCAGCTCGAAATGACGACACGCATATTAATCAACATTCCCACACCAATAAGGAAATATGGTATAAAGATTGCATTACCCACAAATTCTATTCGATTCATTAAAGGTGAGGCATTTGGAATATATCGGTTCAGCACAAGTCCGGCAAAGAAAGCTCCCAGTACCGGCTCGATTCCTACAATTTGCGATACCGTAGAAGCAAGGAATACGAGAGCTATAATGAATACAAATTGCATTACATTGTCGTTATACTTTTTGAAAAACCAAGTTGTAATGCGAGGATAGGCATATACTATTGCTAAAAGATATAAAGCAAGACCGCCAAGTAGTTTGAATAGTGTGTAAGATTTAAATTCGCCATCGGTGTGTATTCCTATCACAACAGCGAGTACGATTAATGCGCCTAGCACGGTTATGATAGTACCGGTGATAGTAATTAGAATAGTCTTATTTTTAGTAATTCCAAATCGAGCGACAATAGGGTAGGCTATCAGAGTGTGTGATGCATACATAGAAGCAAGCAGCACCGACGATAAGACATCCATTTTGAGCAGATATATACTGGCAAATGTACCGACAATCATAGGGATAAAGAATGTGTATAAGCCGAAAGCGAGACCACGCCCGAGATTTTTCTTTAGGTGGTACATATCAATTTCAATTCCGGCAAGAAACATCAGGTAAAGGATGCCCACTTGACCAAATATTTCAAAGCTGCTATCGCGATCAAGGATTTGAAATCCATAAGGACCTACTACCACACCAGCCACAATCAATCCAATGATGTGAGGTATCTTTAGTCGATTAAGGCATAAAGGAGCAAGTAATATGATGCTTAATACTACAAAAAATATGTACACCGGATTTGTGATAAGTGGTTGTGTTGCGAGCTGGTCCATGAATATTGAGCGGTTTGTTATATTTATATTATATCTAATGAATAAAAAACCAAGAAACTATATATAAAGGAGATATAACATAATTCGGTTTGTCTATTCTGGTTACAAAATTAATAAATTAAAGACGATTTTTTCAGCAGTTTGTAATTATTCTTTGTCTATTTATCACGAAAAACTATTAGTTATAGCCATATTCGTGCAAAAAGTATTATATTTGCACCCAAATAAATATAAAATTAACACATTATTATCATTTCAATCAAATTAATTGCAGAATGAAAGTAGCTATTGTTGGCGCAAGTGGCGCCGTAGGACAAGAATTTCTTAGAGTTCTTGATGAGCAAAATTTTCCGATAACCGAATTGTTTTTATTTGGTTCAAAACGTAGCGCAGGTAAGAAATTTACATTTAAAGGTAAAGACATAACAGTCAAGGAACTTCAACACAACGATGATTTTAAAGACATTGATATAGCTTTTACCTCTGCCGGAGCCGGAACATCTAAAGAATTTGCTACTACAATAACTAAGTATGGTGCAATAATGATTGATAATTCAAGTGCATTCCGTATGGACGCTGATGTGCCTTTGGTTGTGCCTGAAGTTAACGGCGAAGATGCATTTAATACTCCGCGTAATATTATTGCAAACCCTAATTGTACAACAATACAAATGGTGGTAGCATTAAAACCAATTAACGACGTTTCGCCGATTAAGCGTGTACATGTTGCCACATATCAAGCTGCAAGTGGAGCTGGTGCGGCTGCAATGAATGAGCTTATAAATCAATATGCCGAGTTGGCTGAAGGAAAGAAGCCAACGATTGACAAATTTGCTTATCAATTGGCTTATAACGTTATACCTCATGTAGATGTGTTTACCGAAAATGGATACACTAAAGAGGAAATGAAAATGTTTAACGAGACCCGAAAAATTATGCACTCACAAGATATTTGTGTAAGTGCAATGTGTGTTCGTGTCCCTGTTATGCGCGCTCACAGCGAGGCAATCTGGGTGGAAACAGAGCGAGCTATCTCGCTTGACGAAGCTAAAGCTGCATTTGCTAAAGCTGAAGGCTTAATAGTCCTTGATGAGCCTGCCGAGAAGAAATATCCAATGCCTCTTGATGTTGCTAATCAAGACCCTGTGTATGTAGGGCGTATTCGTAAAGATTTAGCAAACGAGAAGGGGCTAACATTCTGGATAGTTGGCGACCAGATTAAGAAGGGCGCAGCACTTAATGCAGTTCAGATTGCTCAATACATGATTTCGCATAAGAAATGAAAACTAGTTTAGTCGCATTGGCTGTTGCTTTGTTTGCAATTAGCACAACGAAAGCAGAAAATTCGACAATTGGGAATATTGATTTTACAAGAAATGTTGTCATTGAGGAAGCCACCGGTGCGTGGTGTGGCTTTTGTGTGTCGGGAATTGCGGGTATGGAATATATGAATACCAATTATCCCGATAATTTCATTGCGATAGCGGTGCATTATTCCGATCAGTTTGCAAACAATGATGGCTATATTGTAGGAATAAACCCAAATGGATTTCCTTATGCTAATGTCGACCGAACAGTAACTAATATTAATCCTGTGCCTTCGATCTTTGAATATTATTATAAAAGACGTGTAGCCGAACAAGCCGATGCAAAGATTACTACTGTTGCAACATTCTCGGAAGATAAGGCAAGTATAATAATAAATTCAGATGCAATTTTTAGAATTGCAAAAGATGGGAAATTTAATTATTCTTATGTCGTTCTCGAAGACGATGTGGCTGGAGTTCAGCAAAATTATTATAGTGGCGGAAGATATGGTGCAATGATGGGCTTTGAAAATTTAGCTTCATCGGTAAGACTTAATTTTAAGGATATTTCGCGTGTTATATATCCCAGTTATAAAGGTAATTTCTTTGCCGAGAATGTGAAAGAATTATCAGAGTATAGCATAAGCGAAACGATGAAAACACCGACGAGTGTATCAAAGAAAGAAAATCTATATCTTGTATCATTATTGATAAATGCTACTACCGGAAAGATAGAGAATGCGCATAAGGTTAAGATTCTTGATTATAGTGCAGTCGTTAGTCCTGAAGCTGATAATTCTGAAATTGTAGATATTGAATATTATACAATATCGGGCAATAAAATTCAGTCGATAGACGATAAGCAAGGAGTCTTTATTAAGAAGACAATTTATGGCAATGGCACAAGTGATGTCGAAAAGCTGATTAAGTAAGTTGATTATTAATATATAAAAAAGTGTCGTAGGAATAGTCCTTACGACACTTTTTTGTGTTCATGGGAATAGATTATATATCTTTATTTTATCACGTGTGTACCTCTTGTGAGGTCTCCGAGATTTGATGCTTTAGTTATTATCACTTCGTTAACTCCGGCGTCGATTGTTGCAAACGCATTGTCGAGCTTAGGAATCATTCCGCCAATTACAATTTTGTCTTCTTTAAGCTTTTCGTATTGTTGCTTGTCGATGGTTGGGATTACGCTGTTGTCATCGTTTTCGTTGGCTAATACGCCTTCTTTCTCGAAGCAAAATACAAGAGTAACATCGAAATGCTTTGCGCATCCCTTTGCAGTTTCACCCGCCATCGTGTCGGCATTAGTGTTAAGCATATTCCCTTTACCATCGTGAGTTAAGGGAGCTATTACCGGGACAATTCCCGATTTGAGAAGATGAGCCAGCATATTATCGTTAACAGCTTTTACGTCGCCTACCCAGCCATAGTCGATGGTTTTTACCGGTCGTCGGTCGCTTAGCAGCAAGTTTAGGTCGGCTCCGGTAACTCCTAGTGCATTCACTCCTAGTGCTTGAAGCAGGGCAACTACTTTTTTATTCACCAGCCCGCCATACACCATTGTTACTACTTCGAGCATAGCATCGTCGGTAATTCGTCGGCCGTCGACCATTTTGGTCTCAATATCTAGCTTTTCGGCTAGTTTTGTTGCCGAGCGACCACCACCATGAACAAGAAGTTTTAATCCTTCTAGTTTAGCGAAGTCGTTTAGTAATTGATCTAAAGTGTCGGGGCTTTCGAGTATTTTCCCACCAACTTTTACAATTGTAATTTTCTGAGCCATAATTATATTATTCTTCGGCAAATTCCATTAAGTATGCCTTAATAAAGTCGTCAATATCGCCATCCATCACGCCGTTTACGTCGCTTGTCTGATAGTTTGTGCGGTGGTCTTTCACTCGTCGGTCGTCGAACACGTAGCTGCGAATTTGCGAACCCCATTCTATCTTCATCTTGCCGTCTTCTATCTTGCGAAGCTCGGCGCGTCGATGTTGCAATTCTTTCTCATAAAGAATTGATTTTAATTGACGCATTGCGTTTTCTTTATTTTTGGGCTGGTCGCGAGTTTCTGTGTTCTCAATTAGAATTTCTTCTTCTTCGCCTGTATATGGATCTTTATAATTGTATCGAAGTCTTACCCCCGATTCTACTTTATTTACGTTCTGTCCGCCGGCGCCACCACTTCTGAAAGTATCCCATGATACCATTGCCGGGGTGATGTTAATCTCTATTGTATCGTCGACAAGAGGGGTAACAAATACCGATGCAAATGATGTCATACGTTTACCTTGAGCATTATATGGCGACACGCGAACAAGGCGATGCACTCCATTTTCGCTTTTTAGATAGCCATATACATAGTCGCCTTCAATATTTATTGTTACCGATTTAATACCGGCGTCGTCGCCTTCTTGAAGCTGTGCAATCGACGTCTTATAGCCGTGCTTTTCGCCCCAGCGAAGGTAGAGTCGCATTAGCATTTGCGCCCAGTCTTGACTTTCTGTGCCACCTGCACCCGAGTTTATCTTTAGCACTACGCCCAGCTTGTCTTCTTCTTGGCGTAGCATATTTCTAAGTTCTAACTCCTCGAGAAGCTTTAAAGAGTTAGCATAGATGCAGTCGAGCTCTTCTTCGCTTAGAAGTCCTTCTTTCACAAAGTCGAAGCCTAGTTCTAACTCACCTGTTATTTTGTCGATTTCGTTATAACCGTCGATCCAGAATTTTATCTGTTTTATCTTTCGCATTTGAGCTTCGGCAACTTTTTGGTCGTTCCAGAAATCGGGGACGTGAGTGCGCAGCTCTTCTTCTTCTATTTCAATTAATTTGCTATCGATGTCAAAGATACCTCCTCAACGCCAGCTTGCGCTCTAAAGTCTCTTTTAATTGTTCTTGAGTTATCATATATAAGTTATTGCTTATTGTTAGGCATACATTGCGTCTATCTCTTTGCGATATAGCTTATTGATTATTGAACGACGTATTTTGAGCGTATTGGTTAGCTCGCCTGTCTCCATGCTGAAAGCCTTTGGTAGTAGCGTAAATCGTTTGATTTGCTCAAATCCTGCCATATTTTTTTGTATATCGTTTATGCGACTTTCAATCATTTTATATATATCAGTGTTCTTAACTAAGTCGTCGATATTCTGATATTTTATTTTTTTGCTTGCAGCATATTCTTTCAAAGCTTCGTAAGCAGGAATGATTATCGCTGTTACGTATTTGCGTTGGTCGCCTATTATGGCAACTTGTTCGATATATTTATCTCCACCGAGTCGGCTCTCAAGTGCTTGAGGTGCTATATATTTCCCGTTTGATGTTTTGAACAGGTCTTTAAGACGCTCGGTCATGATAAGATTACCATCGGCATCAAATTTTCCTGCATCTCCGGTCTTGAAATATCCGTCGTCGGTAAATACTTTTGCTGTCTCTTCGGGCTTGTTATAGTAGCCTTTCATTACAGTTTCGCCTTTCACTAGGATCTCATTGTCATCGCCGATTCTCACTTGTATTCCATCGAGCAATGTGCCGATAGTGCCTATTCTGTATTTAGAAGTTGGAAAACACGACACTGTAGCTGTGGTTTCGGAAAGTCCGTAACCTATTACTATGTTTATGCCACAGCTGTGTAGAAATTCTGTTATATGGTCGCATAGGGCAGCTCCTGCAGTAGGGAATAACACTCCGTGTTCGATTCCTATTGCTCGGCGCAGTGTGCTGTATATTGCTTTATCAAATATGCGATATTGCCATTCGAGCCAGAAAGGAGCTTTCAGTCCTTTGCGCTTAAATTTCAAATTTCGCCATTTGCCTATATTCAGTGCGTGTCTCACTAGTCGTCGTTGTATTGGCGACATTGTGGCTACTTTCTCTTCTACTGCTGTATATACTTTTTCCCAGAAGCGTGGTACACTGCACATTATTGTAGGATTTATTTCCTTTATTGTTGTCTGTATCTCTTTTGGGTTGTAATTAATGGCCATTCTCATACCTTTATATAGGCAGAAATATGCCCACGCACACTCAAAAATGTGAGATAGTGGCAAGAAACACATTGATACATCTTTTTCGCTTATTGTGTCAAGACGTTTCAAATGGTTTATCATCTGTGCATCAAAATTTGAATGGTTGAGCATAACTCCTTTTGGCTCTCCTGTGGTCCCTGATGTGTAGATTAAGCATGCTAAATCTTCGGGAACTCCTGCCGCCATTCGTCGCTCTACTTCATTTTTGATGTTATCGCCGGCATTTTCACCTAGCTCCAACAGCTGATTGAATGTTATGGAAGTCTTATCATCGCTGTCGAAGATAATCGGTTGATTATATGCTACTAACTGCTTAATGATTTTACAATCGCACATTGCTTCTCTTGCTATGGCATATTGACCTTGGTCGCCTACAAATACTGTGCTGATTGATGCGTCTCTTACGATATATTCAACCTGACTTTTACTACTTGTTGCATACATCGGAACCGGAACGGCACGATTGTAAAATGCTGCAAAGTGGGTGATGAGTATTTCTGGACAATTATGAGAGAATATTGCTATATTATCTTTCTCTTTTATACCTAGTATTTCAAAAGCTAACGCAGCTTCTTTTACTTCTTTCGCAAATTGGTCCCACGAAGTGGTAATCCAATCTTTGGTGTCATAACTCTTATGACGAAATACTTCGCGGTTGCCATATTTGGCTGCTTGCGAAGATATTAATTCGACGAGCTTATTTGCCATATTCTATTTTTAAAAAACTATGCAAAGGTACTATCTTTTTGCTCAAAATTGTAATTTAAGCTACGATTTCTTCTATCCAATTAACAATCATTTATAAAATACTGCCACTTTTCTTAACATTTTACTATATATATACAATTCAAGAACCAAAAAATATAGCGTTCACAATTTTGAAAAAGAGGGCAATTGGTATTTTTATTGTCTAATAAAGGCTGTTTTGCAGAGTACGAATATAGGGCTCAAGAAAAATCCTTTTTGTATCGAAGAATAGAAAAATAGAGCAGTATTCTTTGTAGATGCTTCAATTATTGTATATTTGAATATTAATTCAAAAATGCAAAATGGACGAATATATTTATGATGCTATTGATTTCCTTAAAGATCTTATTTCAAAGCCTTCGATAAGCAGGGACGAGGTCGGTGCTGCCGATATGGTTCAATGCTACATTGAAAATGCCGGATTTAAGGCGATGAGGAGGGGAAATAACGTGTGGTGTGTAGATAGTGAATTTGATGAGGAGAAACCTACGATTTTATTAAATTCGCATATCGATACTGTTAAACCCGTGAATGGGTGGACTAAAGATCCATTTATGCCAACGCTAGAGGATACACGTCTTTATGGGCTTGGGAGTAATGATGCAGGGGCTTCGGTAGTATCTCTTTTCGCTGCATTTAGAATTTTGATGTGTCGTAAGCGTAGTTGTAACTTTATTTTTCTAGCTTCGTGTGAAGAGGAGGTGAGCGGGAAGAATGGAATAGAGTCGGTCTTAAATTTGTTGCCGCGCATTGATGTTGCGCTGGTGGGTGAACCTACAGGAATGCAACCTGCAGTAGCCGAAAAGGGGCTGATGGTTCTCGATGGGGTTGTTACCGGTGTGTCGGGGCATGCTGCACGCAATGAGGGAATTAATGCAATTTATCGTGCTATTCCTGTTATCGAGAAATTGAGAAATGCTGCCTTTGAGCGCATTTCGGAGCATCTAGGTGATATAAAAGTGAGCGTTACACAGATTGAGAGTGGAACGCAGCATAATGTAGTCCCCGATAAGTGTAAGATTGTTGTAGATGTGCGCACAACCGATGTGTTTTCAAATATAGAGACTTTGGCTTTGTTGCAAGCAATGGTTCCTGAATGTGAGCTTACGCCTCGCTCAACACGCCTTAACTCATCGAAGATTGATATCTCGCATCCGATAGTCGAGCGAGCGATAAGACTTGGGAAAGAGCCATTCGGGTCGCCCACGCTTTCAGATCAATCGTTAATACCGTGTCAATCGTTAAAGATGGGACCGGGAAATTCGGCACGTTCACACACAGCCGACGAATATATAGAGCTTGATGAAATTAGAAATGCCATATTTACTTATGTAGCGTTGCTCGATGGTATAAAACTGTAATCGATTAGCCACAAAAAAAGGAGATGCTTTTGAGTAAAGCATCTCCTTTTTATATTATAGATTTTATTTTATTTCAATCCACGATTTTTAAGCAATGGGTCAACCGAAGGTTGTTGTCCGCGGAAGTTTACATAAAGAGTCATTGGATCTTGGCTGTCGCCGGCTTCAAGAATGTTCTCTTTAAATGCTTTAGCTGTGGCAGGATCGAAGATTCCTTTTTCGGCAAATAACTCGAATCCATCGGCATCAAGTACTTCAGCCCAAAGATAAGTGTAATAGCCCGAAGAATATTCGTCGCTACCAAAGATATGTTTAAAATATGGTGAGCGATAGCGGAATTGTACTTCCTTAGGCATATTTAATTTTTGAGCTACCGATTTTTCAAAAGCCATTACATCAACGTCTTTGCCATCGTTTAGTTTGTGCCATTCAATATCAAGAATTGCTGCGCCTACAAGTTCGGTAGTAGCAAAACCTTGATTAAATTTGCTAGCAGCATTCAATTTCTGGATAAGAGCATCGGGAATTACTTCGCCTGTCTTGTAGTGCTTAGCATATACTTTTAGTAGTTCGGGTTCAAGAGCCCAATGTTCATGAATCTGAGAAGGCAGCTCAACGAAATCGCGGTCGACGTTAGTGCCGCTTTGTCCGCTATATGTTGCTTTAGAGAGCATTCCGTGAAGAGCGTGTCCAAATTCGTGGAACATAGTTTCTACCTCGTCGAGAGTCAGCAATGATGGCGTATCGGCAGTAGGCTTAGAGAAGTTTCCAACGTTATAAATAATAGGACGTTCTAGCTTTCCATTAATGTTGCTAGAGCCTTTAAATTCACTCATCCATGCACCTTGTCGCTTGCTGGCACGTGGGAAATAGTCGGTCATAAACACTGCAATGTGTTTGCCTTCGGCATCTTTAACGTCGTATACTTTCACTTCGGGGTGATACTTAGGGGCATCTGCCATTTCGGTGAATGTGATTCCATATAATTGCTTAGCCATATAGAAAATGCCGTTTCTCACGCTGTCGAGTTGGAAATAAGGACGTACTTCGTCTTCATTAACGTCGAATTTTTCTTTTTTCACTTTCTCGGCATAGTAGTAATAATCCCACGGCTCGATAGTGATTTTGTCGCCGTGTGCGGTGGCGTATGCTTGCATGTCGGCTACTTCTTCTTTAACCTTTTCTATTGCTGGTTTCCAAATTTGGAAAAGTAGGTTCTCGGCATTTTCAACAGTTTTAGCCATTACATTATCGGTCTGATAAGCGGCATAGTTTTCAAATCCTAATAGTTTAGCCTTCTTTGTGCGAACTTTGATTAATTCGTTTATGTTCTTGTAGTTGTTGAATTCATTATTGTTGCTTGCAAGATTTGTATAGCCTTTATACATCTTTTCGCGTAGGCTTCGATTGTCGGCATAAGTCAACAAAGGCAGACGACTGGGAGCATGCAGGGTAAATATCCATTTGCCTTTCATTCCTCTGGCATCGGCTTCTTCGGCTGCAACAGCGATGCTCGATGCAGGTAGTCCTGCCAGCTCCTCTTTGTTATCAACGACAAGAGTCCATTGATTAGTCTCTTTAAGGATATTAGAGCTAAACTTTAGGTTAAGAGACGAAAGGTCTTGGTTATATTGTTTTAGCGAGTCTTTCTGAGCCGGGTCGAGTAATGCACCATTTCTAACGAAAGTTTTATAGTTTTTTTCAATAAGACGAATCTGTGCAGTGGTAAATCCGCTATTGTTACGAGCATCATAGATTGTCTTCACTCGAGCAAACAGGCTGTCGTTCATCAAGATTTCATCGGAGTGTGCAGCTAGCATCGGATATGCTTGTTCTGCAATTTTTTCCATGATAGAGTCGTTCATTGATTCGCTCAATGCGCCAAATACAAGCGACACTTTATCAAGTAGTTTCCCCGACTCGTCCATTGCCAGAATGGTGTTGTCGAATGTTGGTGCTTCGCTATTTTTCACAATAGCTTCAATCTCTGCATTTTGTTGCTTTATTCCTTCTTCGATAGCAGGAATGTAGTGTTCACCTTTTATTTGCTCAAATGGAGGAATCTCGTATTGAGTGGTGTAGTCGGTGAGGAATGGGTTACTTGCCTCTTTTTTCATGCAACTGGTAGTTAGCGTCATCAGTGCTACTGCACCGATTGTAGCTGTTTTAAAAATGATTTTGTTCATATTTATATAAAGTTTTTTTGATTATTTCTTTACAAATTCTACATATAGTGGATAGTGGTCGGAGCATTTCGGTGTGAAACGTTCCACCTTGGTAGCTTCAAAATTTCCCTTGTAAAAAATATGATCTATCCTAAAGTAGAAACGGTTATCATGGTAAGTTATTGCAGGACCGAACCCACATTCTCGATAAGCGTCGGTCATATCGCCTTTAATCTGGCGGTAAGCATACGATTCGGGTGTGTCATTAAAGTCGCCACACAGTATTACGTTACCCCCTGCACCTTCGATATAGAAATCGAGCAGATGGGCTTGGCTAGCACGTTCGCACATTGCTTTTGCTAATTTAGAATATAGCTCGCCTTTCACTTCTTTCAATACAGTCTCTACGCTGTCAATTTTCTCTTTAGCTTTATCCGGCTCGGTGAGTTGGTAGTAAAGGTTTTTGGCATCGTGCGTTAGCCCTATAGATTTTAGATGCACGTTAAAGATGGTGATATATTCATTGTTAATCAACAGCCTATATTGAGCTGCCCCAAATTCGGAGTTGTCTTTTTCGATGTCGGTACATTCTTCTATTGGATATTTTGAAAGGAAGCCTAAATCGCGCTTGCTGTTTAATTGATATGGATATCGAGCTTTTAGCGAGTCGCTTTGAGCTTTTGTAAAGTTATTTATCGCATTTGCTTTGAATGAATAGCATTCTTGAAGGCACACTATGTCGGCATCTATTTTTAATATTTCGCTGATGGTACGGTTATAATCTAATTTCTTCTGTTCAAAGTCGAGATAATCCATAACGTTGTAGGTGAGCATCGTGAATTTTGTTTTCTCTTGTGCTTCGCTGGGCTTGCTGTTCCATATATTTAGTGGGCAATATGAATATGCTTCGCCGAATGAGAATAGAATAGGGATTATAGATATAATGATAAGCTTTAGATTTTGGAAAATAAACCAGATGAGGACAAATATTAGTTCTGCTATAAAAAAAAGAGGGAATGACAGTCCTAAAACGGCTATTTTAGGATTGGTAACGGGGTCGACATTTCCACTGTAGTCTGTTATTAGTAACCCCACAATAATTAGAATATTGATAATTATCAATATTACTTTTAAAGATGAAATAATGTTTTTCCAGCTCATAATATTAGAATGACTTTTATTTGTTTTTTGTTACGTCGAATAGTTTTTTTTTCTCTTCCGATGTGAGTGATGAGTAACCCGATCGTTTTATCTTTTCTAAAATAATATCCATTTTTGCTATATCTTCATCGTTCATCTTATCGGGCTGTTTTTTTGTCTTGGCTTTGGGCTTTTTAAAATTCAATTTATGATTAAATTCCAACTTTTGCCGCCATGCTACTATTCTGTCGATTGTCTGGTTTATGGGTTTGGTTATGTCGATACCTTTGCCATAGAGGATGCAGAATATGAAGCCTGCGAAAGCCCCTCCTAGGTGGGCTATATGTCCGCCGGCATTGGTTGAGTCGATGCTCAAGAAGTCGATGAGAATTGTTACTGCAGCTATCCATTTTAGGCTTACGCCACCAAAAAATAACAGGTTCATCTGATAATCTGGCGCACGCATTGCAGTTGCTATTACTATGGCTATCACAGAGGCAGATGCGCCAATAAGGTAGGCACTGCCTGCCGATGCTGCAAAATATGGGAATATATTATAGGCTAAAATGTATAACAATGCACCTGCTATACCACCATAGATGTATAGCATAACGAATTGCTTATTAGTAAAGTAGCTGCAAAATATTGATCCAAACCAGTAAAGCCATAACATATTGAAAAGGATGTGCAATATATCGTACTGAACAAACATATATGTAAAAATTGTCCATACACGATAGAGTAATGCAGATGTGTCGGCAGGGACTCCGACGAGGTTGAGCATAAAGTCGGTTGAGCCACCGGTCAAAGTAATGAAAATTGCCGACAGCCTAAGAATAACGAAAACAGCAATATTGATAAAAATAATTTTTATCAGCATCGACCCGTTTAGGTATTTATATTTCAGCGTATTAAAAATAGTTGCCACCCAATAACCCTTTTTTCTTCCAGATTAATAATATTATAAGTCCGAATAACATACCACCTAAGTGTGCAAAGTGTGCTACACCACTCTGTATGCCACCAATGCCAAAGAATAGTTCTAGCACTCCGTATCCGATTACCAGATATTTAGCTTTAATTGGAATTGGAACAAACATAATATACATAGGTGCATTTGGGAACATCATACCGAAAGCCAAAAGAATGCCAAACACTGCGCCTGATGCTCCGATGGTGATAAAATTATTTAGAAATTCGTTTACATTAATTCCGTTTTGTAGTGCGTAAGATATTGCTTCTGCGCCTTTTATTGCTACTGCTCCGGTGCCATCGACAAGCGCAAATTCGCTTTGCCAAGTGAGCATCCACACAATTTGTTGAATGATTGCGGCACCAAGACCTGTGGATATGTAGTAGAAAAGGAATCTTTTTGCGCCCCACACTTGCTCTAGCACTTTACCAAATATGAGTAGAGAGAACATATTGAAAAATAGGTGCATTATGCTGTGCGTGTCGTGCATAAACATATATGTGATGAGCTGTGCCGGGTTGAAATCGGGAGCCGACCAATAGTGTAAACCTAAATATTTCACTAAGTCGATGCCTAGCGATTTAGGCAATACAATGCTTGCCAGCCACATCAGAGCATTTATTATAATTAAGTTTTTGGTTACCGACGGAATAGATGCCAGAAAACCTTGACGTTGATACATCATAATTGTTATTTAAATATTACACCACAAAAATAATCAAAATCTATCTATAAAATTAAGATATTACTTAAACCTCAGAAGATTTAATATGTTTTAAATCAAAATACAGATATTAAGAAATGTTATTTATAGAATGAGACCTTTGGGAAGTAGATTGCTGACATCGTGGTTGAATGATAATAATTCTCTTACTATCGAGCTGCTTATGTGGCTGTGTTCGGGGAGAGTGTAGAGTAAAACTGTTTCGATGCCTGTGAGCGAGCGATTTACTTCGGCGAGATTTTTCTCGTATTCAAAGTCTTGAATCATTCTCACACCTCGAAGAATAAAATTTGCATTCTGAGTTTTTGCATATTCTACGGTGAGTCCACTATAAGAGGCGACTTCAATTCGAGGCTCGGAGGCGTATAATTGCCTTATCGAATCGATACGTTGCTGTGGAGTGAACATTGAATTTTTAGCTCCATTTATTCCGATAGCAATGATAATCTTATCAAACAATGGTAATGCACGTTCAATGATTGAGTGATGTCCTATTGTGTAAGGATCGAAAGATCCCGGAAAGATTGCTATTCTTTTCATATTTATTTATGATATTACTGAATCGTCTTCAACCACTAGGTTGTCGATAATGAATGTCTGACGTTCCATAGTGTTTTTGCCCATATAGAATTCGAGCATATCTTTAACTAAATCGTCTTTGCGTAGCGACACTCTGTCGAGTCGTATGTTGGGACCTATAAATTCTTTAAATTCATCGGGCGAAATCTCACCAAGACCTTTGAATCGTGTAATCTCGGCGTTGTCGCCTAGCTTTTCGATGGCGTTTATTCGCTCTTCATCAGAGTAGCAATAATAAGTCTCTGCGCCTACAGCTCCGGCTTCTTTTTTCTTGCGGCTTTGTCGCTTGGCTTCTTTCTTGTTGCGAACACGGAATAGTGGGGTTTGGAGAATATATACATGCCCTTTCTTGATAAGGTCGGGGAAGAATTGTAATAAGAAAGTTATCATTAACAGGCGTATGTGCATACCATCGACATCGGCATCGGTGGCTATTATCACTTTGTTATATCTAAGTCCGTCAATACCGTCCTCTATGTTTAGGGCTGCTTGGAGTAGGTTAAATTCTTCGTTTTCATAAACTACTTTTTGCGTTTTCCCGAAGCTGTTTAGAGGCTTGCCTCGCAGTGAGAAAACGGCTTGAGTCTCGACGTCTCTGATTTTTGTTATGGATCCGGTTGCCGAGTCGCCTTCGGTAATGAATATTGATGAGTCTTCTCGCTTCTCGCCTTTGTTATCGTTTAGGTGGATTCTGCAATCTCTAAGTTTTTTGTTGTGTAGTGATGATTTTTTTGCTCTTTCTCGTGCTTGCTTTGTTACTCCGGCTATTGCTTTACGTTCTTTTTCCGACTCTAAAATCTTTCGTAGCAGAGCTTCTGATGTGTTTGGCTCTTTATGTAGATAGTTGTCGAGTTCTTTCTTTATGAAGTCGTTGATAAATTTATATACGGTTATGCTGTCGGGAGCAGGCGATATATTGCTGCTGCCTAGTTTTGTCTTGGTCTGTGATTCAAATACGGGTTCTTGAATCTTTACGCTTATTGCAGCTACTATACCATTACGAATATCCGGATATTCAAAGTTGCGGTTAAAAAATTCTTTAACGGTTCTTGTTAGCGCCTCGCGGAAAGCCGATTGGTGAGTTCCGCCTTGTGTGGTGTGCTGCCCGTTGACAAAAGAATAATATTCTTCGCCATATTGTGCTGTGTGAGTGATGACTACCTCTATGTCTTTGCCTTCAAGATGAATGATTGGATATAGTGGGTCGTTTGTCATATAGTCGCGCAACAAGTCGCTAAGACCGTTGCGAGAGTGGTATTTCTTGTCGTTAAGAATAATAGTAAGTCCGGTGTTGAGATAAGAGTAATTTTTCACCATAGTCTCTACATACTCTTCACGGAATTTATATCCTTTGAAAATTGTATTGTCGGGGACAAATTGCACTAATGTTCCATTTTCTTCGCTCGTTGGTACAATCCCACTACTTTCTATTAGTTTGCCTCGTTCAAACGACGCAGTAACGGTCTCGCCATCTCTAATAGCTTGAATAAAAAATGCCGACGATAGGGCATTTGTGGCTTTGATACCAACGCCGTTAAGTCCTACTGAATTTTTATAATTCGCCGAGTCGTATTTACCGCCCGTGTTCATTTTAGATGCGGCATCAATAACCGAGCCTAAAGGTATTCCTCGACCATAGTCGCGAATCGATACAGAATCATCTGATACTTCTACTTCTATTATCTTTCCAAAACCTTGATTATGCTCGTCGATCGCGTTATCCATAACCTCTTTAAAGATTACATATATTCCATCGTCGCTTTGCGTGCCGTCGCCAAGCTTGCCAATATACATGCCCGGTCGTCGCCTGATATGTTCACGCCAATCAAGGGTTACAAGTTCGTTGTATCCATTATCTATTGGTTGAGAAGTCGTCTCTTCCATTATCTCATCTAATTCTTCTTCTGCCATTGCTTTAAAGTAGTTTTTCGCGAAAAATACGCACAAATATAGTAAATAAAAACGAAAAAGCGTTATTAATGTCTTCTACATATTAGTTTTAGCGCATAATTAGCGATAATGCTACCACCGGATAAGCCAAGAGCAACGTATCGGTATAGCATAGCGAATACGGGGGTTAACAGGGTGTATGGCTTTATGCGTTGCATGATTGTTTTATATAGCTCGATACCTTTAGGTGAATGCTCGCGAGTGCAAAGTCCGGCGAGTGCAAGTCGGCGATATTCGAGCAGCAGTATTAGATATTCTTTATCGTTGCGGTTGCCGGCTTCGATACATTTCTGTGCAGTGTCGGTAGCGAGTAGCCATTGGTCGAGTTTCGGAGCATAGTTAATCCCACTTATCGACTCTTCTTGACAGAATATATTTATTAGAATTTTATCTTCAATATATTTTACGCGAGGCGATGCCAGTAGTATTCTAACTCCGAGTTCGAAATCGTCCCAGCCACGAATTTCATTGTTCCAGCCACCAATTTGTGTTATCAAATCTTTCTTTATTGTGTAGCGCAGAGTGCATAGTGTGGAGTGCATAATGTGCTGAGCCAGCATATTGCTACCTAGTCGATGCTTCTCACGTTTCGAGCCATTAAGGTGGTTCATCACTGCTCGTGCAGCTACTAAATCCAGCTCGTCTCCACCGTCTTGTATTGCGTGATTGTAATATTCTATTAGTTCAGACTCCATGGTGTCGTCGGAGTCGAAGAAAATAATCCACTCATTATTTGCTAATTCGATTCCTTTGTTTCGGGCAAATACTGCACCTTGTCGAGGCTCGAAAGCGTAGGTTATTGTAATATCTTTTCGAGTGTTGCTTTCGATGACATCATCGACAATTTTTTTTGTGTTGTCGTTAGAGTTGTTGTCGACAATGATTATATCTATACCGTCGGTATGAGTCTGTGCTAATATCGAATCAATAGTGCGCGTGATAAGTTTGGCGCGGTTGTATGTGGGTATTATTATAGAAAATCTCATGACTAAGATAAAATATAGTGTAAATTTAATAAAAAAACTTTGAAAATAGGGCTAGTTCTTTTATTTTGGATTACTTTTATTGTGAAAATAAGAATATTGTATATGAAAATACTTTTATTGGGCGATGCCAGCAATTTTCATAACACTTTGGCTGCTGCTTTACGAGCTAAGGGGCATTATGTTGTGGTTGCTTCCGGAGGCTCGGCATGGATGAATACGAGGCGTGATATTGATATTGAGCGACGACCGGGAAAACTAGGTACAGCTCAATATGCTTTGCGTCTACTTCGATATTTGCCACAAATGCGAGGCTTTGATATTGTTCAAGTTCATAATCCGATATTTATTACTTTAAAACCGGCAAAATTATATTCTGTATTCGATTATCTGCGCAGGCATAATAAGGTTATTATTTATGAGGCTCTAGGTACTGATTGCAATTATGTTCAAGCGTGTGTAGATGCTAAGGCGTTTAAATATTCCGATTTTAGAATAGCCACGTTGCCTTCGCCACATGCTATGCTGTTCCCCGACGAGGAACGATGCTGGCTCGATGAGGCGATGGTGCGCTATACTAATTATTTTATAAGTAAAGTAGATGGTGTAATATCTTGTCTATATGAATATTCTAAGACTTACGAGAGTATATTGCCAACGTCAAAGTTGGCTTATGGTGGTATTCCAATAGCAGTTTCTGAAAACAGTAATTTAATTACAGAGGAGCCTGAGAAAGTGAGATTCTTTATAGGCATTCAGCGCGATCGTGCGGCGCTTAAAGGCACCGATATAATGCTGGAATCGCTGAAGAGAGTTGTCGCTCGTTATCCCGACAAGAGTGAAATGTGCGTTGTCGAGAATTTGCCATATAGCGAATATGTGGCTAAGATGAACGCATCGCATGTGTTGCTCGACCAGCTGTATTCTTACACTCCGGCAACGAATGCTTTGATAGCTATGTCGAAAGGGATTATTGCTGTTAGCGGAGCCGAACCAGAGTATTACGAATTTATAGGCGAGGAAAATAATAAGCCAATAATCAATGTTTCGCCAATGGTAATTGGAGATGTAGAGGGAAAATTGGAATGGATTATAAAAAATAAGAATTTATTACCCGAATTGTCTCGCAAGAGTCGTGATTTTGTTTTGAAGCACAATGACAGTATGATTGTGGCTCAGCGACATCTTGATTTCTGGCAAAAAATAAAATTACAAAAATGAAATTAGAGATTTTGATTTGTACTGTCGACGAACGTATAAATGCTGTGCCGGCAGTTGTGATGGCTCCCGACCCGGAAATTATTTATCTTGTGTCGTGGCAACAACGTAATGGCGTGTCGCATTGTGAATTGCCTAAGGAATTAATAAGAGATGATATTAGAATTTCTACTATTATGGGGCAGGGGCTAAGTCGTAATAGAAATAATGCTTTGAGCCAAGCAGTTGGCGATATATGCCTTATTGCCGACGATGATTTGAAATATGAGATAGAGAAGGTTAAGCGTATTTTAGATGTATTTGAGGGACACCCAACGCTGGATTTGGCAACATTTAAATATGTTTCGGTGAGTGAGAAGAAAGAATATCCGTCTTATTCATTTGATTTGCAGAATATGCCTAAGGGTTATTATGTATGTTCGCTTGAAATGGCTTTTCGTCGCTCGTCGGTGCAAGGGAAATTGAAATTTAATGAGCTTATGGGAATTGGTTCACCGGTGGTGAGCGCAGGCGAAGATGATATGTTTTTATTCGATGCGCTAGATGCCTCGTTGAGGTGCGAATTTTTTCCTATCGTGATTACTCGACACGATGGACTGTCTACCGGTACCTGCCGAGCTGTCGAGCCGTCGGTGATAATGTCGAAAGGTGTGATTTTACGTCGGCTCTATCCTCACCAATATCATTTTCACTTTATTGTTGAGGCTTTTCGCCTAGCAAAGCGACATGGAGCGAGCCGATTTATGATAATGCACAATCTATACAAAGGAGCTGCATATTATAAGAAAGTAGAGAAGTGGAAAGTTGAGAATCAATAACAAAAAAGGAGAGACTATCGAGCCTCTCCTTTTTGTTACTGATATATTTCTGCTTAAAGACATTTCTTTACTTCCTCTGCAATTTTAGAAGGATCGATGACACGAGTTACCAATGCTCCATCTCGACCAATGATATAGGTCATTGGAATTGCGCCAACGTTGTATTTGACAATATTTTCTGATTTTACGCCAGCCTCGTCATATACTGTTATCCATGGCAGGTTTTTTGCCGCCATTTTCCATTGAGCCACATCTACGTCTAAGCCTATTTGATATATCTCAAGTCCTTGAGCTTTATGTGCCGAGTAAATGTCCGATAATACTTTATTGAATATTGGCGATTGCTCAGAAGTGTAGGCTGTGAAGTTTAACACCACAACGTTTCCTTTTGATGAGCATTTGCCTAAATCTTGCATCTTTCCGTTCTCATCTGGTAGTGTAATGTCGATTATTTTAGCTTCCGAGGCATACACAGTGTCAAGATTCGCAATTGCGCTACGGCGTTTGCGCTGTCCGTCGAGAATTATATTAACAAGATATTGAGTGCGCGGGTCGTTTGGTTTATATGTGTTGTAAGCATTACCTACAGCTCCAATTATCTTTAAATCCATACTGTTCTCGGGCGAAAATAGTGGCTCGTCGTTCACTTGCTTGTTTATAATATAGTAGGCAAGTATGCTACTCGGCTTTGCAAGAATTTGTTCAACTAGTTCGCGCTTAAATTCTTCTTTTTTAGTAACATCTTGCATTACATTTCCCGAATGCACGCTGATAGCTTGCGCTTTCTTGTCAATCTTCATCATATTCACGGCATCGTCGCTCCCTTCGAGAGTATAGTCGCTACCAAAAACCTCCTTAGATGTCTTTAGCGTGATACTTTCAATACTGTCGATAGGAAAATATATTGCCTTCTCGCCAAGCAAGATGCGATAAATTTCGGGGAAACCGGGAGCTTTTCGTTCCAGCTTAAAGTCTCCGCTGCCATCGGTGCGAGTAGAGTCGATGGTAAACCAACGGCCGTTAATCGAGGTCTGTAATAATAACGCAGAGTTATCGGCACCGGTTACCGTGCCCGACAGTGTGAAGTTGTCGCTCTTTCCACACGATACAAGTGCAAGAGCAAAAATAGCTAATGATATGATATAAATTTTCATAGAAATGTTTGTTTTTTCAATTTTTGTCAAAGTTAATTCTTTTTTTTTAAAGAAAGCACAGCAACCATAAATTTATAGTATTTGGTCGATATAAAATTTTATAAGTAATTTTATTTATAGAATTAGAAATCATTTATATTATTCTCCACATTATCAGTAAATATCAGTAAAAATTTGGCGGATTAACTTAAATAATTTTGTATCTTTGTCCCGATTTTACAAGAAGAAAAAAAATTATGGTAACACCTATCAAGAAAACCATCGAACTCAGTGATGGACGTATCATTACACTGGAGACAGGTAAGCTTGCAAAGCAAGCAGATGGAGCGGTAGAACTACGTATGGGCAACACAATGATGCTTGCTACTGTAGTTTCGGCACAAGAAGCCGGAGAAGGGGTAGACTTTATGCCTCTACAAGTTGAATACAAAGAAAAATTCTCGTCGTGTGGACGATTCCCAGGAGGATTTACAAAGCGCGAAGGTCGAGCTTCGGACTATGAGATTCTTACATCTCGTCTTGTCGACCGCGTGTTGCGTCCTCTTTTTCCAGAGAACTATCATGCAGACACTTTCGTAAACATTATTTTATTCTCATCTGATGGTGAGGATATGCCTGATGCACTTGCAGGTCTTGCAGCATCGGCTGCAATTGCTGTGAGCGACATCCCTTTTAACGGGCCTATCTCGGAAGTGCGAGTAGCACGTGTAGATGGACAATTCGTTATTAACCCTACATTCTCTCAACTTGAAAAAGCCGATATGGACTTGATGGTGGGTGCTACATTTGACAATATAATGATGGTTGAGGGTGAAATGGACGAGGTTTCTGAAGCTGAATTGCTTGACGCACTTAAATGCGCACACGAAGCAATCAAGGCTCAATGTCAAGCTCAGATAGAATTTGCGCAAGAAGTTGGCTCAACTGTTAAGCGCGAATATTGCCACGAAACAAACGACGAAGACCTTCGTAAAGATGTATGGGCTAAATGCTATGATAAAGCTTACGCAGTGGCTAAGGCAGGAAATGCCGACAAGCACTGGCGTATGAACCAATTCGACGCTATCTGCAACGATTATCTTGCCGAAATGCCCGAAGAGGAATTAGCCGAGAAGTCAGCTCTAGTTAAACGCTATTATCACGATGTAGAGAAAGAAGCTGTACGTCGTTGCATCCTCGATGAGGGAATACGCCTTGACGGACGTACAACCACCGAAATTCGCCCTATCTGGTGCGAAACCGATTATATTCCGGGACCTCACGGATCGGCTGTATTTACACGTGGCGAGACTCAGGCTCTTGCAACTGTAACTCTTGGTACTAAGCTCGACGAGAAAATTCTTGACGATGCTCTTAACCAAGGTCGCGAGCGTTTCCTTCTTCACTATAATTTCCCTCCATTCTCTACCGGTGAGGCTAAAGCTCAACGCGGAGTAGGTCGTCGTGAAGTAGGACATGGAAACCTTGCACACCGTGCGCTTAAACGTATGTTGCCCGATAATTTCCCTTATACAGTGCGTATCGTTTCTGATATATTGGAATCTAACGGTTCTTCATCTATGGCTACTGTATGTGCCGGCACACTTTCACTGCTCGATGCAGGTGTAAAGATGAAACGCCCGGTTACAGGTATTGCCATGGGACTTATCTCTGATAAAGGCAATGTGAAATATGCAGTGCTTTCAGATATTCTAGGCGATGAAGACCACTTAGGAGATATGGACTTCAAGGTTACCGGTACTACAAATGGTATCACAGCCACTCAAATGGATATCAAGTGCGACGGACTTTCTTACGAAATTCTAGAAAAAGCACTTAATCAAGCACGTGAAGGACGTCTTCACATCTTGAACATTGTAAACGAAACTATTCCTGCACCTCGCGAAGACTATAAGCCTCAAGTGCCACGTATTGTTACTATCACTGTAGATAAAGATTTTATCGGTGCTATCATCGGTAAGGGTGGTGAGACTATACAAGGAATACAAGAACAGACCGGTGCTGTTGTTTCTATCGATGAGGTAGATGGCAAAGGTATTGTTGAAATTTCGGCTGCTAACAAAGATGCAATCGATGCTGCAGTTGCTCGTGTAGAGGCTATTATTGCTGTACCTGAAGAGGGTGCTGTGTATACAGGACCGGTTAAGAGTATTCTTGACTTTGGCGCATTCGTTGAGTTCATGCCGGGCAAAGACGGACTTCTTCATATCTCTGAAATTTCTTACGACCGTATTGAAACAATGGAAAATTCGGGAATCAAAGAAGGTGATATATTAACTGTTAAACTTATCGAGGTGGATAAGAAAACAGGTAAATTCCGCCTTTCGATGAAAGCTCTACAAGAAAAACCTGAAGGATATGTTGAGCGTGAGCGCGCTCCACGTCAAGATCGTGGACCACGTCGCGACAATAATCGTGGTGGTTTTGGCGGAGGTTATCGTAACGACCGTAATGACCGTGGCGATCGCAACGATCGTGGACCACGTCGTGATAATGGCGACCGTCCTCAGCGTCGTGAGTTCCGTCATAATGACAATAACGAGAATAAAGAGCCTAATCAAAACAACGATTAATAGATATTTCGATCAAGACTTTTTAATAATAAAAGCGAGGTACCACATGGTATCTCGCTTTTTCTTTGCCTATGCCCCGAATGGTAGTAATCTTATGGGGTAAGTTCTTCAGTCGGATAATAAAACAGCACCCACGAAATCATTTAATATTTGATTTCGTGGGTGCTGTTGTAATGTCGTTTATTGCTTTATCAGCAATTTGTTGTAGCGTTTCTTGTCGTTTATAATATCAAGAGCTGCTTTCACTAGGTCGTTATCTTTGTTTGTGATGACATAGAATGCTTGATTGTCGAATATATCGCGTGCAACGAGAGCCTTCAGATAGTTATAGATAGGTCTTTTGCTGCGATTGAATTGAATGCTATCGTATTTTGTACTGTCTTTTTCGCCTCTCTTTATAAGTTGCTGAATCATATCATCGCTCACAGTGTATCGCTTATCGAAGTCGGCAATGTCGTTATATTCTTTTTTTAGGCGGTTGCGATTATTGTCGATGTAGTCGATAATAAATTGGTTAAGTGTGCCTTTAGCTATAATATCACGATAATAGTTTGAATATTCGCTGGTGTCGGCAGGTACAAAATAATCCGGCATAATTCCGCCCCCGCCATAGATAGTACGTTGATTTTTTAGTGTAACGTATTTCAGAGAGTCGACGAAGTGAATGCTGTCGGCATTTGTAAATTCTCCGTGTTTGCTGCGATTAAGCATATCTTTTTCATATTCTTCATTTCCACCCTCATACGATTTCTGGATAGAACGACCCGACGGAGTGTAATATCTTGCAACCGTAAGACGCATCATTGAACCATCGGGTAGTGGAATAGGGCGTTGTACAAGTCCTTTTCCAAATGAACGACGACCTACAATCACGCCGCGATCCCAATCTTGAATAGCACCTGAAAGTATCTCGCTAGCCGATGCCGAATATTGATTAATAATCACTACAATGTCATTACTCTTCAGTTTGCCTGTCCCGGTTGCTTTTACGTCATATCGTGGAGAGTTACGTCCTTCGGTGTATACAATTAATTCGCCACGACTTAGAAATTCATTAGCCATTTCGGTCGCAATATTTAAATATCCGCCTCCATTGTCGCTAAGGTCGATGATTAAATCGTCCATTCCTTTGTTTTTCAGTGTTTTGGCAGCTTCTTTAAATTCGTCGTAAGTGGTCTCGGCAAAGCGACTTATGCGAATATATCCGGTGTTGGTGTCAAGCATGTATGCCGCATCAATACTCAGGATAGGAATGTCATCGCGAACGATACGGAATGGTATAAGCTCTTTCACCCCTTTGCGAAGTATTTTCACGTCGACGTTTGTGCCTTTTTTGCCTTTAAGTCGGCGCATCACATCACGAGTCTTCATTTTTACTCCTGCAATTGTAGTGTCGTTAACTGCCATAATTCTGTCGCCGGCTTTAATCCCGACTTTCTCGGATGGTCCGCCGGCAATGGTCTGTAACACGTAAAGAGTGTCGCTACCCATATTAAACTGAATGCCTATGCCACTAAACTTGCCGCCTAATGGCTCGGTTAGCTCTTTAGTTTCTTCGACATCGCTATAAGTAGAGTGGGGGTCAAGCTCTTTGAGCATAGCTTTTATAGCATCTTCCACGAGTTTGTTCTCATCGACAGTGTCGACATAAAACTCGTTAATGGCATATTCAGCCATTCTTAATTTCTGTGAGTGATTCACTCTTTTCTGTGCATACACCATCATAGATGCGAGTGCAAGAAATAGAATTATTGGTAAGTATCTTTTTGTATTCATAATCTGTGTGTTATTTATAATTATCAGCAATGTTGTAAATGGATTCAAATATCTCTCGATCGATCTCACTCACTATCTTGCCGCGTCTTGACATTACTCGTTCGGCAATGGCAAAAAATTTAGATAAAGAAACGTCGGTAAATCCTGCTGTGCTGCCTTCGGAGAATGACGGAACAAAATTTCGAGGGAATCCGGCACCGTGAATATTAACTCCTACACCGATCACGGTTGCAGTGTTGAACATACAGTTAATGCCAGCCTTTGAGTGGTCGCCCATGATGAGTCCGCAAAATTGCAAGCCTGTTTTGAGAAATCTTCCTGCCGGATAATTCCATAATTTTATCTCAGTATAGTCATTTTTGAGATTAGAAGCAGTAGTTCCGCCACCAATATTACACCATTCACCAATTACTGCATTACCTAAGAACCCATCGTGAGCCTTATTGCTGTAGGCAATCATCACTACATTGTTAAGCTCGCCTCCCACCTTGCAGTAAGGTCCGATAGTGGTAGCACCATAAATTTTAGCGCACATATTCACTTTAGCATTTCTGCAAGCCGCAAAAGGGGCTCTAATTGCCGAGCCTTCCATAATTTCGGCATCCCGACCGATATATATAGGTCCATTTTTCACGTTCAAGAAAGCACCTTCGACCACAGCTCCCGGTTCAATAAAAATCTGAGAAATTCCATCTTTATCTATGTCGCCAATAATTGTATTAGAGGCACTAATCGCCTGCGATTTTCTCCCCTTGGTAATGGTTTTGAAATCGTGCAATAAAGCATCACCATTAAGCATAAAAATATCGTAAAGCATATTGATGGAAACTATTGGTTGCTTAAAAGTTTTCACCTTATTATATATAGACGATTTGAACCCTTCAAAAGTTCCTCTAAAAGCCAACAATCTATTATCTTCGTTGGTCAGAGCTTCGCCACTCTCTAATTGGTTAACAGCATCGACTAAATCTTCGTCGGGGAGAATGTTCCCGGCTATATATATAGAGTCGTTGCACGTTTTGACTTGATATTTATGTTGCAGATAAGCCGCTGTGATAAATGAAAATTCATAATCTGAAAATATTAACTCCCACTTTTCCTTTATGGTAAGTATTCCAACCCTGATTTCGCAGATAGGACGTGTAAACGTAAGAGGCAGAAGATTTTCACGAGTATCTTCGGAGTCAAACAAAATGATGTTATTCATAATTGTTGCTTTCAATATTTTTTGTTTATGTGCAAAGATAATATTTATTGCAAGATTAAATGCCCCTCTGAATAAATAAAACATTATATTTGCATATTAAAAATCAGAACAGCAATGCAATATATTGAACAAAATGTAAAAGGCGTTTACGTTATCGAGCCTGTGAGGTATGGCGACCAACGAGGATATTTCTGCGAATGCTTCAAAAAAGAAGAATTTCAAGCCAATGTAGGAAATGTAGAATTTATACAAGACAACGAATCATTTTCGAGTTATGGAGTGCTGCGAGGATTGCACTTTCAAGCAGGCGAATTTTCGCAAGCAAAGCTTGTAAGAGTATCACAAGGAAAAGTCCTTGATGTTGCAGTCGATTTACGCAAAGATTCATCAACATTTGGACAATATGTCGCCGTAGAGCTGACTGCCGAAAATGCAAAAATGCTTTTTATACCACGCGGCTTTGCCCATGGATTTGTCGTGCTTAGTGAAGTGGCACAATTTCAGTATAAAGTAGATAATGTGTATGCTCCACAGTCGGAACACACACTATCATTTAACGATCCGTCGGTAGCAGTAGATTGGAAGATTGACACAACAGAAATGCTATTATCACCCAAAGATATGCAAGGATTATCGTTAAACTATATTAAGGAAAATATAATATAAATAATAGCAATAAGCAAAGATGCGGCATCAATATTTATACACAAGCTATTCAGATACAATTTCTGTAAATAAAAAAGCATAGAAATATAATAATAAGGCGAAAAAACATTTGGTTATTAGCCAATTAGTCGTTATCTTTGCAACGTTTTTCGACGTATAGTATCGCTTGATTATCTCTAATTAATTGATTGGTAGATAATAAGGCGAAATTTTACGAGTGAATAAAAAGAAAATTATTCTAACAGTATTAATAAAAAAGCAAAAAAGAACTAAGATGCCTACAATTCAGCAATTAGTAAGAAAAGGCCGAGTAACTTTGGTTGACAAGAGTAAGTCGCCTGCTTTGGATTCTTGCCCACAACGTCGTGGCGTTTGTGTGAGAGTATATACTACAACTCCAAAGAAGCCAAACTCTGCAATGAGAAAGGTAGCTCGTGTAAGATTAACTAACGGTAAAGAAGTAAACTCCTACATTCCGGGAGAAGGACACAACTTACAAGAACACTCAATCGTAATGGTTCGTGGTGGACGTGTAAAAGACCTTCCAGGTGTACGTTATCACATTGTACGTGGTACGCTAGATACAGCCGGTGTGAATGGAAGAACTCAACGCCGCTCTAAGTATGGTGCAAAGCGACCTAAAGCAGGAGCAGCAACAGGAGCAGCTAAGGGAAAGAAAAAGTAAATCCGTATTTTCTTAAGAGACAACAAAACAAGTATTAAACTTAGTTTTTGATTTTATTGGAATTGATATTACGGTTGAGTAAATGATATTAGAGAATATCGTTGAAGAAATGTAAGAACAAACAACCAAGCGAACAAAAACGCAATTTTTAAAAGAAATGAGAAAGGCTAAGCCAAAGAAAAGGATCGTATTACCAGATCCTGTTTTCGGTGATGTAAGAGTTTCAAAATTCGTGAATCACCTAATGTATGATGGTAAAAAGAATACCTCATACACAATCTTCTATACAGCTCTAGAAACTGTGAAGTCGAAATTGCCTAATGAAGAAAAGAGCTCACTCGAAATCTGGATGAAAGCTCTAGAAAACATAACTCCTCAAGTAGAGGTTAAATCTCGCCGTGTCGGTGGCGCTACATTCCAAGTCCCAACTGAAATCCGCGCTGACAGAAAAGAATCAATATCAATGAAGAATCTTATTCTATATGCTCGCAAACGTGGTGGCAAAACAATGGCTGACAAGCTAGCTGCTGAAATTGTTGACGCATTCAATGAACAAGGTGGAGCATTTAAACGCAAAGAAGATATGCACCGTATGGCAGAAGCTAACCGTGCATTTGCTCACTTTAGATTTTAATTTGATAAATTCTTAAACAATGGCAACAAAACAAGACGAACAATTACAATTTACCAGAAACATTGGTATTATGGCTCACATCGATGCCGGTAAAACCACTACATCTGAACGTATTCTATTCTATACCGGACTAACTCACAAAATCGGTGAGGTACATGATGGCGCAGCTACCATGGACTGGATGGTACAAGAACAAGAACGTGGTATTACCATTACATCGGCAGCTACTACTACTTTCTGGAATTATGATAGCCAAAAATATAAAATCAACTTGATTGACACTCCGGGACACGTTGACTTCACCGTAGAGGTTGAACGTTCACTCCGTATCCTCGATGGAGCTGTCGCTGCTTTCTGTGCTGTTGGTGGTGTAGAACCACAATCAGAAACAGTATGGCGTCAAGCTGACAAATATAATGTGCCACGTATCGGTTATGTTAACAAAATGGACCGCTCGGGCGCAAACTTCTTTGAAGTGGTTCGCCAAGTAAAAGACGTATTAGGAGCTAACCCATGTGCTATTCAAGTTCCAATCGGAGCTGAAGAGACATTTAAAGGAGTAGTCGACCTAGTAACAATGAAAGCTCTTTATTGGCACGACGAGTCGTTGGGCGCAGACTTCTCAGTTGAAGAAATCCCTGCTAACCTACTTGACGAGTGCAACGAATGGAGAGACAAAATGCTAGAAGCAATAGCAGAATTTGATGATACATTGATGGAGAAATATTTTGATGATCCTTCAACTATCACCGAAGACGAAATTCGCCACGCTATCCGTGTCGCTACTTTGAAAATGGAAATCACACCAATGATTTGCGGTAGCTCATTCAAAAACAAAGGAGTTCAAAAACTTCTTGATTCAGTTTGTGCTTATTTACCTTCTCCAGAAGATACTCCGGAAGTAATAGGACACGCAATCGACGATGCAGACATCAAAATAGAACGTAAACCTCTTTACGAAGAGCCAATGTGCGCTCTAGCATTCAAAATTGCAACCGACCCATATGTAGGTCGCCTCTGCTTCTTCCGCGTTTACTCAGGAGCCATCGAAGCAGGTAGCTACGTATTCAACTCACGCTCGGGTAAAAAAGAACGTATCTCACGCCTTTTCCAAATGCACTCAAACAAACAAAACCCAATGGACCAAATCGGTTGTGGTGATATCGGTGCAGGAGTAGGATTTAAAGATATTCGTACAGGAGATACACTATGTTCAGAAAAAGACCCAATCGTTCTTGAATCTATCGACTTCCCAGATCCAGTAATCGGAATCGCAGTAGAGCCTAAGACACAAAAAGACCTAGACAAACTAGGCGTAGGTCTACAGAAACTTGCTGAAGAAGATCCAACATTTACCGTACAGACAAACGAAGAGACAGGTCAAACAATCATCAGTGGTATGGGTGAACTTCACCTTGATATCATCATCGACCGTCTACGTCGCGAATTTAAGGTAGAATGTAACCAAGGACGTCCTCAAGTAACATATAAAGAATCTCTCACAAAATCAGTTGAGCTTCGCGAAGTATTCAAAAAGCAAACCGGTGGACGTGGTAAATTTGCCGACATCATCGTTCGTGTAGAACCAGTTGACGAAGGCTTTGAAGGAGGTTTACAATTTGTTGATGAAGTAAAAGGTGGTAACATCCCTAAAGAATTTATTCCATCAATCCAAAAAGGTTTCGCAACAGCTATGAAGAACGGTGTTCTTGCAGGCTACCCAATCGAAACACTTAAAGTTACTGTAATCGACGGTTCTTTCCACCCGGTTGACTCTGACCAATTATCTTTCGAGCTTTGTGCTATTCAAGCATTCAAAAAAGCATCTGAGAAAGCAGGACCGGTACTACTTGAACCAATAATGAAAATTGAAGTAGTTACTCCGGAAGAGAGTATGGGTGATGTAATCAGCGACTTAAACAAACGTCGTGGACAAGTAGAAGGAATGGAATCAAGCCGTAGTGGAGCTCGCGTCGTTAAAGCAAAAGCACCATTAGCCGAAATGTTCGGATATGTAACAGCCCTTCGTACAATCACTTCGGGTCGCGCAACTTCAACCATGACATTCTCACACTATAGCGAGGTAAGCTCCTCTATTGCTAAGAATGTACTTACAGAGTGCCAAGGTAGAGTCGATTTGTTGAAATAAATTTATTTAAATAAAGATATGAGCCAAAAAATCAGAATCAAATTAAAATCTTACGATCACAACTTGGTTGATAAATCGGCTGAGAAGATTGTAAAAACTGTGAAGGCTACAGGTGCTGTTGTCAGCGGTCCTATTCCATTGCCAACACACAAGAGAATCTTCACTGTCAATCGTTCGACTTTCGTCAACAAGAAATCTCGTGAACAATTTCAATTGTCTTCATTCAAAAGATTAATCGACATCTATAGCTCAACAGCTAAAACAATCGATGCTCTTATGAAGCTTGAATTACCTAGCGGTGTTGATGTAGAAATTAAAGCGTAAATCAAACAAAAGTGATCATTAGAAAATTATTAAATTAAAGAGAAATGCCAGGATTATTAGGAAAAAAAATCGGAATGACATCCGTTTTCAGCGCCGACGGTAAAAATGTACCGTGCACTGTTATCGAAGTAGGTCCTTGTGTGGTTACTCAAGTTAAAACGGTAGAAAACGACGGCTACAAAGCTTTGCAGTTAGGTTTCCAAGACAAAAAAGAGAAACATACTACAAAACCAGAAGCAGGACATTTCAAAAAAGCCGGAGTAGCCCCAAAGAGACACTTGGCCGAGTTCAAAGGATTCGAAGGAGAGTATAAACTAGGAGACATCTTATCAGTTGACCTTTTTGAAGGAACTGAATATGTCGATGTAGTAGGTACTTCTAAAGGTAAAGGATTTCAAGGCGTTGTAAAACGTCATGGATTTGGTGGTGTAGGTCAAGCTACCCACGGTCAGCACAACCGCCTTCGCGCTCCAGGTTCTATCGGTGCTTGTTCTTATCCTGCTAAAGTATTCAAAGGAATGCGTATGGCAGGTCAAATGGGTAACGAACGTGTAACTGTTCAAAACCTAGAAATACTTAAAGTTATGCCAGAACACAACCTTCTTCTTATAAAAGGTTCTGTTCCGGGTTGTAAAGGTTCAATCGTAATAATTGAGAAATAATGGAACTCGCAGTATATAACATAAAAGGTGAAGACACCGGGAGAAAGGTAGCACTTAACGAAGAGGTGTTCGCAATCGAAGCTAACGAGCATGCCGTTTATCTCGATGTTAAACAGTTCATGGCTAATCAACGCCAGGGAACTCACAAAGCAAAAGAAAGAAGTGAAGTATCGGGTAGTACTCGCAAGCTGCACAAACAAAAAGGTGCAGGTGGAGCACGTATCGGTGATATCAACTCTCCAGTTCTAGTAGGTGGCGGTCGCGTCTTTGGACCACGTCCTCGTAACTACAGCTTCAAGCTAAACAAGAAAGTTAAAGATCTTGCACGCAAATCAGCATTGACAATCAAGGCTCAGGATAATCAAATTGTAGTAGTGGAAGACCTAAACTTTGAGACACCTAAAACTAAAGAATTCGTAAATCTTACTAAAAATCTTAAATTAGACGGCAAGAAGATTCTCCTAGTTTTAGCAGACCAAAATAAAAACGTATATTTGTCAGCTCGAAATATCGAGAAAGCAAATATCATATCTGCTTCAGACATCAATACTTACAAAATCCTTGACAACAAGGCGCTAGTATTGACTGAAAGTAGTGTTGCTGTTATTAACCAATTATAAAAAACGGAGGTAATTAAAATGGAAATCTCAATAGAACCTATCGTAACCGAAAAGGCAAATGCAATTAGCGAGAAACTTAATCGCTATACTTTCCGTGTATCTCCAGATGCCAACAAATTTCAAATCAAATCATTGGTAGAGAAGATTTATGGCGTAAAGGTAGTAGCCGTTAACACTGCTAATTATATTGGAAAGAATAAATCACGTTACACAAAATCAGGTCTAATCAAAGGCAAAGCAGCAGCTTTCAAAAAAGCTCTTGTAACAATTGCCGAAGGTGAAACCATAGATTTTTATAGCAATATTTAATTATACAAATGGCAGTAAGAAAATTAAAGCCCACAACACCGGGGCAAAGACACAAAATTATTGGTGTATTTGATAACATCACTGCAGCTACACCAGAAAAATCTCTTACAGTCGGTAAAAAAACAAGCGGTGGCCGTAACCAAGAAGGGCATAGAACTATGCGCTATCTTGGTGGCGGACACAAGCGTAAATTCCGCTTGATCGACTTTAAAAGAAACAAAGATGGTGTTCCGGCAATAGTAAAATCTATCGAATACGACCCTAATCGTACGGCTCGTATCGCATTGCTTTACTATGTCGATGGCGCTAAGGCGTACATAATTGCACCCAACGGTTTACAAGTTGGCACTACAGTTATGAGTGGAGAAAATGCAGCACCTGAATTAGGTAATGCACTTCCTCTAAGTAAAATACCTGTTGGTACTTTAATTCATAACATCGAATTACGTCCAGGACAAGGAGCTTTTATGGCTCGTTCGGCTGGTACTTTCGCTCAGTTGACTTCGAGAGAAGGAGATTATGTTTTAATCAAATTACCTTCGGGAGAAACACGTAAAATCCTCGCTTCTTGTAAAGCAACAATCGGAGTTGTTGGCAACTCTGATCACGCACTAGAACGCTCGGGTAAAGCTGGTCGCTCTCGCTGGTTAGGACGTCGCCCACGTAACCGTGGTGTCGTTATGAACCCAGTAGATCACCCAATGGGTGGTGGTGAAGGTCGCTCTTCGGGAGGACACCCAAGATCAAGAAATGGTCTTTACTCTAAGGGATTGAAGACACGTGCTCCGAAGAAACATTCTTCTAAGTACATCGTTGAAAGAAGAAAAAAGTAATCTGATTAATTAATTAATTAACTATGAGTCGTTCAATTAAAAAAGGCCCATACATCAGTGTGAAGCTCGACAAGAAAGTAGCCGCAATGGAAGAAAGCGGAAAAAAATCGGTAATCAAGACATGGTCTCGTGCATCGATGATTTCTCCCGATTTCGTAGGCTATACTTTCGCCGTTCACAATGGTAATAAATTTATTCCCGTTTATGTTACTGAGAATATGGTAGGTCACAAGCTTGGAGAATTTGCTCTAACACGTACCTTCCGTGGACACGGTGGCAATAAGAAAAAATAAGGGCCCGGGATATAGTAATTTTGATAAAAAAAGAATTAAATACAATGGGTAATAGAAAAAAGAAATCAGCCGAACTGATAAAAGAGACCCGCAAGACACAATACTTCGCTAAATTGAAGAATGTGCCTTCTTCGCCACGTAAAATGCGATTGGTTGCCGACATGGTTCGCGGTCAAGAAGCATTCAAAGCGTTGGGTATTCTTAAATTCTCAAATAAAGAAGCTGCAGCTAAAGTAGAAAAGCTACTACGCTCGGCTATCGCAAACTGGGAACAGAAAAATGAAAGAAAAGCTGAAAACGGAGAACTCTTCATTACATCAATATTTGTTGATGCAGCTCCAATGTTGAAACGTCTTCGTACAGCTCCTCAAGGTCGAGGTTACAGAATCCGTAAACGTTCTAATCACGTTTCGCTTTTCGTAGACACAAAAGATAATAACGCTAAAACTGAAGCATAAAAATGGGACAAAAAGTAAATCCAATTAGCAATCGCTTAGGTATCATCAGAGGTTGGGATTCTAACTGGTATGGTGGAAACAAATACGGAGATACTTTACTCGAGGACTCTAAAATCCGCGAGTATCTTAATGCTCGTTTAGCTAAGGCTAGCGTGTCACGTATTGTTATTGAAAGAACTATAAAACGTGTTACTATCACAGTATGCACATCAAGACCAGGTATCATTATTGGTAAAGGTGGTCAAGAAGTCGATAAACTTAAAGAAGAACTTAAAAAAGTTACCGACAAAGATGTACAAATAAACATACATGAAGTAAAACGTCCTGAACTTGATGCTCAAATCGTAGCAAGCAACATAGCTCGCCAAATCGAAGGTAAAATCGCTTACCGTCGTGCCGCAAAAATGGCTATCGCTTCATCTATGAGAATGGGCGCTGAAGGAGTTAAGGTACAAATCAGTGGCCGTCTTAACGGTGCTGAAATGGCTCGCTCTGAAATGCTTAAAGAAGGTCGTACACCACTACACACTTTACGTGCCGACATCGACTATGCACTAGTCGAAGCTCTTACTAAAGTAGGTATTATTGGTGTAAAAGTTTGGATTTGTAGAGGTGAAGTTTATGGCAAGCAAGATCTTGCACCTTCATTTACATCAAACTCAAAAGAAGGCCGTCCTAACAACGCTGCGCCACGAAAAGGTGGTTTCAGAAAACCAAAAAACAATCGTTAATCGACTTGAAATTAAAGAACAATGTTACAACCAAAGAAAACTAAATTCAGAAGACAACAAAAGGGCCGTATGAAAGGTGAAGCCCAACGCGGCAACCAGTTGTCCTTCGGTTCGTTTGGTATAAAGACTCTAGACGCTAAATGGATTACAGGTCGCCAAATCGAGGCTGCTCGTATTGCTGTTACTCGTTACATGCAACGTCAAGGTCAAATCTGGATAAGAATATTTCCTGATAAACCAATTACAAAGAAACCGGCCGAAGTACGTATGGGTAAAGGTAAGGGTGCTCCAGAAGGATTTGTTGCCCCTGTTACTCCAGGACGAGTTCTCATTGAAGTAGAAGGCGTAAGCTTTGAAATAGCTAAAGAAGCTCTTCGTTTAGCTGCCCAAAAACTTCCCGTTACTACTAAGTTTATAGTACGTCGTGATTATGATCCATCTCAAAATGTGTAATAGATTATGAAAAAGGAAGAAATCAAAGAACTAAGCACAAAAGAGCTTACAGACAGATTGGAAGTAGCTGAAAAAGCATACCTCCAACAGAAAATCAATCACTCTATTACTCCTTTAGATAATCCTTCAAAGATTACAGCAGATCGTAGAATGATTGCACGTATGAAAACAGAATTGCGTGAAAGAGAACTAAATATCAATACTCCCAAGAAATAATGGAAAAGAGAAATTTAAGAAAAGAAAGAATTGGGGTTGTTTCTAGCAACAAAGGTGAAAAGACTATCACTGTTACAATTAAGTGGAAGGAAAAACACCCAATTTATGGTAAATTCGTTAACAAGACGAAGAAATACCATGCTCACGACGAGAATAACGAATGCAGTATCGGCGATACAGTTCGTTTGATGGAGACTCGTCCTCTAAGCAAGACAAAGAGATGGAGATTAGTTGAAATAATTGAAAAAGTTAAGTAAAAATGATACAGTCTGAAAGCCGATTAATAGTTGCTGATAACAGTGGAGCCAAAGAAGTTCTTTGTATTCACGTTTTAGGCGGTACAGGCCGTCGTTACGCATCAGTCGGAGATGTTATAGTTGTTACTGTAAAATCTGCCGTTCCTGCCTCTGACGTTAAGAAAGGTACTGTATCAAAAGCAATCATCGTAAGAACAAAAAAAGAAATCCGTCGTGCAGATGGTTCTTATATACGTTTCGATGACAATGCTTGTGTTTTATTGAATAATGCCGGTGAAATTCGTGGCAGCCGTATCTTCGGTCCTGTTGCACGCGAACTTCGCGCTACTAACATGAAGATTGTTTCTTTAGCTCCGGAAGTACTCTAATTGATATAAATTCAAATTAACTAATGACTAAGTTACATATCAAAAAAGGCGATACTGTATACGTTAATGCTGGTGATGACCGTACACATAGCGGTAGAGTACTATCTGTACTTGTCGACAAGAACCGTGCAATCGTTGAAGGTATCAACATGGTATCAAAGAGTACCAAGCCTAATGCAAAAAATCCACAAGGTGGTATCGTGAAAATGGAAGCACCTATTCATGTTTCAAATCTAAGTCTTATCGATCCTAAAACTGGTAAACCAACTCGTGTAGGAATCCGTAAGAATGAAGAAGGTGTTAAGGTTCGTTTTTCTAAAAAATCAGGGGAGGAGATTAAGTAATGAGTACTATTTCACTAAAGCAAGATTATAAAGAAAGAGTTGCTCCGGCTCTAATGAAAGAATTTAACTATTCTTCATGCATGCAAATCCCTCGCCTTGAGAAAATCGTTATCAATCAAGGTCTAGGTCTAGCCACCGGAGACAAGAAAGTTATCGAAACTGCAATCAATGAAATTACAGCAATTACCGGTCAAAAAGCAGTTGCCACAGTTTCTAAGAAAGATATTTCTAACTTCAAGCTACGTAAAAAAATGCCTATCGGCGTTCGCGTTACTCTACGTAACGATAAAATGTTTGAATTCTTAGAAAGATTTATCCGTATTGCACTTCCACGTATTCGCGACTTCAAGGGCATCGAAGGAAAACTTGACGGACGCGGTAACTACACTGTAGGAATCACAGAGCAAATCATCTTCCCAGAAATCAACATAGATTCAATTTCTAAGTTGTTGGGTATGAACATCACTTTTGTTACTACAGCTAAAACTGACGAAGAAGGTTACGCAATGTTGAAACTCTTCGGGCTACCTTTTAAAAACGCAAAATAATATAGAATTATGGCAAAAGAATCAATGAAGGCTCGTGAAGTAAAAAGAGCAAAACTTGTAGCTAAATACGCTGCAAAAAAAGCTGCTCTTAAAGAAGCTGGCGATTATGATGCACTTCAATTACTTCCAAAGAATGCTTCTTCTGTGCGTTTGCACAACCGTTGTAGCCTTACTGGCCGTCCTAAAGGTTATATGCGTCAGTTTGGCATCTCACGTATTCAATTCCGTGAAATGGCTTCTGCCGGACTTATACCGGGTGTAAAAAAGGCAAGCTGGTAAGATTGTATAAAAGAGAGTATTAAATATTGTTCGGGTAATCCGAATCAATTTAAACAAATAATAAAATGACTGATCCAATAGCAGATTATTTGACAAGATTGAGAAATGCGATCAATGCTCAACACAGAGTTGTTGAGATTCCTGCCTCAAACTTGAAAAAGGAGATGACAAAAATCCTTTTTGAAAAAGGCTATATACTTAATTACAAGTTTATAGAAGGTGAAACCCCTGCGGGCTTAATTAAAATAGCCCTAAAATATGACCCAATCGACAAAGTAAACGCAATCAAATCATTGAAACGCGTTTCTCGTCCAGGTTTGCGTCATTATACCGGCTACAAAGATATGCCGAGAGTGTTAAACGGTTTAGGTATTGCTATTCTTTCTACTTCTAAGGGCGTAATGACAAACAAGGAAGCTGCAACTCAAAAGATAGGTGGCGAAGTACTTTGTTATGTTTATTAATCAATAGGAGGTATAGATATGTCAAGAATAGGTAAAATGCCAATTACAATACCTGCTGGAGTAACAGTAAAGGTTGATAAAAATGTAGTAACTGTAAAAGGTGCAAAGGGTGAATTGAAACAAGAAATTCTCTCTGATATTACTGTCAAAATCGAAGATAACATTCTAACAGTAGAACGTCCTTCTGACGACATTAATCATCGCGCACAACACGGATTATACCGTTCGCTAATTCATAATATGATAATTGGTGTATCCGAAGGTTACAAAAAAGAAATGGAATTAGTTGGTGTGGGTTTCCGCGCAACTACTAGTGGACAAGTACTCGAGCTTGCGCTTGGTTACTCACATACTATATATTTAAAGCTTCCTTCTGAAATCAAAGTTGAAGCTAAGTCTGAGAGAAATAAGAATCCGTTGATTATCCTTGAGTCTTTCGATAAACAACTTATCGGACAAGTATGCGCAAAGATCCGTTCATTGCGTAAGCCAGAACCTTATAAAGGTAAAGGTATTAAGTTTGTCGGTGAAGTTATCCGTCGCAAGTCAGGTAAATCAGCTTCTGCTAAATAATTAAATTAGACGATCATGACAACGAAGATAAATAGAAGATTAAAAATTAAAACCCGCATACGTGGCAAGATTTCTGGCTCAGCCGAACGTCCTCGCATGTCGGTATTTAGAAGCAATAAACAAATCTACGTCCAATTCATCGACGATGAAGCTGGAAAGACTTTAGTATCTGCTTCTTCTAAAGAGATTAAGGAAGGAACAAAATGCGAAATCGCTGAGAAAGTAGGCGAAAATGTAGCTAAAGCTGCACTTGCAGCCGGTATTGAAACAGTAGTTTTCGACCGTAATGGTTATTTGTTCCATGGTAGAGTTAAATCATTAGCCGACGGTGCTCGTAAAGGCGGACTTAAATTTTAATTGAATCATGGCAAAAAGAAATAATAGAGTTAAATCGACTAACGATGTCGAACTTAAAGATCGTTTGGTAGCCATTAATCGCGTTACTAAAGTTACCAAAGGTGGTCGTACATTTACTTTCTCTGCTATCGTAGTAGTAGGCAACGAAAATGGTATCGTTGGCTGGGGACTAGGTAAAGCTAACGAAGTAACTGCTGCTATCGCCAAAGGCGTTGAAGCTGCTAAAAAGAACCTAATCAATGTCCCTGTTCATAAAGGTACTATTCCTCACGAACAAGTATTTAGATTCAGTGGCTCAGAAGTAATTTTGAAACCTGCCTCTCATGGTAGTGGTGTTAAAGCCGGTGGTGCTATGCGTGCCGTACTTGAGAGCGTTGGTATTACCGACATTTTGGCTAAGTCGAAAGGCTCTTCAAATCCTCATAACTTAGTTAAGGCTACAATAGGAGCCCTTGACGAATTGAGAAGCCCAATGACAGTAGCTCAAAATAGAGGCATCTCATTAGATAAAGTGTTTAACGGTTAATTTTGAGTACATTATGGCAAAAATTTTTATCAAGCAAACAAAAAGCAGAATCAATTGTCCTGCTGTACAAAAAAGAACCCTTGATGCACTTGGGTTAAGAAAAATGAATCGAGTTGTCGAGAAAGAAAACACTCCCGACATCTTAGGTATGGTTAACAAAGTTCGTCACCTTGTAGAAGTTACGAACGCTTAATACAATATTTTATGGACTTAAGTAATTTACAACCCGCAATCGGCTCTAATAAGAGCGGTAAAAGAATAGGTCGCGGTCAAGGATCGGGCAAGGGTGGAACTTCTACTCGTGGCCACAAAGGAGCTAAATCACGTTCAGGCTATTCTGCTAAAGTTGGTTTTGAAGGTGGTCAGATGCCTCTTCAACGTCGCGTACCTAAATACGGTTTTAAAAATATCAACCGCGTAGAATATAAAGCTATCAACCTTGATACTCTCCAAGAATTGGCTCAAGCTAAAAACCTTACCAAAATTGGTTTGGAAGAGCTTAGAACAGCCGGTTTTATTAACAACAAGCAATTAGTTAAAATTCTTGCTAATGGTGCCCTAACCGTAAAAATCGATGTTGTTGCTAACGCTTTCTCTAAGAAAGCCGAAGAAACAATTATCGCTGCTGGCGGTACTGCACAAAAACTTTAAGTAGATGAGATTTATTGAAACTACAAAGAATATCTGGAAAATTGAAGATTTACGGAAGAAAATCATCATAACATTGCTATTGGTACTCGTTTACCGATTCGGCTGTTATGTGGTTCTTCCGGGAATCAGCCCAGATGAAATCGATGCCTTGAGAAATTTCACAAGTGGCGGTCTGATGCAACTTCTCGATATGTTTTCGGGTGGTGCTTTCTCTCAAGCCTCTATTTTTGCTTTAGGCATTATGCCATATATCACCGCTTCAATCGTTATCCAACTTTTGGGAATGGTCCTACCATCGTTCCAAAAGATGCAACGCGAAGGGGAGAGTGGCAGAATGAAACTAAACCAGTACACACGTTATTTGACTGTGCTGATTCTTTTGCTCCAAGGTCCTGCTTACCTTGTTAACTTGCAAGTACAAGTTAATTCGGCCGGCGGTGCTGCTCACTTCGGATTCTGGAACACTGCTTATCTCACTATAATTCTTGCTGCAGGCAGTATGTTTATTATGTGGCTCGGCGAAAAAATTACTGACCGCGGTGTCGGAAATGGTATTTCCTTCATCATCTTAGTCGGTATCATCGCTCGATTCCCAGGCGCCTTTATCCAAGAATTTACAAATCGACTTACTACTGCGCAAGGTGGACTTGTGATGTTTCTCGTTGAAATCATAATCCTCTTTGCAGTTATCGCTGGTGCAGTTCTACTTGTTCAAGGTACTCGCAAAGTGCCTGTACAATACGCAAAACGTATTGTAGGTAACAAACAATATGGTGGCGCACGCAACTATATTCCTCTAAAGGTTAACGCAGCTGGCGTTATGCCTATCATCTTTGCGCAAGCAATAATGTTTATACCTATCACACTTGCAGGCTTCAATGCTCAAGATTCTAGCAGTTTCTTCAAAGCATTTGCCGACATACACGGTTTCTGGTATAACGCTGTTTACTTTGTAATGATTGTTGCATTCACTTATTTCTACACAGCCATAACTGTACGTCCTACATCAATGGCAGAAGAAATGAAACGCAATAATGGATTCATACCCGGAATTAAACCTGGCAAGAAAACTTCTGATTATCTCGACTCAATAATGTCGCGTATCACTCTTCCAGGATCATTCTTCTTAGGATTCGTTGCAATCATGCCAGCTTTTGCAAGCGTTTGTGGTGTTAATCAAAATTTCGCTCAATTCTTCGGTGGAACATCTCTTTTAATCCTTGTTGGAGTTGTACTCGATACCTTGCAACAAATTGAAAGTCATTTAATGATGCACCATTATGATGGATTGATGAAATCTGGTAAAATTAAAGGTCGCACTACAGGTAGTGGCTATTAATCATTGACATATTTTTAAACAATGATTTATTTAAAGACTCTAGAAGAAATCGCTCAGATGAGAGATGCTAATATACTCGTTAGTCGCACACTTGGCGAAATTGCCAAGTGGGTGGCTCCCGGGATTACAACTCTTCGTCTTGATACAATAGCACGTGAATTCATAATGGATAACGGCGGTGTTCCCGCATGCTTAGGCTACGGCGGTTTCCCTGGAACTTTATGTATTGAAGTTAATGAAACTGTTGTACACGGTTTCCCTTCTAATTATGTATTACAAGATGGCGATATTATTGGAACAGACTGCGTCGTTGAGCTTAATGGCTTCAATGGCGATTCATGTTACACATTTGCCGTCGGTAATGTAGACCCTAAAGTATTAGATCTTTGTAAAGCAACAAGACAATCACTCGACGTGGGAATCCAAGCTTGCAAAGAAGGACATCGAATTGGCGATATCGCTAATGCTATTCAGACATTTTGTGAAGCGCGAGGATATACTATCGTGCGTGAAATGTGTGGTCATGGAATCGGCAAAAAAATGCACGAGGACCCCGAAGTACCTAATTACGGTCGACGTGGGACAGGATCTATCATTAAAAATGGAATGTGTATAGCTATTGAACCAATGGTAAATTTAGGTAGCAGAAATATAGTAATCGAACGTGATGGCTGGACTTGTCGCACAAAAGACAGAAAACCTTCAGCTCATTATGAACACACTGTTGCTATAATAGATGGTAAGGCTGAGCCTTTAACAACTTTCAAATACATTGAAGATGTACTTGGTGATAAATCAATCTAAATAATTATATGGCAAAACAGACAGCAATAGAACAAGACGGTGTAATCGTAGAAGCATTATCTAATGCAATGTTTCGTGTAGAACTTGAAAACGGACACGAAATCACTGCGCACATCTCAGGTAAAATGAGAATGCACTACATTAAAATATTGCCGGGCGACAAAGTAAAAGTTGAAATGTCTCCCTACGATTTAACCAAAGGTAGAATCGCTTTTAGATACAAATAATAAAAAATTAAAAATATGAAAGTAAGAGCATCAATTAAAAAGCGCACCCCGGATAGCAAAATCGTAAGACGCAAAGGTCGCTTGTATGTTATTAACAAGAAAAACCCTAAGTATAAACAACGTCAAGGATAATTTTATTATCTTTGCAAGAAATTTATTGTAAAATATATGGCAGTAAGAATAGTCGGGGTTGATCTACCCCAGAATAAAAGAGGTGAAATAGCCTTGACTTACATCTACGGTATTGGTCGTAGTGCGGCTAACACCATTCTTGAAAAAGCTGGTGTCGATAAAAATACTAAAGTAAAAGATTGGTCAGACGATCAAGCAGCTAAAGTACGTGAAGTTATCGGTACTGATTTCAAAGTAGAAGGTGATCTTCGTAGTGAAGTTCAAACAAATATCAAACGTCTTATGGACATTGGTTGCTACCGTGGTATTCGCCACCGTAACGGATTACCATTAAGAGGACAAAGCACTAAAAACAATGCTCGTACTCGTAAAGGACGTAAGAAAACAGTTGCTAATAAAAAGAAAGCTACTAAATAATATTAAAGTATGGCAAAAAAGACAGTCGCAGCTAAGAAGAGAATCGTTAAAGTTGATGGTAATGGTCAGCTACATGTTCATTCTTCTTTCAACAACATCATTGTATGCCTTGCAAACAGTGAAGGTCAAGTTATTTCTTGGTCTAGCGCAGGTAAAATGGGTTTTAGAGGTTCTAAAAAGAACACTCCTTATGCAGCTCAAATGGCAGCCCAAGATTGCGCAAAGGTCGCTTTTGACCTTGGCTTACGCAAAGTAAAAGCTTATGTAAAAGGACCAGGTAATGGTCGTGAATCTGCCATCCGTACCGTACACGGCGCTGGTATAGAAGTAACAGAAATTATTGACGTTACTCCACTTCCACATAACGGATGTCGCCCTCCAAAAAGAAGAAGAGTCTAATTTTATTCTTCTCCTTTAATTTATTTCATTCGTAATCTTTTAATGTGAATAGATTGCATTTTTTAACCTCTCTGCAATCGCGGCTGCACTAGGAAGATTCATTAAACTTTAATTATTAAAAGTATTTAAAAAATGGCTAGATATACTGGTCCTAAGACTAAAATCGCACGTAAATTCGGCGAAGCTATTTTCGGTGAAGATAAGGTACTTGCTAAAAAGAATTATCCTCCCGGTCAGCACGGAGCTAATAAAAGAAGAAAAACTTCTGAGTATGGCATTCAGTTGCGTGAGAAACAAAAAGCTAAATATACTTACGGAGTTCTTGAAAAACAATTCCGTAACCTTTTCGAGAAAGCTTCTCGTACTAAAGGTATTAAAGGCGAGGTATTGCTTCAATTTTTAGAGGCACGCCTTGATAACATCGTTTATCGCCTAGGTATGGCTCCTACGCGTGCTGCTGCACGTCAGTTAGTGCTTCACCGTCATATCTGTGTTGATGGAGCTGTTGTTAATATTGCTTCTTATTCTGTCGCTCCCGGACAAGTAATTACTGTTCGCGAAAAATCTAAATCTTTAGAAGTTATTAGCGAAGCTTTAGCTGGTTTCAACCACAGCAAATACCCTTGGCTAGAATGGGACGAAAGCATAAAAGGTGGTAAATTATTACACCTTCCACAGAGAGAAGATATTCCTGAAAATATTAAGGAGCAATTGATTGTTGAGTTGTATTCTAAATCATAAATTTTTCTGATCCATGGCTATATTAGCATTTCAAAAACCCGACAAAGTATTAATGTTGGAAGCCGACAACTCCTTTGGCAAATTCGAATTTCGCCCTTTGGAGCCTGGTTATGGTGTAACCGTTGGAAATGCTTTGCGTAGAATTTTGCTCTCTTCCCTTGAAGGGTTCGCTATATCTTCTATTCGCATTGATGGCGTTAAGCACGAGTTCGCAACCATTCCCGGAGTTAAAGAAGATGTTACTAACATTATTCTCAATCTTAAAAAAGTGAGATTGAAACGTATTGTTGATGACACAGAATTTGAAAAAGCTTCGACTAAGGTAGCGGGACAAGATGTCTTTAGAGCCGGTGACCTCTCTAAATCTTTAACTGGATTTGAAGTTTTAAATCCCGATTTAGTTATTTGTCATTTGGATCCTAGCGCTAATTTCCAACTCGATTTTACTATTAACAAGGGTAGAGGATACGTCGTTGCCGACGAAAATCAATCACCTAATGATCCGATTGACGTTATCGCAATCGACTCTTGCTATACTCCTATAGTTAATGTAAAATATTTTGTTGAACCTTATCGCGTTGAACAAAAAACCGACTACGAAAAACTTATTATTGAAGTTACAACAGACGGTTCGATTCAACCTAAAGATGCATTGAAAGAAGCTGCAAAAATTCTTATCCATCACTTTATGCTTTTCTCTGACGAGAAAATCTCGCTCGAAAATGCTGAAGGTGAAGACGATGAAGAATTTGACGAAGAAGTTCTACACATGCGTCAATTATTAAAGTCTAAACTAGTAGATATGGACCTTTCGGTTCGTGCACTTAACTGCTTAAAATCTGCTGAAGTTGAAACTTTAGGTGAATTGGTCGTGTTCAACAAGACAGATTTATTAAAATTCCGCAACTTTGGTAAGAAATCACTCACCGAGCTTGATGAGCTTCTTGCCAACCTCAACCTTTCCTTTGGAATGGATATCTCTAAGTATAAATTAGATAAAGAGTAATAAACGATGAGACATAATAAAAAATTTAATCATTTAGGACGTACCAAAGCTCACCGCGATGCGATGCTTGCCAATATGACGATCTCTTTAATTACACATAAGAGAATCTTCACTACTTTGGCTAAAGCCAAAGCGCTTAGAGTTTATGCCGAGCCTATAATTAATCGCGCTAAAGATGATAACACATCTTCACGCCGATTGGTTTTCAGCTATCTCCAAAATAAAGAAGCTGTTACTGAACTTTTCCAAGAAATTGCAACTAAAATTGCAGATCGTCCAGGCGGATACACTCGTATCCTTAAAACCGGCAATCGTCTTGGTGATAACGCTAAAACTTGCTTTATTGAGCTAGTAGATTACAATGAGAATATGCTAGGCGAAAAAGAAGCTAAGAAAGCTACTCGCACACGTCGTTCTCGTAAAGTTGCAGCTAAAGCTGAAGCTACTGAAGCAACTGCTACCGAACAAGCATAACATTATAGCTAAATACTATATATTTAAAGAGGCATTCACTTATGAATGCCTCTTTTTTTTAAACTTTTGTCGCCTATTTACGTTTTATCTTTATACAATATTAAAACTACTTATTATGAATATTATAGATGTCAAAGCTCGCGAAATTTTAGATTCGAGAGGAAATCCTACAGTCGAAGTCGACGTATTATTAAAAGACGGAACAATTGGACGTGCTTCCGTTCCATCTGGAGCTTCAACCGGAGTCAACGAAGCGCTCGAATTAAGAGACAATGACAAATCTAGATATGATGGACTAGGTGTGAAAAAAGCTGTTAACAACGTTAATACAATTATACGTTCACACATTTTAGAACACGATGCATTTTCTCAAATCGAAATAGACCATATCTTAAATGAACTAGATGGTACTGGTAATAAATCTATGCTGGGAGCTAATGCAATGCTGGGCGTATCTCTTGCCGTGGCTAAAGCTGCTGCAAACTCTCTTAAAATGCCTCTATACAACTATATTGGTGGCTGTAATTCTTATATTATGCCAATTCCAATGATGAATATTATTAATGGTGGCGCACACTCCGATTCACCTATTTCTTTTCAAGAATTTATGATACGCCCTGTTGGAGCTAAATCTTTTTCCGAGGCAATTAGAATGGGTACTGAAGTTTTTCATTCTTTAAAACGTATTTTGAAAAAGAATGGGCTGAGCACTGCTGTTGGCGATGAAGGAGGATTCGCCCCACATTTGTCGGGAATAGAGCAGGCACTAGAGCTAATAATACAAGCAATTCAAGAAGCAAATTATACAACATCAATCGATTTTACAATTGCTTTAGATTGCGCAGCTTCCGAATTCTATATAAATGGCGTATATGATTACTCTATCAAACAACCAGAAGGAGCAAAACTTACATCAGCTCAGCAGATTGATTTCTTATCCGATCTAATTAATAAATATCCAATCGACTCTATCGAAGATGGTATGAGCGAAGACGATTGGGACGGGTGGGCTGCTTTGACCCAAAAAATTGGAGATAAATGTCAATTAGTAGGCGACGATTTGTTCGTTACTAATGTGGATTTCCTTGCAAAAGGTATCTATAATAACTGTGCTAACTCAATTTTAATCAAGCTTAATCAGATTGGTACTCTTACCGAAACTCTACAAGCAGTACAAATGGCACAACGTAACGGATATTCTGCGATTATTTCTCATCGCAGTGGCGAAACTGAAGATTCTACTATCGCTGACCTTGCCGTAGCTACAAATGCAGGACAAATTAAAACCGGATCAGCCAGTAGAAGCGATAGAATGGCTAAGTATAATCAACTCCTTCGCATAGAAGAAACTTTGGGAGCAACAGCTGCCTATGGGTTTAAGCTAATCAAACAGAAGCGTTAACTTATTCATTCATACATTCTCAATACGCGAACGCCTGTATTCACCTTCGAAATACGTAGCATTTCGTACAACGAATTTTTATCAATCACTACTTCCTTCTCGATTGAAGAAGCATGTAGTAGATATGGCTCACCTTTTATTAATTTTATAATTCCCATATGCGAGGCATCTAATCCGTCTATTTTACATATCAAGATTACTATATCTCCATCTTTAAATCCTTCTTTTACATCTTTGAAATTTAATAATCTCTTTTTTATCAAAGGATATTTATGCGACCGGTAACCAATTTCAACATTCTTAATCTTGTTATAGTTATCATCACTTTTTAAAGCTGGATATTGCTCACGGTTACTTGTCATATAATCGATAGTCTTTATTTCTGCCGAATATCGCGTAAAACTCGATGTTACATCTTTAATATTACCTCGTGCAATATTGTCTACAATCCAATCGCTAGTGTAATGCAATCTAGAGGCATAACCATTAATTTCACCCTTGCGATACCGGTTATTCTCCAGAAACGATGCGTAGTTTCTCCATGATGTCCTATTGTTTAATGTGGTTTCTGCAAGTGCTATCAATGTTTGCACAAATGTAGTACAGTCTAATTCTTCAATGTTAATTACTAGCTTTTCGTCATCCCCCTCAAGCGTATGCCCAACGTATGGAGTTCCTAACAACTTCTCCCCATAGAATGCAATTAACTCATTCGAACTCTTTAACCCTTTCAATTTGCCTTCTTTTAGCAGGCTCTCTATTATTATGGTGTCTTGGTCGCTGTGTATTTTTAAATCTTGTGGAGTGTATGCCATAAGATTTAATGATATTATCATTAGAATTGATGTTATGATTTGTCTCATGTAGTTTATTTTTTTGCGAATTTACGAAAATTAATTCACTCGTACATTATCACAGACAAAGAACATTCCTTATACCACTTTTTTAATCGCTATTTTTGCATATTTCTGCTACTTTTTTGTCAAAGTGTTAAATCTATGTTAAAAGATACTTTTACAACTCATATTTTGCTTAAATGTTTTGCAGATTAAATTTTAAAGCCTACCTTTGTACCCGCTTAGAGAAACGCCCTGAATTTTATATTCTATTTTTAAACAAAATGAAAATAAAATAAATTATTCTTAAATGATTTGGAAGGCGATGTTTTTTGATTGTATCTTTACAGGACTTTCGCGAAACAAACAAAGAGCGAAAAATGAAATAGTTCATTGAAATACTTGCAATAGACAAATAAGTAGTACGAGACAAGGAAGGCGTCCTAAAAATAGGACAGTTCCCGTCGAGTTCCAAAAATAAAAGGTAAAAATAAACAGCACAACCACAGTCGGGGCAAACACAACGCAAAGTTGGAAGTTGAATTGTACAAAGAAACAAAAGAAACAAAAAAGTAT
>JAQVCR010000039.1 GCA_028689665.1 Muribaculaceae bacterium
TATTTTTTGATAGATTACCTACTGTAATTATTGCAATAGTATTGTTGGCAGTGCAAATATTTACCATTGCCACAAGAGAAGCGATTGCACCCATTGCCCCTTTCTTTCCGTTTATATGGAGAGTGAGCCATTGGATAAGATATTTAATACCATTATTATACTCGATTAGAGCAAGAAGTCCGGCTGCTAAAAGAGTGATAATTATAAGAGAACCCATATCTTCAATTCCATTTCCCATAGCCAAACACATAACAATTATGTCTTGATTAAGCGATAAACCGATTATTATAGAACTTACGATTCCAATGCTAAGTACTTTTATCACATTCATTCCGGCGATAGCGCAGATTAATACTAATAGATAAGGAAGAATAAGGATATAATTAATATCTGTTGGAGTGTAATTATAAGAGCTGTTTTTTAATCCCAAAAATAAATAAATACCAATTACAATAATAGCAGCCGGGAGGGCAATCCATATGTTTGTCTTAAACTTGCTATTCATTTTACAGCCTTGCGTGCGAGTAGCGGCAATTGTGGTGTCGGAAATAAACGATAGATTGTCGCCAAAGAAAGAGCCACAAAGCACAGCTCCTACATAAAAAGCCACTTCGCTATTAGCACCTATTGCCAGATCGACAGCTAATGGGACTATTGCGGTAACCGTACCGACAGATGTTCCAATAGATAAAGAAATGAGACAAGCCGCAAAAAATAATCCGGGTACTATAAATTGAGAAGGGATATATGTTAGAGTCAGTCCAACAGTAGCATCAATAGCACCTATTGCTTTAGCTATACTTGCAAAAGCACCTGCAAGAATAAAAATCCATATCATGAAAAGGATGTTAGAATGCGCCGCACCCTTAGAAAATATTTCAATTTTCTGAGCAAATTTACATTTTGTTATCAGCAAAGCCCACACTGTTCCTACGATGAAAGCTACAGATATAGGCACTTTGTAAAAATCGCCTACATATATCGACAGCCCTAAATAGAAAGATAAAAAGATAAAAATAGGGGATAAAGCAAGAATTCCATTCCAATTGCTAATCTTATTAATTGTTTGATTTTTCATTTTGCAAAATTAATACAGATAGATTAAAAAACTCAAAAAGCGAGGGGCTAAAATATATTATAAGAAAAATAATGGTATATCGAACTTTTTGGTTACATGATACGTTCTTAATGAAAAAGAAATACAGTTATGATCTACGAACTACCTAAATTGCCATACGCAAACGAAGCTCTTGCACCTATTATTAGTGCAGAGACTGTTCATTATCATTTTGGAAAACATGAACAAGCATATATTGACAATCTAAACAAGTTGATTCATGCAACAGAATTTGAGGATATGTCGCTAGAGGAAATTATTCGCACTTCTGGAGGTGCATTATTTAATAATGCTTCACAAGCATGGAATCATATTTTTTATTTCTTTGGGTTATCTCCCGATGGCGGAGGTGAGCCGGCCGGAGCTTTACGCTTGGCTATTGAAGATGAATTCGACTCCATCGACAAATTTAAGAAAGAGTTTGAAGAAAGCGGAGTAAAATTATTTGGCTCGGGGTGGGTTTGGCTTGTAAAAGATAAAGAAGGCAAACTTTCAATTCTTTCAGGTTCTAATGCTTTTAATCCTTTGACAAAGGACTTGATTCCAATAATGACTTTCGATGTTTGGGAACACGCTTATTATCTTGATTACCAAAATAGGCGAGCCGATTACCTTCATCGACTTTGGGATATTGTTGATTGGGATTTGATTGAAAGCCGATATTTAAAATAAGACAATAATTCGTACTTTTCTCATAACAGCGCGTGAGCGTTAATTTATAGCACTTTAAATTAAGCATAATGTGATGAATTAGGATAGAGAGTTGCGTGAGTAACTCTCTATTTGGATATTTAAACATCAAATTTGATTTTGGTTGAGTGCAACCCTAAATTACGTTTCTTTTCGATGCTTTAATAAAAAGCATTGCAAAATGGTAGAAATAAATTGGGCAAGCGATATAATTTTATTATCTTTGCATGGTTTTCACGATAGAAATCATGCGAACCAAAATCATCATTCAAAATAACTACATTCTATCGTATGCAACAAAGAAAAACAGCAATTCTTACGCTGGCAGACGGAACGAAGTTCATAGGTAAATCATTCGGATATGATAAGCCTTGTGCCGGAGAGGTGGTGTTTAACACTGCAATGACAGGTTATCCTGAAAGTCTAACCGACCCTTCTTATTCTGGTCAAATATTAGTAACAACTTATCCAATCTTAGGAAATTATGGTGTAACTCCCGATGGCGAGCATAACCATATTAGTATTAATCATGAAAGTGAAAAAATTCATTGTGAAGCAATTTTATGTCAAGATTATTCATGGGAATATAGCCATTGGCAGGCGTCGATGAGCTTAAGTGATTGGCTACAGTCGCAACAAATTGTTGGCGTTTATGATATCGACACACGAGCCTTGACAAAGAAGTTAAGAGAAAGTGGTTCAATGCTAGGAACAATAACAATAGAAGGAGGCGAAGATATAGATTTTATAGATCCCAATAAAGAAAATCTAGTGGCAAAGGTGAGTTGTAAAGAGATAATAGAATATGGTGAAGGCGAAAAGACAGTTGTGCTTGTCGATTGCGGCGTTAAGCATAATATTATAAGGTGTCTTGTTGCCCGAGGGATAAAGGTAGTGAGAGTGCCATGGAATTACGACTTCACAACACTTAATTATGATGGACTGTTTATTTCAAATGGACCGGGCGACCCCGAAATGGCTCAAGAAACTATCGACAATATCAAGAAGGTATTATCAGAGAATAAGCCTATATGTGGAATTTGTATGGGTAATCAATTGCTATCAAAGGCAGCCGGAGCAAAGACCTATAAACTAAAATATGGGCATAGAAGTCATAATCAGCCTGTAAGAGAAGTGGGAACTAATAGGTGCTTTATCACATCGCAGAATCATGGTTTCGCCGTAGATAGCTCCACGTTGCCATCAGATTGGGAACCTTTGTTTGTAAATATGAATGATGATACAAATGAAGGGATACGACATAAGACAAAACCATTTTTTTCGGCTCAATTCCACCCCGAAGCAAGTAGTGGACCTAAAGATACCGAATTTTTATTCGATGAATTTATAAAATTATTATAGTCTTTTAATGCCAACTATTAAATAAAAAAATAAGCTATGTTAGATAGAAAAGATATAAAGAAAGTATTATTACTAGGTTCCGGTGCATTAAAAATAGGTGAAGCAGGAGAATTTGATTATTCTGGTTCGCAAGCATTGAAGGCATTAAAGGAAGAGGCTATTGAAACAGTATTAATAAATCCAAATATTGCAACAGTTCAGACTTCTGAAGGAATTGCCGATAAAATTTATTTTTTACCAGTAACTCCCTATTTTGTAGAGAAAGTAATAGCAAAAGAAAAGCCACAAGGTATATTATTAGCTTTTGGTGGACAGACGGCATTAAATTGTGGCGTAGAATTATATAAGAGTGGAATACTAGAAAAATATAATGTAGAAGTACTAGGCACTCCGGTACAAGCAATAATGGACACCGAGGATAGAGAGCTCTTTGTTCAAAAGCTTGATGAAATAGATGTAAAGACGATAAAAAGTGAGGCAGTAAACGATGTAGAAGCAGCGAAGAAAGCAGCAAAAGAATTGGGCTATCCTGTAATCGTGCGTGCAGCGTATGCCCTAGGCGGGCTGGGTAGTGGCTTTTGCGACAACGAACAAGAATTAACGATTCTAGTAGAGAAAGCACTATCATTTTCGCCTCAAGTATTGGTCGAGAAATCATTAAAAGGCTGGAAAGAAGTAGAATATGAGGTAGTACGCGACCGCTTTGACAACTGTATCACTGTATGTAATATGGAGAATTTTGATCCATTGGGAATACATACCGGTGAGAGTATTGTGGTAGCTCCATCTCAGACATTGACTAATGAAGATTATCATTTACTTCGTAAATTAGCAATAAAGATAATACGACATATAGGAATTGTAGGAGAGTGCAATGTGCAATATGCTTATGACCCACAATCGTTAGATTATAGAGTGATAGAAGTAAATGCGAGATTAAGTAGAAGTTCGGCATTGGCATCTAAGGCAACCGGCTATCCTTTAGCATTTGTTGCCGCAAAATTAGGCCTAGGCTATGGACTGTTTGACTTGAAAAATTCGGTTACAAAAGAGACCTCAGCATTTTTTGAACCGGCACTCGACTATATTGTATGTAAAATCCCTCGTTGGGATTTAGGTAAATTTCATGGTGTAAATCGTGAGATTGGCTCATCAATGAAATCGGTAGGCGAGGTTATGGCAATTGGTCGCACCTTTGAAGAAGCCATACAGAAAGGGCTGCGTATGATCGGTCAAGGAATGCACGGCTTTGTTGAAAACAAGCAATTAAAGCTGAGTGATATGGATTCGGCATTGAAAGCACCCACCGACAAGCGAATTTTCGTTATAGAGAATGCGCTTAGAAAGGGCTATACCGTAGATCAAATACACGAGCTGACAAAAATAGATAAATGGTTTTTAGAGAAATTGCAGAATTTAATGAGTACTGCTAACGAATTAGAAAACCATAATTCGATAAAAGATATACCAAAAGAATTATTACTCCAGGCAAAGAAAGAAGGATTCTCTGACTTCCAGATAGCTCGTGCTGTATTAGGCGATTTAATGACCGATGCCGAGCAATCTAATCTCGATGTAAGGAAGCTCAGAAAGGATTATGGAATCAAGCCGGTAGTAAAGCAAATAGATACATTAGGTGGAGAGTTCCCTGCTCAAACAAATTATTTATATCTCACATATAATGGAACCGAGAACGATGTGAAGTATTTACACGACCATCGCTCGATAATAGTTCTTGGTTCGGGAGCATATAGAATAGGTAGCTCAGTAGAGTTTGATTGGTGCAGTGTAAATGCTTTGCTCACAGTCAAGAAAGAAGGGTGGCGCTCGGTAATGATTAATTATAATCCCGAGACAGTATCGACCGACTATGATATGTGTGATAGATTATATTTCGACGAGCTGACATTTGAGCGTGTAATGGATATTATTGAGCTGGAACAGCCACACGGAGTGATAGTATCAACAGGTGGCCAGATACCCAATAACTTAGCAATGCGTTTAGATACCGAAGATGTAAATATTCTAGGCACATCGGCCAAGTCGATTGATAATGCAGAAGATCGTCATAAATTTTCTTCAATGCTCGATGATTTAGGTATAGATCAGCCACGATGGCGAGAACTTACATCGTTAGAAGATATAAATGAATTTGTTGATGAAGTAGGTTATCCTGTATTGGTGCGCCCTTCGTATGTGCTATCGGGTGCGGCAATGAATGTCTGCTCGAACGATGAGGAGCTAGAACGTTTCTTGAAGCTAGCAGCAAATGTCTCAAAGAAATACCCGGTTGTTGTGAGCGAGTTTATCCAGAATGCAAAAGAAATCGAAATGGATGCTGTCGCTCAAAATGGAGAAATCAAGCTTTATGCTATTTCAGAGCATATCGAGTTTGCCGGAGTTCACTCGGGTGATGCAACAATACAATTTCCTCCACAGAAATTATATGTGGAGACAATGCGCAGAATAAAGAAAATAAGTGGGCAGATAGCCAGAGCCTTAAATATATCGGGACCTTTTAATATCCAATATTTGGCAAAGAATAACGATATAAAGGTTATAGAATGTAATCTGAGAGCATCAAGAAGTTTTCCTTTTGTATCTAAAGTATTGAAAATTAATTTCATAGACTTAGCTACAAAGGTAATGCTAGGTATTCCGGTAGAGACACCCAATAAGAGTGCTTTTGACCTAGAATATGTAGGAATTAAGGCTTCACAATTCTCATTCTCGCGACTTCAAGGAGCCGATCCAGTATTAGGAGTAGATATGGCATCAACAGGCGAGGTTGGCTGTATAGGAACAGATACATCAGAAGCAATATTAAAATCTATGCTGTCGGTAGGTTATAAAATACCAAAACAGAATATATTGCTAAGCACCGGAAGTGCCAAGCAGAAAGCCGATATGCTAGACAGTGCAATGAAATTGTATAAGAAAGGCTTTAACCTATATGCAACAGGAGGAACTCATCAATTCTTAACCGACAACGGAATCCCCGCCGTTAAGGTGTTCTGGCCAAGTGAAAGTGATAAGCAACCACAAGCATTAGATATGCTGCATAAGAAGCAAATCGACCTAGTTGTAAATATTCCAAAGAATTTATCTAGTGCTGAGCTGACTAATGGATATAAGATAAGACGAGCATCTATCGACTTGAATATACCATTACTGACAAATGCTCGATTAGCCTCAACATTTATTGATGCTTTTACCGAATTACCGATAGAAGATATTGAGATAAAGCCGTGGAATGAGTATTAAATTAGTATAAATTATATACTAAAATGCGTGTCTGTTAAGCAAGACACGCATTTTGCCGTAAAAATAGAATAATGATATCGATTCAAAATTTATCAGTAGAATTTAGCAGTAAATCTTTATTTGATGATATTAATTATGTCATAAATAAACGAGACAGAATAGCCCTTGTCGGTAAAAATGGCGTAGGAAAGTCTACTATGTTGAAAATCATAGCAGGCATGCAATTGCCTACAAAAGGATTTGTATCTGTCCCTAATGATATAAAAGTGGGCTATTTGCCTCAACAGATGATACTCAATGATCATCAGAGTGTAATTAAAGAAGTAAGATGTGCTTTTGACCACATAGATAAATTGCAAAAGGAGCTAGACGACGCAAATGCCGCCTTATTAGAGCGTACCGACTATGAAAGTGAAGAATATCACAAGCTGATCGATAAAATGTCGCATTTAACCGAAATGGTAGCTATGTCGGGAAGTGAGAATTGCGAGGCAGAAATGGAAAAAACTCTCTTTGGGCTGGGATTTGTACGTTCAGATTTTGAGCGACCAACATCAGAATTTAGTGGAGGTTGGCGAATGAGAATTGAATTAGCAAAGCTATTATTGCGCAAGCCGGATGTCTTATTACTAGATGAGCCTACAAATCACTTAGATATAGAGTCGATTCAATGGTTAGAAAATTTTCTTAGGACAAAAGCCGATGCCGTAGTTTTAGTATCTCACGACCGGGCATTTATTGATAACGTAACGACAAGAACTATAGAAATAACATGTGGTAAGATATATGATTATCAAGTAAATTATTCAAAATTTGTTGAGCTAAGGAAAGAGCGAATAGAGCAACAGATGCGTGCTTATCAGAATCAACAAAAACAGATTCAAGATACTGAAGATTTTATTGAACGATTCAGATATAAAGCCACAAAGTCGGTGCAAGTGCAAAGTCGAATAAAACAATTGTCGAAGATTGATAGAATAGAAGTAGATGAGGTGGATAATAGTTGTCTGAATCTAAAATTCCCGCCAGCGCCACGTTCGGGTGATTACCCAATAATAGCCGATAATTTAGGTAAGCGATATGGTGAGCATCAAGTATTTGCCGATGCTACTTTTACAATAAAGAGAGGCGAAAAGGTGGCTTTCGTAGGGAAGAATGGTGAAGGTAAGTCTACACTGGTGAAATGTATAATGAGCGAAATCCCATACGATGGCACATTGAAACTCGGTCATAATGTTAAGATTGGATATTTTGCACAGAACCAAGCGCAACTATTAGATCAGGAGATAACAGTATTTGATACTATCGACAGGGTAGCAGTAGGAGATATACGAACAAAAATAAGAGACATACTAGGCGCTTTTATGTTTGGTGGTGAGGCTTCGGATAAGAAAGTTAAAGTGCTGTCAGGTGGTGAAAAGACACGATTGGCTATGATAAAATTATTGTTAGAGCCGGTGAATTTGCTAATTCTTGATGAGCCAACCAACCATTTAGATATGCGAACAAAAGATGTGCTAAAACAAGCAATTAAGGATTTTAATGGAACTGTGATTGTAGTATCTCACGATCGTGAATTTCTTGATGGACTAGCTGAGAAGGTATATGAGTTTGGCGGAGGTAAAATAAGAGAACACTTAGGTGGAATCTACGATTTCCTTGAAAATAAAAAGATGGAATCGTTGAGAGAGCTAGAAATGTCGCAGCCTCAACCCGCAAAACAAGCTAGTGAGGCAGCTAAAGAGCCGGATAAAAAAGAAGAAAGGAAACTCACATACGCAGAGCAACGTGAGCGTGATAAAATTATAAAACGTGCAAAGAAAAAAGTAGAGGATAGCGAAGCAAAAGTAACCGAGCTAGAATCACAATTGGCTGAAATAGAAGCCAGATTATCGCAAGGAGATACAGATAATGGTAAATTGATAGAGAAATATACAGAAACTCAAAAGGCACTTGAAAATGCAATGAGTGTATGGGAAATTACAAATTTGGAATACGAAGAGTTAAATCAATGAAAAATAATTAATATAAATGCAACCTTTATATTCCTAATTGCGTCAAAGTTAATAGTTTTATAAGAGATTATATTTAAAATAAAAAATATGAAGAATTTGAAGTACGCATTTATTTTATTGGCAATAGCGCCATCAATGATTATGAATGCAGAAGAAATGAAAACAAAAGGCGGAGTGAATCCCGCAAATGTAGATTTGAGTGTGGCTCCGGGAGCCGATTTCTATGACTATGCCTGTGGTGGGTGGATGAAAGCCAACCCGATAGGTGATGAATACTCTCGCTATGGTACGTTTGATGCTCTAGGCGAGAATAATCGTAACCAATTAAAACAATTATTTGTAGACCTCACAAAACAAAAGCACGAAGCTGGAAGTGTGGGGCAGAAAGTGAGCGATTTATATCTTTTGGGGCTTGATAGTATAAGACTTAATAAAGAAGGAGCATTGCCTCTGCAAGCCGATTTGGCAGAAATAGCTAATATGACAAATAAAGACATTACCAAAATGATTGCGCATCAACATATAGGTATTGGTGGAGCATTCTTTTCTAGTGGTGTTGAGTCGGATATGATGAACTCGGATATTAATACTTTATATATAGGACAGACTGGCTTAGGATTGCCTGATAGAGATTATTATATCAATAATGATGCACAAACTAAAAAAATAAGAGCTGAATATATTAAATATCTAGAGAAGATATTTACGTTGAGTGGCTATAAAGCAACAAAGGCTAAGAGCGCAGCAAAGAATGTGTTAAGTATTGAGACTGAATTAGCCAAATCGTCGATGAGTCGTGAAGAAATGCGTGATATAGCTAAACAATATAATCCGCGCACAGTAGCCGAGCTTATTGCAAGCTATCCAAATATTGATTGGAAATTATATTTTGAAGGGATTAAACTCCCAAACGTAGAAACTATAATTTTGATGCAGCCAAATGCTTTAGCAACCGTAAATGAGCTTGTTGTGAAATTAAAAGAACAAGCAGTAAAAGACTATTTTGCATTTTCTTATATAAGCAGTGCATCTTCTTATTTGAGCGATGAATTTGTTACAGCAAATTTTGACCTTTATGGAAAGACGCTTCAAGGCACAAAAGAAATGCAACCACGATGGAAAAGAGCATTAGGCGTTCCTAATGGATTGCTAGGCGAAGCAGTGGGTGAGCTATATGTAAATAAATATTTTGCACATGGTTCAAAAGAAAGAATGATGAAGCTGGTGAATAATCTTAAAATTTCGCTAGGAGAACATATTGCTAATCTACCATGGATGAGCAATGAGACAAAAATTAATGCACTAGTGAAACTAAACAGCTTCACAGTGAAGATTGGCTATCCAGACAAATGGAGAGATTATAGTGGTATTAATATAAACCCAACAGAATCTTATTGGGCAAACGTGAAGAAGGCTATATTATTTGAGGCAGCACGCCACTTTGCAAAATATGGAACACGTGTTGATAAAGATGAATGGGGAATGACTCCACAGACGGTAAATGCTTATTATAATCCTACAACAAACGAAATATGTTTCCCTGCAGGAATCTTGCAACCTCCATTCTTTGATGTTAATGCCGATGACGCATCAAATTATGGTGCGATAGGCGTAGTTATCGGACACGAAATGACACATGGATTTGATGACCAAGGACGTAATTTTGACCAAAATGGAAATATGAAAGATTGGTGGACCGATGCTGATACCAAAAATTTCAAAGGCTTAACAGATATCTTAGTTTCTCAATTCGATAACATTAAAGTATTAGGTGAAGAGCATGCAAATGGTCGCTTCACGCTAGGTGAGAATATTGCTGACCAAGGTGGTTTAAGGGTTGCATACACTGCATTTAAAAAGACACAACAAGGACAAAGTGAAGATAAAATAGATGGCTTCACACCCGACCAACGTTTCTATTTAGGATATGCCGGTGTGTGGGCAGGAAATATCAGAGATGAGGAAATATTGCGTCGCACAAAGACCGATCCTCACTCATTAGGCCGATGGAGAGTAAATGCAACATTGAAAAATATTGAGCCGTTCTATAAGGCTTTTAATATCAATGAAGGCGATAAAATGTTTTTAGCCCCTGCCGATAGGGTAATTATTTGGTAAAATACAAACTATAATATAAAGGCGGAGTCATATTAAATTATGGCTCCGTTTTTTTTGTTGTAATAAGGAATGTATTAAAATTATTTGTTATATTTATAGAATTAAATAACTAAAATATTTAGAGTTATGAATGATATAAAACGATTATTTGAAACTAGGACAAGTGTTCGCCGTTATGAGCGTGAGCCGGTATCGGAAATTGCAATGCAGACAATTTATGCGGCAATAAGGAATACTCCTACAAGTTATAATGGACAGCAATTCTCTGTGGTTGAAGTCTCGAATCAAGATATAAAAGAAAAATTATATGATATTACACAGCAAAAGCAAATTAAAACCTGCAATAAATTTTTAGTGTTTTGTGCCGATTATCATAAAATACAAGTGTTAGCCAAAACGAAAGGTCTTGATTTCCCTCCGTTTATAGACACTCTTGACGGGGTTATGGTAGGGGTTATAGACGCTTCGTTAGCAATGATGAGTGCATCTATTGCAGCTCAAAGTTGTGGGCTTGGCTGTTGCTGTATTGGCTACACAAGAACAGCAAATCCGTCGAAAATAGCCGAATTATTAATGTTGCCCAAAGGCGTGTTTATAGTTTGCGGAATGGCAATAGGAGTGCCACGCGAAACGCCAGATTTAAAGCCAAAGCAAAGTCAAGACTTGCTTATTCATAAAGATAATTATAGGACAGATGATATATCAAAAGACATGAACGAATATGATATACAAATCGCCGAATATAATAAGACTCGTAGTGGTACGACATCAGACAATGATTGGTGTTCGCATATCTTAGATTATTATAAAGAGGGGCTTCAATATAAGATTAAAGATTATATAGTGTCGCAAGGATTTGATTTAATTAGATAGTTGTAAGAATGAGTAATTATAATTAGCTTTGCATAGTGAATAACATAACTGCTGATAGATGAAAAAATACCTAATCGATTTTAAAATCGATGATAATATTCAATTAAGTTCAAATTATAGTCTTATCAAATTATCGCCATGCTCGGGATTGTTACCCGAAGTAGAAGGTGGACAATTTGCACAAATAGAGATACCAAACTCTAAGGAAACTTTTCTAAGACGACCAATATCAATATGTTTCTTTGATAAGAAGAATAATCAACTTTGGTTGTTGGTGCGTAAAGCTGGCAAAGGAACCGAAAGTTTGATTAATAGTATTTCAAATACTATTGTCAATATGATGCTCCCGTTAGGGAATGGATTCTCTTATCCAACTAAGCCAAATGCGAAAGTCCTATTGATAGGAGGCGGAGTAGGAGTTGCTCCCTTGCTTTATTGGGGAGCATTATTGAAAGCGCATGGCTATGACCCTTTATTTTTACTTGCTGCAAAGAGTGAAAACGATTTATTGTTGAAAGATTATTTTGAAGAAATAGGCAATGTGTATGTTTCCACCGATGATGGCAGTGCCGGCGAAAAAGGATTAGTGATTTATAATACAATACTTAAAGATAAAACTTTTGATAAGTATTATTGTTGTGGACCGATGCCAATGATGAAAGGCATAGCAAAAATAGCTCATACAAATAGCATAGATTGCGAAGTGTCGCTAGAAAATGTGATGGCTTGTGGCGTTGGAGCGTGTCTTTGCTGTGTAGAAGATACTGTAGATGACGGAAATGTGTGTGTGTGTAAAGAAGGTCCGGTGTTTAATATAAATAGATTGAAATGGTAGATTTAAGAGTAAATATTGGTGCATTAGAATTCAAAAATCCCGTTTTGACAGCATCAGGAACATTTGGTTATGGTGAGGAATTTGCCGATTTTATCGACTTAAATCGACTGGGTGGCTTTATTATTAAAGGCACTACATTAAACCACCGAGAGGGGAATCCATACCCACGAATGGTTGAAACGCCTTCGGGAATGCTAAATGCTGTTGGACTTCAAAATAAAGGGATCGATTATTTTATTGAAAATATATATCCTCGAATTAAAGACTATGACACTAATGTCATAGTTAATGTTTCGGGAGCGACCATAAATGATTATGTAACGGTATGCGAAAAACTAAATGAGCTTGAGAAGATTAATGCAATAGAAATTAATATCTCGTGTCCTAACGTTAAAGCAGGAGGAATGGCTTTTGGGACAACTCCAAATGGGGCATCGGCTGTAGTTCATGCTTGTCGTGAAGCTTTTAGAAAGACAATGATAGTAAAGCTCTCGCCAAATGTAACCGATATTACTGAGATAGCGAAAGCAGTAGAGGGTGTTGGCGCCGATTCTGTTTCGCTTACAAATACATTCTTAGGAATGTCGATAAATACAGAAACAATGAAGCCATATCTTTCTACCATAACCGGCGGGCTGTCGGGACCATGTATACGACCAATTGCAGTGAGAATGGTGTGGCAAGTGTCGAATGCGGTAAAGATTCCCGTAATAGGACTTGGTGGTATAATGAATGGCCGTGATGCAATAGAGTTTATCCTAGCCGGAGCAACGGCGGTGCAACTAGGCACTGCAAATTTCGTCGACCCGACAATAACAATAAAAGTTATAGATTATATAAGTGATTATCTACAACGTCATAAAATAGAAGATGTGAAATCAATAATAGGGGGTATGATACAATAAGAAAGGAGCTTTAAAGCTCCTTTTCTTATTGTATGTGCAATGTCGAAGATTCTTCCGGCAAACGTGCGGACGCTTTCGATGATTTATTAAAGTCTTTACGCTTCAAAGACTTCAAAAAAATTATCCTCGAACAACTCATTTACGGCGCCTCCGGAGTCGAGTTCCTGCGTGGCTCTAATTTCGATTTCGTGGAGATTCCGCGCAAACATATTCGTCCCGAATATGCCGAAATTGCTCGCTCGCAATG
>JAQVCR010000053.1 GCA_028689665.1 Muribaculaceae bacterium
ATGGTTTCAGATTTGAAAAAAGTGCCGAAGCTGTTTATACCCCTGTTTCACTTGCTAATTTTGTTATAAATCGCGGTGATTTCCGAAACTACTGGTTTGCAACCGGCACACCGACATTTCTTTTAGAGCTTGCAAAATCATCAAATTTTAATATCGAGCAGACTCTGACAGAGCCTGTTAGTGAATTAGCTTTTTCTGCTTACGAACTTAATAATATAGATCCGCTTATTCTACTAATTCAAACAGGCTATTTGACAATAAAGTCTACAATGGAAAGCGTTATCGGCACAAAATATATGCTTGACTTCCCAAATCTCGAGGTTAAAGCGGCCTTTCAGACACATTTTTTCGCATATTACACCGACAAAATACCGACTGAAACAGACGGGTTTGCTTTCAGACTTTCAGAATTACTCACTGCCGGAGAAGCGAAACAATTTATTGATGTTTTTAACTCTTTCATGGCCGGAGTTCCGTATGATCTGCATATTAAGCTTGAACGCTATTATCAGACCATATTTTTTGTAATTTTCAGAATGATCGGTGTTTATATTCAAGCCGAAGCACGCACTTTCGACGGGCGTGTTGATGCATTTGCATCTTACGGCGACAACGCATACATCTTTGAGTTCAAGCTTGACAGCACCGCTGAAATAGCACTCAATCAAATCAAAAGCAAAGAATACTTTAAACAATTTGAAAACTCCGGCAAGAAAATAACATTAATCGGCGCCAACTTCGACTCAGAAACCGGCAAAATCACCGACTATAAAATTGAATAGCTGGGAGCTAAACAAAAAGGCGATAAGCAAAGCTTATCGCCTTTTTATTGGTTATGTTTATGGCTCTGCAATAAATACGTCGCGGAGGGTTGGGTAAGATTCCGGTGAGATTTCCCAGATTGTGGTTAGATCCCAGCCGAGGGTTGTCCACCATGAAGAGTCTGCTAAGTTGGCAGCAGTGGCGGTGGCGCCATGTTTCTTTGTTAGGCCGATGTCTGCGTCTGCGGGATCTAAGGTTAAACCATTAACTGTTGTATCTTTAGAATAGCAATCGCCTATTGTTGAGACATCATTCAACTTGCCCGCTACTCTGCCATACTCTGAATATCCGGTTACTGCACCCATATTTACCGAATTACTTAGTGTTGATGATGCATTGAGAAGACCGGCTAATCCACCGACATTGTAATAGCTCGCGACTGTAACATTTGAAATACAATTTGAGATTGTAGTTGTGTATCCTCGCCCGACGATTCCACCGATATTAAATTCGCTGCTGCCACCGGCAATCCCAGAAACTGTTCCGGTACTCTGACAGTTGGAAATTTCAGTGTTTTCAGTTGCATCTCCGACTATCCCGCCTATATAGTTATTACCGCTAATTGTAACACGTGCAAAACAATGTGAGACTTTAGCTCCATTATCTAACAATCCTGCTATTCCGCCGCAAAGACTATCTGTATTTGAGGCGCTTATAGCAACATCTGCAGAGCATCTGTGAATTATCGTATTATTATTTGCGCGTCCTGAGATGGCAGCAGCATACCGGTCTCCGCTAATATTGCCTGTAACTTTTACGTCAGAAATCTCTGAATTCTTACTTTCACCTGTTATGGCGCCAATATATCTAGCTGTAGAAGTTATATCAACATTTTCCAAGAACAGGTTATAAATTTTTGCATTATCTATTTTAGTAAACAAACCATTATATTGACTATTTCGATTAATATAAAGATTCGATATTTTTTTATCGTTTCCGTTATATACGCCCGTAAAATAAACCCAGGTAAATGACGATCCTATGGGCGCAAATCCTGCACCGTCGTTATATGTTGAACCATAGTTTGCAAGGTCGATATCTTCAGTTTGTATATATTGCTTGCCATAAAAATCCGGATCAGAGTTAATATTAATCAAATCTGTTGCAGAAGCTATTATAAAAGGTGATTCCGCTGTTCCGATACCGTAATCGAAGGGACACACTCTAAAAATGCTGACAAAGTCTTCGACCGGGTGAATTTGGTCAGAACAAGCAACTACAGTCGAATCTAAGGTTATTTGGTATGATTTTGCTATTTCAGGCCCATCGGCAAAAAGAATTTCAAAAGAAGTATTATCAGCTGACCAGTGCAGTTCGTAGCCGGCCGCATCCATTTCAGTAATACCATCGAAGTTATATGACTGCGCACTGAAAAAACCTTTCTTGATTTTAATGCCGGTTCCTTTGGTGAAGGTCGTTTTGTCCATTGGTTTTGTAAACGAGAAAACAACATCGGCTGTCCGGCTGGCTAAGTCTTTATCAATAGGTGACGAGAATATTACTGCAGGCGGAGTCTTAGGTATTGTTGTGAACTTAACCGAGGCTGAGCGGGCTAAGGGGTTATGTTCCATATCGCCTGTGCTCGTGGCAATTGTAACAGTGTATTGGGTGTTGTATGCCCATTCTGTGTTTGGTGTAATTGTAAGGCGGTTTACATCATCGGAGTATGAAGTAGTAAACGCAATACTTGGCGAAATTAGAATATAATTAGTATTTATTCCGTTTGCAAAATAAAAATCGGCATTAACCGTTTTAGAGAAATCGACGACCACAGGGTTGTTTAGATATATGTTTTGTGCGTTATTTAACGGCGAGACAATTGTGGCCGTAAATGGTTCTACCACAGCTTCGCGCACGGTGAATGATGCGCTGAAATCGTTTTCGAGCGATAATCCGTAAGTGTTTTTTATCACAGATGCGGGAAGTGTGATTTCGTAAGTCGATCCTTCGGCGAGTGCTTGAGAAAACTCGATTGTCAGGAGTGTGTCTTGGGCCGAGAAATTAAGTGT
>JAQVCR010000054.1 GCA_028689665.1 Muribaculaceae bacterium
TTATTTGAAACTGCGCCGGTGAACTATTTTCACTAGCTTCCAATATTTTAACACCTTTGTCAAAGGATTTTTCAACGCCTTTCAGTAACTTTGCACCAATCATAGAGTTATTGGTGTTGGGGTAGAGTCCGTTTTTATCGGGTTTTGCTAATGTTCCCGCCAATAGCTCTATTTTTGTTGCTTCATATGAATGTGGTTTTAAAGGGTCTTTTGAAGTCGAATCCTCTTTCATTGTTACTTTCACACGATAAGTTTTCCCGTCAATAGACACAGCGCCATAAAGGCGATGAACAAGAATAATTTTGTTAACACCATTCTCAATTCGCCTAATCTTATCTTCGCCTTTGTTGTAATCTGGGTGTTCCTCTGCCTCAATGCTGTTCTTTATGACAGTAGCTTTCAACGCTTTCAGCTTCTTCTCGTCCATACCACAGATAATCTCCTCAACTCGGTTATAAAGCTCCGAACGTCTAGCCCGGCTATCAGCAGAATCCGAATCTATCAACCGGCTAATCTCATAGTTCAAGCTCTTAAGCTCCTCAACCTTGTCCCCCAAATTAGCCACCTCATCTTTCTGCACCTCAGTAGGTATAGTGTTAGTTCCTTTCTTCGCTTCAGTAGGTATAGTTTCTTTCTCAGCTTTTGCAATTTTATCGCCTAACTCATTGCTATTTAACGAGCTTTGTGTATCTTTGTCGATAGATTTGTCAGTGGCACGTGCAGCTTGCCTTGATTTTTTGGTGCTTATAGCACTTGCACCATCAGCTGAATCCAAATCGTAAGCCGTCAGGACCCAGTTCTTGTCGGCTATTTTTTTGCCTTTATCTCTAACATTCGTCCGAATGGTAACAAGTTTATTCCCATTGCGGAACACAATCTTATCTCCATTCTCGAAGTCTATCTTGCCATTAGAAATAATATCGCCAATTTCTTTTGCTGCGCTTTCAATACTATTAAAACTCTTTCCTATTCCTATATGCTTTTCAACAATATGAGCAAATCCACCAGTATCATCTCCCCACACAAGGTCAATGTCGCCAACTCTATCACGATGGAATACCCCGAGCAAATCACTATCCCTATTCTTATAGAGAAAGTCGAAGGCTTCCTTTACTTTCCCCTTGAATTGGTCGTATATATTACCAAATACCCCTTTGCCTATCGGTTTTGGCTCTGTTAAACTTTCGCTCTGTCGGCTATCGCTTTCAGCTCCTCTTGAATTGTCGGCTGGTTGTTTTCCGTCCTCAACTCGTTTTCCTGTTGCAACATCTCCATTGCTTCCTCGCTCCCCTCGTTGTCTTGTTGTAGTATCGCCAACCAATACATCACCTCCATTTCGTCCATCGTAATCTATGTTTAATCGCTTCTGCTAGAGTTCTCTGAGTGTTATCCGGTTTCTCAAACATATTTCCTTTTTGTGTCCCTTGAATAAGGTCAAAAATCTTATTGAATGTATTCTGTATCTTACTCGTTGCTCATCTTGCTCTTTTACTTCTTCGTTAATCTTGCTTAAATTATCCGTTGCATCAGCACGATTCCCTCTATTTATCACTACCTTTGAAACAGAAGGAACATTGCCCTTGAAGTCTTGAGCCGATTTGTCGGTGGCAGAAAGTTTGGGTGATGTTTCTTTTATTTCAGCCTAGCATCTCTGCCATTCCTTTATGCCCTAACACCTCGTGAAGTGCCGTATAGCGTGCATCTCCTGCACTGCTTGCATTCTCGGCTACTATTACCGTCTCGCCAGTCTTTGGATTATACCAGCCTTTCTTGCTCGCTCGCAACTTTCGTTCCTCTGCACTCAATGTAGTGTCTGCCATTATCTCATCTCGGCTTACTACCTTTACTTTCTCCCCATAGTAGCTACCTACGCTCTCGGCTTCCTCTGCTATCTCCTCTCGGCTGGCGCCTTTGCTCGCTCCCTCATCTCCGTCCCGATACAATGGCTCATTATTTTCATCAATAAAAATTACTCTAGGCTTGCTACTTCCGTCATACCCTGTCTTTACTTCTGTATACGACGGTCGTATATTTCCACCATCTTGTCCATTATCTCTGGACGTGTCTCGTCTATGTCCTGCTTCTTGAACCTCTCCAAATTGTCGTGAAGATACCAATTCATCTCCTCCAACTCTTCGTCCGTTTTCAGCGTTAGAAGAACGGCTAAGGTTTCGGGCTGCTCTATCTGAAGCAGTTGCAAGTAACTTATTAAGATTTTCTGCATTAAGGTTATTTCTTTTTGAGACTTCATCATTGAATGTTTTAGTGGTTCCTTCATCTGCGACTATTATAAATTTGGATTTCGCCCTAGCTCCGTCCTCGCCGAAGTAATCGCAAAGGTAATAATTGTCTGCTGTAAATGCAACGCAACCATACACTGTTTTATTACCATACCTACTAATTAAGTTTTCACTCAATACTCGATAATCTTTTGGTTCTACTTTAATATAGTCTTCTCCGACACGCATATCTTTCTGCATCCCTCCATTCTTAAATGCTTCCTTGTCTATCTACCTGCCTTTCAGCATTTCATTTATCGTCATTGCGTTGAAGTCATCTAGCGTCATTCGCTTCAAGTCGGCTTCGCTCCATTCGCT
>JAQVCR010000016.1 GCA_028689665.1 Muribaculaceae bacterium
GATATCCGAGCCGGGTGTTTGGTGGCTCGGGTGGAGCTATTTTACTGCTAGCTTGGTGGTGGCGGAGGGGGTGGTGGCTATGTAGATGCCTGCGGCTAGGTTTATTGTGCTTGTTCCTTCCACTTTTACCGATGCTACTTTTGTCCCTGACGGGGTGTAAATTTCAACTGTTGTGGGGGTGTGGGTGTTTACTATTATGCCCCCTTCTGTTGCGGTTATTGTGTTGCTGTTGTGTTGCTGTGCAGTGTCGATTCCTGTGCCTTCGGCGAAATTTGTTGGGTAGATTTGAAGTGTGCCGTTGTAAACATTTACAATTCCGGTAACATTGTATTTACCATCTTTGACAGGCATGGTGATGTTTTTGAAACGCTCGTATACGGCAATTGTGTGTCCTGCGTCATCGCTGAGGGTATAATTGAAATAGTTACCATTCTTGACAATAGTAACATTCCAGTTGTAACCAATTATATAGGCATTGGCAAGCGATGCATCAACGCTCGAGAGAGCGACCTCGATTGGCGCGGCTGTGGTGGTAGATATAACAGGCTTGAATGTCGACACGATAGGTAGAAATTGTGTGGTTCCGTAAAATATATTCTTAGTTCCTACAATTCCTGCAGGTATTATATCACCATTATTATAAGTTTTTTCTACATCACCATATACTTGCAATGCGCCCCCATCGTCATCGCGAAGGAAAAGATACTTACCACTCTGATAAGCCACAGCAAGGTCTTTATCGATTCTTATTTTGTCGGTTTCGGTGCTTGCAAGGAATGTGGCAATATTGCTCACCACAGTGTGAGCAGGGAAAGTATAATCTATCTCGGCAATGTCGCTAAGAGTGCCATTAAGCTCGGCAATGGCACGCACTTTTGTGTCATTAGAGATATTAAAAGGTGCGGTATATTTAGTAGATGCCACCGATGGTGCTGTGCCATCGAGAGTGTAATATATATTAGCTCCCATAGTAGCACATTTAAGGGTAATTGATTGAGGCTCATATAGTTCGGTAGCCACAGGCACAAAAGTAGGTGCAGCCACGCCCGTCTTGTCGCTAGTGGTAACAATAATTTTAGTAACTTGTGTAGATCCGTTGACATCAAAGTTAATAGTAGCCCCCTCGCCCGTCCATGTAGAGAACGTGTCGCCCGTCCACTCACCCACCGGAGTAGCGGCAACATTAAGTTTGCCGGCATTAACAAATTCGATAGCCACGATAGTATTTCCCGTTGTGCAAGCCACAGAGAAAACATTACCTTTATAGCATCTCAACGTAGTAGTATTGTTATACGCACTGAAATACATAAGTGGTGCAATATCGGCAGAATTTTTAGAGAAAGTCAGCGTAATTCCATCTTTAGAAACAGGGTTATCAAAAGCCCCTTTAGAGTCGGCAGTATTGGTGGTAGTAGGCAGATTAAATTCATTATTAGCGAAGTCGAACGACACCACAGCGGCATTCGCTCCAAGCACTACACACAAAGATAAAATTAGAGTAAACAGATGTTTCATAAAAATATATTTTATTAAAATGTCGTGGAGAGCAACCACAAGACTGCTCTCCACGATTATAAATTATTATAATATTAAAAATTAGTCGATAATCGAGAATCCCGTGTATTTCTGTAAGGCCTTAGGGACTTTAATCCCCTCAGGAGTCTGATTATTTTCGAGTAGAGCAGCCACGATGCGAGGAAGAGCAAGCGCCGATCCGTTAAGTGTGTGGCACAGAGCAGTTTTCTTGTCGTCGGTACGATAACGGCACTTTAGACGATTAGCTTGATAGCTTTCAAAATTAGAAACCGAGCTCACTTCGAGCCAGCGTTTTTGCGCAGCCGAGAATACCTCGAAGTCGAAAGTAATGGCTGATGTAAAACTCATATCTCCACCACAAAGTCGAAGAATGTGCCAAGGCAATTCTAGTTTATCGAGCAATCCTTGTACATGGTCTTTCATTTTTTCGAGAGCAGCATAAGAATTTTCAGGTTTTTCAATTCTCACAATTTCCACTTTATCGAATTGGTGCAGACGGTTAAGACCGCGAACATCTTTACCATAGCTGCCGGCTTCACGACGGAAGCAAGCCGAATAAGCGCAATTCATTTTTGGGAGATCCTTCTGATCAAAAATTACGTCGCGATAAATATTAGTAACCGGCACTTCGGCGGTAGGGATAAGATATAGATTATCTTCGTTGCAGTGATACATCTGTCCCTCTTTGTCGGGTAGCTGTCCAGTACCATAGCCCGAAGCCTCATTAACCACATAAGGAGGTTGAGTTTCGAGATACCCGTCAGCCGATGCCTCATCGAGGAAGAATTGTATCAGCGCACGTTGCAATTTAGCCCCTTTACCAAAATATACAGGGAATCCTGCACCGGTAATTTTCACGCCCAGTTCAAAATCGATAAGATTATATTTTTTTGCAAGTTCCCAGTGAGGAAGAGCATCTACAGGCAGATTAGGCATCACCCCCCCAGTCTTCTCCACAATGTTGTCCTCAGCAGTTTTTCCTTCAGGCACCCCGCTATAAGGCACATTAGGGATAGAAAGCAGAATGTCGGTAATTTCTTTTTCGGCGGCTCTAAGTTCGTCTTCAATCTCTTTGTTAGAGTCTTTGATAGCAGCCACATTATTTTTAGCAGCTTCAGCGTCTTCTTTTTTGCCCTCTTTCATAAGCGCACCGATAGAAGCGGCAAGTTTTTTAAGTTCGGCAGCTTGATTGTCAAATTTAGTCTGAGCCGCACGACGTTGGACATCAAGTTCAATGATTCGGTAAATCAAGTCTTTACCATCAAATTGTTTTATGCTTAGACGTCGTATAACGTCTTCAGGATTTTCCTTAATTAAAGCTAATGTAAGCATTATATAATGTAATTTTCGAATATTAAAAAAATATGAAGGATATATGGCAATCAGCCAAGTAATTCTTTCACTTTAGAAGAGATAGCGCGACCGTCGGCTTTACCTGCAAGTTGTTTAGAAGCTACCCCCATCACTTTACCCATATCTTTAGGAGAACCAGCCCCAACAGAGGCAATAATATTTTTTAAAGCAGCAGTAAGTTCCTCGTCGGTCATCTGTTTTGGCAGATATTCTTCAATAATAAGAGCTTCGTCGTGTTCGCAAACAGCAAGGTCGGGACGATTCTGCTCAGTGAAAATTCTTTCACTCTCCTTGCGTTGCTTCGCCATCTTAATAAGTATTTTCAAAGCAGTGTCGTCAGTAAGCTCCCCATTGCTGTCTTTAGCGGTTTTAGCTTCAAGAAACTCTTTTTTAATACCTCTCAATGTCTCAAGGCGCACTTTATCTTTAGCCAGCATAGCTGTTTTGATATCGGCGCTAATTTGGTCGAATAAATCCATAAATTTTCCTCCCGGTTATTATTTATATTGTATATTAAAATTCTAATTAAACATAATTGCCGATGGTGATACCCCTTGATTATCGTTATCGTCCTTATCGCTATCTTTCTGAGGGTTTGTTACCGCCTTAATCGACTCTCTCACTTTCACATCACGGTTGAAAGTAGGATTCTTCTCAAGAATATCAACAATTTCGTCTTTGTCAAATTGTTCCGGAGTAAGAATAATATATCTAGCACGAGCCTTGTCTTGTTGACGTTTGGCATATTTCTCTTGTCCGTATTCTTCGGCAATGCGTTCTTGGTCGTCTTTAGTGGGAGCAACAACCACTTCGGCTTTACCGCGTTTCTTCACGCAGAAAGTAGTCTCACGGTCATCGTTAAGCGTAACCTCGAATCCCGACGCCAAAAGCGTAATTCTCACCTGATCGCCAAGAGTATCATCGAAAGCCACTCCCCAAATAACATCGACTTCGGGTGCAAATTTAGCCATAAAATCTGTAAGTTCGTTAGCTTCTTCCATAACAAATGGCTTTTCGGCTTTACGAGATATGTAAATATTGAAAAGAAGTTTCTTAGAGCCTTCTACATCACGGTTTTTAAGGAGCGGAGAATTAAGAGCATCTTCGATAGCTTTAGTAACACGATTTTCGCCTTCTCCAAATCCACGGCTAATTATAGCCACGCCACCATTTTTAAGAGTAGTATTTACATCGTTAAAGTCGAGGTTGATATATCCCTCGTCGGTATTAATCAGCTCGCTAATGCTGTGAGCCGCAGTCGACAGTGTGTCGTCGGCTTTAGCGAATGCATCGGTAAACGATAAATCTTTATATATATCTGTAAGTCTTTCATTATTGATTACCAGCAAAGCATCGACATATTTACTCATCTCGTCGGCTCCCGCAAGAGCTTTAAGAATTTTCTTCTCGCCCTCGAAAAGGAAAGGAATAGTAACAATACCGATAGTGAGCATATTCATTTCATGCGCAATACGAGCCACCACCGGTGCGGCACCCGTCCCCGTACCACCGCCCATACCGGCGGTTATGAATACCATACGAGTCTGGTCGGTAAATAGTTTCTGAATTTCTTCCACGCTCTCTTCAGCCGCCATTTTGGCTTTTTCGGGGTCGTTTCCGGCACCAAGTCCTTTAGTAGTCTTTGGCCCAATAAGTACCCGAGTAGGCACGACCGAATTATGCAAAGCTTGTGCATCGGTGTTACAAACCACAAACGAAACATTTTCAATATTCTGTTTATACATGTGATTGATGGCGTTGTTACCACCACCACCTACCCCAATCACCTTAATAATGCTTGGTGGATTAATAGAGTCTTCAAGCGGAAGTCCCGGAGTATCGTAATCGTTAATATTATCGTCCATATATATTTGATTTGTTCGTCTTACTAATTAATAAACTGTTATTTTTTCTCAACATCATCGTCGTCGTCGTCGTTCTCGTTAAATATGTCTTCGGCAGTCGTCTTGATTCGTGTAAACAGACTTTTAAACACACTGTCTTTCTTTGGAGTGGCAGGTTTAGGTTCCGGTTTAGGCTCGGCTTGTACCGCCGGCTCATGGTGAATCACAAGCGGCTTTATGCAACAGCTTTCTTCATCACCCATGGCATTAGCGCCGTCGACAATAATCGAGACAATCTGTGCATATTCAAGATTTTGGGCTTTGCTGTTAAGGATATTCACCTCGGCAGGCGGCATCCCCTTGCGTACCTTTAATTTTGTCTGTTGCGCCAATAATTCGGCGAAACCGTTAAGTTTAGATCCACCCCCCACAAGAATAATACCACCGGGGATATCGGCAGTAGTTAGCTTAGCATAATCGAGCTGTGCAACGATATTAGAAGCCACTTCACCTGCACGAGCAACAATATAATTAGAAACCTCGTCGCGATTAATACCTTCGATTTTCAATCCCGAATTATCAATTTCAACCGAAAGCGCATTACCAATAGTTTTCTTAAGCTCATCGGCATTCTCTTCGAGAATATTAAGCGACATAATATCGCGTGTAATATTTCTTGAACCGAGAGGGATGTTAAGCATATATAGAAGCACATCGTTCTTATATATTGCAATCGTTGTAGTCTCGGCACCAAAGTCGACAAGCATACAACCAAGTTGACGCTCATCGTAAGAAAGGATGTGCTTACCCAGACTAATCGGGGTAACGAAATATTCTTTCACAGCCAGCTGCAAGCGTTCTTCGACGACACGTTTAATGTTCGATTTAATTTGGTGCTTTGCCACAATAAGATTGAACGTAGCACTAATGTGTGAGCTAAGCAATCCCACTACACTTTTATATTCGGCTTTGTTAACAATATATTTTTTAGGCAGCACATCTAGAATTTCAAAACCGTCGAATTGGTCGCGACGAATTTCTTTTTTGAGCTGTTCGATGTGTTGGTCGGTAATCTGCGTATCGTTAGGCAATTGCATTTCGGTGCTACCAGTAATTGACCGCAACGAGCGCCCCTCGACACCCACAAAAACGCTTTTAATTTTGCGAGGAGATACTTGATTTTCGAGTTTTCTGATAATGCGATTAACACGAGTATTAGTTTCTTCAATATTTTGAATACACCCATACCTGATGCAATCCACAAGTTTCTCTTCTTCCATAGCGACAAGTTCCACAGTGCCGTTTGCATTTTTTATTGCCACCGCACCCACTATTTTGCTACTTCCTATTTCAAGAGCTGCTATATATTGTTCTTTTTCCATATTGTGAAAAGGATATTTTTTTATACTTTAACTTTCGCCTTGCTATCTTTGTTTTTGAAAGCCTTAGAAGTTTTTTCTTCAGCTTTAGATTTTTTATCTTTCTTGTCTTTTTTATCTTTTTTGTCGACTTCTTCACCCTTCGATTGGGTTTTTTTCTCTTTTATGCTCGCCTCGCTCACCTTAGCAAGAGCCGGGTCGATGCTCATAGTCTCAATGTCGGGAGTAGCTTCCTCGTCTTTCTCATCATATACCCACTCTTTAGGCGCATCTTTCGCCCTACGAGTAGCCACAATCTGATAATTCCATTTGACAGAAATAGTATCGTAAGCCCACCAGCCCTTAACCGGCATCACTTCGCTATACATTTTCTTAATTTTAGCAAATCTCGAAGGCAGATTAGTAGCATCGCCAATATTCACAATGTGTCCTCTAATATTAGGCACGATGAAAATATTGTTAGGGTCTTTAATTTCAACAGCAGTAACATATTGCATAATTGCATCATCACTTCTAATATATTGAGCCAGAGGAATGATAGAGCCATACAGCATAGCACTGTCGGCGATCTCACCAATAACGATAGGCACATCGACGTGGTATCGTGCATCGGCTTTCATTTTTTTCCCGTCTTTGTTAATGTAGAAATTACCAGCATTGTTATATACTCTCATAATCGGGATAATCTGTTGAACTCTAATCGAAACAATAGAATTATTAATAATCACGCACTCGGCATCTTCCAGATAATCGAAACGGTCGAGAACTTTCTCAATCGAGTCGGTCGAAATAGCTCTTGTCAGTCTGCCCTTAAGATTAATCCCGGCATTTTCAAGCTCTTTCAATATACCTTCTTTTGTAAGGAATTGTGTTGAGTCGGCATTAAGGATATTAATATCGACACGCTTACACACTTCATATCGAGCTTCTATATTTGCCCAAACAATGGCAGAAGATAAAAGACCGAGAAGAATAACAAGAAAGCTATATCTAAAAAACTTTTTCAACGTGTATAATTATATAATCAGAGTTACAAATACCAAATTTAGCGAGAATTTTTTACAATTTCGCAAATTTGAGGCAAGTAATTATTAATATCACCTGCGCCCACTGTTAACAAGACGTCAAAGTTATAATTTTTCAACGTATTTATCAACTCATTTTTACTACAAAGTGCTTTATTTGTGCATTTTATATCTTTCAATATGATTTCGCTCGATACACCGGGTATTGGTTGCTCACGAGCAGGATAAATATCTAGCAGTAGCACTTCGTCGGCAAGCGATAAAGCTTCGGCAAATTGTGGAGCAAAATCACGAGTACGAGTGTAGAGGTGAGGCTGGAAAATCACCGTAAGTTTGCGATGTTGATATACATCTTTCACCGACGAGATTGAGGCTTTTAACTCATCGGGGTGATGAGCATAGTCGTCGATTACTACTTTTCCATTTTCGCCCGGTTCTTTCAGCCAGAATTCAAATCTACGCTTAGGTCCTTGAAATGTAGCCACAGCATTTCTTAAATCGTCGGCAGAGGCACCAACCAGATGACACACAGCCATTGCAGCCACAGCATTTTCGATATTAATATCTACCGGCACACCGAGAGAAATATCGGTTATAGTGCCATCGGGGGTAACGAAATCGAACGTAATCTCACCATTTAGTTTGCGAATATTCGCAGCATGGAAATCGCCACTATTACGCGAATAAGAATATTGCTTAACACTCTCTTTAGCTCGAGGCTTCAGCTTTAAGCCTTCGTGAACGATTAATATACCATCGTCTTTAATCAGCGACGTGAAGTGAGCAAAACTCTCCAGATATGCCTCTTCGGTGCCGTAAATGTCGAGGTGGTCGGGGTCGGTAGCAGTAACAACAGCGATGTAAGGTCGTAGGTGATGAAACGAACGGTCGAATTCATCTGCCTCGATAACCGAATAAGGCGAAGTAGAGCTGAGAAGCAGATTACTGTCATAGTTTCTCAATATTCCACCAAGGAAAGCATTACATCCAATTGCTGACGAATGCAAAATGTGCGCCGCCATACTCGAAGTTGTAGTCTTGCCATGTGTTCCCGAGAAACAGAGTCCCTTGCTATCACGAGTGATTAGTCCAAGCAGCTGAGCGCGTTTCATAATTTCAAACCCATTGTTGCGGAAGAAGCAAAGACCTTCGTGATTTTCGGGGATAGCCGGAGTGTAAACAACCAGCGTCGACGATTTATCTTTGCAATAATCGGGAATGCATTCAACGCTTTCGTCGAAAGAAATCTCAACGCCTTCGTTTTTAAGTGCAATTGTAAGAGCCGTCTCAGTTCGGTCGTATCCAGCCACCTTTATTCCTTTAGACAGATAAAAACGTTCAAGTGCAGCCATTCCAATACCGCCGGCACCAACAAAATATATAGAATTAAAATTTTTCATTATTTACAGTATTTATTAATAATCACCTCGGCAGTGTCGACAATAATCTCGTCGGCATTGCGTAAAGCCATTTTGCCTATATTTATCGCCAATGATTCTAAAAGAGTCGTATTATTTATGCTTTCGAGCATCGTGTCGATTAGTTTCTCACAACTATCGGCATCTTTCACCATAATAGCGGCATTGCGATTGACAAGAGCAAGAGCATTTTTCGTCTGATGGTCTTCGGCAACATTTGGCGACGGCACAAGAATTGCCGGCTTCCCAAGAAGTTGCAGCTCCGAAATAGAGCTTGCACCAGCCCTCGACACCACAAGGTCGGCAGCACGATAAGCAATATCCATATCGGCAATAAACGGCATCTGAAGCACATTTTCAGCCTTTGATTGCGCCAACTTCGTCTTAGCATCTTCATCATATATCTTACCCGATTGCCAAATTATCTGTACATCGGCGTCGGCTATGCTATCAAGCCCTCCGGCAATGCTGTTGTTAATCGTTCTAGCCCCAAGACTTCCACCCACAATAAGGATAGTCTTAACGTCGGGTTTCAAGCCCAATTTTAATCGAGCTTGGGCAGGCGAAAGCGAGCATTGTTCAAGATTACGTCGCACAGGATTACCCGTAAGCTTAATTTTGTCGGCAGGGAAAAATTTATCCATACCCTCATAAGCCACACATATTGCATCGGCTTTGGTTGCGAGCAATTTATTAGTAACTCCCGCATAGGAATTTTGCTCTTGTATCAAAGTAGGTATTCCAAGTTTCTGAGCTTCTTTAAGCACCGGACCACTCACATATCCCCCTACACCGATAGCAATTTGCGGCTTGAAATCTTTAAGAATCTTTCTAGCTCGTCGCATACTCTTATACAACTTCAGCAACACCGAAATATTCTTCAACAAGTGTCGTCGGTCAAAACCGCTCACCGGAAGTCCGATAATGCGATAACCGGCAGCCGGCACTTTTTCCATTTCCATACGGTTATCAGCCCCAATAAATAGAATTTCGGCATCTTCATGTCGTCGCTTAATCTCGTTTGCAATCGAAAGAGCCGGGAAAATGTGTCCCCCGGTACCACCACCACTCACTAAGATGCGATATTTCTTTTCCTCGCTCATCAAATCAATATTTATTATTTTATCTGCGACAGATTAGCACCCTGCATATTCTCCGGCAGACTTTCTTTCTCTTTATTAATCTCTTTAGTCTTATTCGTTTGCACCGCACTACGGCTTACACTAAGCATAATACCAAAAGCCATTGCAGTGATAAAAATCGAAGTACCTCCTTTTGAAATCAGCGGTAACGGCTGTCCCGAAACAGGAAATACACCCGTATTTATAGCCATGTGGAATAGTGCTTGAAACACTATCAGCACCGACATTCCAATTACTAGCAACGCCGGAAACGCTCGCGAACACTTCGATGCTATCACACCGGCACGAGCAAAAAGCCATAAATAAAGGATTAAAACAAATAAGCCACCGATGAAACCCATATCTTCCACAATTATCGAATATATATAGTCGGAGAAGGCTAAAGGCAGGCGGCTACACTCACGCGAATTACCGGGAAATACCCCCATAATCCCCCCGTTAGCTTGCGCCATACGAGAGAAAATCTCTTGTTGGTTGATACTGTTAATAGGTTGCTCGTATAGCGGCACCGGATTAAGAAATCGATCGATACGATTTCCCCACGTACCTTTACGGTTTTCGGCTTTATATGTGAACGAAGTCCCCGACGCCACCTGTTCGGTAGTCGGCTTATTCTCGTTTTCTTCTTTTTCTTTGTTATGATACACAAGATAAATACCACCAAACGCACCATAAATACAAACTACCATAAAAAATTTTCGCCATTGCACCCCGCCAATAATCATCATCGACATACTGATACTCATAAGCAGAATAGTATTTGTAAGTCCCTGTTTTATAAGGAACAGACCAAATATCGACACAATAAGTGCGCTGAACACCACCCCTCGATTCTTCACCCCCTCGACCATCTGATTCTTAGCCATAAACCACGCAATGAACAGAATGACACCCAGTTTAGCCATCTCGGCAGGCTGTAAAGTGAATCCGGGAAGATTAATGGCACGTTGCGCACCATTAATTCTTTCGCCAAACAATTCTACATAGCCCAAGAGAGCTAATGTAAGAATACCAAAAACCGGTATAAATTTAATAAAGCGCTGATAAGGCATAAGTTGCAATATATACGCAATACCGGCAGCCGCAACAAGCATAGCTGTATGCTTAATCATTGGCATATACAGTCCCGCTTTTGCAATTTCTCTACTCGAAGCGCTATACGTTTCAATAATCGAGATAATACAAAGAGCGATGAAAATACCCCAAATGAATTTATCCGGCTTTTGCTTTTCAGCTATTATTTTATTATCAGTATTAGCCATATCACGCCTCCTATTTCATTATTTAAGATTATTAACTATCTCTTTAAATTGTTCCCCTCTATCTTCATAACTTTTGAAAAGGTCGAAGCTGGCACAGCAAGGAGATAACAAGACAGTATCGCCTTCATCGGCAAATTTTCGAGCAATATCGACAGCATCTTCAATCGAATGAGTGTCGGCAATCATACTCACCATATCGTCGTCGAAGAAGTCGAGCAGTTTCTGGTTGTCTTTCCCCATACATACTATCGCCTTCACTTTGTCTTTTACAAATTGAGCAATTTCAGTATAGTCGTTACCTTTATCTTTACCTCCAAGAATCAGCACTACGGGAGTGTTCATACTCTCGAGCGCATACCAACACGAATTTACGTTAGTCGCCTTAGAATCGTTTATGTATCTCACCCCGTCGATAGTGGCAACATATTCAAGACGATGCTCCACCGCCTCAAAGTCTTCGAGCGATCGACGAATAATATCACTCTTAATATCGAGCAACGACGCCGAAAGACCGGCAGCCATAGAGTTATAAAGATTGTGAAGCCCCTTAAGAGCCAAATTGGCACGCGGCATTTCGAGCCTATTACCGTTCGACTGAATTACAAGATTCTCGCCATCAAGATAAGCAGCAGTTAAAGCCTCTGCTTCTTCACCAAAAGGCATTTTGCGAGCCTCGATTTGCATTTTGCTCATCTGCTCTTTAATTATAGGGTCGTTCTGCCAATATATAAAGGCATCTCCGGCATCTTGATTTTGAAGGATACGGAATTTAGCACTAATATAATTTTCCATCTTATTGTCGTATCTGTCGAGATGGTCGGGTGTGATGTTCATAATCACAGCCACATTAGCTTTAAATTCGTACATATTATCGAGCTGAAAACTGCTAAGCTCTATTACATAGAAATCGTGGTTTTCGGTGGCAACTTGCAACGCAAGACTTTGCCCTATGTTTCCTGCAAGCCCCACATTAAGCCCTGCTTGCTTAAGGATGTGATAAGTAAGCATCGAAGTTGTAGTCTTTCCATTACTACCGGTGATGCAAATCATCTTAGCCGCTGTGTATCTTCCTCCAAATTCTATTTCAGAAATAATAGGAATATTCTTCGATTTAATTTTCTGTATGATAGGAGCCGTATCAGGGATACCGGGACTTTTAATCACTTCATCGGCAGCTAATATCTTCGCTTCGGTGTGTTGATTATCTTCCCAGTCGATTTTATATTGATTGAGAGTGTCAATGTATTTAGGTGCAATGGTACCCATATCGGACAACCATACGTCGAATCCTTTTAACTTAGCGAGAACAGCGGCACCAACGCCACTTTCACCGCCTCCTAAAATTACAATTCTTTTGTGATTACTCATATCTTTATCTGATCTTTAATGTTACAAATGTAATGACAGCCAAGAAAATAGCCACGATGAAAAAGCGCATAACTATTTTCGATTCCGGTATTGGCTTTACCGGGTGTTGAATAATGGCATCTATCCCGGCATTTCCGGCTTTCTGGAAGTGGTGGTGCAATGGTGTCATCTTAAACACTCGCTTCCCTACTCCATATTTCTTTTTGGTGAATTTAAAATATCCAACTTGTATTATCACCGAAAGGTCTTCGATGAAGAAAATTGCGCACAGCACAGGCACAAGTAATTCTTTGCGAATAAGAATGGCAAACACAGCAATAATACCACCTAGCGTAAGACTTCCGGTATCGCCCATAAATACTTGCGCCGGATATGAATTATACCAAAGAAACCCAATTAACGCACCAATAAACGCCGACGCATATACAACAAGCTCTTCACTGCCCGGTATATACATCATATTTAGATAGCTCGCATACATCACATTACTACCTAGATAGCACATAATAGCCAGAGCAGTTCCTATAATGGCCGATGTGCCTGTTGCCAGTCCGTCGAGCCCGTCGGTAAGATTAGCACCATTTGAGACAGCTGTAACTACAAAAATAGTAACAATAATAAATACTATCCAGCCACCCGTCTGAGCCTTGTCGCCCATCCATTGAGTCAGCATAGCGTAGTCGAAGTTGTTGTTTTTCACAAATGGTATTGTAGTCTGTGTAGATTTTATATTTTCAGCTTTATGCACCACTTCAATCTCGTGGCTAGCTTTATTTTCATATTCAATATTTTCACGCATCACAATAGAAGGACTGAGATACATTGTGATTCCAACAATAAGCCCTAAACCAATCTGTCCGACGATTTTAAATTTTCCTTTCAGCCCGTCTTTATCGTGATGAGCCACTTTAATATAGTCGTCGGCAAAACCTAGCGAGCCGAGCCATATTGTAGAAATAATCATAAGCAGCATGTAAATATTCTCCAATTTACCGATAAGCAGGCAAGGAATAAGAATTGAAATAATTATTATTATTCCTCCCATTGTGGGAGTACCTTTTTTGCTCATCTGCCCTTCAAGCCCTAGATTTCTCACGATTTCGCCTACTTGCATCAGCTGCAATTTGTCGATAATTCGCCTACCTATCACCGTGGCAATAAAAATTGATAATATTAAAGCCGCTCCCGACCTGAAAGTGATATAGTCCATCAATCTCATTCCGGGTATATTGTATTGTTCTAAATATTGCGCTAAATAATAAAGCATATTATAATGTTTAAGTTTCTAGTTTATTCTTTTTCTTGTTCAAATATCGCTTCAACTTGCTCTTTGTCGTCAAAGTGATGTTTCACCCCTTTCACATCTTGATAATTCTCATGTCCTTTGCCTGCTATTAAAATAACGTCGCCCATCTGAGCAAATTGCGTTGCCGCCTTTATGGCTTCGGCTCGGTCGGTAATTTTAATCACACGACGCAGCATTTTGGCATCAAGCCCTGCTATCATATCGGCAAGAATATCTTCGGGTTCTTCAAAACGAGGATTATCGCTTGTTAATATCACTCGGTCGCTTCGTCGGGCGGCTTCTTGAGCCATTATCGGGCGTTTTCCTTTATCTCTGTTTCCACCGGCACCAACGACGGTTATAATTTTGCCCTTTCCACACAGTACCTCCTTAATAGAATCGAGCACATTGACAAGAGCATCGGGAGTGTGAGCATAATCGACAATGGCAGTGTAGCCGCGTGGCGATTGAAGAGTCTGGAATCGACCGGCAACCGGAATAAGCATACTCATTTTCACTATCACCTCATCGGCATCGAATCCCATCAATATAGAAGCTCCATACACAGCAAGCAGATTGTAGGCATTGAATCCACCCGTAAACAGCACTTCTACTTCAGTTCCATTGATCGACAGCAGAGTACCGTTAAGTCGGCTTTCTAAAATTTTGCCTTTAAAGTCGGCTAATTGCCGCAGCGAGTAGGTTTTCTTATTAGCTTTAGTGTTTTGCAACATCACCATTCCCGCCTTGTCGTCGGCATTTACAAGAGCAAACGCACCGGCAGGCAGAATATCGAAGAATCGTTTTTTAGCTTTTAGATAGTTTTCAACCGTCTTGTGGTAGTCGAGGTGGTCGCGAGTAAGATTAGAGAATACCCCTCCGGCAAATTTAAGTCCGTCAATTCGACATTGGTCGGCGGCGTGGCTGCTCACCTCCATAAAAGCATATTTGCAACCTGCTTCGACCATTTGGTTAAGAAGGTTGTTAATCGTAAGTTGGTCGGGGGTGGTCTGAGTAGCTTCAACAGCCATTGTATCGACATAATTACATACGGTAGAAAGCAATCCGGCTTTATATCCCATCAATCGAGCCATCTCGTAAAGAAGAGTAGCCATTGTGGTCTTACCGTTAGTCCCGGTAACACCCACCAGTGTAAGTTTTCTAGAAGGATTGTCCCACCATTGCGAGGCTAAGAAGCCTAAAGCGCTAGCCGAATTTTTAACAACGGCATAGGTAACGTTAGGATTAATTATTTCGGGTAATTCTTGGCACACAATAGCCGCCGCCCCTTTTTCAATAACATCTTCTATATATTTATGTCCGTCGACGGTAGTTCCTTTTATGGCAACAAATAAATTGTTGCATTTTACTTTTCGCGAGTCGCTTTGCACTCCGGTTATACTAATATCAGTGTTACCTGTTACAGTCGCCTTTACCGACTTTAATAATTCTGATAATTTTTTTTCCATATCTCTTATTTTTTGAGTGTAAGATATATTACATCACCTCTTTTATATTTAACTCCCGGCTTCAAACTTTGTGCCGCCACAAATCCATAGCCTTTGAATTTCACGTTAAGTCCGGCATCTTCAAGTGTGGCAAGAGCATCTCTCAGCCCATAACCAATAACCGAAGGCACTTTACCTTTATCGGTATTCACAGGCGATTTATAGTGGCTCACCTGCGAAATATTCATTTCACGCTTTTGAATCTCAAGACTATTTATGTTTTTGCTAGCATACATCTCGCCACGACGGTGAGGATTAATGGTTTTATTAATCGAGTCGTTAAGAGAGCTGGTGTTGTTTAGCATTCCTCGTGCATATAGCTTTAGTGCCACATTGTGAAGCACCATACCGCTGCATCTGGCGGCACCGCAATTTGCGCCAAGCATAAGCACCATACACGTATATTTTGGCTTATCGTAAGGGAAGAATCCACAGAAAGCAAGACGCTTCTGGGTGGTGTATTGTCCGTCTTTGATTGTAAAGCAAGTACCCGTCTTACCCGAAATGTTAACGTTCTTGTTACGCAGCACCTTAGCCGTACCTCGTTCGCCCCACACTACATCGTTGAGCATCTGACGTAGTTTTGCGGCATTCTTAGGCGAGCATACTTGCTCGCGAATGTAGCTCACAGGTACAACCGAGTCGGTCTTACCATCAATCATAAGCTCTTTCACAAGGTGCGGACGTACATATTTTCCATTATTTGCAATTGCATTATACATTGCCATTGTGTACATTGGAGGTATCTTAGTAGAATATCCGTAGCACATTCTCGTAAGGGCAATACGGTCCCAATTCTTTGTACCGAGGCTGTCGACAGCCGGAATTCGCTCGCCGGCAATACCTGTGTTTAATGGTTCAAAAAAGCCCATTTGCTTTAGTCGGTGATAGAATTGTCCCGGATCGCGCTCATATTTGCGAAGAATAATTTTCGACATACCCACATTCGACGATCTTTCAATTACTGCTCGCACCGGCATCGAAGCAGCCCCGTGTCCGCCATCAGAAATAGGACGTCCACCGGCATAGGCATAGATGTGTCCTGTTACTATAACCGAGTCGATATTGCTCACAATTCCATCTTCAAGAGCCATCATCATCGAAATCGGTTTCATCACCGATCCCGGTTCATATCCAAGCACAGCATTGTTAGTACCTTCCACATATTGTCCGCTTCGTGGGTCTCGCTCAAGGTTTGAAATAGCTTTAATTTCACCGGTCGCTACTTCCATAATAATAGCTGTACCCCATTTAGCATCGCTCTCTATGCACATATTGTTTAACTCTTCCTCCAGCATATCTTGGATATTAATGTCGATGGTAGTCTTAATGTCGTATCCGCGCTTTGCAGGAATAGTCTCCCAATTAGTAATATTATTTGTCAGCTGAATTTTCTTAGCCACACCCGGAACGCCATAGAGCAAAGAATCGAGAGCCATTTCGAGTCCCGAAATACCGTGCGTTCCACGCGACATTTCTGCCACATTAATATCGTTTTGTGTTGCCACTTGACTGTACGAAATTTTTATCTGAGTGTCGCAGAAGAATCCCGTTTCCTCTTTTCCTTTTTTCAGATACGGGAATTTTTTAAGACGTTGATATTGCATATAACTAAGCCGGGACGCTATTATGAAGTTGTCATCTTTTATGTGCCTAGTATATTCTTTTCTTATTTTTTCGCGCCATTCGGCAGATGTAGTCTTTGGAAACATACTAGCAAGGCTGTCGCATAAAGCTGCTGAATAACGATTTAGTGTGTCGGCGTTGATTCTCGGCGTTTTCCAATCGATATATGCTGTATAGTAGTTGTGATCCACTTCGGCAACCCCGCCAATACTTCTCGAAGCCATCGAACCATAAGGTTTTATTCGCTTTGTTTCGGTTTCATAATACAGCCCGTTTTTGTTTGGACGGAGTCTGAAGAAAGGGAACGTTTTAAGTCGGCGATATTGAGTATAAGTCAATTTAGACGCCAGCTTGTAAGTACGTTTTTTCTTTACCCTCGACATCTCAACAATAAATTCGTCAGCCCACTCATTAGCACTTTTCTGTGGAAACATTACAGCAAGACTGTCGCACAAATGAGGCAGTACCGAACGAAGAGAATCCATATTAATTCCCTCAGTTCGCCAGTCGATACGAGCGGTGTAGTAGTGTAGATTTGTTGCGAGCAGAGTGCCATTAGCGGCATATATATCGCCTCTTTCGGGCTCAATTGCAATTTCTTTAGCTAGTAGTTGAGCTGCTTTATCGTTCCATTTGTCGACATCAATAATTGTAGTTGTAAACAGAGCTTTAATTATTCCTAATACAAGCAACATTGTAAAAGATATAGTTATAATATATCTGAATAAAATGTGACGTTTGTTGTTCTGCTTCATAATATTGATAATTAAAACATTAAAGTTTATACGGTGGCTCTTGGGGCATTGTAAGCCCTAGTTTCATCGAGTCGATTAAAGTTCGCATTTCAGGCTCGCGAATGCGGGAATTATAAATTGAGCTTTCGCGTACACGCTCGGTCTGCGCATTATTTAGGTCGCGAGAGAGCCTCATAATCTCTTCTAGCTGCATCTGGCAATTGTATTTGCTTGCAATGAACACTATGCACAGTGCAATTGAACCTGCTACAATCGGCCAATTATTTTTGAAAAATGTAAACGAAATTAATCGTCCTAGAAATAGGCTTTTTATCCAATATACAAAACCTTTCTTTTTGCTACTGCTTGCCATGGCTGTCTTTTCGTTTAATTATTATATCTTCTCGGCTATTCTTAGCTTTGCACTCCTCGAACGAGGATTGCGCTCTATCTCTTCATCGCCGGGAATAATCACTTTATTATTAATCAACTTGAAAGGCGTGGAAACTCGTCCGAAAAAATCTTTATCGGCTTTGCCTTCGATATTGCCCGTCTTGAAGAAATTTTTCACTATCCGGTCTTCAAGTGAATGATAAGTCAATACTGTTATTCGTCCTCCGGGTTTTAATACTTTTAGCGACTGTTGCAGCAGACTTTTAAGCACTTCTATCTCATCGTTTACGACAATGCGAAGGGCTTGGAAAATCTGTGCCAGCTCTTTCTTCTCCATCGCCGGCTTTATCAGTGGCCGCACTACACTTAAAAGCTCTTCGGTTGTGTTGATGGCACTGTTACTTCGTGCTTTCACTATTGCGGCGGCTATGCGTCGCGAACTTTTCAACTCACCGAAAAGATAAAAAATATCGGCTAACTGCTCTTCGCTATATGTGGCTATTATCTCACGCGCTGTGAGTGTCTTCTTAATATTCATTCGCATATCCAGCTCGCCATCGAAACGAAACGAAAAACCACGTTTCTCATCATCAAAGTGATGAAACGAAACACCTAAATCGGCAACTATGCCATCTATCTGACTTACGCCGTGATAGCGCAGAAAATTTGAAAGATATTTAAAATTGCTGTGTACAAATGTAAATCGAGAATCGTCAATCCTATTGGCATAAGCATCTATGTCTTGATCGAAAGAATATAGATGACCTTTCTCTGAAAGTTGCGCTATTATTGCCCTCGAATGTCCACCGCCACCAAATGTAACATCGGCATACACTCCGTCGGGATTTATTGATAATCCACTAATCGTTTCCTCTAAAAGAGTGGGAATGTGATACACAACTTCTGCCATAATATACGCGTTGATAATGATTTATTAATGTACTAAATAATAAATATTTATGATGTTTCTTAGCCATCTACCGACTTAATCATAAGACCCCACATAAATATTGTGTAAAGTTAATTATTAACAATGTAATTTACATATACAAATTACTATTTTTTGTGATATATCCATAAAAAGTTATTAACAACCTCCCACAACGTCCACAACGCACATAAATACAACAAAATCAGTTTATTGGCGCCATTTACAAAAGTAAATCGCAAAACAATAATAAACCAAAAAAATTTCAGTCGCCACAACAGCAATAAATAGCATAAAAAACTACTAGTCGCCCATTATTTTAAAAACATTTTAACATCAAAGTGTCATTTTTAGGCACACCCCTTGTGCTAACTTTATACCCGGCAAATCATAGCGACAGGTTGTCAATAAATTGTACAAATTATATACAAACCAATCACCAATAAATTCATATATTTGTGTAGTTGATTTACATGTTTGCCCTAATTAGGATCACCACATCTAAAACTACAAAATACTAATGTTGAACAATTTAAATCATAATAAAAATACATACACATGCGACAAGATAGAATTCAAAATTTAAGAATGTTTGAAGAAGAAGCATTTGACACAATTCAGGATTATCTAGATAACAAAGATGATTACCCAACGGATTCTGCTTTGATAGTAAATAATTATAATCACGAAATCAGCATCGAGAAAACAGGCGATTATCCTAAATGTACAACTTATATAATTAATAATTATCTCAGTCTGGACGAAGATGGATTTACAGAGCCTGATGTAGATGCCATTAATGAATTAGCATCAACATATTTTTTTGTAAGATAAAATCATATTTCATTACTATTAATTGACTTATTCAAAGTGTGAGCATTAGGCGTACTCCTTCAGCTGATTTTATCCACAACAATTTACTAAAGCAGTATTGAAAATAAATTGTACAAATTTTATACAACCCTATTTCCAATTAATTCATATATTTGTGTAATTTATTTACATATTCTCCAACAAATCTAATTTGAACAAATACAAGTAACTAAAACACAGCAACTTGTATATATATATTGTGCGAACTTCAAATTTTACAAATGCAACAAACAAACAAACATATAATCACTGATATTCTTAATAACAAAATGCCTCAAAATTTCATTTTGGATAACGGCATCTCAATATCAAAAGAAGAAGGCTTAGCCATTTTGACGCATTATTTACAAAACAGTGATATAATTGATGCAAATTCAAATGTAGGCTTAGAATCAGAATTAATTTCAAAATCTATTTTAAATAGAGAAAGTGAAAAGGATAATACCGTAAAAGAAGAATTCATACAATATAATCTATTCCCGGAAATACGTCATGCACGCTTTAAGCCATCAGATTCGTCGCAATTCAAATTTATAGATTTATTTGCGGGGATTGGTGGCTTTAGAATTGCTATGCAGAATGTAGGAGGGCGTTGTGTTTTTTCCTCAGAATTTGATGAAAATGCTAAAAAAACTTATTACAAAAATTTTGGCGATATACCTTTTGGCGATATAACATTAGAGCGTACAAAATCATATATTCCTGATAATTTTGATGTTCTATGTGCAGGATTTCCTTGTCAAGCATTTTCAATAGCAGGATATAGAAAAGGTTTTGAAGATACTCGAGGAACATTATTTTTCGACGTTGCAGAGATAATAAGGCGAAAACGACCAAAAGCAATATTTCTTGAAAATGTAAAGAATCTATATTCTCACGATAATGGAAATACATTTAAAATTATAAAAAACACACTTGAAGATTTAGGTTATGTAGTATATCACAAGATTTTAAATTCTCTTGAATATGCAAACATACCTCAAAATAGAGAAAGAATTTTTATTATATGTTTCGATCCTAAGCAAGTGCCTAATTATGGAGAATTTACATTTCCTGAAGCACTTAAATTATCGAAAAAAATCAATGATTGTATAGATTACAGCCTCAAAGATGAATATCTTTTCTATGACGAATCTATGATGCATTATTCTGAATTAAAAAGTGCAATAACATCAAAAAGCACTATTTATCAATGGCGCAGGCAATACGTTAGAGAAAACAAGAGTAATGTATGTCCTACCTTAACAGCTAATATGGGTACCGGAGGTCATAATGTACCATTAATATTAACAGATACCGGAATTCGTAAGCTATCTCCAAAAGAATGTATTAACTTTCAAGGTTATCCCGAAGATTATGTCTTTCCGGAAAATCTTGCTAAGAGTGCTATGTATAAACAAGCAGGAAATTCAGTTGTTGTACCTTTAATTGAACGCGTATGCCGACAGATAACATCTATTCTTCTACCTCATTCTTGACAGACTGGAGGACAAATGAAAAATATTTTAAAATACTAAGTCTTTTAGCTAGTTTATCAAGACTATTTTCAGAAAATACTATTCCTTATTTAGATTACAGATTAGCGGAAAATATTTTTTGCAAATATTTTTCTGCTTTAAATGATGCTCGTTCTTGCACTGCTTATGATGCCAGAATAGGACAATTAGGAATAGGTATTAAAACTTTTGGTCTGAAAAATAATTCTTCGGTCGAAAAAATTGCTGAATTTAATAAGCTAAAGCCTCGTCTAATAGGTTTAAAAGGAATAGATTTAGCAAGACAACTAGGAGAATTTAGAAACGACAGAATGAGATTTGCTAATGATACTTATAATATAAGCAATACACTATATCACATTGTAGGAAGAGATAATAGTTTACTAAGAATTTTTAATACCCCTTATGAAGAAGTAGATCTGGCTAATATTCATATTTTATCAAATTCAGAATCAAATATTAAATTTGAAGATGGAAAAAATATCTATTCTTTTAATCAAAGTAAGTCGGTATTAATGAAACAATTCACAGTAGCTAGTGATTATAGAGATGTGGATATATCTATAATTGAAGATCCTTTAGCTCTACTAGAAGAATTTTTTGCTAATTATATTCCTAATCAAATTAAATATAAAGGTATAGATTATGTTATTTTACCACTGTATAATGAACATAATAATATAGTTCCTTTAAAGAGTGGTTTAAATCAATGGAATGCCGGTGGCAGAGCTAGAAATGAAAATGAAGTATATATTTCAGTACCACGATATATTCATAATTATTACGAAAACTTTTTTCCTGATAGAAACACTGAATTTGTATTAATGTTACCGGATGGAAAAAAATTGTCAGCCAAAATTTGTCAATCGGGAGATAAAGCTCTAATGTCTAATCCAAATTCAGATTTGGGTGAATGGATATTACGTAAAGTGTTACATAAAAAAATTGGAGAATTGGTTACTATTGATGATCTTAATCGTTTTGGTATTGATAGTGTTATGGTAGTAAAAGAACATAAGAAAGATGAAAATGATAAACAAATATATTCTATTTCTTTTTGTTCTGATTATGAAAGTTACAGCGAATTTAAATCATAATTTTATTTATAGTTTTATTCCCTATTTAGTGTATTTGTGGGGGGAAAAAGATTGGTTACCTCTCGATAACCAATCTTCTAAATCTTAAACTAATATTATGAAAATCATAATATGTGGATATTGCTTTAATGTTTAACAACATAAGCTAAAATTGTAATTATACTTAATAAAAAATATTTTACAACTGCATTATCCAATAAAAAACTTATTAATAATAATCTATTATCTCTAATAAACTATTATAATAATTATCTTATTATTTTAAAATTCCTTTTAAATTACAATATTAACTATTTTATTTGGAACTACAATTATTTTCTTAGGAATTTTATTGTCCAGCCACTTTTCGGCGGCAGAATTTGCTAAAGCAATTTTTTCGACTTCCTCTTTTGATGTTCCGGTGGCTACCTCGATTGTATATCTCGGCTTGCCATTGAAAGATACTGTATAGTTAACATTATTTTCTTTTAAATATTGTTCGTCAAATTTTGGCCACTCGGCATCGCAAACGCTTATGTTTTCGCCTATGATGTGCCAAAGTTCTTCGGCTATGTGTGGAGCGAATGGAGCAAGCAGCACTATTAGATTTTTCAAAATTTGTCGATTTGCACATTTCATTGCATTCAGCTCGTTTACACAAATCATAAAAGCACTGATTGAGGTATTGTAAGAAAAATGTTCTATATCCCAAGTTACTTTTTTAATTAGTTTATGGAGCGATTTAAGGGCTTCTGCCGATGGTTTGTCATCATTAACTATGATGTCATCGTTTTTATAGAATAGTCCCCACAATCTCTTTAAAAAGCGGTTTACGCCGTCGATACCTTTTGTATCCCATGGCTTGCTTTGTTCGAGTGGACCGAGGAACATTTCGTAAAGACGAAGTGTGTCGGCACCATATTTGTCGACAATATCATCGGGATTTACTACATTGAACATTGATTTCGACATTTTTTCTACAGCCCAACCACAAATGTATTTGTCGTTTTCGAGAATAAATTCGGCGTCATTAAATTCAGGTCGCCATGCTTTAAATTTGTCGGTATCAAGTATATCGTTATCTACAATGTTCACATCGACGTGAATTTGAGTAGTATCGTATTTATCTTTGAGTCCTAGCGATACAAAAGTGTTAGTGTCTTTTATGCGATACACAAAGTTGCTGCGTCCTTGAATCATTCCTTGATTAATAAGTTTTTTGAATGGTTCTTCTTCGCACACATATCCGCAATCGAATAAAAATTTGTTCCAGAATCGGCTGTATATTAAGTGTCCTGTGGCGTGTTCGGTACCTCCAACGTATAAATCGACGTTACGCCAATATTCATTGTTTTCTTTAGATACTAGTTCTTTATCGTTGTGTGGGTCCATATATCTAAGATAATAAGCCGATGAACCTGCAAAGCCGGGCATTGTGCAAAGTTCGAGTCGATGTCCTTCGGCATCTTTCCAATTTTCGGCACGTCCTAAAGGAGGTTCTCCACTCTCGGTAGGAAGGAATTTGTCGACTTCTGGTAATTCGAGAGGTAAATATTTCTCATCAAGCACATGAGCTTGATTTTTATCATCATAATAAATAGGAAATGGCTCCCCCCAATATCTTTGACGGCTGAAAATAGCGTCGCGCAGACGGTAGTTTACTTTTACTTTTCCTATACATTTCTCTTCTATGAAAAGTTTTGTTTTAGCAATAGCTTCTTTCACTTCAAGTCCGTTTAGTTGAAGTATTTCGTTAGACGAATTAGTCATTATTCCCTCTTTAGCATCGAAACTCTCATTGCTAATATCACAGTTTTCGATAAGAGGAATGATAGGAAGATTAAAATAACGCGCAAAAGCATAGTCGCGAGAGTCGTGAGCCGGCACTGCCATAATAGCACCTGTACCATATCCGGCAAGTACATAGTCGCTTATGTAAATAGGTATTTGCTTTCCTGTAACAGGATTTACAGCATACGAGCCCGAGAATACTCCCGACACTTTTTTGTCTATTATACGTTCGCGTTCGGTTTTTTTCTTTGTATTTTTAATATATTCTTCTACTGCATTTTTTTGCTCTTCGGTAGTAACTTTAGCTGTGTAGCAACTTTCGGGAGCGAGTACCATAAAAGTAACACCAAAAATAGTGTCGGCACGCGTGGTGAATATAAGTAAATCTTCATCACTTCCTACAAGAGGAAATTTCATTTCAGCACCTTCGCTGTATCCAATCCAGTTTTTTTGAGTTTCTTTTAGCGATTCAGTCCAATCTACTGTTTCAAGACCTTTAAGAAGACGATTAGCATAAGCCGAAACTCTCAGACACCATTGAAACATTACTTTTTGCTCCACCGGATATCCACCACGAAGTGAAACACCTTCGCTCACCTCATCGTTGGCAAGCACAGTTCCTAATTTAGGACACCAGTTTACCATAGAATCTCCAAGATAAGCAATACGATAATTCATTAATGCTTTATATTTATCATCATCGCTCGCATTATTCCATTGTTCGGCAGTAAACTCATGCCCGGTATTTGTAGAAACATTAGAACCTTGAGTTCCATATTTTTCAAAGTGTTCAATAAGTTCAGAAATAGGACATGCTTTGTTAAGCTTAGTATTGAAATAGCTGTTAAACATTTTAATGAACGCCCACTGAGTCCATTTGTAATATTTAGGATCGCAAGTGCGAATTTCACGATTCCAATCGTAACAGAAACCTATTTTATCTAATTGTTCACGATAGCGATTAATATTAGTAACAGTAGTAATTTCGGGGTGTTGTCCTGTTTGTATTGCATATTGTTCGGCAGGAAGTCCATAAGCATCATATCCCATAGGGTGAAGCACATTGAAACCCTGTAATCTTTTATAACGGCTGTAAATATCCGAAGCAATATAACCTAGTGGGTGTCCCACATGAAGACCTGCTCCCGAAGGATAGGGAAACATATCTAAAACATAAAACTTAGGACGAGAATTATCTAACTCAGTTTTATAAGTTTTATTATCTTTCCAATACTGTTGCCAGCGTTTCTCTATCTCTTTAAAATTATACTCCATAATTTTTTATCTTATTCTGTTATTATTAATTCAATATTATTTTATTATTCCTAATTGCTTTGAAATTTCAAGCATACGATTAATTGGTTTTATAGCTTTCTGTGCCACATCTGCATCTACTTCAACTTGTGGCATTTCATATTTTAAGCAATTATATAGTTTTTCGAGCGTGTTGAGTTTCATATACGAGCATTCGTTGCAATTACAACTACCGTCTTCGGGAGGAGCCGCAATGAAATTTTTGTTGCCGCAGCGCTTTTTCATTTCGTGTATAATTCCCGATTCGGTGGCTACTATAAATTCATTGCAGTCGCTATTTACAGCATAATTTAGCAAAGCTTGTGTACTTCCTACTTTATCGGCAATTATTAACAGCTGTTTTTTACATTCAGGGTGAGCTAAAACTTGAGCGTTAGGATATTTTTCTTTTAGTGCTATTATCTTCTCAATCGAAAATTGTTCATGCACATGGCAAGCACCATTCCACAGCTCCATCTGCCTTCCTGTTACGCTATTTATATAATTTCCTAAATTACGATCAGGACCGAATATTATTTTTTCATCTGCCGGTAGAGAATCTACTATCTGCTTGGCATTAGTGGAAGTTACCACAACATCTGTGTAGGCTTTAACGGCGGCAGTTGTATTTACATAACTTATTACAGTGTGTCCCGGATGAGCCTTTACGAATTCGGCAAATTCATCGGCAGGGCAACTATCCGCCAGACTGCAACCTGCACTTACATCCGGACAAAGTACTTTCTTGTGGGGACACAAAATTTTAGCAGTTTCAGCCATAAAATATACGCCGCATAGAACTATAATGTCGGCATCGGCTTTAGCAGCAAGTTGAGCAAGAGCCAAGCTGTCGCCAATATGGTCGGCTACATCTTGTATTTCTCCACGTTGATAATAGTGAGCAAGAATAACAGCATTTTTCTGTTTCTTCAATTTTTTAATTTCTTCAACTATATCAATACCTTTTTCTATAGGAGCTTCAACATATCCCTTATTAACAAGAATCATATATATATATTTCTTTTTATTTTTAAAAAATTATTATTATGATATTTATTATAGGCTGTTGATAACTACAATAACTTTTTTATAATATGCTTGCTTTATAACTTATTATTGTTTTAGCCGGGCTTATTAATATGTTATCATCAATCTTAAATGTTGATTATTAGCTCTTTTATAACTTTATCAACAACCTGTTAATAATACGCAAAGTTAATAATTTTTTATTGGATTAATATTAATAACTATGGAAAACCTTGTTGAAAATGCAGATAAAAGAATTAGTTAACTTATTTGGAATTAGAAATTTTAGTTATATGCTCTGTTGATTTTCAAATTCCTAATTATTTAGCATAAACTTTCTATTTACTTTTCATCGCCTATTAACAACTTATCAACACTATTTCAACATTGTTGATAATAGATATTTTTTCGCATATCATACACTATAAAGTTACTTATTTTTGTGCAATAAAATTATGTTTTCAGGAGTATTTTTATTCAGTAAATTATAAGTATCGGCAACTAAATATATTTATTAGTATTTACACTGTTATTAACAGCTTATTATCAAGCTATATTATTGCTATATAGCTTGATATGAACTTTATTGACAAGTGTTGATAAAGTGTATTGACAACCCTGCAGATACATTAAAAAATAACCGTTATGCACGGTTATTGCGTAACGGTTTAATACCTTTTAAAGAATATTTTTTAGGTGTTTATAACCTTATTTTTTTGCAAGTCGGCTAGGAAGAGGAATAGGTTCTTTTTTGAGGATTATAATTACAAATATTGCCAATAAAACAGTGCGAATACTTAACAGTATCAGCTCATTTTCGATTGGTAATAATGTTCCGGCAGCATAAAAAATTGCAGTGAGAATAAAGTAGAAGAAGGCATTAGCTAAGTCGTAGTGAATAGGATATTTTTTGCGACCTATGATGTATGAAAGCACCATCATTGAGAAATAACAAGCAAGTGCAGCCCAAGCGCAACCCATATATCCCATAATTGGCACTAAGATAATATTTAGTATTACAGTAATGGCTAGTCCGATAATAGAGAAGTACATACCCCATTGAGTCTTATCGGTGAGTTTATACCATAGTGAAAGGTTGAAGAATATACCGAAGAAAAATTCGGCGAGCATAATTATAGGCACAACTCTAAGACCAGAGAAATAAGAAGGCGCGATGAAATATTTCAAAATAGGCATATAATACATTACAAAAAGGAAAATCACCAAAGCAAATATTATGAAATATTTCATAGCATCGACATACGATTTTGTTTTAGCATCGCCTTTAGCTTCTTTGTTTTGCGAGAAAATAAATGGCTCGTAAGCATAGCGAAAAGCTTGAATAAACATTACCATCACTATTGCTATTTTGTAGTTGGCACCATATATTCCTAATTCTCGCATTGCTATTGCTGGGTCGCTTATTAGTTCGGGAAGTAGAATTTTGTCGATTGTCTGGTTCATTATTCCAGCTATACCCAATATTAGAATAGGAAATGAATACACAAGCATCTTGCGAAGTAATACTGTGTCGAATGCATATTTTATATGAATTATTTGAGGCACTAACATTATTACGGTAATAATTGTGCAAGCAAGATTAGATACAAAAATATATCCAATACCATAATCAGGGTTATAGAACCAATCAATAGTATTTGGAGCTACTTTCCACAGGTAAGGACACAGCAGAATGAAGAATAAATTTAAACCTATATTTATGGCTATGTTAATAAGTTTGATGGTTGCAAATCTTATTGGTCGTTTAAGATAGCGCAAATAAGAAAAAGGAATAGCCGAGAAAGCATCTAGAGCAACCGTAAGGGCAAGAATAGTGATATATTCGGGGTGTTGAGGCACTTTCAATAATTCGGCAATAGAATCACTAAAAAGGAACACAAAGATAAAAAACAAAGATGATGTGCCGGCTAATGATATTAGCGAAGTGCTGTACACTTTTTCAGGATTATTGTAGTCTTCGTGATTGGCAAAGCGGAAAAATCCCGTTTCCATTCCATAAATAAGAACTATCAACACAAGTGCTGTGAAAGTGTAGAGATAAGTTACTATGCCGTATTCTTCGGCTGGAAACATTATAGTGTAAAGAGGAACAAGACACCAATTAAGAAAGCGTCCTATAATACTACTTGCTCCATAAATAACTGTATCTTTTGCAAGACTTTTTACTCCTGCCATATTCTATTATTTTATTTAAAACAAACTGCCTTGATCGCTTTGCATGGTGCGATTAAGGTGTAGATATGCTAATTCAGTAACCTCGCGTCCACGCGGGGTGCGTTTTATGAAACCTTCTTTTATTAGAAAAGGCTCATACACTTCTTCCAGAGTGCCGGGATCTTCGCCAAGAGCAGTCGAAATTGTACTCAAACCCACCGGTCCGCCTTTAAATTTGTCGATAATTGTTGTGAGAATTTTGTTATCTACCTCATCGAGTCCATATTTATCAATATTTAGAGCTTCGAGAGCGTAGCGAGAAATCTCGGTATCAATTTTACCCGACCCTTTCACTTGAGCAAAATCACGCACACGGCGCAGCAACGAGTTTGCTATACGTGGTGTTCCACGGCTTCTTAGCGAAATTTCGCGAGCGGCATCGTCGGTACACTCAATTTGCAAAAGCTTAGCCGAGCGTTTCACAATGCCTTCAAGCACTTTGTGGTCGTAATATTCTAAATGGCAATTAATACCAAATCTAGCACGAAGAGGCGATGTTAGCAGTCCGCTGCGAGTCGTAGCACCCACAAGAGTAAACGGCGACAGCGACAACTGTACCGATCTTGCCCCCGGACCTTTGTCTATCATAATATCTATTCGGTAATCTTCCATAGCCGAATAAAGATATTCCTCGACAATAGGGCTAAGTCGATGAATCTCGTCGATAAACAGCACATCGTTTTCTTCAAGCGAAGTAAGAATACCGGCAAGGTCGCCGGGCTTGTCAAGCACCGGGCCCGAAGTTATTTTAAAGCCCACCCCCAGCTCATTGGCAATAATATTAGAAAGAGTGGTCTTTCCCAGTCCCGGAGGACCATGCAGAAGTAAGTGGTCGAGAGCTTCGCCACGCATACGAGCTGCAGCCACAAAGACACGCAGGTTTTCGATAATCTTCTCTTGACCGCTAAAGTCGTCGAAGCATATCGGGCGAAGCGCTTTTTCAAAGTCGCTGTCTTTATCGATTCGTGAATTTCGTATGTCGAAGTCGTCGCTCATATTTCTTTTTGTTATATCTCACAAAGTTACAATAAGAAACCGAAAAAAGATAAAAATACCCACAAAATTCAGCAAACAAAGAATGTAAGAAATTTATAGTTAAACTTTTGCATATATAAAAAAAATAAAATAAATTTGTTATAGAAAAAATTCTATGCAGATATATTTAATGTGAAACTAATATTTATTGATCATGAAAACAAATTACGCCAAAAGACTATTATTAGCAATAATGTGTATTGTAAGCAGCATCACATTATATGCCTACAACTTCGAGAGTAATGGAATATATTACAATATTAATAAAAGCGAGCCTGTGTGCAGAGTTACTACCGGTCCAGTAAAATATTCCGGTAATATATCAATACCAGAGATTGTAACTAATAATGGAATTACTTATGAGGTAAAAATAATTGAAAGTGAAGCCTTCTCTGATTGTCCCGAATTAATATATATTGAAATTCCACGATCAGTAACCATAATAGATATAAGAGCAATTTATAATTGTCAAAAATTGGAACATATAGCCGTGTCTCCTGAAAATGAAAATTACTCGGCGCCAGAAGGTGTGTTATTGAATAAAGATGAATCTATATTATACGTATATCCAAATGCTCGTGGCGGCAACTTTTATATGCCTACAACTGTCAGAAAAATTGGAATTTATGCTTTTGCTAATAGCAAATTACTAACATCCATAACTTTCTCAGGCGAAATTACCGACATTGGTGATTATGCTTTTTTTAATTGTGAGTTACTTGAGTCGTTTAACATTCCCAATACAATCGAAACTATACGTTCTTCTACATTCTTTTTATGTAAATCATTAAAGTCGGTTGTTATTCCTAATTCTGTAAAATCAATTGAAAATGGAGCTTTTGCCTGGTGCAGTTCGCTTACAAGTATCGACATTCCTAAATCTGTAAATTTAGTTACAAACTCTTCTTTTATTTGTTGTGGCGCATTAACTAGTTTAAATGTCGATGCTGATAATCCGAAATACAGCTCGGTCGATGGTGTGCTTTTCAATAAAAATAAAAGCATACTGATAGCTTATCCCAATGCAAAAGGTGATAATTATACAGTACCCGAAAATGTGGTTAATATAGGAGAATATGCCTTCTCTGCTTGTGAAATAAAATCTGTAACATTACCTAACACTCTAACCAGCATTGGTAATAATGCTTTTAATACTTGTTTTAACCTTACAAGTATTAATATCCCAAATTCGGTGAATACAATTGGTGAAATGGCTTTTACGATGTGTAATTTTGAAACAATAACACTACCTTCATCAATTACCGAGATTAGCCGTTCTGTATTTAGTCAGTGTCAATCTCTTCGTTCTATTACTATTCCTCCCTCTGTTACAAAAATTGGTGATAATGCTTTTGCTTATACATCATTGGCGACGGTACAAATATCTAAAAATGTTACCACTATTGGTGTCGGAGCATTTCAACAATGTATGATGTTACAGAAATTTGAGGTAGACAAAGACAATCCAAACTATTGCGATATCGACGGGGTGCTATGCAATAAAGAAAAGACAATACTTATTACACATCCTAATATGAATGGAAAGTATTATGAAATTCCTAATGGTATAGAAAAAATTGAACAAATTGCTTTTGCCGGAACCATAATTTCACAACTTACTATTCCTGCTACTGTTAACGAAATAGGAAAATATGCGTTCTCTCGTTGTAATAATTTATCTTCAATATTTAATTACGCAACTACTCCTCAGAAGGTTGATAATACTACCTTCGACAGAAATCCAAAGATTAACATTAGGCTGAATGTTCCTCTAGGCAGTGGTAGTAGTTATAGAAACGCAGAAGTGTGGGGAGATTTCAAAGAAATATTAGAATTTTCGTCAGGGGTCGATGCCATTGGCAACGACAAAGTGAAAATCTCGGTATCGGGTGAAAGTATTGTTGTAGAAGGAGCCGGCGACGAAACGATGATAAGCGTGTACGGCATAAGTGGGCGATTGGTGTATCAAGGAACAGATAAAGTAATAAAGCTGCCAGCGAGAGGCGCGTATATAGTTAAAGCAGGCACAGAAGTAACCAAGGTATCACTATAATAATAAAAGATGAAAGGCAGCATTTGCGCTGCCTTTCGTTTTTTTTGCTGCCTAATATATTATATCTGTTATTTCCACATTACAGTCTTTTGCTATCTTCAGCCATTTCACCACTTCTTTTTTTCCTATATTTTCGTCCCTCGTTATTGCATGTTTCCAATGATAGGCAACAATATATTTGTTGGTGTTGCTTAAATTGCAAATAATTTTTTTCATTTCATTGAGTGGCATAGATGCTTGTTCCTTCATTACCGATTCCACATCGTCAATATTAAGCTTATTAAGAAAAGCTTTTATTAAGGCAGTGTCGGCAGAAGCATTTTCTTCTTCAGCTCCTACAATTAAAACAATCGACTTGAGCACTGCAATAATTACTTCATGTGTCCAATTCATATTAAATAAAATTTCCCTATCAATTACCAATAGGTAGTTAAAAACGCAGAAGCGAGGACTGCCGATGCCACACATTAAGTTGAAGGTCGTAGGAAACCGTGCATATAGATGTGTGATAGCAGTCCACGCTAATGCGTGAAAGCCTCTATGCAGATCCTTGTATGCTTTATAAAATTTCCTACGTTTTCAACTACAAGATAAGCATAACGCTTCTTTATAATAATATTCACAGAGCTGAGAAAGCTCAGCTATGATGCAAAAATACCATTTAAAATCGAATACAAGCAGATTAGTATTCATTTTTCAGTTTTTTTATTAGTATGAAAAAAGAGTATTTAAAAAGTGCCTTTTTAGCGATAAAAAAAGGCAGAAACATTTTTGTTTCTGCCTTTTCTTAATTAGTTTCTTAATAATATATTATTATTAATTCGAGAGTTTAAAGATTGAAAGCTCGTTTTACTATCTCTACATAGTCGAGTTTCTCCCATGTGAACAGTTCTACTTCAATAGTCTTTTCTCCCTCATATTTCGAGCTGAAATGCTTTGTAATGATCTGTGGTGTTCGTCCTACGTGACCATAAGCTGCAGTCTCTTCATATATTGGATTGCGTAATTTCAATCGACGCTCTATTGCACTAGGGCGCATATCGAAAAGTGATGAAAGAATGTCGGCAATTTCGGCATCGGTAGCTTTAACGTGTGCAGTTCCGTAGGTGTTTACATAAATGCTTACCGGTTGGGCAACTCCAATGGCATAAGCCACTTGTACGAGAATCTCGTCGGCAACGCCTGCGGCTACTGCATTCTTGGCAATGTGTCGAGCTGCATAAGCTGCACTACGGTCGACCTTTGAAGGGTCTTTTCCCGAGAAAGCACCACCTCCGTGCGCTCCTTTACCTCCGTAGGTGTCGACAATAATTTTACGTCCTGTGAGTCCGGTATCTCCATGAGGGCCACCAATAACAAATTTTCCGGTAGGATTAACGTGAAGAATCAGAGAGTTGTCAAACATAGCTTGAATATCGTCGGAAAGAAGAGCCTTGACACGAGGAATAAGAATGTCGCGCACATCGGCATAGATGGTGTCGAGCATGGCACGGTCGGCAATGTCTTGAGCTTCTTTAGTATCGTCTGTTGGAGCAATAAAATCGTCGTGCTGTGTGCTTATTACGATTGTGTGTATGCGCTGTGGGCGATTAGTTTCACCGTTATATTCAATAGTAACTTGACTCTTTGCGTCGGGACGAAGATAAGTCATTACCTTTCCTTCGCGACGTATCTCGGCAAGCTCTCGAAGTAATAAGTGAGAAAGGTCGATAGAGAGCGGCATATAATTCTCGGTCTCGTTGCTGGCATAGCCAAACATCATACCTTGGTCGCCTGCGCCCTGCTCCTCTTCGATTTCTCTCTCCACTCCACGATTAATGTCGGCACTCTGCTCGTGAAGAGCCGAAAGCACTCCACAAGAGTCGGCATCAAATTTATACTCACTCTTGTTATAGCCTATGCGGTTAATTACCTTGCGAGTTACGTCCATAAGATCGATGTAACTCTTCGATTTAACTTCGCCGGCAACAATTACCTGTCCGGTAGTAACAAGTGTCTCACACGCTACTTTAGAGCTAGGATCATAAGCCATAAACTCGTCAAGCAGTGCATCGCTAATCTGGTCGGCAACCTTATCAGGATGCCCTTCAGATACTGATTCTGATGTAAATAAGTAATTCATTTTTTCCAAATTTTACAGTGGAAAAAATGCTAATGCGTTTTGCTAATATATGTAATTATGAGAACGCAGTTTTAGCATTTTTTTATGTGGTTGCAAGCAGCCAAATTTTTCCACATCATTAATAACGCCACAAAGGTAAGCACAAATTAGCGAGTTGTCAATACATTGATAGTTAAAAATAGCTTCTAACATCGGCAGTTACTGGCAAAATGCTAAAAGGCTACGCCCCCAAAACATAATTTTCGAGGGCGTAGTCGCGTAGTAATAAAATTTAGTACATTAATTATATGGCTTCACAGCCTTTTTTCATCATCAACTTTATTATGAAAAATCTAGCACTTAATATATGGCTATTTCTCAATAGCTATGAAAAACTGATGTAAAATTAGATGGTATGTGAGCTAAAACACGGCACTACAATTTAAAAAATTGCTAAATCAGCCCATTAAAAAAATATACAGAATAAGCACAAAGATTTACCATATAGACGCAATATGTTACCAAATAAGCATTTATGCAAAATATATGTTTTCTATATCAAATAATTGTGTATATATTTGTTATACGATATAGAGTGAAAAATTATTTGTGAAACATAATAACCTTAGAGTATGAAAAAGCTAATTTTAATCGTGGCACTTTTACTCGGCACATTAGCGATGCAGGGCGAAAGATTAACCTCCAAACAAGTGCAATTGCGAAGCAATGTTTTTCAATTTCTTAAAGAAGAAGGGTTTATGCCTAAAGTAAGTGATAATTCTAATATCACCTTTAAGAGTGAAGGACAATATTTTATAGTATTATTTGATGAGCGAGATACTTATCCATATTATGCGGAGATATGCCTAACCGATAATTATAGCGAAAAATACACAATCGATGCGGTAAAAAGATGTCTTCCCTCACTTAATTTTATGCGAGCCGTAAATACAGTGTGCTTTGACGATTACATAAAAATGGCAGTTCAGATATATTTTACCGATATAGAGCAGGTGAAGCACACTCTTTATATAGCACTAAGTCAGCTCAAAACTACTGAAGAAAAATTAATCAAATTGATCGATGAGGGAGAAAGTTCACAAGGCACAAGCAACACGAATGATAATTATCGGAGATTAAGCTATAACGATATGTTTCCCGTATATGGATTCTATCTTAACCACACACAAAATAACTTTATCAACAATGGTCATAAAATAAAAAAATTAGATAGTGGTTCTTCATATTTCACAATAGACAAAAATCAATTTTGGGATTTTAATAAAGATGGAATTTATGAGGCACTGTCGTTAGAAAAAGTACCCGACGAATGGAGTAAATATGGATTTAAAATGAGCTGGTCGTATGATCAATGGAAGGCATATATGGAAAAACAAGGATTTACTATAACGATTTATAAAGGCAACGAGCCAAAGACAAAAGAAGTAAATGGTCGAAACGTGCTTTATGCGAAATTCACAGCCGAGTCGATTACCGGAGGTTTAGAATTTAGTTTCTATTTCGATGAAGGAAATCAAAATGGAGAAGGATATTCAACGTCTTCGTCTAACTCATTATCTTATGTCAATATCAAGAAACTTTAAAAACAAACAGCCTTATGAAAAAAAATATAATTTTTATAGCTATTTTGATAGTAAGCACACTGTCGATATATGGCAACGAATATAACCAAGAGCAAATAGATTTTCGCAGCGACTTAATTACTCAGCTCCGGTCGTTGGGATATAGTCCGGAACTTGATGAAGATGGCGATATATACTATATAACAAACGAAAAAAGATACTATGTAGAGGTATCGGATAAAAATACCAACCCATTCTATATCGTGGTAAGTCGTTATTTAGTCTATGGCACCACCTTTGACACAAGGGCAAACTTAGAAGCTAATTTGAACTCATTAAATGCTTATAAAGGAGTGAAAGCTTTATTCTATAAAGATTCGTATAGAGTAGGTGCCGAAGTGTTTATAAAACGAGCCTCGATGCTAAATCAGACATTGCTGAATAAATATTATGAACAGATACAAAATGTAATAGATGCTATTGTAAAGCTGCCGGTTTCGGATACTGCAACATCGTATAATAACAGTGGCTCACGACAATTCACAATCGACAATGTCTTTCCTATATATGGTTATCGACTAGGCGACAGCCTAAGCAAAGCGACTAATAACGGAGAAAAAGTAACAAAAGAATCGACATATAAATATTTCTTTTTAAAGAATGAAGGGACAAATTATGGCTTTTATGATTTTAATAAGACTAACGATATAAATTATATATCTATGTATAAATTCCCTGAAAATCTTGAAGGAAAGTTGGATATCAGCTTTGGCAGCTCTTATAATGAATGGGTGGCACATTTACGCAATATTTATATAATAAAGGAAGATAAAATAGAACAAAAAGAATTCAATGGGCGCACGGTTCTCAAGGCAAAGATTAGTGTAGAAGTCGGAGATGTGAACATACGCTTCTTATTCGATTGTGGAAACAAGAACGGAGAAGGATATAGTGTAAATTCAAAAAACACTCTTGAAAGAATAAATTTTTCCAAATAAAAGATATGAAAACATTAAAGGTAGGTCGTTCATCGACAAATGACATAGTGATAAGCTCAAGTGTGGTATCGTCGCAACATGCCACCTTAATTATCACCTCTTCATCTGATATAATAATACGTGATTTAAATTCAACCAACGGCACATTTGTTAATGGTAACAGAATCACAAGTGATACCCCTTTGCACCGTGGCGATAAAATTCTTCTAGGAAATTATGAATTTGAATGGGAGTCGGCAATGAACAAGCCCGAAAAAACCATAATTCGCCCGGCAAACAATTTCGGGGGAAATAGTGCCGGCAGCTCAAACAAATTCACAATAGGGCGAGCCGAGACGGCACAATATCGTATCAGCCAGCCCGATGTGTCGTCGCAACACGCAACACTTGTTAAAGACAGCGAAGGCAATATTACGATAATCGACAACAATTCAACCAACGGCACATTTGTGAATGGTGCAAAAATAACGGCACAGCGACTAAATGCAGGCGATATTGTGATGATTTCAAATAAATATCAAGTGAATTGGCAATCACTCTTCCCGGCAAATAATGCTCACCCCACTGTGGCGAAGAAGAAATCGAATAATACCCTCATCATAGCCCTTTCGATAGCGGCATTATTGATAGCCGGCGCAATAGGCGGGTGGTATTATTGGAATAACAATGCTGTAAAAATTCTTACTCCCGAAGAGATATATTCGCAATACAAGAAATCGGTGGTAATGATATATCAGACAAGTGCTTACGAAGCAACGGTGGAAGGCACTCCGCTAGGGAATTATATAGAAGGCTATACACGTTGGTGGGTAAATGGCGAAGGAAAAATACAACAAGGCATAGCCGAAAGTTCCGGAACAGGATTCTTTATTTCCAACGATGGAAAGATATTAACAAACAAGCACGTAGTAGCCCTTATGGATACCCAGAAAGAGGAAGCCGAAAAGATAAAAAATGCACTTAAAAATTATATCTTGGTAACCTATCCGGGCGATAGAACAGCACGAGCCGTTGCGCGTGCAATTCAAGTAGACTATAAAGTGTATTATCTAGGCATTGCCCTCAACGACACCCACGTAAAGTCGAAAGATGATTTAATAGCCTGCACAACGTGCAAAATCCCCGACAGCGACAAGGTAGACGTAGCAATGATTCAGACAAACAACAAAGTTACGCCGGCAGAGGTAAAAATGATAGTGAACCTAGCCGACACAGCAAGCGTAAAATCGTTAGCGATAGGCAAGAAAGTCTACACGATAGGATTTCCACTAGCGTTTGCCGTTGGTGATACCGAAGTAGGACTCGAGGCAAACAATCAGAGTGGCGAAATTACCCAAGAGCGCGGCGACATAACCTACGGACATAATATCTCAATACATCATGGAGCCAGCGGATCGCCCGTATTTAACGAAGAAGGGAAATTTGCGGGAATCGTAGTATCCGGCTTTGCCGACCTCACACAAGGCTACAACCACGCAATAAAGCCACAACGAGTAAATGAATTTTTAAAATAATAACCAATTAAAACTATAATATCATGGCAATAAAAGTCTGTAAAAACGGTCATAAATACGATGCATCAATATATGGCGATAAATGTCCATGTTGTCCATCAACAATTAATACAGGAAGTTTTGAAATAGGGCAAGTTGACAATCCCGACCAGCACACCCATGTAGCTTTTGGCGGTGGCGACAACCCCACAACACCGGTATTTGGCGTAGAAAATGCCACAGCACGCACCGTCCCGGTCAGCCCGGCTTGTGAAACAGGCGGCGCAACAGTAATAAGACATGCAACAGGCGATAACACATACGATTCGGCAACATCGGGGCGAAAACTAGTTGGAATCTTAGTGTCGTATGCCCAAAATCCGTTAGGGAAAATTTATGAGCTTTACGAAGGGCGAAATGTTATGGGACGAGCAGCCACTTGCGATATTCCTATCCTTAACGACAGTAAAATATCGAGTCAGCACCTTCTAATTCTATATCGAGAAATAGAAAATGTATTCTGGCTTGCCGATCAGAATTCCTCTAACGGCTCGTTTGTGAACGGAAATTTTATAAGCGACCGAATTGCCATTAACAGTGGTGATATAATAACCATAGGCGACACTAAATTTGTTTTCTTAGCCATACCACAATTTTAATATAAATCTTTTTAAATGAAAGAACACGAAGATTTTAATTATTGCCATGTGGCAGGTCTGTCCGACGTAGGCTGTGTGAGAAAAGCCAACGAAGACAGTTGGGCTACATTTGAGTCGCCAAACGGACTTGTAACCGTTGTGTGTGATGGAATGGGCGGACATATAGGAGGGGCAGTAGCTTCAAGCACAGCCGTCGAAGCAATAAAATCGGCACTCTTGAATCAATATTTCGACGACGTACGCACTGCAATAGGAGTAGCAATTTCGCAAGCCAATCAAGCAATATTGAGCTATGACGCAGAACACCCAGATTTAACGGGAATGGGATCGACTTGCGTGTTGCTGATAGTGCGAGCCGGCGAAGTCTTTATAGGGCATGTAGGAGATAGCCGCATCTATCTTGTGCGAGAGCATAAAATCACCCAGCTCACAAAAGACCACTCTTACGTTCAGACACTAGTCGACGCAGGCGAAATAACAGCCGAGCAAGCCGAGCATCATCCGCGCAAGAATGAAATAACAAATGCATTAGGCTTTGCAAATATGGGAATCCCCACAATTGTGCAAGCCCCAATACACCCACAGGCAGGCGATTGTTTTGTGCTGTGTTCAGATGGCTTAAGCGGAATGGTCGATGATAATCACATATCAAGAATAGTGAGCGACCAGCAGAAACTACGCGCCCAAGCCCGCGCCGATAAATTGATAGAGCTAGCAAAGGCAAATGGTGGAACCGACAATGTAACAGCCGCAATAGTAGAATTTTCCATAACGCCCAAAACCGGGAAATCAAGTCCCACTACTTTTATTAATCGCATAAAGGATAAAAGAATAAATTATTTATTTGTCATAGCATTAGTCGTAATATTGGGAGCATTAGTGTTTATGCTGCTCCCGTCGAAAAGTAATGCTGATGCGTCGATTAATGAGAACAAGCCGGTTGCTACACTGGATACAATTTTATTTAGAAGCAATTCCCCCGCCTTGATAGTGAAGCATATAGATAAAGATTCGATAATAATATCATATACCGATAAAGATCTAAAGGTAAAAACGCATAAACTAAAAGGCAAATATTTAAATAGCAATGTTAATCCAATGTTGAATTTTACCGGTTCGGGCGATTCTATCATATATAATTTTGGCAACACATCAATTAAGAATATAAGTATCATAATAACAAAGGAAGATAATAATTGCGATACAATAGAATTTGGAGTATATGAATTAGCTCCAAGCACCATTATTAAAAGTGCGATTCAAGGGGTAGCAAATGTCGCAAAAAACGTTAATATAGATCAAGGAAAGCCGAAAGGCAATAACTCGGACGAAGAGATGAAGCAGGAATTAACAGATGCTCCGGGTGAAATTAAGTCAAAAGAAGGAGGAAACGGAGGTAATACAAACACTGTAACTACTCCGGGAGAGAAAGCTGGAGAGAAAGCTGGAGAGAAAGCTAATGTAGGTAAACAAAATTAATATAAATTAATTACCGCAATGTCGGAATATAAAATAATAAAAGAAATAGGTAGAGGAGGAATGGGGTGTGTGTATGAAGCACGCAATTCGGCAAACACTCCAATTGCACTGAAAATGATGACTAATCAGATTTCATATAATCCCGAATTTCGTGAATTATTTATTTCTGAGGCGCAGGCATTAAGAAAAATGAATAGTCAGGCGGTGGTGCATATTATGGGCGAGCCTTACACCGATGCTCAAGGAAATATGTATCTCCCTATGGAATATGTGAACGGTGAGACAATAGCGTCGCACGTCGAAAATCAAGGCATATACACTGAGGCACAAGCAATAGAGCTTATGCTAAAAGTGCTGAAAGGCTTTGAATATGTTCATCGGCACGGCTGTATTCACCGCGATATTAAGCCCTCAAATATCATGGTAAGGCAAGATGATTCTATCTGTATCATAGATTTTGGAATTGCAAAAGATGCCCATTTTACGACCGGGAAAACACTAGGCAGGATAATTGGCACCGACGGCTATATGAGTCCAGAGCAAGCAAACGGGCTAAGTATCGACCACCGAACAGATATTTATTCTTTAGGTTGTCTGCTCCATTTTATGCTTGTGGGACAACATGCCATAGCCAAGAAATCGAACGATGTAGCGATGGTAGCGTCGATATTGCAAGATACTTTTCCCAGCGCAAGAGAAATCACCGATGGTGCAGTGTCAGAAGGAATGCAAGAAGTAATATTCAAGGCAGTCGACAAAAATATGATGAACAGATACCAGAGTGCCACCGAGTTTAAGGAAGCATTAAAAAACTTGCAGCATATCGAAAATGATAATAATAGTTCGGAGAGCATAGTAATTACCGTAGGTCGCAAAGATTGTGATATTGTGATGCCCGAAAATCTTATCAGCTCCACTCACTTAATAATAGAATATACGCCACAGTCGGAGGGAGCGACAATTAAAGTAACCGATAGCAGCACTAACGGCACACAGATTAATGGGTCTTATCTGCATCATTCATTTATTTTCTTTGAGAGTCTTGACAGCCTTCTAGAAAGTGAAATACTGCTAGCGCAGCGTCGAGAATTCAAGTTGTCGGGCGAGTTGTTAAAGAATACCATTGAAGAAAAGATAATGCGGCAAGGAGAAATAAAGCCAAGTCAACCGACTAGCCCTAATGAAACTAGAAATACGATTAACGATACTTTCGACCAAAGAAGAGAGTTTGAAGAAATTGAAGAAGGGTTCGACTTTATCTCTAAGTTTTTCTTAGTTCTATTACCGCCGATAGCTCTTATATATTGGCTGATAAACCGAGAAACAAAAGTAAGAAAAAGTTCGCAAGCCATAGATATGATGTTTCGAGGTATTGCGATATGGGCAGTAGTAATAATATTTAGTATGATACAATTATGAAAACATTATCAATAGGACGAAGCTCCTCGTGCGACATAATCATTGAGAATCAAGGAATAAGCAGGCACCATGCCGATATTAGCATAGTAGGTGGGCAATATGTCTTTACCGACCACAGCTCTAACGGCTCTACCATAGGAGGAATGGTAATAAAAAATCAGAGAATCACAGTAGCACCGGGAGCCGAAATATACCTAGCCAACAGTGTTCCTTTTCCGTGGGCGCAAGTTTTTATTCAACTTCCGATAGCCGGGAATAAAGTATATGAGCCAAATACAAGCAATTATAATATAAGCCCGTCGGAGCCACGTAAGGAAGAAGAGTTAAACATTGCAATTGCGATAGTTTCGTTTATTATTCCACTAGTAGGGATAATCTTATACTTTGCATGGAAAGGCGATACACCGAAACGCGCCAACCAAGTAATAATGTGTGCCGTTGCCGGCTTTGTTTTAAATCTTATCTTATTTTCGTTATAATTAAAAGCTACATATCATGATAGGAAAAGAAGTCTTGAATTACACAATTATTTCTCTTATAGGAAAAGGAGGAATGGGCGAGGTATATCTTGCCGAACATAAATTTATCACCCACCAGCGAGCCGCAATAAAAGTAATCTCTGCCAGTATGGTGAATGATTTCACGTTGAAATTACTCAAAGATGAGGCAGAGCATTTAGCGTCGCTCAATCACCCAAATATTGTTCATTTCATTGATTATCACATCGATGAAAGTGGCAACGTGTTTCTAATTATGGAATATGCCGATGGAATGAGCTTAGATAAATATGTAAATTCTGTTACCGGGCTAATAGTGGAAGAGCGCGTGCTGCCAATAATCGAGCCAATTCTCGATGCTGTGGAATATGCGCACAAGCATAACATTATTCATCGCGACATCAAGCCCTCTAATATTATCATAACCAAAGAAGGAGTGCCTAAAATACTTGATTTCGGTATCTCTACATTTTTGGGAAGCAATGACAATAATAATATTGTTATAGGCACTCCGTCGTATATGAGTCCCGAGCAAGTAATAGGCGAGGCAGTAGACAAACGTTCGGATATTTATTCAATTGGAGTGCTGCTTCATCAACTACTCACAGGGAATGCCCCCTACGACACAACTACACTCACCGAGCAAGAAATCAGCAGCAAGATTGTAAGCGAGCCACTGCCACCACTAAAGAGCTTCTATAAATACACTAGCGAGAAGACGCAGAAAATCGTTAATAAAGCCACAGCCAAAGATAAAGACGATAGATATTCGTCGTGTCTCGAAATGAAAAAAGAGCTTCACAATGCCATTTCTCCGGCAAAAATACCAATGTGGACTAAAATAGTCGCCGGCTGTGTGGCAGCAGTTCTTCTATTTGTGGGAATTTATATTTTCGATTACAATCGCACTAAAACTTATTACTACAAAGAATATGTGGAACAGTGGGGAGTGCCGCAAGGAATACATGAGCTAAGCTCGCGAGAACAATCGCATCGAGTTAACAGCTATCGCTTTATATATAAGCACCATAAATTGCAGAATGTGGCATTTATAAACTCAAAAGGCAGCGTAATAGCCCACAACAATTCTGATGATGTAGATGATATTTTAAATAATGACTACTATTACACTCCCGAAGGAAAAGTAGACTATATTAAAGTAAAGGGAACATCGAATCAAGTGCTTTATATCAAAGATTTCAACCCCGAACTCACAGTAGTTACATTCAGATACGACGATGGACGAGGCACCGAAAAGAACCTTGCAGCCAGCACGGTTACCGCCTTCGGCTCTTCGGTAGGAGATAATAGTGATACAGATAAGAGCCGCATCACTCGCTATCTATTTACCTACGACGAGAATGGATATGTTGACAAAATAGAATATGCATCTTTCCAGAATACAAAAGTAGGCGATAAAGACGGGCTGTTTGGTCGCAAATATCTTCGCGACGATAAAGGAAGAATAAAGGAAGAAATCTATATAGGTTTTGACGGAAATCCTAAAGCAATATCTACCGGTATGGCAATTCGCACACGCGAATATAACGATGAAGACGATGCAATACGATTCACATATATCACTACCGACCGTAAGGCTAGTGGTGAAGAAGAGCTTGGAGTGCCGGTGTGTCGCAATGTAGTCGATGAGTGGGGTAATGTCATCGAACAATATTATGAAGATTTAGATGGTAATTTGATGCTTCGCAAAGACGACGGCTTTGCTTATGCCATCTACACAATCGAAGATGGAAATACTATCTATTATCGCTTATTTGGAACAGATAAACAGCGTTGCTATGGCACCACAACAACAGTATCGGGCACAAAGAGAGAATATGACGAAAATGGCTTTATTAGCAAAAACGTCTATATTGATGACAAAGATAAACCGATGAAAGATTCAGAAGGAATTTCTGGCTTTTTGGCAGTGAATGATAAATATGGTAATCCTCTTTCGTATATTAAAATAGATGAATATGGCAAGCCTACAACGGGGGTAGCCGGAGAATATGCAATGTGTGAATACAAAAACGACGAACGAGGCAATTGCATTGAATATCGCTTCTTTGACAAAAAAAAGAAGTTAGTTAAGATAGCCGACGGATATGCTATTATGCGTCAAGAATATGATAGCTTGAACCGTGTAGTCAAGTTTTCGCATTTCGATGCCGATGGCAAACCTGTATTTGACAATAATAATGTATCGGTATATAAACGAGAATATTCGATTGAAGGAAATCTTATTTCGATGGCTTATTTCGATGGCAGCGGCACTAAACGATGCCTTAGCTCGGGGAAATTTGCAGGCTTTACCTACGACTACGATGATAATGGAAATATGCTGTCGTGTAAATTTTATAATGAAAATTGGGAATTGATACGCGGCACTAGTGGATATGCAATCGTAAAGTATAAATACGACAAGAATGGTAATGATATTGAGCATACCTACTACTCGGCAACCAATGCCCCTTGCCTTAATTCTGATGGAGAGCATGGAGAGATTAATAAATATGATAATAGAAACAACGTAATTGAAAATTATAAAATTGGACTAGATGGCAAGTTGCTCAACGGTAGACTTATTGCTCGGAATAAATATGATAATGCCGATAATCTTATCGAAATAAGGCTATTTGACAGCAATAATAAACCGGTTGTCAATTCTTTGGACTATCATAAAGTAGTGTATAAATATAATCAAAGAAAAAATCTTGTCAGAACTGATTATTATGATACTAAAGGGGAGCTTACCGGTTATTCAGGCTATAATTACAGCACCCAGAAATATAAATACGATAATCGTGGAAACCTTATCGAATCGTCGTATTTTGCTCCTAATGGTAAGTTGACATTAAGTCAAGAGGGGCTTGCGATAATGCGACATGAATATGATAAGATGAATCGCCTTGTCCGACAGACTTATTTCGATGCTTCGGGTAATCCCACCAAACCCGATGTGATGGTGCCTGAAGGGCTGATTAAATATGACAAATGGGGTAACATAAATTATGTTGCGGCAGCCGATGGTAAAGGAAATCTAATTGTTCCTTCCAGCTTAGGTTGGTGTATCAAGAGAACTAACTATAACAGCCGAAAGAGTATTGTTGAAGAGGCTTACTATGACAACCATGATAACCCGGTAATCAACAAAAGTGAAGGCTATCATAAATATACAGCCAAATATGATAACTATAACAATCTTAAAGAGAAAAAATACTTTGGCAATAATGGTAATTTAATGCTCAACGAATCGGGCTATGCAGTCGAAAAATATAACTATAATGCTCATCGTGATGTAGAATTAATGGCGATATTTGACATTAACGGCAATCCTACCGATGCAAGTTTGGGATTCCACAAAATCATTATCGACTACGACAAAGATTCTACACCCACCACTCGAAAATATTATAACACAGCGGGCAAGCTGATATATTCTCAAGTGTGGGATGGCATAGAATGGGTTATGAGCGACAAAGCCGGCACTACTACCACCACTACTACCCCATCGACTCCGGTAGCCGATAACAAAAACGTCGATATTCGAGAGATTGTGAAAGAAGGTAATAAAAATCTACCTGTCGACTTGTCGTCAGAGGGCGTGGATATGATAGTAAAGAGTATGGCAGTCGGAGCTAATAATTCTATTATTATCAATTTCACAATCGAGCAATCATCTTATGAATTGAGCGACTCGCAATTAAATATTTTCAAAGAATGTGTGAAAGTATTTACAAAGACATTTAAAGAATCCCCCGAACTTAAAAATGCAATAAAAGTTACCGGAATTTTGTATGACGGTAAAGACCGAAATATCTTTAAATACACATATTGATGACCTTATAAGCCAACAAAGGAGCAAGCAGAGCGACAACCGCCCTGCTTGCTCCTTTGTTCACATTATGCTAATATACTTTTTTGTTGTATATTTGTGTTGCTTTGTTCGAGCTGTTTTTTGAGTTTCGCAATTACCAAAAATAACACAATGACAGATATAAAAGTTTCAATTCTATTACCGATCTACAAAGTTGAGAATTATGTAGAAAGATGTGTAACGAGTGTCTTTGAACAGACATACGAAAATATTGAAATAATAATTGTCAACGACTGCACGCCCGATAAGAGTATGGATATTGTTATGGAGGTGCTTAGACGCTATCCTTCTGTTTCCGGCAAGGTAACTATCATAGCCAACACACAGAACGAGGGCATTTCCGAAACAAGAAATATTGCCGTAAATCGAGCGACAGGCGACTTTATTTTATTTGTCGATTCAGATGATTGGATCGATAGAAACCTAGTTTGCCGCCTAGTAGCGAAGCAAAAAGCAAGCAACGCCGATATCGTATCGACCGACTATATAATACATTATGATAGCTATGAAGAGAATATACTAAATACAGATATTGAAAGCCCGAAAGAACTAATCAAGGCAATCTTGACCAATAAAGAATATTATCGTCTGTGGGGCAGGCTTATACTCACTTCACTCTATCGCGATAATAATATCAAAGCACAGAAAGGGATAGACAATGGCGACGACCTTCAAGTATTTCCACAGCTTATATTTTTCTCGAATAAATGCAGCTATTTGCACGAATTTCTTTATAATTACGATTATCGTAATCCGTATAGCTATTCAAATACATTCTCGCACGATAAAAGTCTGCAATCTATAAAATCTATTGAAACACTTTATGATTTCTTTGCTATTCACGACCGTTCACTCCTTAATGTTTTAGAAATTAAAAAAGCAGATATAATACTTTCGTGTATGCGAATAAGCGTCGCGAGGAAAGAATCATTTAAATATTTCGCACGACTTGCCTCGAGTATAAAATGGAAAAATATCTTTAAATGCAGTGTCGTTAATGTTATAGCTTTTTTATTACATAACAGAATATTTATCAAATATTATAATTCGATATTAAGTAAACTTAGAGCTAAAGCAAGAGGCTAAAAATTAAATTTTTCTTTTATAGTTATTTATCTTTTGAATAAAATTTATTTGTATATTTGTGGCATCTAATTCGTGAAATGGTAAAATTATTAAGACTATAACAAATATTTTAATTATGAAAGCAAAAATTTCTACTTTATTAGCAGTACTTATATGTACTCTTTCATTGACTTCTTTGAGCTCGTGTACAGATGATCCTGAAACTTCAGTGTTGATTGGAAAGTGGGTAGTATCGGAAAACAATTATGGTACAATCACTATTACAAATCCCGATTACGACAGCTTTACATTCTATTCTAACGGGCAAGGAACATATAACTATTACAATAAAGGACAATGGGTAGGCACAGGATTTACATGGACATCGTATAACAACGATTATATAATGTTTAAATATATTGATGGAACACAACAGACAGTTTACTATCGTTATCGCAACGGATACCTAGAGATGAGTCTACAGTCGACATTCTATGACTATCGTCGCTACGTTCCGGGAGCTTAAAAGGATGTTTTTCAATCATTTTAAAGAAAATAGTTAGTTTGTCTGGCGCAAGGTTCTTATTGAATCTTGCGCCAGCTTTTTTTAGCAGCTTGCCGGCTCTGTGTGCAAGTTGAATAAAACTATTTTGGTGAATATTAATGGTATATTGGCAAAGTTTGTGTAATTTTGCGCTTATAATAGAAATATACTACACTTATGAGTATTCTCGATCTTAGCGAACAAGAAATAATAAGACGCAATAGTCTTGAAGAAATGCGCAAGATTGGCATCGAGCCTTATCCTGCAGCCGAATATACAGTCGACGGTTATTCAACCGAAATCAAAGAAACGTTTAACGACGAAGCTCCGCATCGCAATGTCAGCATTGCCGGTCGAATAATGAGCCGTCGAATAATGGGTAAAGCATCTTTTATGGAATTGCAAGACTCTAAAGGTCGCATACAGGTTTATATAAGCCGCGATGACTTGTGTCCTGAGGAGAATAAAGACCTTTATAACGTAGTGTTTAAGAAACTTCTTGATATAGGCGACTTTATAGGAATTGAAGGATATGTGTTCCGTACACAGATGGGCGAAATATCAGTACATGCCGCCAAATTGACAGTGCTTAGTAAGTCGTTACGTCCACTTCCTATCGTAAAAGTTAAAGATGGCGTAACCTACGACGCATTTAACGATCCCGAGTTGCGTTATCGTCAACGATATGTCGACTTAGCCGTTAACGACGGAGTGAAAGAAATATTCTTGAAGCGCACAAAAGTGTTCAACTCGATGCGCGAATTTATCAATGCACAAGGTTGTATTGAGGTCGACACCCCCGTGTTGCAATCGATACCCGGCGGTGCAACAGCACGACCATTTATCACGCATCACAATGCCCTCGACATACCATTGTATCTTCGTATAGCAAATGAGCTATATTTAAAACGCCTTATAGTAGGTGGTTTTGAGGGCGTCTATGAGTTTTCTCGCGACTTCAGAAACGAAGGAATGGACCGTACCCACAACCCCGAGTTTACCGTAATGGAGATGTATATCGCCTATAAAGACTACAATTGGTTGATGGATTTCACCGAGAGAATGCTCGAAAAGATATGTATCGACACAAATGGCACATCAGAAAGCAAGATGGGCGATAATATCATAAGTTTTAAAGCACCATTTAAGCGTATCACAATGATTGATTCGATAAAGGAATTTACAGGAATCGACATTACCGGAATGGGCGAAGAGCAACTAAGAGAAGTGTGCAAGCAATTAGGAATCGACGCCGATGATACAATGGGCAAAGGGAAACTAATAGATGAGATCTTCGGCGAGAAGTGCGAAGGCAACTATATCCAACCTACATTTATCATCGACTACCCTATCGAGATGTCGCCACTAACCAAGCGTCATCGCAAAAATCCGGAGCTTACCGAGCGATTTGAATTAATGGTAAATGGAAAAGAGCTTGCAAACGCCTATTCGGAGCTTAACGATCCAATCGACCAGCGCGAACGTTTCCAAGAGCAATTAAGACTTTCAGAAAAAGGCGACGACGAAGCAATGTTTATCGATCAAGACTTCTTGCGTGCGCTTGAATATGGAATGCCTCCAACAGCCGGAATAGGAATAGGAATGGATCGTCTGACAATGCTAATGACCGGGCAGACCACAATACAAGAAGTAATGTTATTCCCACAGATGCGCCCCGAGAAAGTGCAGAAACGCGACAGCGACAGCGCATACACCGAAATCGGAGTGCCTCAAGAATGGGTAGAAGTGATACAGAAAGCCGGCTACTTCACCGTCGATTCACTAAATTCTTGTGTTGCAGGCAAATTGCATCAAGAAATTTGCGGACTAAATAAAAAACATAAATTAGAACTTAAGAACCCTACCGTCGACCAAGTGAACGAATGGATAGAGGCATCTAAAAAATAAGGGATTATGGCAATATTTCCGGGACGAATTGCTGTTATGGGAGGAGGAAGTTGGGCAACTGCGCTTGCCAAAATCCTACTCTCAGACAACAAAAAGATAATGTGGTATATGCGTCGTCAAGACAGGATTGACGATTTCATTAAATTGAAGCATAATCCGGTTTATCTATCCGATGTAGCATTCGATATATCAAGAATAGAATTTTCGTGCGATATAAATTATGTGTGCGAGCAAGCAGATACAATACTTCTAGCCATGCCTTCGCCCTACATAAAAGAGCATCTGAAGAAGATAAATATAGATTTGAGCGACAAATACATTGTAAGTGCCGTTAAGGGTATAGTTCCCGACGAGAACCTTATCGTAACGGAATATATGCAACAGATGTATAATGTCAAGCCGGAGAATATGCTGGTAGTGAGCGGGCCATGCCACGCCGAAGAAGTAGCACTAGAACGCTTGTCGTATCTCACCGTTGGGTGCGAGAACAAGAAATTTGCAAAGATTTTCAGCGAGCATATATCGGGGAAAGACCTAAAGACAATACTCTCGACCGACCTTACCGGAATAGAATATTCGGCAGTGCTTAAAAATGTATATGCAATAGCCTCCGGAATAATTCATGGAATGAAGGGCGGCGATAACTTCTTAGCCATGTTGCTATCGAATGCAATTCTTGAGATTGAACGCTTTGTAAATACAGTTGCACCACACCAAGCAAGAAATATCTGCGATTCGGTGTATCTAGGCGACTTGCTTGTAACGTCGTATTCTCGTTTCAGCCGCAATCACAACTTTGGGGCTATGATAGGACGAGGATATTCGGTAAAAGCCGCAATGATGGAGATGGAAATGGTGGCAGAAGGCTACTATGCAACAAAATGTATTCACGAAATTAATGAAAAATACAACGTCAGAATGCCTATACTCGATGAGATGTTTAATATTTTATATTGCGGCAAAAAATTTACCGCCGGAATAAATTCTATGGCAGATTCTTTCTGCTAATCTCAACGAAACATATATTTGTTGTTACTATATTATATAAACCAAATTTTGACAAATGAAAACTATTCAAGTAAATGTAAAGAACGTTCTCGGAACTGTTTCTGAAGCGCAAATTAAAGAATTTGAACCGGCTGCCGCCGATGCAATGAGCAAACTTAGCAATGGGTCGGGCGAAGGTAACGATTTCTTAGGGTGGCTTACTCTGCCATCGAATACTACTAGTGCTTTTCTTGCTGATATTAATGAAACTGCTAAATCGCTCAGCGAAAGCTGCGAATTTGTTGTATGTATAGGTATTGGAGGCAGCTATCTTGGCTCTAAAGCCGTTATCGAGGCTTTAGGCAACAGCTTTGCTCCATATTGCAAGCAACACAAAGGCGCACAAGTGCTTTTTGCCGGACAAAATATTGGCGAAGACTATCTATATGAATTACAAAATCTCTTAAAGGGTCGCAGCTTTGGTATTGTGGTTATCTCTAAATCGGGTACTACCACCGAGCCTGCTATCGCTTTCCGTCTGCTTAAAGAGCAACTAGAGGCTCAAGTTGGCAAGGCAGAAGCCGCAAAGAAAATTGTGGCTATCACCGATGCAAAGAAAGGCGCACTTCGCAAGCTGGCTACCGAAGAGGGATACAAGACATTTGTCATTGAAGACAATGTGGGGGGGCGTTTCTCTGTGCTTACTCCTGTGGGACTACTTCCTATTGCTATTGCCGGATACGATATCGAGAAGCTTATGGAAGGAGCTAAAAATATGGAATGTGCCACTGCTGCAAGCGGAAATATAGCCGAGCAATATGCAATGACTAGAAATGCGCTGTATAAAGCTGGCAAAAAAATAGAAATCCTTGTAAACTATAACCCCAAACTTCATTTCTTTGGCGAATGGTGGAAACAACTTTACGGCGAGAGCGAAGGTAAAAACCACAAAGGTATTTTCCCTGCCGCAGTCGATAATTCTACCGACCTACACTCGATGGGACAATGGATTCAAGATGGCGAACGCACTATTTTTGAAACCGTTATTTCGGTCGAGGAACAGAAATATGCCGTTACTATTCCTGCCGACGCAGCCGACCTTGATGGTTTAAATTATATCGCCGATAAGCATGTCGACGAGGTGAATAAAATGGCAGAATTGGGAACTGTAATCGCCCACATCGACGGTGGAGTGCCTAATCTACACATCACAATCCCTGCCCTGTCGGAGTATTATCTAGGACAACTAATCTACTTCTTTGAGAAAGGTTGTGGAATTAGCGGATACATTCTTGGAGTAAATCCATTTAACCAACCGGGCGTGGAAGACTACAAACGCAATATGTTTGCACTTCTTAATAAACCCGGATATGAAGCCGAGAGCAAAGCAATACAAGAAAAGATAAAATAGACAAAACAAAATCTCAATAAACTCCGACGAGCCGAATCACCCACGATTCGGCTCGCGCTGTCTAGATAAAGCTAGGTAAAAGAAAATGTTTCTACTAATTTCGCACTTGCATGTTGACTCTAGTGGCTCTCTAGGAAATCAAAGAGGTGGAAAAAATTAAGAATAAATTTAATAAAATAAAAAAAATATTTGTAGCTTTGTGCGTAATATTCGTATAATGTCCATTTGTAAATAACTTACACCATATATGAGTAGATTGAATAAAAAACTTATAAGTGTTGCATTTTTTCTTATAATAGCATCTACATTTAATTTATTATTAGCGCAGGGAAATAAACAGATATTAAGGGGAATTGATGGTTATTCTTTAATTAAAAATCAAGAAATCAAGGAGAAACCCAGAGATAAAGCCTCTAATATTATTTCAGTTTCAATTCGGTTGGCTGGTAGCAAATTTGTGTTGAGGCTCAATAATTTGTGCGCAGAGGCTGAAGATGTAAATACGCATAAAATAGATGTATTGACCGACAATCAAGGCACAAAATGGCTCGGTCTTAATCTTCGTGATGATTCAATGCTATACCCGTTGGCGGAATTAATTTAAGTTGATAAATATGAGTAAAAAGTTGTACATGTCGCTGATTTTTAGTAACTTAGTGGTGATTAAAACATTAAGTTCAAACCATCGTATGTACAACCTTTATG
>JAQVCR010000017.1 GCA_028689665.1 Muribaculaceae bacterium
AAGAAGATATTGTATATCGAAATGGAGCTAATGATACCGATTTAATTTGTGTAAGTGGAGATCTTGGAGCTGCATATATGGGACTTCAATTACTCGAGCGTGAACGAAGTGTAGGAGATGGTAAAAGTGATTTCCAACCAGAGTTTGCCGGTAAAGAATATATTTTGGAACGCCAATTAAAGCCGGAGGCTAGAAAAGATATTATAGAAATATTAAATAAAGAAGGTATTAAACCAACATCAATGATGGATATCAGTGATGGCTTATCTTCCGAACTTCTACATATTTGTAACGATAGCAATAAGGGGTGCAGAGTTTACGAAGACCGTATTCCAATAGATTATCAGACTGCAATAATGGCAGAAGAGCTAAATATGAATCTTATTACAGCTGCAATGAATGGTGGAGAAGATTATGAATTACTATTTACTGTACCATTAAGCAGGCATGAACAAATTAAGACAATAAAAGGGATTACTGTTATTGGGCATATCACAAAGTCGGAGTTGGGCTGTGCTTTGATAACACGAGATGATAATGAAATACAATTAAAGGCTCAAGGGTGGAATGCATTTTCTTAAATTTAAGCCATAATAATTATATATTTGTTTGGTTTATATTTAAGTTATTATTAAGTTTGTAACTTTCATTTTTAATTTTTCAATATCATGACAAAGAGAATTATTCCTGATTCGGAATTAATAATCAACGACGATGGATCTGTATTTCATATACATTTGCGACCAGATCAAATTACAGATAATATAATTGTTGTTGGCGATCCTGGTAGAGTTAATATGGTAGCTTCGTATTTTGATACAAAAGACTTTGAAGTTTCAAGCAGAGAATTCCATACAATTGGTGGTACTTATAAAGGCAAGCCTATTATGTGTCTATCACATGGAATTGGTGCCGATAATATTGATATAGTTATGACTGAGCTTGATGCTTTGGCAAATGTTGATTTTACTACAAGATTGGTAAAGGATCAATTCCGTCAACTAAATATAATTCGTATTGGTACTTCCGGGGCTTTGCAACCCGAGTTAAAAGTAGGTACTCCAGTAATTGCTACAAAAGGAATTGGCTTTGATGGAGGTCTTAATTTCTATGCTGATAGAAATAAAGTATGTGATTTAGATTTTGAACATAATTTCTGCGAAGCAATTAATTGGAATCCACTTTGGGCTAAACCTTATGTTGCCGATGCCGATACCGAATTGGTTGAGCGTATTGGTAGAGATGACATGGTACATGGATTTACAATTACAGCTAATGGCTTTTACGGGCCACAAGGTCGTGAGGTCAGAATGACGCTAGCCGATCCAACCCTTAACAAACGTATTGAAGAATATCGTTATAAAGGACGTGCTATTACTAACTATGAAATGGAAAGCGCAATGCTTCAGGGTCTTGCAAAGATGATGGGACATAAGGCGATGACAGTTTGTTGTATTATTGCAAATAGAATGAACAATGATGCGACACCTAATTATAAAACTGCTGTTCAAGATTTAGTACATACAGTATTAGAACGATTATAAGATAATTTATATAGAATATTTATATTTAGAGGAAGAATTTTTAATCTTCCTCTATTTTTTTTAGGACAAAGTTTATACCTTTAATTACTTTTTCTACATCCAATATCTATTCAATTACATTATCTTTGTAATATAGAAAAATAATTATGAGATTTACAACAACGCATAAAGCATGTAATATGTTAGTAGATATATTATTAGAAAATAATATATCGAACGTCGTTATTTCTCCGGGCTCAAGGAATGCCCCTTTAATAGTTGCATTTTCACGTAATATTAACGTGAAAACAAAAGTAGTTGTTGATGAGCGTTCTGCTGCTTTTATAGCACTCGGAATGGCTCAGCAATTAAATCAACCTGTTGCATTAGTTTGTACGTCAGGTACAGCGATATTAAATTATGCACCTGCAATAGCCGAAGCTTATTATCAACACATCCCTTTAATTGTGATAAGTGCCGATCGTCCCATCGAATGGATAGATCAAGACGACGGACAAACTTTGGTACAAAATGGAATATTGAAAAATATAGTAAAGAAAACTTATAATATTCCGTCAAGATATGATGATAATAATTCACTATGGTATGTAAATCGTTTACTGAATGATGCGATTTTAGAATCAGAAAAATGTATATCTGGTCCGGTTCATATAAATTTTCAATTGGCCGAACCATTATGTGATGTCGAGCAGACTATTTCTGATAAAACTAGATCAATAAGTTATTTAACTTCAGCCTCCACATTAAATCAATCTGATTTAGATATTCTTAGAAGAAATTATACGTCGAAGAAAAAAGTGTTAATTGTCGCCGGTTTTTATAAATACGATAAGACCCTAAATGATTCGATATGTCAATTATCTAAAAATTCAAATACAGCAGTATTAGTTGAGACTATAACTAATATTAGTGGCGCAAATGTAATACAGAATATTGATAGATTATTAACTAGTCTTGATAAAGACCAATTTGCTGATTTTCGTCCCGATTTACTTATTACCTTTGGTGGAGCACTGGTTACTCGGATATTAAAGCAAAAATTGCGAATATATAATGCCAGTGAGCATTGGCATATTGGTAAATCAAATTGTGTGGTAGACACTATGCAATCTCTTACAAAAATTATAGATGTAGACGCAACATCGTTTTTCCGACAGCTAAGTGAAAAATTAGATTACATAGGCTCAAGTAACTACAGCGAGCAATGGAGGTTATTGTCAGAAAAGGCAAAACAATCACATATTGAATATGTAAATAATGCTCAATGGTGCGATTTAAAGGCTTTTAGCCTAATTTTTAATGCAATAAAAGGTAAAAATATATCATTGCAATTAAGTAATGGAACCACAATACGCTATGCCCAATTATTTGGCGATATAATTGCTTGTAATAGCTTTAGCAATAGGGGAGTGGCTGGAATTGATGGAGCTACATCTACTGCGCTGGGGGCTTCATTGATTGATAAAGGTACAACCTTACTGATAACCGGAGATATGAGCTTCTCTTACGATTTAGGTGCATTGTCGACCATTTATAAAAATAGTAACTTTAAAATTATAGTTTTATCGAATGGCGGAGGTGGAATCTTTAGATTTATTAATGGGCCGTCAACCTTACCTGAACTTCAAGAATTCTTTGAGGTAAATCGTGATATTAATGTAAAGGGAAATGCTAGAGCTTTTGAGTATGATTATTTTGAAGCCAATAGTGAATTATCTTTTATAAATGTCTTTGATAACTTCTTGATGAATGATAGATGTTCGATACTTGAAATTAAAACTTCAAATATAGTTAATGCTGAAATCCTTCGTGGATATTTTAGAAGAAATAGAAAATAAAATATATAAACAATGAATAATAGAGAATGGACTACGATAAAAGAATATACAGATATTCTTTTTCAACAGAATGGTGGTATTGCAAAAATTACAATTAACCGACCGGAAGTATATAATGCATTTCGCCCGTTGACTAATAAGGAGATGATCGATGCAATGGCAATATGTAGAGAACGCTCGGATATTGGAGTAATAATATTAACCGGTATTGGAGATAAGGCTTTCTGCTCAGGAGGAGATCAAAAAGTAAAAGGGATAGGTGGATATATTGATGAAAATGGCACTCCAAGATTGAATGTATTAGATTTGCATAAAGCTATACGATCAATTCCTAAACCTGTAATTGCTATGGTTAATGGCTATGCGATAGGTGGAGGGCATGTATTACATGTCGTCTGCGATCTGACAATAGCTTCAGAAAATGCAAAATTTGGTCAGACAGGTCCTAAGGTCGGTAGCTTTGATGCCGGATTCGGATCTTCTTATTTAGCAAGATGTGTCGGTCAAAAGAAAGCTAGAGAGATATGGTTTCTGTGTCGTCAATACACAGCAAAAGAAGCCGAAGAGATGGGTATGGTTAATAAAGTAGTGCCATTTGAACGACTTGAAGATGAGACTGTAGAGTGGTGTGAAACGATATTAAAACGTAGTCCAATGGCAATAAGAATGATTAAACGAGCATTAAATGCCGAGTTAGATGGTCAAAGAGGTATGATGGAATTTGCCGGCGATGCGACATTAATGTATTATTTAATGGCTGAAGCTCAGGAAGGTAAAAATGCTTTTCTAGAAAAAAGAGACCCTAATTTTGACCAATTTACCAAATTCCCGGGATAAAAACATATTTGTCTATGAAAGCTGCATATGCTCCATATCGTCTAAATTTCATTACTCCCGGAGGCACATCTCGTGGAGTAATGAATTATAAAGACACTTATTTTATAAAAATATGGAATGAAGATTACCCTGAATTATTCGGATTGGGTGAATGTCCACTTTTTAAAGGTTTATCTATTGAAGATGATGATACTTATGAGCCAAAATTGAATGAATTATGTCGCAATATAGAGAATAATATTCCAACAGATTTATCTGCTTATTCCTCAATAAAATTTGGATTAGAGAGCGCAATTTATGATTACACAAATGGTTGCAGAAGAATATATTTTCATTCCGATTTTACTAAAGGTAATTGTCGTATTCCCATAAATGGATTAGTGTGGATGGGTACGAAGGAGCAAATGCTAATGCGTATTGACGAGAAAATTAAAAGCGGATTTAAGACATTAAAATTGAAGATTGGTGCAATTGACTTTAGCTCCGAGCTTGAAATGATTGATTATATAAGATGTAAGTTCTCTCCTGAACAGCTCGAAATAAGATTAGATGCAAATGGTGGTTTCTCGATTGATAATGCAATGGATAGATTAACTAAACTTTCATTATTAGATATTCATTCAATTGAACAACCAATCATGGCCGGACAATGGAATGAAATGAGCTATCTGTGTTCTAATTCTCCAATACCTATTGCGCTTGATGAAGAATTGATTGGGATTACCGACTTATTAGTAATGAATGAGTTGCTAAAAACTATTTCGCCACAATACATAATTTTAAAACCATCGCTGATGGGTGGATTAAGTGGCGCAGAAGAATGGCTCAAAATGGCAGCTCAATATAATATAGGAGGGTGGATTACAAGCGCGCTTGAGTCGAATGTAGGCCTAAATACATTGGCACAATGGGTAGCAATCCTTCAGGTTAAGATTCCACAAGGGCTTGGTACTGGCAATCTCTATTCAAATAATATTAATTCGCCTTTAGAGCAGAAAGAAGATTATATTTTTCACAATGTAAATAATAAATGGGCATTACCCGATTTAAATTGGTCTGAATAAATGGATTTTGTTGTAAACAATAAAAGATGCACTAGTCTTGAAGATGTAAAACTATCTTCATCAGTCAAATTTTATAATTTTGTGTGTGAGTATTTTAATGGTAATAATTATATTGAGGCTCATACATCAGGATCAACCGGTAAACCAAAGAAAATAAGACTAGACAAGAAAGATGTTATAAAATCGGCGCGCAATACAAATCGATATTTTGATATTAATGCTCAGTCTTTATTATATTTAAATTTATCGCCAGATTATATAGCTGGTAAAATGATGATTGTGAGAGCCATTGTGGCTAATGCATCGATCATAGAAGAAGGACCTTCTAATAATCCATTATCTATCTATACCGGGCAACCGATTGATTTAATAGCACTAGTGCCATCTCAATTGATAGCTTTATTTAATAATCCTGACAGACTGCAATATATTAAAACAATGATAATAGGTGGTGGCGTAATCCCTATGAGTCTTAAAAGAAAGATTTTAGATTATAAGCTCAATGCTTATTCTACTTATGGAATGACCGAAACCTGCTCTCATGTTGCGTTATCAAAAATTATAGACGATAATAATATTTATGAGTTAATAGGAGAATATAATATTAAAGTAGACAACCGAGATTGTTTGGTCTTGTTAAGTGGAGATAAAGAAATTGTAACAAACGATATAATAGAATTTATTGATGATAAACATTTTAGGTGGAAAGGAAGATATGATAATGTGATTAATACCGGAGGAATAAAAGTGTTTCCAGAGCAGATAGAACCGATTATAGCAGAATGTATTAAGAATGTGAAATTTTTTGTTACAGGAATACCATCCGAAAAATGGGGCGAAGAAGTAGTCCTTGTTTTTGAATATTCATCTTTAGAAGTTGACGAAATAAAAATCGGACAAATTAATGAACGATTAATGATTAAATTAAGAACTTTACTTCAAGATTATTCATTGCCACACAGATATATAGCACTAAAAACATTTAAATATACTTCAACCGGTAAGCTCATAAGACATTTAGATATAAATCGTTATTTATAATGAATATAAATAATAATCTGTAAAAAGCTTTGGTATTTGAATTGAAATGTACATCTTTGCATAAAATTTAATAACGATAATAATAGATGCGATTATCAGAGGTAAAAACAGGTGAGGAAGTAATAATAGCAAAGATTCTTGGACATGGTGCTTTTAGAAAGCGAGTAATGGAAATGGGGTTTGTAAGAGGCAAACAAATTAAGGTTGAAATGAATGCGCCATTACACGACCCAATTAAATATAAAATTCTTGACTATGAAATATCTCTACGCCGTAGTGAAGCGGCAATGATAGAAGTTATTCCAAAAGAAGAATATTCAGAAATAACGCATACTAATACTATAAGTGATGTAGACATGGTATCTACATTACAAAGAGAAGATAAAACAATAAATATAGCTTTAATAGGAAATCCAAATTGTGGAAAGACATCATTATTTAATTTTGTCAGTGGATTACATGAACATGTAGGGAATTATAGTGGTGTAACTGTAGATGCTAAATCAGGATACGTTGACTATAAAGGCTATCACTTTGTGGTTGTAGATTTGCCCGGAACATATTCATTATCGGCTTATTCACCCGAAGAATTATATGTAAGAAGATATTTAAAAGAAGAAATACCCGACGTTATTGTTAATGTTGTAGTTGCATCTAATCTTGAAAGAAATTTATATCTGTCAACCGAATTGATTGATATGGATAGAAGTATGGTCATTGCTCTTAATATGTTTGATGAATTAGAATCTAAGGGCGCAACAATAGACTATAAAAGTTTAGGAAAAATGATTGGTGTACCTATTGTGCCTACAATTTCTAAATCGGGAAAGGGTATTGATGACTTATTTGATAGTATAATAAAAGTATATGAAGATGAGCATGACACAGTGAGGCATGTGCATATCAATCTTGGAAATGATATAGAGTCGGCTATAAAAATAATTAAAGATGAAATAAAAAGGAGTATTGATAAACCACAACAATTCTCTCCACGTTATCTTGCTATAAAATTACTTGAGCGCGACAATGAAGTAGAAAATTTATTATATTCTAATCCCGATTATAAAAAATGGATTAAAATTAGAGATGCTCAGCTAAAATTAATTGAAGATACTCACAACGAAGATATTTCTTCAACAATAGCAAGCGAGAAATATGGATTTATTGCCGGAGCATTGAAAGAAACATTTACTGAACCCGAAGTTGAAAAGATTGATTCTACAAAGATTATAGATACATTTGTAACAAGTAAATTATTTGGGTTTCCAATTTTTATTTTTCTAATGTGGCTTATGTTTTGGGCTACTTTTGAGCTCGGAGCATATCCTATGCAATGGATTGAGTCGCTGGTTGCTTTGATTTCAACATTTATCAACGGGCTTATGGCTCCCGGTCCAATAAAAGATTTATTAGTTGATGGAATTATAGGTGGAGTAGGTGGGGTAATAGTCTTTTTGCCTAATATCCTTATCCTTTATTTCTTTATATCTTTCATGGAAGACTCCGGATATATGGCACGAGCTGCATTTATTATGGATAGAATAATGCATAAAATAGGGCTTCATGGGAAATCTTTTATACCATTAATAATGGGCTTTGGTTGTAATGTTCCTGCAATTATGGCAACACGTTCGATAGAAAGTAAGAGTAGTAGGATAATTACAATGCTAATAAATCCATTTATGTCTTGTAGCGCAAGACTCCCTATATATATATTGTTAGTTGGTATATTTTTCCCAAAATATTCTGCTTTAGTATTTCTATTTCTATATCTGTTGGGCATCTTAATTGCTGTAATAACAGCAAGATTGCTGAGAAAATTTTATTTTAAGAAAGATGAGACTCCGTTTGTAATGGAATTACCTCCATACAGAATTCCTACATTAAAAGTCTCTTTACGACATATGTGGCTAAAGGGCGAACAATATATAAGAAAGATGGGCGGAATAATTTTATTAGCCAGTATTGTGATATGGGCTTTAAGTTATTTCCCACGAGATATAAAATATTCTGATGACCAGATGAGTACTGAGCAAATAGTGGAGCAACAACAGAATTCGTATCTAGCCTCGATTGGCAAATTTATTGCACCGGCAGTTGAGCCATTGGGATTAAATTGGAAGATGAGCATAGCTCTAATTTCCGGAACTTCAGCAAAGGAAATAGTTGTATCTACAATTAATGTGTTATATCCAGCATCGGAGGGTAACTCTTCGGTATCTTTATCTGAGCGTCTTTCTCAAATAAATCCGCAGACTGGTGCACCCAATATTACTGCCCTGCAAGCTTTGAGCTTTATGGTATTTGTTCTTTTATATTTCCCATGTATTGCCACAATTACAGCTATTATTAAAGAAAGTGGCAGCTGGAAATACGGATTTTTTGCTGTTTTTTATAATACATCGGTTGCGTGGGTGTTTTCATTTATTGTATATCAAGTAGGCCGCTTATTCGTGTAGATGAATGATACTCTGATTGCTACTTCCTCTAAATAATAATGTTGGATCTTTTTTCTCAAGTATAAATGGCCCATCAACAAGCACGTCGATCCAATTAAGTAGTAATGCTAGTCGGTCATTATCTCTAATTTCTTCGATAGTATATCCGGTATAACACCATATTGTTTTGCCTAATATTGATTTAATTGCACGAGCCAAAATTATAACAGCATCTAATTGAAAAAAAGGGTCTCCACCAGAGAATGTTACATCGAAATCGTTGTATTCTATTATTTCAAGCAATTCTTTAATAGTTTTACTGTTTCCATTGTTAATATCCCATGATTGTGGATTATGACAAGCTGCGCAATGGTGCGTGCAACCGGCGAAGTATATAGATGTTCTTAGTCCTGGTCCATCAACCGATGTGCCTTCTATAATGTCAAGAACAGAAACTTTTTTATTAAGTTCCTGTTCTGATATGTAATCTAAATAGTTCATGCTTATTTATCTATGAATTACTCTATCGTTTAATTCTGCGAGTTTGGCTTTGTTCCAGCGGTCGGTTGTTCCAACTAAATAACCCGTAATTCTTTGTAATTTGTCTATTGCTGTGCTACCACATTTAGGACATTGTTCAAGATTTTCGGTTGCATCTTCATATCCACATTCTAAGCATCTGTTTCTGTTGTGATTTACTGAGCAATATCCAATGTTGTGGCGATCCATTAAGTCGACAATATTAGAAATAGCTTCCGGATTATGAGTTGCATCTCCATCTATTTCGACATAGAAGATATGTCCTCCTCTTGTAAGCTCATGATATGGTGCTTCTATCTCGGCTTTATGGCGTGGTGAACAATGATAATATACAGGAACATGATTTGAATTTGTATAATAATCTCTGTCGGTTATTCCGGGTAATATACCAAAACTCTTTCTGTCTTTTATTGTAAATTTGCCCGATAGACCTTCGGCAGGAGTAGCTAATATACTGAAATTATGTCCGTATTTTTCGGAGTATTCATTAGCCATACTTCTCATGTGAGAAACAATTCTAATACCTAGCTTCTGACTTTCATTATTCTCACCATGGTGTTTTCCTGTGAGAGCAACAAGACATTCGGCTAACCCGATAAATCCAATTCCTAATGTACCTTGATTAATAACCGATTCTACTGTGTCTGTGGACTTTAAATTATCACATCCTTTCCATAATTTACTCATGAGCAGAGGAAATTGTTTCACTAAGGCAGTCTTTTGGAAATTATATCTGTCGCATAATTGCTTGGCTATAATATCAAGAATTGTATCTAACTTTTTGAAAAACAAATCAATTCGTTCCTCTTGGTCTTTGATATTCATAATTTCTATTGCCATTCTCACCAGATTAATTGTTGTGAATGATAGATTGCCTCGACCGATTGATGTCTTTTCACCATATCTATTTTCAAATACTCTGGTTCTGCAACCCATTGTGGCTACTTCATATTTGTATCTTTCCGGATCGTTTGCATCCCATTTCTCGTGTATATTGTATGTTGCATCGAGATTTACAAAATTAGGGAAGAATCGGCGTGCAGTAACTTTGCAGGCTAATTGATATAAATCATAGTTTCTATCGGTTGGCAAGTAGCTTACTCCTCTTTTCTTCTTCCATATCTGGATAGGAAATATAGCTGTAGCTCCATTCCCAACTCCCTGATAAGTTGAATTTAATAATTCTCTAATTACGCAGCGTCCTTCTGCCGAAGTGTCTGTTCCATAATTAATTGAGCTAAATACTACTTGATTACCTCCTCGACTATGGATTGTATTCATATTGTGTATAAATGCTTCCATCGCTTGATGCACTCTGGCAACAGTCTTATTTATAGCGTGTTGCACCCAACGATTCTCGCCTTCTAATCCGGCTAAATCTTTCTTTGTGAAATCTTCAATTTTAATGTTATATAAATGAGAATAATCTTCGGCATTTAAATTCTCTAATGTCTTTATTTCTTCTATAAAGGAAGACCTAACGTATGGTGCTAAATAAAAATCAAATGCAGGTATGGCTTGTCCGCCATGCATTTCATTTTGTGCAGTTTCCATAGAAATACAGGCAATTATACTTGCAGTTTCTATTCTTTTTGCCGGTCGCGACTCTCCATGTCCTGCAACAAATCCCTTATTGAGTATTTGATCTAGAGGATGCTGAACACAAGTTAAACTTTTTGTTGGGTAATAGTCTTTGTCGTGAATATGAATATATCCATGTTTCATCGCATCTCTAGCTTCTTGAGAGAGTAAATAGTCGTCAACGAAAGGTTTAGTCGTCTCGCTTGCAAATTTCATCATCATACCTGCCGGCGAATCAGCATTCATATTAGCATTTTCCCTTGTTATTTCGTTGTTCTTGGCTTCTATGATGCTCAAAAAAATATCTCTTGTGTGTGCTCGGCGAGCGATGCTTCGCTGATCTCGGTAAGCTATATATTTTTTTGCTACTTCTTTTCTTGAGCTAGCCATTAATTCTATTTCTACTAAATCTTGTATGTCTTCGACAGTCATTTGCTCTTTGCCTTTGACAACAATACGATCCGTAATTTTTTGAATTAACGATTCATCTTCTCCTTTTTCTGTTTGGAGCATTGCTTTTCTTATTGCAGCTTTGATTTTTTCTTCATTAAAGCCTACAACTCTGCCATCGCGTTTGACAACTGTCTGTATCATTATATTAAATTTGTTTGTTAGAATGTTTAGCTTTTGCTGTTACAAAGCTAATAATGTTTTCCTTATAGTGCAAAGAAAATTCAATATAAATTTATTAATTATTCTTTTGGAAAACATTTTTGTATTTATAAAAATATAAATACCTATTAATCAATGATGTATAAAAAGTTTTGGATAACTCTGTTTATAGATAGTTATTCAAATTTATCAATTAATGATTTTAGAGTGTTACTTTTATTCAATAATTCCTGCCATTCATTTTCCGGTATTGATTTGCTTGTAATTCCACCACCGACATAAATACAAACATTACTTTTGTCAAATTGCATACATCTTAGATTCACAAAATAATCTTCTTTATTATTATTTTGTTTAATTCCTATGAATCCGGAATAATAACTACGTTCGTGCTTTTCTGTTTTTTTGATATATTCTATTGCCAAATTTTGTGGCGTTCCTGCCACCGCCGGAGTAGGGTGAAGTTGTATTAATAGATTTGGGATAATTTTACTATCTACATTGTCTGCGCTAATGTCGTTGCATAGGTGCTGGATTGTTCCTGCTTCTTTATTATAAATAGGGCTTTTGCGATAATTAATTTGAAATTTGGTTAGTATATTACATATATAATCTGATACAAATTTCTGTTCTTCATATTCTTTATTTGTCCATTGTGCCTTTGCATCTATTCTTTTAGTGCCGGCAAGAGCCATTGTTTCGATGTGTCCGTTGTCTACCGAAAGAAGTTTCTCAGGTGTTGCTCCAATCCAATATCCTGTATCGTTAGTGTGATACAAGAACACAAAAGCACTCTTGTAAACTTTAGTTATTCTAATGAATAATTTGGCAAAATCTTCGGCATTCATATTATGCTTATAGATGAACGTATTCGACAATACAACTTTGTCAAGTATTTTATTCTTTATGTCTTGTATTGTATTGTTTAAAGTTTTTAGGTATTCATCTTCTGTTGCAGTTAATGTAGATATATTCCGAGTCGCGGTATTGAGGGAGGCTTTTGTACTAAGATATTCTTCGGCATTAAGGTCTTGAAATATTGTGCATGTAGGGTATTTATCATTATTTATATCGAATGGCACAATAATAAATTGATTAATATTTTGATGTGTAGTATCACATTCCGCTCCAAATTCTATGTTCTCAGAATTAGGGTGGCGGTATGCAAAAAACTTTGAGTTATATTGAATAGCTTTAGTTATAGCTTTTACAATTAGTTCATCATTCATTAAGTGTACCTATCAATTCAAATGGTAAGGCATCTATAATTTTGATATTATAGAAATTACCAATTTCTAGTTTTTTATCCTTTTTTATTAAGACCTCTGGATCAACTTCGGGAGAATCGAATTCTGTTCTGCCTATATAGAAATCATCTTCCTCTCTATCAACAATTACTTTTAATGATTTTCCTATTTTATTTTCATTTAATTCAAGCGCAATTGTTTCTTGCGTTTCCATTAAGGTGGTTAGACGCTCTTGCTTTACCTCATCAGGAATTGAGTCGGTATAATTCTTTGCTGCAAAAGTGTCTTCTTCTTCACAATAAGCAAATGCTCCCATACGGTCGAATTTAGCCTCTTTCACAAAGCTCAGCAGCTCATTATATTCGTTTTCACCTTCACCGGGGAATCCAACCATTAGCGTTGTGCGAATATGAATTCCCGGCACCGATTCTCTTAAAGTTTTAATAAGTTTGATTGTACCTTCTTTATTTATGTGCCTGCGCATATTTGACAATACCGTATCGCTGATGTGCTGTAATGCAATGTCAAGATATTTGCAGATATTGTTGTGCTTATTCATTATTGGTAAAATGTCGTAAGGAAACTGTGCCGGATAGGCATAATGTAACCTAATCCATTCCACGCCATCAATTTGGGCAATTGTATCTAATAGTGCAGCTAGTTTCATCTCTCCATATATATCAATACCGTAAGACGACAAATCTTGAGCTATTATATTAAATTCTTTCACCCCTCTTCCGACAAGCATTTTTACTTCGTCGGATATTTCTTCTATTGTACGAGATGTATGTCGTCCTGTGATTAAAGGAATGGCACAGAATGCACAGAAACGATTGCAACCTTCTGAAATTTTAATGTATGTGTAGTGTGGAGGTGTAGTCAATATTCTATCATATACTTTTGTATCGGGTGTAATAGTTTGCAAATCGGTAATTAATTTGTCCCAATTAAATTTACCATAAAATTTGTCGACTTCAGGAATTTCAATTTTTAGATCATCAAAATATCTTTCAGATAGACAGCCCATTACAAATAAATATTTTAGCTTACCTTCCTTTTTGGCTTCTACATATTCAAGGATAGTATTAATAGATTCTTCTTTTGCATCGCCAATAAATCCACAAGTGTTTATTACTACAATTTCGCCACACACTTTATCTGAGTCATGAGCTACTTCATAGCCTATATCGCTCATTCGTTTCATTAGACGTTCTGAGTCAACTAGATTTTTAGAGCATCCTAGCGTGATTATATCTATTCTTTTTTTCTTCATTTTATAGGAATAAAAAAGGATTCTGTATAGTAAATTATTCTATACAGAACCCTTTGTATGATTTATATTTTATACGTTTCCAAATAAAGTCTTTACAAATTCTGCTTTTCTAAATACTTGTAAGTCTTCTACTCCTTCTCCAAGTCCTATGTATTTAACAGGTATTTTAAATTGGTCGCTTATACCAATTACAACTCCACCTTTTGCGGTTCCATCTAGTTTTGTTATTGCTAGTTCATTAACTTCGGTAGCTTCGACAAATTTTGTTGCTTGTTCAAAGGCATTTTGTCCGGTTGAGCCATCGAGTACTAACAGTACTTCGTGTGGAGCTCCCGGTATTACTTTCTGCATTACATTTTTTATTTTTGTAAGCTCGTCCATTAATCCCTTTTTGTTGTGTAATCTGCCGGCTGTGTCAATTATTACGACATCTGCATTATTTGCTTTTGCCGAGCTTACTGTGTCGAATGCAACTGAGGCGGGGTCGCTACCCATTTTCTGCTTGATAACGGTAACTCCTGTTCTTTCGCCCCAAATATCAAGTTGCTCTACTGCCGCTGCTCTGAAAGTGTCGGCTGCTCCTAGTATTACTTTATTTCCGGCTTTTTTGAATTGGTAAGCTAATTTACCGATAGTAGTAGTTTTGCCTACTCCATTTACCCCAACAACCATAATAACGTATGGTTTTTTGTCGTTTGGAACTTCAAAGTCGCCATCTGTTCCATTGTCTCGCTCGGTGAGCATATCGGTGATTTCGTCGCACAATAGATTGTTAAGCTCCGATGCGCTTACATATTTATCTTTAGCTACGCGTTTCTCTATTCTGTCAAGAATTTTGAGAGTGGTCTGTACTCCAACATCTGAAGTAATAAATACCTCTTCAAGACGATCGAGAACTTCATCATCAATCTTTGTCTTCCCTGCTATAGCTCTAGCTAATTTAGAGAAAACACCTTCTTTGGTTTTTGAAAGACCTTTATCTAAAGTCTCTTTTTTTTCTTTAGAGAAAAAATTAAATATGCCCATTGTTGACGTGCTTTGAATTATAACGCAAATATACTAATTTGTTATCCATTTTGCAACCTATATTTGCTTATATGATAACTTATAATTTAATATCTTTTAAAACTAAAATTCTGATGTGAAATGAAATTTAATTTTAGGAAAATCATTTTGTGCCATTTGTAGTACGTAATTTGAGTCGGCAAGAAATACATCTCTGCCTTCTCTATCAAGTGCCATAAATTGATGCTTGCGTTTCTTAAATGCTGATAGTGCTTCTGCATCATCACTCTCAATCCAACATGCTTTGAATAGGCTTATTGGCTCCCAATGACACTGCGCTCCATATTCGTGAAGTAGTCTATATTGAATTACTTCAAATTGTAATTGTCCTACTGTACCTATTAATTTCCTTCCATTGAATTGATTTACAAACAATTGAGCTACACCTTCGTCCATTAATTGCTCGATACCCTTGTTTAATTGCTTAGTTTTCATTGGATCGATGTTATCTATGTATTTAAACATTTCGGGCGAGAAGCTAGGTAAGCCTTTAAATTGTAATTGTTCGCCTTCGGTAAGTGTATCTCCAATTTTAAAATTTCCTGTATCCGGTAGTCCTACAATATCGCCGGGATAGGCATCGTCGACAATCGATTTTTTCTGTGCCATAAATGCTGTTGGTGCAGAGAAGCGCATCATTTTGCCACTGCGAATATGTTTATAATTAGCATTTCGTTCAAAATGTCCTGAGCAAACTTTGACAAAAGCAATACAACTACGGTGGTTAGGGTCCATGTTTGCGTGTATCTTAAATACGAATCCTGTAAATGGTTCTTCTGTTGGAGCTACAATTCTTTCTTCAGCTTTAACCGGGCGTGGTGTGGGGGCGATTTTAACAAAGCAGTCGAGTAATTCTTTTACACCAAATGTGTTTAGTGCCGAACCGAAAAACACGGGGGCTACCTTGGCTTGCAGATAGTCGTCTTCGCTAAATTCGGGATATACTCCGTCGATTAGCTCTAAATCTTCTCTTAGCTTTTGGGCATCATTTTCGCCAACTGAAGCATCTATTGTAGTGTCGTTAATGTCATCTATCTCGATTCTTTCGGTTACTTTTTGCTTGTTGGGGGTGAATAGGTCAAGACTTTTCTCATAGATATTATATACACCTTTAAATTTTGCACCTATGTTGATAGGCCAGCTAAGTGGACGTACATTTATTTTTAATTCAGATTCTAGCTCATCAAGAATATCAAATGGATCACGACCTTCGCGGTCGAGTTTGTTGACAAATATAATGACAGGCGTATTTCTCATTCTACACACTTCCATTAGCTTCCTTGTCTGCATTTCGACACCTTTAGCCACGTCGACAACAATAATTACACTGTCTACGGCTGTCAATGTGCGATATGTATCTTCAGCAAAGTCTTGGTGTCCGGGAGTATCTAGAATGTTTATTTTGTAGTCGCCATAGTTAAAGCCCATTACAGATGTTGCAACAGATATCCCACGTTGTTTTTCTATCTCCATCCAATCGGATGCAGCTGTCTTTTTTATTTTGTTTGATTTTACAGCACCGGCAACGTGAATAGCACCTCCAAAAAGAAGTAACTTCTCAGTTAAAGTGGTTTTACCCGCATCCGGGTGACTTATAATTGCGAATGTCCTTCGCTTGTCTATCTCTTCTTGTAAATTTGCCACTTTTATGAATTTATTTTCAGATTATTAATGCACTTTTCTAAACTTGATTCCCAATAGGGGATAACTATATGAAATGTATCTTTTATTTTACTCTTATCTAGCACGCTGTAATATGGTCGTTGAGCTGGAGTAGGGTATAGTCGCGATGGAATTGGATTAATATTGCAATTTTTTATGCCACACAATCTATGTATTGCTTTAGCAAAATCGTACCAAGATATTGCGCCTTCGTTTGAGAAATGATATATCCCTTTCCCTATTTTGTTAGAATCGATAATTGTATATATAGCATTTGCAAGGTCGGTAGCCGATGTTGGCGTTCCTATCTGGTCGCACACTACATTTATACTGTCTTTTTCTTCGCCAAGCCTAATCATTGTCTTTACGAAGTTTTTGCCATGAGGTGAATATAGCCACGATGTGCGAATTATTATACTATCGGGTGCTATGCTCAATAATCTCTTTTCGCCTTCTAATTTTGTTGTTCCATACACAGATTTTGGAGCCGGTGTGTCTTCTTCTGTATATGGCTTAAAATTACAGCCATCAAAGACATAATCGGTAGATATGTGTATTACCTTTGCGTTATTGGCTTCGGCACTTTGAGCTATATTTGCAATAGCCTCTACATTTAGCTTCTTGCACAATTGTGCATTATCCTCGGCGGCATCGACCGCTGTATATGCCGCACAGTTTATAACGATATTTATCGTATTATTTTTTATGTAATTATCGACTGCTTTTGAGTCGGTAATATCCAACTCATTTATATCTGTGCAATATAATTTATATCCTTGTCGATTTTCAAAAGCGACTTGAATTTCTTTACCCAGCTGCCCATTGCTGCCGGTAACCAAAATATTCGTTGTTTCCATTCTATTTGTCCTCCTCAAAAATTGATTTTGACTCATTTTTCTTATATAGAAAAGCTAATGTGGCTATAAACTTTGATATTTGTTTCATTGCAATTTCTGTATCTACTGAAATTTCTTTACCTTGAATACGCAATAATAACATTCCGTATAAAGCATTGAAACAAGTTTCTAGTTCGCCTGCTTTATTATCTCCGGCTTTAGCTCTTAGCTCAACTATAAATGGAAGAGTTTTATAAAACTCGGCTGTATATTCCGGGAAATTAACCGATTTGAGTAGCTTTGAGTGAAATTCTGAGAGTTGGATCAAGACATTTTTGCAGAGTTGTAAGTGTTCGCCACTTACAACATTCTCCATACGCATCATTTCGATTAATGATTCATACCAATTTATAATTTCAGATTTAATATCGTCGGAAACTTCATATTTTGAAATTATTGATGCATTAATCTTTTCTATATCAAGAGAATATGCTCGTATTATATCTTCTATTTGCCACATATATAGAAGATATTCAGCAATATTTTCTTTCCTTTTGGTTTTAGCTGTAAGCACGGCTTAAATTTTATTTAAACTAAACAAATGATTATCCAAATTTACTTATTTTGCGTAATAGAGGCTCGTTAATGACCTTTATTCTTCGTCCATCTACAATAATGATACCTTCACTGACAAAACTTGAAAGTGTGCGTATGGCATTCGATGTGGTCATATTTGAGAGGTTGGCAATGTCTTCACGAGCCATATATATTTTCAGCGTTTCGGTGTCGTCTTCAAAGCCATAATTATCTATTAATAATGTCAAAGCTTCGGCTAAGCGTCCGCGTATGTGCTTCTGTGTGAGGTTCACGATTTTAGTATCCGAGCCTCCTAAGTGCTTAGATAATTCGTGAATAAAGAACCATGCTAGATTTTTGTTGCCATCTATTAATTCTTTAACTAGGGTCATTGGTATAGCTCCTAGTGTAGATATTTCAAATGCGGCTGCACTCGAAACATAAGGCTCTTTAGCAAAGTATGCTCTATAGCCAAAGTATTGAATTGGGCGATATAAACGTAATATTTGTTGACGACCGCCAATACCATCTTTGAACATTTTTACTTTGCCTTTAAGAAGACACCATAAGAATTCGGGCTCTTCATTCTCAGCATAAATGATCTGATTCTTTTTAAAATTATGTATAACAAAATTATCGACTACTCGTCGTTTTTCATCCGAAGTAAGTATTGCCCATATTTCAGCAAGATCTTCGCTTATTACTTTCTCTAGCGTACTCTTTTTTATCATAATTAGTTTAGTGTGCTATACAGCAATGCTATAAAACACAAAATTATAAATTATTATCTTAATAACAATGAAATAGAAGAAAAACTTACTCAAAATGTTTGAGTTTTCCTCAATGTCAAGGGAATAGACCTTTATTGGGTGATTTGTCTAGAAAATAATTGTTTCATCTTCTATATAACTTATTAGGTGTGGATATAGATAAGGCTGTCAACTTAGTCTTATAAACTAGATGACAGCCTTATCTTTTATATCAATAATTCTAGAAAGAATATCCCACTTTTACGATTCCTCCAACCTGATTCTCTATGTAATCTACTGAATCATTATAATAATAACTATAGCTCGGCCTGTAATAGGGTAATAATTCTGCTCCTAATGATAAAGTGAATTTCTTAAATTGTAAGCCCAAAGAGAGATCGGCATAAAATAATATATTGGTATGTTTGTTTCCATAATTATGCTCTTGAATTAATTCACTTAGCCCTAAATTTGCATTAACAAATAGAATGAATTTGTCATCTAGCGGAAAATAATATCTTGCATTGGCAAATTCTGAGAGTAGTATATTATTGCCATGATATTTATATCCATCTCTAAAGTCCTCAATGTTAATACCACCTTTAATACCACCTCCGAAATAAAATCTTTTAAAAAATCGTTTATTGTATATAGCTTCAATTCCAACTTCTTCTTCATCGTGGCTAAAAGCATAGATTGCAGAGATATTGACATTCCAATCATTTGGTGTGATGTAAATTGTAGTTTCCTGTTCGGCAACAACGCTGCTAGTTTCTTGCATTTGAGCCGAGATATTCACAAAAGAGAATGTAATGAATAAAATTAATAAAAGTCTTTTCATATTAGTATTTATTTTACGATTTTAGTAGTGCTGCTTTTTACATTTAATTTTAGATTATCATTTTTTTGCTCCGGCTTTTCGGGAGTGTCAATAATAAGCATATTTTTAATCCAACGATCTTTTTCTGTCGCATTTCTGAAATTAGCATAGCGAGCTGGATATCCTTTGATTTTAATGTTTAAAATGAACGATTTGCCGTCGTCAGAACGCTTTGTATATCCATTTGCATCTTGTAGAGTGTTTGCGCTAATCATAGAGCCGATAATAATATCAGCATTTTGTTGTTCAGAAAAATCAAAGATTGCTCTTTTCTTGATTTCCTCAATCATTTGAACACGCGTAGCAACAGAGTAAATTAAATCGACATTGTAGTTACGTTCAAATGTAGCTACACCGTTTATAATTTCTACGTCTGCAATTAGAGGTGTAACTATCATCTCATGATTGGGTTCAAGATTTCTAGGTGTACTGCTGTTGTACCAAAAGTTAGTAACTGTTTCTTCTTTTTCACCACCAAATAAAGTGATTGCACTTAACAATAAGGCTGTTGTTAATACTAGTTTTTTCATATTAGTGTTTTTTGTAAATAAACAAATAAATTAAGGCAAAGAAACATATAAAATACGATATAAACAAATAGAATATGGTTTTATCAATAAAATTCACAATTTTTAGTGAATGTACTTATCTTGTGGCAATTTATCAAAATATGGTTACTACATAATAATGTAAGTCATTAATGCGGAATAGAGAATTTAATTAATAAAAAGAATTATGGTCTTTTCACTTCAGCGTTTTTTATGAATAAACAGATAAATATGATAGATAACATATATAATATGTTAATAATATAATAAATAGGATAATAAACATATATGTTATAATATTAGAACAGGTAAACTGTAATATTAATCATATAAAATATGGAAAGTACATATAAATTATGATTGCTTCAATTAATACACAAAAAAAATGCGCATCGACAACGGTGCGCATTCATTTTATAGAGATTTAAAGATTATTTTTTAATTAATGAAATAGTCTTTTGATTATTTATTCTTACATAATAGATACCTGCCGAAAGATGGCTGATATCAACGGTTGTACTATTAGATCTTGCTACTAAAGCTCCCGTAGAACTATAAACATCAACACTTTCTATTTCCACGTCAGACTTAATATTAATAATATCGCTTGCAGGATTTGGATAAACAGTGATTGCGTCAAGGTTGTCAGCAATGTTTTCTTCAACACCAGATGCACTACCTTTTACAATAAGAGATTTCTTAGCCGGGGTAATGCTTTCGTTGCTCTCAGAAGGGAAAGCATATATAGAAATGTATTTACCAATGGTAAATAGATTGCCGGCAAAGTCCCAACCCATTTGATAAGCAGAATCTTCATTCTTGTAGCTGTATTTATAGGTCAAAATAGGTGTACCTGCGTTCCATGCAAGATCGAAGAAATATAGTTGAGAATCACTATGATTAATAACTAATGTCTTTCCGTCAGGAGAAATTTCAAAGCCACCATTAACCGAACCTAGAAGAATTTCGCTAAGTGAAGAACCTGAATTATATACAACATTGCCTTCGCTGTTAACATAAATCAAAGATGGTACACCTGCTGCATTATTACCGGAAGATCTTACTTGAGACACCCAGCAACCACCAGTCTTATCAGGAATTACATTTCCGTTTGTGTTAGCTTGAAGATCACCAATTATATACATCTTGTCAGGAGCAGTTGTTACTTCAGTCTTTGTACCTATATTATATATAGCTATATTATTACCGTTAGGACCTAGATCTTCCGAGTAGCTATATAGTACAGTATTTTCGCCTTCACCGATTAAGCTTACACTTGGGGTAGAACCACCAATTGCACTACTACCAATTTTAAATAATCCATTGCTATCTCTAGTAGAGTTGAATAAATTTGGATATTCAGCATCTAGATTTGCAGGATCAACTAACCAAATACCAGATTTAGGATCGCTCCAGTCGGAAATATATACAGTACCCTTAGAGTCAATTCCAATTCTAGATATAGAACCAAATTGAGAGTTACGACCTTGGTATCTACCTACTTTAGTATTATCAAAATTATAGGCATTAACAGCGCAGTTATTTGTAGCTTGTCTTTCGGCTATATAATAACGACCGAAGAAGTCGGATTCCGGTGATTTGTCGATTGCAACACCACGACCGGCTATAGATCCACTTCCATTTAAGAATGTTTCGCTACGATCATTAAGTAGGGCGATAGTAGAGTTAGTTTTGCTATTTAGCTTAATAGCCCATGTCATTTCTTGTTTTGGCAGATCGCTCTTTAGAACACTGACTGTATTTTCACCTTTTACTACATTCGGTATTTCAATAGATTTAACTTCAGCATTTTCAGCATCGAAGAATGTAATAAATGCTTCTTGTGCGTTATCATTAGAATTAAAAGTGAAAGTGTAGCTTTCGCCATTATCAGTGAACTTAAGATTTGTTGCATAGATATTAACAAACTTAGGTTGTTCTACGCCTACAGTTGATAATTTAGTGATAGCGTTGTCTTGAGCAAGATAGATTGAAATATCTTCATTATTAACAACAGCTCCGGCACTTGCGAAAGCAATGTCTTTTGTTGCCCATTCAGCATTTGTCATCTTAATAAGTTTAGCATTGTCTAAACCATTAGTGATGTCGAATAGTTTAACACCAATATTTTGACCATTATCATTTGCTAGAGGAGCAGTCATTAAGGCGTGTTTGGCATATTTGAAATAATTAGCACCAACACCTCTTAATCCTATCATATCGTCGGCTAAGCGACCTACAACATCACAATCGGTATTATCTGCATTAGCTAATTTAAATTCAAATGGAGCAGTAAGAGATCCATCGACAATTACATTACTGTTGTCGCGTGGAGAAATCATAATTTCAAAATCATCTCCAAGTTTAGTACAAGTGAAATTACTTGTTGCGTCAATTGTCTTGTTTAGGAACATTGTACTTGAAACAGTATTGTTTACTACCTCAAGTGAAAGCCAACGGATTGAACGAGAAGTTCCGGAAGTAACGCCAGAAGTAATGATTTTACAATCATCAACTGTTCCTGATACCGTTAAAGTATGTCCTGTATCAGCTCTGTAATAGTTAGCGGCACTTTGAGTGCTTACCCATTTAGTTGGAGCAGCTTCAAAATTGTCCCATTTATAGAATTGTAATGTTCCTCGAGAATAACCGGCGTCTACTTGGTCGCCACTAAATTGACATCTTACACTATTACAACCTATTAGTTTGTTATCGGCTGTTACGGCTATATCTGATAGAGAAGAAATAAATCCTAGATCATCACCTTCTTTTTGAACTAGTCCTTCAGTGCTGATTTGACGTTCTACTTTATTTGTCTTATTATTTACTAAATAAATAGCCGGCACGCCGTCATTGTGAGTAAGAATAATGGTAGAGTCGCCACGTTGAATAGCACGTTTAACTGTTCCAGTAATCTCTGAATAACTGTTTGATGCAACTTCTTGCATATTTAATTCTGAAGGAACTTGCAAATATGCCGGTTGAATAGGATCTGGATAGTTGTAATATATTACTGTGGGAGGAGTATAAGTAGTCGATTCAAGATATACCATAGTATAAGATGTTTCGTTTGCTTTTACCTCAATGTTAGCTTTATATTCATCGGCTAGTGGTTTATAGCCTTCTGCGCTACAATCAATAGTATAATTACCCGGTTCAAGGTCTTCAAATACAAATACACCATTATAATTATTATCAACAGTATATGTCTTTACAATCTTACCGTCTTTAAGTAGATTGACAGTTGAACCGTTAATAGGAAGCCATTGGTCGTTTGTCTTAGCTGTGTATTTAAATAGATTATTTACAATCTTTTCGTGAAGGTCTTTTACTGTTCCCATAATATAACCAGTCTTTTCGCCTACGCTTCCAAAGTATTTGGCAACACCGCGAGCATATCTAACACCTTCTTGTCCGCAGTAATCTTGATTTAATGCTCTATGGCGAGCGGGCTGATAAGTGTGGAAATAACCTTCTGAAAGGAATCCAGGAGCTCCATGTTTTAATACTCCAAGATAGCCTTTATATGTTTTGCCTGTGTTTGGATCTGTTCGTCCGGATTCTGACCCGTAGAAATCGACATCACCTCTTATATTTGCAGATGTTGCACCATATGCGCTTATTGGGTCTAATTGATTTGAACATAATAGAGGCCAGGCTATTTCACATTGGTCGTAACTACCCGGTTGGTATTCGTTGCCTTTACCATCTTTTCCACGATAAAGGAATAGAGGAAAGTTTGTAGATGTTCCTTCTGATGCAGCATTCGAGTGAACCGATAAGAAAAAGTCCATATTGTTAGCTTCTACTTCTTCACAAATTTCAGCAAGGCTGCGATTAAATTGACTCTCATTCTCAGCACCTTTTACATAAGGGAATGGGCCATTCTTAACGCGCGAATACATTATGTTTTCTTTTTTCGCTCCTAGTTGTTCAAGCTTCGAGCCAAGTTTAAGAACCTTCCAAAGGTTAGTATTCGATTCATAGAAACCACAAGTATCGGGCATTGATGTTGCAGCTAGGTTGGGATACGGAATCGTCGCCATAGGACGGTCATTAGGTCCCCAGCTACCATGTCCCGGATTAAGATAAATACGAGCTTCACTTAGATCTTTAGCTCCAATCGATGAAATTGCAACAGCAAATGCAATTGCTAATGTATATATTTTTTTCATAGCCATTACTTTTTAACGTTAAGATTAATAAGATATGCTTTTCCTTCTGGTGTAGAGAATAATAGTTTATCACCAGTTGAAGATACAGTAGGATACATAGCAATAACAGAATCGGTAGTAAGAATTTGCTCTTCTGAAGAATTAATATTTTTGATAATAATTGAAGATGCAATTGTAGTGTATTCACCATCAACATCTCTCATACCGACTACGTTCTCGTTGTTGTACCATTTCGGAGCCCTTAATATACCTAGCGATTTAATATTTTCGCCATTAATATCGCTTACAAATGTGCCAAGACCGGATACGCAATATACAATTTTTGAGCCATCGGGAGAAACGCTTGGCCAAAGGTATCTTACGTTTGTCCCGTTAGGAGAAAACACTTTAGTCTTTCCTTTGATAGTCATCATAAGCTGACCATTTTTGATTGATGGAACGGGTGTTGCCTTGTTTATTTTTGAATTAGAAGACAAAGCTTTTGTGGCAAATTTGCTATTATTAACGACATACACACTATTGTCTTTGGCTACAATTCCTTGTAAATCTCGAGTAGGTGTTACAAGTACATTCTCTTGACCAGATACTAAATTTTTGCTTTTTAGCGAATTTAATCTTAGTTTATCTTTAGTAAGAGTTGTTTCGCGATATACAATTGTGTTACCATTATCGGTAATGATAGGATTATAACCAGCCCCTACCGCAGTAGTAACAGTTGTAATCTGGTTAGTTGTTAGGTCTAATTTTTGGAGTCCATTGTGTCCAAAATCTGAAAATAATAGGAAGTCTCCATTTGGGCTAATTGTGTAATACCCACCTTCGACTCCTTGTGGCAATTTTATCTCCTTAGTAGAAGATACGTCAACTATTTGGGCAAAAGCCAAAGAGTTACAACAAATCGCAAGAGCTAGAATGATCTTTTTCATTTTGATTTGATTTAGTTAATAATTCGTTATTTAAATAATTAATTAATATAAGTTTGCTCTATATATAATTTCTACAATATTTGACCGATACAAATGTAAATTTTAATTTGATAAATGTACTATTAATTTCCTCAATATTGCCACATTTAATGTATGTAAACATATTTTATGTAAAATATAGCATTTGTCGTTAACATAAAAAAATGAAGCAGAGAATTATTAACTCTCTGCTTCCTTTTTTATATTATATCTTTATGCTTAATATCTAATTACTTAATTAGATATTGAGAACTAATAGATTCGTTGCTATGAACTCTACTTATAGTGTCGGCAAATAAGGTAGAGATACTTAATATTGTAGCCTTTTTACAATCTTTCTCAAAAGGTATGCTATCGGTGAAAATCATCTCAGAAAGGGCTGATTCCTCGACTCTTTTTGATGCAGGATCACTCATAATTGCGTGAGAGGCAAGAGCTCTGACTGAACGTGCGCCATTCTCAATCATTAGATTGGCAGCTTTTGTAATAGTCCCTGCTGTATCTACCATATCATCAACAAGTACTACATCTTTCCCTTCGACATCACCAATAATAGTCATGTTTTCAACGACATTTGCTTTTGCGCGTTGCTTATGGCATAATACTAATGGTGCATTTAGATATTTAGCATAAGAATTTGCACGTTTTGCTCCGCCAACATCAGGTGTTGCGATTACTAAATCTTTAAGTTTTAAAGATTGGATGTAAGGAATAAAGCATGACGATGCATACAAGTGATCTACAGGCACATTAAAGAATCCTTGGATCTGGTCGGCGTGTAAATCCATTGTAATAAGTCGATCTATACCTGCTGTGCTTAGTAGGTCGGCGACTAATTTTGCAGCAATAGAAACACGTGGCTTGTCTTTGCGATCTTGGCGTGCCCAGCCAAAATAAGGAATTACTGCTACTATTGATTTTGCAGATGCACGTTTTGCAGCATCAATCATTAGTAACAATTCCATTAAATTATCGGTGTTAGGGAATGTTGATTGCACAAGGAAAACCATGCTTCCTCTAATCGATTCTTCAAATGAAACTTCAAACTCGCCATCGGCAAAGTGTTGAATATTCATTTTACCTAATTCTACACCAAGGTCTTTACAAATTTGTTCGGCAAGATAATGTGATTTAGTGCCGGAAAAAATTTTAAATGGAGGCAATGTATTGCTCATAACTGTAATGTATAACTGAAAATTTTCACAAAATTACTATTTTTTATTTGGGGAACGCTTATATTGCGTATCTTTTTTTATTGAAATCCTATTTAATTTCCATAAAGCTGCTGCATAACCATTAATTTCAACTTTAAATGGCAATTTTGGATCTAATTCATAATTATTTATATCACCATTGAGAAGATCAACACCTTTATATTTTCCGGATTTTATATCTAAAACATTAAAGGCATGTTCCGGAATATTTATTTCTATGTTGCAACTCTTGCTTGAAAAATTAAGGGCAACTATAATTATATCATTTTCATAGTGCCTGATATAGGCATAGTTTGTATGTGGATTAAAATTAATGTTGTCATAGTTTACATACATCAAATCAAAAAAATCGCCTTTAGAAAAAGCCGCTTCACTATTTGCAATTTTTAAAATTTGAGCATATACTTCTCGAAGATTCATATTTGTCCCTGACAGATAATTTCTATTAAATTTACAATTAAACCATCGGCGAATTGTAGGGATGCTCCAATAATCGAAAATTGTTGTTCTTCCGTCATATCCACTAAAGCCTTCAGCATCTATTGCAGGTTCGCCTAATTCTTGACCAGCATAAATCATAAAAGCTCCTTTATTGATAGTGGCACTAACAACTAACGATGGCAAAATCTCAAATGCATCTCCAACGAAAAATCTTGATGCTATTCTTTGTTCGTCATGGTTTTCTAGAAAGTTTAACATCTTATCGGCTATTCCATCAACTGTCTGCCAGCAATTAGTTATTGTAGCAGCCGATTTATTATTGCATTGAATGTCGCGCAATGTGTCGTATAAATTTACTTTATCATATAGATAATCAAATCCTGCTTTATAAATATAATCGCGATAAAGCGCCACATCATAAATTTCTGCAATAAAAATAATTGAAGGATATTTTTCTTTTAATTTTTTAATCGCCCAACTCCAAAATTCAATTGGAACCATATGTGCCATATCACATCTAAATCCATCTATTCCTTTAGCTGCCCAGTACCTTAATATATTTAGCATTTTGAACCATGTATCAGGAATTGGGTCGAAATGAAATGTATTATTGCCGTAGTCGATTCCATAATTTAATTTGATTGTTTCATACCAATCGTTTTGATTCGGAAATGCGTGGAAGCAGTCGTTTCCTGTTGCTTTGGCCGGGAATTCGAAATAGGCATTTTCGCCCTTGCCTAAATCTATGTGAGGCGAGAATAATTGGCGAGGAATGTAATAGAAGTTGTTATGTGGAGAGAATGCCATATCTCTATTGTCTTCTTCTCCAAGATCTTTAATCCCGGTAGGTTTGACATCCGAATGATATTGTCTAGCCACATGATTAGGGACGAAATCCATTATTACTTTTAGGCCTGCTTTGTGAGTCCGAGTTACAAGGTCTTCAAATTCAGCTATTCTGTTTTTCACATCTGTAGCTATATCCGGGTCAACATCATAGTAGTCCTTTATTGCGTATGGTGAACCGGCATTACCTTTTACTATATGTGGATTATCTTTGGCTATCCCATATCTTGAATAGTCGGTTTTTGTTGCATGTTCAATAATCCCGGTGTACCAAATATGAGTTACTCCAAGTTCTTTTATTTCATTTAATACATTAGGGGTAATATCATTCATCTTACCTACACCATTTTGTTCAATAGTGCCATTGCTAATGCAATGTTCGCTACTATTTGTAAATAGGCGAGGAAATAATTGATATATTATGGGTCTATTGTCTTTGTCCATTTGTGGATTTATCTTTTTATAAAATATTATTTGTCTTATTATCTAATATGTTACAAGCAGCGTTATAGCCACTTTCTGCAATTTCGTACATACATTTAATGTCAAATACTTTTCGCTTTGCAATATCTTTTGTAAGTATTAGCGTGTCGCATAGCTTCATATCGTACGCTACATTAACTTTCGACATTAAGTCATAGCAACGTTGTGCAATATCAATTATTGAAGCTTTATATTTATAATTTGAAAAAGGGCTACAATTTACTCCTATTAGATGCTTGCATTGCTTACGTATTGTCCATGCCGGTAGGTTTCTAAGTACGCCACCATCGACATAATTAATGCCATTAATCTTCACCGGTTTAAAAATAATGGGAATACTACAAGATGCAGCAACTCTTTCAACAATAGGACCATCACGAAATATTGTTGTGCAGCCATGATCTATATCTGTTGCGCTTATCAGCGTTGGAATTATTAAGTCTTCAATGTTTTCGACAGGAAGTGCTTTTTTTAGAATTTTATTGAACTTTTCAATTTTAAAGAATCCATCTTTAGGAACGCTAAGCTCGGCAAAGTCAGAAAACTTATGATTAGCAAATACTTTAAGAATGTCATCGGGTTTAAATCCCGCAGAATATAATACAGCGACAACAGAACCAGCGCTTACTCCTGAAATAATGCCGGGGTTTATGCCTCTTTCCTCAAGAGCTTTTAAAACGCCGACATGAGCAAAGCCCCTTGCTCCACCTCCACTTAGAGCAAGTCCATATTCATATTCTTTTTCAGATTCGAGAGCAATTTCCATATATCTAAATTATTTATACAAAAATACATCAAAAATTCATTTGAATCCAACAATGCATATATTAATTTATAAAATACTATAAGATATTAATGTTAGAATTAAATTTATGATGTATTAATTAAAAGAATAGTTATCTTTGTTTTGCTTAATTGATTTGAATTATGGAAGAAGATATAGATAAAGCTGTTGAAACTCTACGAAACGGGGGGGTTATTTTATATCCTACCGATACTATATGGGGTTTAGGTTGTGATGCTACAAATGAAGAAGCTGTGAAAAGGATATATAGCATAAAGCAAAGGGCTGATAACAAAGCCATGCTAGTTCTTGTAGATAGCCTAGATAAAATTGATAGATATGTAAAAGAAGTCCCTGAAATAGCATATTCGTTAATAGAATTGAGCGAAAAGCCAATTACAATTATTTATGATAATGCATATTATTTAGCTAAGAATTTAATGGGTGAAGATAATAGCGTGGGAATACGAGTTACTGAAGAACAGTTCTCAAAAGAATTGTGCCGAAAATTTAAGAAACCAATAGTATCAACCTCTGCTAATATTAGTGGACAGCCATCGGCACCACTATTTGAGCAGATAAGTGAAGATATAAAAAACTCGGTAGATTATATAGTTAAGTATCGTCAAGATGATAAGGCAATTCATCAACCGTCTAGCATAATAAAATTATCGTTAAGTGGTGAAATAAAAATATTAAGAAAGTGATTAGTGCAAATAGACAAAGATTAAAATATATATTATTCGATTTCATCTTAGCTAATGTAGGGTGGTCCTTTTTTAATTGTATTCGTTTTTATTGGTCGGCACCGTTGATGGAAATACAAGGCTATTCGTCGTTGTCGGTATTTTTAGGCTCCAACAATGTAATATTAGGACAGATTTTTATACCTTTTTTTATGCTGAGTGTCTTTTATCTTTCGGGATATTATAATATTGCTTTTCGTAAATCGAGGCTACAAGAATTTGTAACGACTCTATTATCGACAATTTGTTGTGCTTTATCCATTTTCTTTGTGGTGTTAATCAATGATTTGATTGAGGAGCGAATGCTAAATTATGAGATGATATTGAGCTTATGGCTATCTTTGTTTTTACCTATTTATTTGGGGCGGTGTATTATAACTCAAATTGCTACTAATAAAATTCATAAAAGATTATGGAGTTTTGAGACAATAATTATAGGCAATGGCAAAGTTGCGCATCAGCTATGCGATAAATTGAATAGAATGAAATTTTCTTTAGGTTATAATATTATTGGTTATGTCGATATACCCGGTGAAATACCTTCGGATGAAAATGGAATAGCATTATCTGATGTGGAAAAATTTTGCTATCAAAATGTCGTTAAAGAAATTATTATTATACCCACTAAAAATAATATAAAATCGCTGTTGCACGTAGTCAATAATCTGTTTCCATTAAATCTTCCAATTAAGATTTCGCCAAATATGTTTCATATTTTGACAAGTAAAGTTAAGTTGTCTAATCTTTCTGGCGAGCCGTTGGTCGATGTGGCAGGAAGTAATATGAGCGAAAGTTCGATTAATATTAAAAGGAGCTTTGATGTGTTATTGTCAATTATATTTTTAATAATATTGATACCATTATTAATTATTTTAATAATTCTAATTAAGATAGACTCAAAGGGCAGTGTGATATATATGCAAGAGCGGATAGGCTATAGAAATATTCCATTTAATATTTATAAATTTAGGACAATGAATGAAGATGCCGAGGTAGGTGGAATACCGCAATTGTCGACCTTAAATGACAATAGAATTACCAAATTAGGCAAATTCCTCAGGAAGTATAGATTAGATGAACTACCGCAATTTTTTAATGTGATAAAAGGGGATATGTCGATAGTAGGGCCACGCCCCGAAAGAGAATATTATATAAAGAAAATAATGGATAGAGCTCCATATTATGCATTAATTCATCAAGTAAGACCGGGAATAACTTCATTAGGTATGGTCAAATTTGGATATGCCAGCAATGTAAATCAAATGATTGAACGGCTAAAATATGATTTGCTTTATATTGAGAATATGTCATTACTAAATGATATGAAGATAATGATATACACAATAAAGACTATATTAACAGGAAAAGGGTTGTAAATGAATATATTAAACAAAATAGCATCAATATGGCATGTGTGGTCGATTAAGATTATCACAATGCGAGAAGCTTATATAAGTGAGCGCAATTTTGTACTTGTTCTTGCATTAGTAACGGGAGTCCTTTCGGGTTTTGCGGCAATAATACTTAAATCATTAATTCATTCAATATCAACTATGATAACATCACATATTTTGATAAATGAATGGAACTATTTATATTTAGTATGTCCTATAATTGGTATTTTAATATCGGCAATATATGTTCGCTATGTTGTACGAGATAATATTTCGCATGGTGTTACAAAGGTCTTATATTCAATATCACAGAAGAAGAGTAGGTTAAAGCCTCATAATATGTACACTTCGGTTGTCGCCAGTTCTGTTACAATAGGATTTGGTGGTTCGGTTGGAGCTGAGGGTCCAATCGTATATACGGGAGCTTCAATTGGGTCTAACTTAGGGTGTATGTTTCGTCTATCACCTAGATTATTGATGATAATGGTGGGGTGTGGAGCGGCTGCAGGTATAGCCGGAATATTTAAGGCCCCAATAGCAGGTATGTTGTTCACTATTGAAGTTCTAATGCTCGATTTGACAGCTGTTTCAGTAATGCCATTACTTATAGCATCAATATCCAGTGCAACAGTTGCTTATGTATTCGATGGATATGATTTTGAATTCTTTTTCTCACAGAGTGAGTCGTTTGTAACAGCAAGAATACCATTTGTTATTCTATTGGGAGTATTTTGTGGATTTGTTTCTTTATACTTTACTAAGATAATGAATGTTATGGAAAATACGTTTCAGAAAATAAAGAATCCATGGTACAAATTTGCGATAGGATCAATGATTCTTAGTTTATTAATCTTTATTTTCCCTCCATTATATGGTGAGGGGTATGGTGCAATTACCTCTTTACTTAATGGAGATGTTCAGAATTTATTAAATGGAAGTGTATTTTATCAATATAGAAGTCATGTGTGGATAATTGTTGGCGTCTTAGCAATGATAATTTTATCAAAAGTTTTTGCTACAAGTGCAACCAATGGAGGTGGTGGGGTAGGAGGAACGTTTGCGCCGTCATTGTATGTAGGATGTATTACCGGATTCCTCTTTGCCTATTTATTTAATAATTTTGGATTTCTTGATATGCCATTATCTACAAAGAATTTTGCCTTAATGGGTATGGCTGGCGTTATGGCAGGAGTTATGCATGCACCTTTAATGGCAATATTCTTAACTGCTGAAATGACAGGTGGATATCAATTGTTTTTACCATTGTTGATAGTTTCGACTATTTCTTATGGCACGATAAAATTATTTATACCTTATAGCATTTATACAATGCGATTGGCACAAAGAGGAGAGTTGCTCACACACCATAAAGATCAGGCAGTACTGACATTATTAAAAATAGACAGTGTAATAGAAACAGATTTTATATCGGTACACCCAGAAATGACTTTAAAAGAGATGGTTACTGTAATCTCTAAATCAAATAGAAATCTTTTTCCGGTTGTAGACAGAGACGGTAAAATGATAGGAATAGTGCTTCTCGATGATATTAGAAATATTATGTTTCGCCCCGATTTATACAAGAAAATGTATGTGCGCAGATTTATGAGTATGCCTCCGGCAAAGATTGAGGTCGGTGAAAGTATGGAGAAAGTTATGAAAATGTTTGACGATACAGGCGCTTGGAATCTTCCTGTCGTTGAGAAAGGTAAATATATAGGTTTTGTATCTAAATCTAAAGTTTTTAATTCATATCGTAGAGTATTGAAACATTATACCGACGATTAATCTTAAATATATTTTATTTATAATGGATAAGCAATCACTTAGAATAGTATTTTTAGGCACTCCCGATTTTGCAGTTGAGAGTTTAGATAAATTATATAAAGGAGGATATAATATAGTAGGTGTAATCACTATGCCTGATAAGATAGGAGGGAGAGGACATAAAATAATTGAGTCGCCTGTAAAACAATATGCAATTAATCATTCTATACCTGTACTCCAACCTACAAATTTGAAAGATGAGGAATTTATTTCTGCTCTTAAATCTCTAAATGCCGATTTACAGATTGTCATTGCGTTCAGAATGTTGCCCGAAGTTGTTTGGTCTATGCCTCGACTTGGAACTTTTAATCTACATGCTTCACTTTTGCCTAAATATCGTGGTGCTGCACCTATTAATAGGGCAGTTATGAATGGCGAAAAGGAAACAGGAGTAACAACATTTTTTCTAAAACATGAAATAGATACCGGAGATGTAATCCAACAAGTGGCAGTGCCAATATCATTGACCGATAATGTTGAAATCATACACGATAAATTAATGAATCTAGGTGCAAAACTTGTTATAGAGACAGTAGATGCTATAATTAATAATTCAGTTGTTTCAATATCACAAGATAAGATGCTTACTAATGGATGTGAACCCACTCCGGCACCTAAAATATTTAAAGAAGACTGCCGTATTAATTGGAATGACACTACTATGGCAGTTTACAACCATATTAGAGGCTTGTCGCCATATCCTGCAGCGTGGAGCTCATTCGTTGATGGCGAAGGAAATGAGACACAATTTAAAATTTTTGAAACATCTTTGCCTCAATTAAGTAATGAGCAGATGGCGGGTATGGTATTTGCCGATAAGCACAAAATGCAAATTTCTTGTAGCGATGGGAAATTAGAAATTTTATCACTACAATTAGCCGGTAAAAAGCGAATGACAGCTGATGAATTTCTTAGGGGATTTGATGCAACAGATAAAAACTGTAAATAAGATAGAGGACAGAAAGTAATTTTCAACTTTCTGCCCTCGTAGTAATAAATAATAATAAAATTTTATTTGTTCTTTATATAATCAATAAGCCATTTTCCTACCTCAGAGGTCTTATAATATGGCATATTGTCCTTAGCAATATCTTGTGTAACATAACAAGAATCTAATGAGGCATTTACAGCTTCTCGTATAATTAGAGCCTCCTCCTTGAGCCCAAAAGCATATTCAAGCATCATTGCGGCAGATAGAACTGTCGCAAGAGGATTTGCAATATCTTTGCCTGCAGCTTGAGGCCAAGAGCCGTGTATCGGTTCAAATACCGAAGTATGTATTCCGATTGAAGCCGAAGGCAACATTCCCAGCGATCCTGTTATAACAGAACCTTCATCGGTTAATATGTCTCCAAACATATTTTCGGTAACCATAACATCAAAATCTTTTGGCCATTGAATCATTCTCATTGCAGCATTATCAACAAATAAGAATTCTGTTTCTACATCGGGATATTCTAGAGCAATTTCTTTAGCAACTTCTCTCCAGAGTCTTGATGTAGCTAGCACATTAGCTTTATCTACAACAGTAACCTTTTTTCTTCGTTTTAATGCGTATTCGTATGCTAGTTTTACAATACGTTCAATTTCATATTTACTATATACGCAAGTGTCGTAGGCGGTGTTACCATCTTCACTTCTTCCTTGTGGTCGTCCAAAATACAGTCCTCCTGTCAATTCTCGAATACACATAAAATCGGCACCATCTATTAGCTCTGATCTAAGTGGAGATTTATATATTAGACTTGGAAATGTAGTAACCGGGCGGATATTGGCATATAATCCTAATTGTTTTCTCATTGCAAGTAATCCTTGCTCCGGCCTTACCTTTGCAGTGGGGTCGTTATCATATTTTGGCGAGCCAATTGCGCCAAATAATACTGCATCAGACTCCATACATAATTTATGTGTACTCTCTGGGTATGGGTTTCCTGTTGCATCAATTGCACAAGCACCTACTAACGCAGTGTTATATTCGAGATCGTGATTAAATTTTTCGCATACAACTTTAGTTATGTCAAGTGCTACTTTAATAATTTCAGGCCCGATACCATCGCCCGGAAGTACTGCTATTTTCATTTTCATATTACTATAAATTTTCTATGATATTCAACATTTTAATTGTGGCTTGTATTGCGGCTTCTGTCTGGTCGGCATCAAGTCCACGAGTTTTTATTAAGTGTCCATTGTAATTCCACGAAATTGTGGTTTGCACTAAAGCATCTGTTCTACCACCCGGTGGAATATTTACATTATAATTTGTTAGTATTGGGAATGGACGATTTAATGAATCCCAATATATTCGTTTTACAGCTTTAACAAAAGCATCATATTGACCATCTCCCACTGCACTTTCTTGATATTCGTGTCCGTCAATAGATAATTTAATAGTAGCTGTCGGTCTAAGCCCTTGCGACAAACTTAAAGCATAATTGACAATATTCACTTTATTGTGGCTAAAATCGTGCTTTAATACATCTGATACGATGTATGGTAGGTCGGCTTGTGTAACAATTTCTTTTTTATCGCCTAACTGAATTATCCTTTGAGTGACTTTCTTTATGTTCTCTTCGTTAAGCTCAATGCCAAGTGCTTCAAGATTTTTTTTAATATTTGCTTTTCCCGAGGTCTTACCAAGAGCATATTCTCTCTCGCGTCCGAATCTTTCGGGTAATAAATCGTTATAATAAAGGTTGCTCTTGTTATCGCCATCGGCATGAACCCCGGCACATTGAGTAAATACATTCTCTCCAATTATTGGCTTATTCTGAGGTATTGTTACACCAGAGAATGATTCAACAATTCTACTTACTTTATTAATTTTGGTTTCGTCTATTCCTGTTTCTTTTTTAAGCATATCGTGAACGATAGCAACGACGCTCGATAGTGGAGCATTTCCGGCACGTTCGCCTAATCCATTAATGGTGCAATGTATTCCATGCATTCCAGCAAGACCTGCGGCAAAAGAATTAGCAGTAGCAAGGTCGTAATCGTTATGTCCATGGAAATCGAAATGAACGTTAGGATATTTTTCTACCATTCTTTTGCCATAACCATACACTTGATTGTGATTGAAAACGCCTAAAGTGTCGGGCAACATAAATCTCTTGATTGGTAAATCTTTAAGATTATCAACTAGATAATATACATAATCGGGAGAGCTTTTTATTCCGTTAGACCAATCTTCAAGATATAAATTTACTGTTAGTCCTTGTGCTACTGCGCTATTAACTTCTTTAATTATATCTTCAAGATGTTCCTCAGGTGTCTTATTTAGTTGCTTTCTGCAATGTTTTTCAGACCCTTTAGCAAGAAAATTCACCACTTTGCCTCCAACATCTTTTATCCATTTAATAGATTCTCCATTATCAATAAATCCAAGAATCTCGATACTATCGATGTATCCGGTTTTATTTGCCCAAAGACAAACATCGCTTACCGATTCATATTCACCCGAAGATACTTTAGCCGAAGCTATTTCTAAACGTGGAATATGCAACTCGCTTAATAATAGTCGCGCAATTCCTAGCTTTTCAGAAGGAGTAAATGAAACACCTGATGTTTGTTCTCCGTCGCGCAGAGTGGTATCTAATATTTCTATTTTCATAGAAGTAAATTATTTAATTCCCATGATTTAATGTCTTCTGTCTTTGATAATAAATAATCAATATCATCAAATCCGTTCATTAAGCAATTCTTTTTGTATTTATTAATTTCAAAATTTTCTACTTCGCCAGTATTAATGTTAGTAACTTGTTGCGATTCAAGATCTACGCATACATTAGAATCGGGATCGCTATCTATTGTATTAAAAAGATTTGATAGAAATTTCTCACTTACAACTACAGGCAGAACACAATTATTTAATGCATTATTTTTAAAAATATCGGCAAAAAAACTCGATATGACAACTTTGAATCCATATCCTCTTACAGCCCATGCTGCATGTTCTCTGCTCGATCCGGAACCGAAATTTTTACCTGCCACTAAAATACAACCTTTATATAATGGATTATTTAGTACGAAAGAGCTAATTGGCTTATTTTCTTTATCATATCTCCAATCACGAAAAAGATTATCTCCAAATCCTTTTCGCGATGTCGCTTTTAAAAATCGAGCAGGAATTATCTGGTCGGTATCTACATTTTCCATAGGCAATGGTACGCATGTAGATGTAATTAATTTAAATTTATCGTTCATAATTATATGTTTATAAAGATGATGGATTGGTGATTTTTCCTGTTATAGCTGCTGCTGCAGCTACAAGAGGTCCACATAATATTGTTCTTGCACCCGGTCCCTGACGGCCTTCAAAGTTTCGATTCGATGTGGAAATCGAATATTTACCTGCCGGAATTTTATCTTCATTCATTGCTAGACATGCCGAGCAACCAGGTTGTCTTATTTCAAATCCAGCCTCATTTAGAATTTTGTCAAGTCCTTCTTTCATAATTTGGTCGTTTACTGCCCATGAGCCGGGAACTAGCCATGCAATAACGTTTGATGCTTTCTTTTTACCTTTTACAAAATTAGCAAAAATTCTAAAATCTTCAATCCTACCGTTGGTACAACTACCTAGAAATACATAATCTATTTTTTTACCTATTAACTTCTCTCCCGGTAAAAATCCCATATATTCTAGTGACTTTTTAAAAGATACTTTACCGGCATCATCTATGTCGTCTATACATGGAATACTCTCTTCAATACCTATTCCCATTCCCGGATTAGTTCCATAAGTAATGCGTGGTGATATATCTGAAGCATCAAAAACTATTTCTTTGTCAAAGACTGCATCTTCACCACTATTTAGCGTTTTCCAATAGGAGATAGCATTATCCCATTTATCTCCTTTTGGCGAAAATTCTTTATCTTTTAGGTATTCGAATGTTATGTCGTCGGGAGCAATCATACCACCCCTTGCACCCATTTCGATACTTAGATTACATACAGTCATACGTTCTTCCATCGATAGGTTCTTAATCACATTTCCTGAATATTCTACAAAGTATCCGGTGGCACCACCTGTTGTCATCTTAGCTATAATGTATAATGCTATGTCTTTGGCTGTTACGTTTGGCTTTAATTGTCCCTCAATAGAGATTCTCATTGTTTTAGGCTTGGCTTGAAGTATACATTGTGATGCTAATACCATTTCTACTTCGCTGGTTCCAATACCGAAAGCTACTGCGCCAAAAGCTCCGTGAGTGGAAGTATGGCTGTCTCCACACACAATTGTATAACCGGGCAGGGTTAATCCATTCTCAGGCCCAATTACATGAATAATACCATTTTTTTTATGTCCTAGACCATAAAGAGTAATATTAAATTCTTTAGCATTTTGAGTAAGCGTCTCAACTTGAACCCTTGATATGGGATCTTTAATTGGCTTATCTTGGTTTAATGTAGGGATATTATGGTCGGGCGAACAAATCGTTTTCTCTGGTCTAAAAACTTTAATTCCACGTTCTCTTAATCCGTTAAATGCTTGTGGACTAGTAACCTCGTGGCAGTAATGTCGATCAATATATATCTGCGATGGTCCATCTTCTATACAATTTATTACATGTGTGTCCCAGATTTTATCAAAAAGAGTATTCATTTTTATAATTAATTATTCATAAACAAATTTATTAATAGCATCGATAAATGCTTCGGCTGAAGCGGCAACTATGTCGGTATTTGCCGAAAAACCATAATAAGAATTATTATCATGATCTACAGTCATATGCACTTTTCCCACATCATTACTTCCTTTAGTTATAGCTTGGATAAGGAAATCTTTTAATATCATTTTTCGATGAATTATTTTCTTTATTGCATTTATTGCTGCATCGACAGGTCCGTTTCCAGTAGCGCATGCTTCAAATTTTTCTCCGGCAATTATTAGACCTACACTAGCAACGGATTGAATATTTACGCCGCTTGTTACTTGTAAAAAATCTAGTTTTATTCGAGCATCTTTAGACCTATGCTTTCCGGCAAGCATAAGAACATCATCATCATTGATATCTTTTTTCCTGTCAGCAAGTTTAAGGAATGCTTCGTATGCTTTGTCGAGAGCATCTTTATCTAGTTCGATACCTAAAACATGTAATCTGTGCTTTAATGCAGCTCTACCAGATCTTGCTGTAAGGACAATAGAGTTTTCGTCGACTCCAACGTCTTTTGGATCTATTATTTCATAACTTTCTCTGTTTTTTAAAACGCCATCTTGATGAATGCCCGAAGAGTGAGCAAAAGCATTTCGTCCAACGATAGCTTTGTTTGGTTGCACAGGCATATTCATTAGACTTGATACCATACGACTTATTCCATAAATCTTATTTGTGGTTATATGTGTATCAATATTAAATTCTTTATGACTCTTAAAAATCATTGCAACTTCTTCAAGAGATGTATTACCGGCTCGCTCTCCGATACCATTAATTGTAACTTCGGCTTGACGTGCGCCATTTAGAATACCCGATATGGTATTTGCTGTTGCCATTCCTAAATCGTTATGACAATGGGTAGCAATTACGACGTTATCGATACCCTTTACATTCTCTTTCAAAAATTTAATTTTCTCGCCAAATTCGTATGGAAGACAGTATCCTGTAGTATCAGGGATATTAATTACTGTTGCTCCTGCTTTAATTACGGCTTCAACTACTTTTGCGAGATATTCATTATCAGTACGTCCGGCATCTTCTGCATAGAACTGGACATCTTCTACAAATTTCTTTGCATATTTAACGCAACCAATTGCACGTTCAAGAATATCCTCTCTTGTCGAATTGAATTTATATTTGATATGATAATCAGATGTGCCAATACCTGTATGTATCCTTTTGCTTTTAGCATATTGTAATGCTTCTGAAGCTACCTTAATGTCATTCTCTACAGCTCTGGTGAGTGCACATATCGTCGGCCAAGTAACTGCTTTTGAAATTTCTACTACTGAATTAAAATCGCCGGGACTCGATACGGGGAATCCTGCTTCGATTACATCTACTCCTAAAGCTTCTAGAGCTTTAGCAACTTCAATTTTCTCAACAGTATTAAGCTGACAACCGGGAACTTGTTCTCCATCTCTTAATGTGGTGTCGAAAATAAATAATCTGTCACTCATTTCGTTATAGTTTTAATTAAATTTCTTATACAAAAAAACCTTTCTAATAAAAGAAAGGTCGATAAATTATAATATGTTTTTATAGCTAATAATTAATGTGCCATAAACCTTCCTTTCTATTGTCGATATTTAATCTCCAGCAGAATTGAAATGAGAATGTTTATGTTATTAATATTATTATTCATTTGTCGTTTTGTTAATCTGATTGCAAAGTTAATCAAATAATATGGAATAGCAAGTATTTGTAATTAAAATCACGAAAAATATTACATTTTATATAGAAATAAGTCTATTTGCTTTCTGTTTCAAAGTAAATATCTAAAAACGTATTCCTATACGAATAGACATAGACTGTAAATCTTTTAAATTTCGCACTTTATCGTCGATTGTATAAGATTTAAGATCTGAATAATTATAACTCAATATAATATGTGAATTAAACTTTGATGATGAATATAAATTAAAGCCTATACCAACAGATCCAAATAAGCCATCTTGTGTTTGTTTAGATTCTAGTGAGTTGAATGAATAACCGCCTCGTAGGTCAAAGAAGCATAATGAAGGTCTTGTCCTAAAGTTTGTGCGGAAAATAAGGTATACCGGTATAAGTGTATTATTGTTTCCAAGCGATTGGTGTACCGCAGCACCAATTCCTATTATATTTATGAATTTATTTTTATATCCAAAGAATGCATCTGCGTCGATTGATGACATTCCATTACTACTTATATCAATGGAACTACCAATATCTATACCCCACGCAAATCCTCTATTATTATAAGAGTCGGATTTAGGCTGTTTGGCTAGCAATGATAATGCTATAAAAATAAATGCTGTAGTTATGATTAGTCTTTTCATCTCAATAATTTTATGCTAAGATAGTAATTATATATTAAAATTAGAATACTCTTAAAATAAAATACGGCTAGATTTATGAAATCTAACCGCAAGTACATTTTAATTTTTAAATTAATCTCCTAAGTAAGTTTTAAGAAGTCGACTTTTCTGACCTTTAAGGCGTCTTATTGCCTTTTCTTTAATCTGGCGTACACGCTCGCGTGTTAAGTCAAATTTTGAGCCAATTTCTTCGAGTGTCATTTCTTGACATCCTATTCCAAAGAACATTTTTAAAATGTCTCTTTCTCTATCATGTAGTTGATTTAATGCTCTGTCAACTTCTTTAGATAGTGATTCTTGGTTTAGGGCAAAATCGGCTAGGGGAGAGTCGTCGTTTGTTAATACGTCAAGCAGGCTATTGTCTTCTCCTTCTACAAATGGCGCATCAACTGATATGTGACGGCCTGAAACCTTTAAGGTATCGGAGATTTTGTCGACTGGTATTTCTAGCTGCTCGGCTAACTCTTCGGGCGACGGACGTCGCTCGTTCTCTTGTTCAAACTTAGAAAGAGCTTTACTAATCTTATTTAGCGAACCTACTTGGTTTAGTGGAAGCCTTACAATTCTTGATTGTTCGGCTAATGCTTGTAAAATAGATTGACGAATCCACCACACTGCATAAGAAATAAACTTAAAACCACGTGTCTCATCAAATTTCTGAGCTGCTTTTATTAGACCTAGATTACCTTCGTTTATTAAATCGGGTAAACTAAGACCTTGGTTTTGATACTGTTTTGCAACTGAAACGACAAAACGTAAATTTGCACGTGTAAGTTTATCTAACGCAGCTTGGTCGCCTTTCTTGATATTTTGAGCTAGCTCGACTTCTTCTTCAACAGTAATTAGTCCTTCTCGCCCAATTTCTTGCAAGTATTTATCAAGAGATGCGCTTTCGCGATTAGTAATTGATTTTGTAATCTTTAATTGTCTCATTTCTAATTAAGAAATTTAAGTGTGCAAAGTTAGTTAAAAATTCTCAGAAATAATAATTTTTTGCTTGCTATTTTGCATATATTTTCACTATGCTGTTTAAATAACGATGTCTATACGATTTTGTTGTTGTAATGGTCTTTTCTAATTCAATTTTATTTAAATATTTAAATACTTTTAATGATAGTAATCGAGAAAGGTATGAAAATGTTCATTAATAAGTCATTAAAATTAAAAATTAAGAGATTCAAAAAATAAATCCTACAAATTTATTAAATCTGTAGGATTATAAAATTATTTTGTTTGTTGCGATTATTCTGAAAGATCGACTGCGTAATATACTTTTTTACCGGTAGGATATAGCCCCACAATAAACATTACTTTATCATTGTTTCCTTCTGTCATAATTGAATTGTAAATTTTTTCAATTTCATCTCTCGATGATATTGGAATGTTATTTACTTCCAGAATGACAAAGCCATTTTTAATTCCTGCTTGTTTGAATTTTCCATCTTTAATGCCAACTACTTCTATGCCTTTTGTAATTTGCATTTCTTCCATTTTTGCTTTACTTAATTCTTTAAATGCACAGCCAAGATCAATCATATCTTTTGTTTTAGTTATTGATGTATTACCTTGAGCATTTCGTAGTGTAATTGTTGTCGTAAATTGCTTGTTGTCTCTATAGTAGGTTGCTTTAATTTTGTCGCCGGGACGTAATTTTGTCATTTGTTCCATAAGCATTCCTGTGTTTTTTACACTATTACCATTGATTTGGGTGATAACGTCGCCTTCTTTTAGTCCTGCTTCCATTGCGGCACTGCGGTCTTCGACCTTACCTATATATATACCATCATTTACTGCTGTTATGTCTTTTTCTTTTGCAATTTCATGAGTTAGATCTGAAAATGCAATACCAAGAACAGCACGTTGTACAGTACCAAATTGTTTAATGTCGGTAATCACTTTTTTGACTATTGAAGAAGGAATAGCAAAAGAATATCCGGCATAATTACCTGTGTTTGAATATATGGCTGTGTTAATTCCTATTAATTGTCCATTAGTATTTACTAATGCGCCTCCACTATTGCCCGGATTTACTGCAGCATCGGTCTGAATAAACGACTCCATACCCATTGGACGTGTGTGTGTCGCTGAGCTTATACTTCTTGCTTTAGCACTAACAATACCGGTTGTTACTGTTGATGTGAAGCCAAAAGGATTTCCTACTGCCAACACCCATTCGCCAACTTTGATTTCATCAGAGTTGCCAAATTCAATGGGAGTAAGACCTTTTACTTCTATTTTTATAAGGGCTAAATCGGTCGATGAATCTACTCCAATAATTTTTGCATTGAATGTGCGATTATCATTTAATGTTACCTCTAGTTTATCTGCGCCATCAATAACATGATTGTTTGTTACGATATATCCATTATCAGATATAATAACTCCTGATCCAAGACCAGATTGTTGTGGCTTTGCTTCTTCTTTTGGTTTCTGTCGCTGTTGATTATTACCTCCATAATTAGGGCCAAAGAACAATTCAAATGGATCAATAAAATTTTGCATTGTATTCTGGCGTGGGGTAACAAAGCTCTTAATACTAACTACTGCATTAACTGTTATTTCTGCAGCCTTAGTGAAATCGGTATTTTCAGCTCTCGTTTGCCCTGTCCTTATGAAAGAACTATTATCTGATTCTGGAGCAATAATACTATCTGAATAAGTATTGTTGCTATTAATCACCGATGTTGCCATAATGGTGAAAGCCGAACCTATTATTGCGGCTACTATTGCCATTGCAATTAATTTACTGTACTTCTTCATAATTTTGAATGTTAAATTATCTCGGATTTAATATTTGTAATAGTTAATTTTAACGTTATTATTATGACGGCAAAAATAAAATATTATTTCATATATTGTACTATGGAATGGATATATTTAGAATAATTTAATATTATACAAGCGCAGATGATTGAGTTTTTTAATAAAAACAAAATTGAGTATAAAAATATGAGAAGTATTATTGAATGTAATTATCGCAACTGAACTCATAATTTTAATTACTTTTGCATCGAATTATATATAGATTGTATGCTAAGAGAATATTTAAGGTTGTTTTTTTCATTTCTGAGAATTGGCGCTTTCACCTTTGGCGGGGGATGGGCTATGATTTCAATTATTGAAAAAGAAATAGTTTCGAGCAAAAAATGGATAGACCGCGAAGAATTTCTTGATCTTTTGGCAATGGCTCAAGCAATGCCTGGGATCCTAGCTGTTAATATAGCAGTTGCGGTCGGTGATAAGATTTGCGGAAAGAGAGGAAGTGTTTTTGCAGCACTTGGCACTATTCTGCCATCATTTGTAATAATCTTATGTATTGCAATTTTTCTTACGCCAGAAACAATAAAGAATAATGAGACTATTAGTAGTATCTTTAAAGGTATTCGTCCCGCTGTGGTAGCATTAATTATTGCACCGGTAATCACTTCGGCTAAGAGTGCAAAGATTAATATTAAGACTATTATTATTCCTATTGGTGTAGCTCTATTAATTTTCTCAAATATTCCATATATTTCTAATCCTATATTATTTATAGTATTAGGAGCATTAGGAGGGGCTTATTATTCTAAAAAGGCTAATCCTAAATAATAAAACACTATTACGACGATTATGAGTATATATCTTAAATTAATATGGGCATATTTTAAAATTGGTATTTTTGGGTTTGGCGGAGGCTATGCAATGCTTTCTTTAATTCAGAAAGAAGTTGTTGCTAGTGGTTGGATTACAAATAATATGTTTACCGATATTGTGGCAATTTCACAAATGACTCCAGGACCCATTGGAATAAACAGTGCAACATATATTGGTTATGTCGTTACTAATAGTGTATGGGGGTCGATTGCTGCGACATTAACTGTTGTTATACCTTCTTTCTTATTGGTGCTATATACAAGCCACTATGTAAGAAAAAATAAAGATAATAAGATAATAAAAGGTATTTTTCTTGGTCTACGACCGGTTGTCGTTGGGCTAATTGCCTCGGCCGCTTTAATGTTGATGAATAGAGATAATTTTATTGATTACACATGGAGCATTGCGATATGCGTAACATCTTTTATATTAGTTTACTATACAAAGATTCACCCAATTTATATTATTATTTTAGCAGGGATCTTTGGATATATGATTTATTGATTATGATGGAATATAATGACGCTATAGAATTTTTGTATAATCAACTTCCTATGTTTCAACGGGTAGGAGGGACTGCTTACAAAGCAGGATTAGAAACCAGCATTAAGTTGAATAAAATTTTTAATGAACCATATAAAAGTTATCACACTATTCATATAGCCGGGACTAATGGCAAGGGCTCTGTCTCGCATTTATTAGCGGCGACTTTGCAACTTAGTGGCTATAAAGTTGGCTTATATACATCACCACATTTGATTGATTTTAGAGAAAGGATAAAGGTCAATGGTGAGATGATTTCTAAAGAGGCTGTTATGAAATTCATCGACAGCTATTTGTCAAATTCGGAGAGTGATACTGTAAAACCCTCATTTTTTGAATTAACCATGACTATGGCTTTTGATTATTTTAGACAGCAGAAAGTAGATGTGGCTGTTATTGAAGTAGGATTAGGTGGACGTCTGGATAGTACTAACATTATAAATCCTGATTTATGTGTTATTACTAATATTTCTTTCGACCACACTCAATTTTTAGGTACTACTTTGGCTGAGATAGCATCTGAAAAAGCAGGAATAATAAAGCATGATATTCCGGTTCTAATTGGAGAATCTACCGATGAAACTCGACCTGTATTTCTAAATAAAGCGCAAAAAGAGGGTGCTTGTATCACTTTTGCTGAAGATAATAATAAGATATTAGCATATTCACGTAGTGAGCATTATCTTAAATTTGATACAAGTGATTTTGGCATTTTGAGAGGGGAATTGTCGGGAGATTGTCAGATAAGAAATGCAAATACTGTTTTAAATAGTATCTCTATACTACGAGGACTTAATTATAAGATTGGTAATGATGCTGTAATAAATGCTTTCGCCGAAGTGTGCGAATTGACTGGATTAATGGGGCGATGGATGACTGTTAATAACAAGCCTCGTTGTATTTGCGACACTGGGCATAATGTCGGTGGAATTAAATATATTGTAAATCAATTAAAATCGGAAAAGTATGATAAATTACATATCATTATAGGATTTGTGAATGATAAAGATGTAACTCATATTATGGAAATGTTGCCTACAAATGCTACTTATTATTTTACGCAAGCCCAAATACCACGAGCTTTATCTTGTGAGAAAGTACAAAACATTGCACAAAAATATAATTTAGTTGGCGAAAAGTATAATACTGTAATTGAAGCATATAATGTGGCATTAAAAGCATCAAAAATTGACGATCTAATATTTATAGGTGGAAGTACATTTATTGTAGCTGATTTATTAATTGGATTGAAAAGTGGAAAGAATGCTATAAATCTTTAATTAGTTTATCTTTTAAGTGTTCGTGTGCTATATCGTTTATATTTTCTATTTCATTAATTAATTCGTTATAGTTGCAATCGAAATTGTTGAGAAATTGGCAATTACCATTTGAATTTAATTTTTCAATTAATATTCCTATTGATAATTTATTTATATCAAAAGCAGGTTGGAATCGCTTATCCATTATGCTGCATTCATTTTCGCTATCAATAGCTACAAGTATTTTTGTCCTTATAAGGCGGTCGATAATATTTTTAATTAGCTGAATTGGGACAAGAGTTAAGTTAGCAAGCTCGGTATATGAGTATGCCTTTTCTTGATTTTCAAAACGTTTAACTATTAGATTAGTTAATACGATTGTAATATTGAGCTTATATTTATTAGAAATATTTGCAATTTTCGATTTGTAATTAAAACTAAAGATGTTTTGAGCCGAAAATGTCAATCCTACGCCACCTAAAGTAATTAGCCATGTGAAGTGAAGCCATATTAGGAATAATGGAACGAAGGCAAAGCTACCATATATTGCATTGTATTTAGATACATATATTTGTCCTGCAACAAATAACCATTGTAAAATGTGGAAAGCAGTTCCACTTAAAATGCCAGATATTAATGCGTATTTAAAACGGACTTTAGTATAGGGTATTAAATAGAATGTAGCTGCAAATATTAACCATGTAAGTATAATTGGTAAGATGTCGAGTATCCACATCATTAGTGGCGAAAAAATTGTGTCCGAACTAATTGTAGCCATAAAAATGGATAGTCCACCTTCGCAAATTATAAGAATAGGAAAGATGAGAAACATTGCTGTATAATCTGTGATTTTTCTATAGTATGGTCTACCTTGCTTTACACTCCAAATATGATTAAAAATATCTTCTACGTTTAATGTTAGGCTTATTAGTGTCCACAATAGAAATACGATACCAATACCTAGAAATATACCTTGTGATGATTGCTCTAGATAGGATTCTACAAATATGATTCCTTTCTCTAGTGCATCTTTTTGTGCTGGTAGATATTTAAACAGCTCAGACTCAATTAATTTTTGAAAGCCAAAACCTCGAGCTATCGCAAAGAGAAGGGCTAAAGCCGGAACTATTGCTAAGAGGGTATTGAAAGTGAGCGAAGAAGCTTTTTGTTGAAGATTCTTATCGAGAAATGATGTAATAAAAAGATTAATAGTTTTAATAAAGTCGACTGGATAAGTCCTTCGTGTATCGTTCCATACACCGACTGTGCAATAATAGAATTGTTTAAATATTATTGTGCGTATTCGTTGGTATGTCCTTTTTATATTCAAAATAAAAACGATATTTTAAAATAAAAATAGTGAGGCTATAAGCCGGGTTATGTTTATTATATGTTATCAACAATTGAACGATATAATAAGCTTGTCATTTATCTAATCTTAATGTTGCCATTAAGATTTAGCAGTCTACCCCTCGACAATGGGCGAGTAACCCTTAAATGTCGATATACTTGACCTTGCAACTCATAAGACGTGCGGCATTCTATGTCGCCATAGATTCCGGTAGGCTCTTACTCTACCTTTTCACCCTTACCGATGATCGGCGGTTATTTTCTGTCACGTTACTCTACCTTTACAGATAGCTTCCCGTTAGGAAATATGATACTCTGTGTTGCCCAGACTTTCCTCTCATTGCCATACAACGAGCGACAAGCCACCTCACTAATTATTTACAAAGATAATAATTAATATTAAATATTCTGATTATTATCTTTCTTTATTGCATTCATAATCGCATGGGATAATAGCCCAAAATGTCGAGCCGGAGCCTGGACTAGAATCTATACCGATAGTTCCACCTTCAGCTTCAACTATTGCTTTACATATTGCCATTCCCAATCCGGTGCCTTGTGCAAAATCATTTAATTTATAGAAGCGCTCAAAAACTTTCGGTATATTTTCCTTTTCAATTCCTACTCCTGTATCTTCACAAAATAATTTGATTCCATTATCTAGCAATTCAAATCCTATTGTTATGTGTCCCTTAAATGTGAATTTGAATGCATTTGTAACAAAATTAGTGTATAACTGCATTATTCTATTTTGGTCTTTATTAATAATACAGATATCGCACGGGATAGATATTTTGAATTTTACTTTATCATCTTTTATATCAAATCTTTTTGAGAGTGTCAGATAGATATTCTGAATACACTTTACCATATCAAAAGGGGAGTGCTTTAACTCAATCATTCCCGCTTCTATTTTAGACAGGTCTAAGATGTCGTTGATTAGCCGTAGTAATAGTTCATTATTATCATTAATAATGCTCCAATATTCATTGCGTTCATCGACCGATCCGTCTTTCATTAATTCGGAAAACCCTACAATAGCGTTTAATGGAGTTCTTATCTCATGGCTCATATTTGCCAAAAAAGTTGATTTTAATTTGTCCGATTCTTCGGCTTTCTCCTTAGCTAAAATAATAGCTTTTGTCTGATTATCTAATTCTTCTTTTTGCTTAGATAATATTTTATTCATCCTTTTAAGTCGGCAGAATAACGATATTGATAGTATTAGTGCTGAAATAAATACAATTAAGATGATACTTCCATATATCAAATAGTCTTTATATTGTTTAATCTTATCATCGTCGGGGCTGATTATTTCACTATCAGATGGTATTTCGAATGGCTTTATGCCAAATTGGTCCATTTTGCTCTGATTAAAAATGTATCTATTGCTTGTATATCTGAATATTGGTTTTTTGCTTGTATTGTGTTCATATTCATAAATATCTGATAATATTCTTTTTATGTCATAATCGTAATTAGGAATATTCCCACCGAGTGCAATACTTTTTAAGCCCACGCCGGTAACAGTCAATATAGGTATTTGTGAATCACCGGGTATTAGGTTGTCTACCGAGCCATTAAGAATAAATGTTCCATTATTGTCTATTCGCCAAGTACCGATAAGAATCGCAGTAGTATTATCAAAATTAGATATTTGTTGCTTTATATCGCTGGGCGATAATTTACTACCATCAAGATAGATTGGCGTGATATTCTTAAATTTGGTATTAACGGTCTCTTTGAAATGGCCAAGCAATGAAAGACCACCATAAGTGTTATCTGTTAATATTGCAACCTTATTAACCGATGGATATAGCAGTTGAACGAGCTTTATATTGTTTTCAATATCATACCGATTCATTAGAGCGCCACAACAACGGCCTTTATCTATTGCAAGTAATCGCATATTTTTACTTTCCGGAAACCACTCGCTAAGGTCATTTGGCGTATTATTTATTGTTATTCCACGTTCACTTATATAACAACCATAAAATGGAGCGTTTGGCACAGAATCCAAGGTTAAATATGTAGACCATGCTTCCTGACCGAGTAAGATTATTGATTTTAGATTTTGGCTATTATATTTGTTTAATACTCGCCTTAGCTTATTACTCCATGTTTTACATTCATATATTCCTCGATAATCAAGGTTCTCCATGATAAAATCATAATTATAATTATTATCATTTTCAACGTTGGATAATATTGATATAAAATCGGTAACACGCTCTGAGTCGGCTGTATATGATGTTATAATTAATACTTTCTTGCTTGGCTGGCTGTTATTTGCATAGATATTATAACTACTAGCGATTATTAGAAGTATTATAAATAAGATTGTTCGTTGTTGATTAAGAAATTTCATACAAAAAATAATTATATTCATTACAAAATAACCATTAAACTTTATATATAAATCGAGTAAAAACCATATTAAGAAAAAAATATAAAGCGATAAAATTGTTATTAATTAAAACGTAATACAAAGATAAATATATAATGATATACAAACAATTATTTCAGTAACTTTTAATGTGTTTCTTAAACTAATGTTCTGCTGTTTTAAACTATAGTTTTTAGACCATGTTTTATTATTTATTGTTGTTTTTTTTGTTACCTTTGTCGAAATTGAAACGAAACGTTGAAATAATGAGGATTAGACTATTTTATTTGTTATTCATAATTGCGTTAACAGCCCATTCAGAAGATCTGGAAATCGGCTCTGCCTCTTTTGATACAGAAGTTACGCAAATTTCACATACTCATAACGATACTATACAAATAAATCAAGGCGACTCGATACCTAAAAATAAAAGCTTTTTTAAAAAGTTTATTGATTATTTTGGCGATGCTAATAAGAATAAAAAAAATAAGAAATTTGATTTTAGTATAATTGGAGGCCCACATTATTCGACCGATACAAAATTTGGGCTTGGGTTAGTAGGTGCCGGGTTGTATAGAATGGATCGTAATGATACGATATTACCCCCATCGAATGTTTCCTTGTTTAGCGACGTGTCGACAGTCGGATTCTATTTGATTGGTATTAGGGGAAACAATTTATTTCCAAAGGATAGATTTCGTTTAAATTATACCCGTTGGCGGAATTAATTTAAGTTGATAAATATGAGTAAAAAGTTGTACATGTCGCTGATTTTTAGTAACTTAGTGGTGATTAAAACATTAAGTTCAAACCATCGTATGTACAACCTTTAT